>NZ_JAFMPQ010000068.1 GCF_020667845.1 Cognatishimia sp. F0-27
TCACACCGGGCTGACAGGCCCGCCATGCGCAAGCACAACGGCCACAGGATCAGTCCAGCGGCACACCCTTGCGCCCGGCGAGGTCCATGAAATACTGCCATGCCACCCAACCAGAGCGCCCGTCAAACACGGCTCACACCGGGCTGGCCGGGCCCCTCCATGCGCAAGCACAACGGCCACAGGATCAGTCCAGCGGCACACCCTTGTGCCCGGCGAGGTCCATGAAATACGGCCACGCCACCCGTCCAACGCGCCCGTCAAACACGGCTCACACCGGGCTGGCCGGGCCCCTCCATGCGCAAGCACAACGGCCACAGGATCAGTCCAGCGGCACACCCTTGCGCCCGGCGAGGTCCATGAAATACTGCCACGCCACCCGACCAGAGCGCCCGCCGCGGGTCGCCTGCCACTCGATGGCCTCTGCATAGAGCGTCTCATCATCGATCGGGACGTCATAAGCCGCGCAATAGCCACGCACCATTGCGAGGTAATCATCCTGCGAGCACGGATGGAAACCCAGCCAAAGACCGAACCGATCCGACAGCGACACCTTTTCCTCGACCGCCTCACCGGGATTGATCGCCGAACTGCGCTCATTCTCGATCATGTCGCGCGGCATCAGGTGGCGCCGGTTCGACGTGGCATAGAACAGCACGTTTTCCGGGCGTCCCTCGACCCCGCCATCCAGAACCGCCTTGAGCGACTTGTAGCTCTGGTCATCGGGCGAAAAGCTCAGGTCGTCACAGAAGAGCAGGAACCGCTCCTCACGCGCGCGCAGAACCGCCAGCAGGCGTGTGATCGAGGGAAGGTCCTCACGCTGCAATTCGACCAGCTTGAGATCGTGGCCTTCCTCGCGGATCGTGGCATGGACCGCCTTGACGATAGAGGATTTTCCCATCCCCCGCGCGCCCCAGATCAGCGCATTGTTGGCCGGCAGCTTCTTGGCGAATTGCCGGGTATTGGCCAGAAGGGTGTCGCGCGACCGTTCAATGCCCACCAGCAAGGCAAGATCAACGCGGCTGATCTTGTCGACTGGCTCCAGCCGATCCGGTGAGACATGCCAGACAAACGCCTCCACATCGGCAAATTCCGTGCCCGTCACGGGCGGGGGCGCGATCCGGTCCAACGCATCGGCGATGCGCTTGAGGTGATCGTTCTGCGCCATTTCCCTGATCAAAGCACGCTCCGGGCCCGTCATCGTTTCTCCCCGTCTTGCCCGTCGCTCTCTGCGTCGCGGTCGAATTCATCCATCAGCGGGTCGTCATCCATGTCGGGCTCTTCTTCGAACCAAAGACCCTGCGCGCGCAGCTCCACCTCACGTTTCTTCTCTACTCTTCGCACGAGGAAGATGGAAATTTCGTAAAGACCGTAAACGACGAGGAAAAGGATCACCTGCGTGATCACGTCGGGCGGCGTCACCAAGGCCGCCAGCACGAGGATCGCCACCACCGCGTATTTGCGCACCGCACCGAGACCGTCTGACGACACCAGCCCGGCCTTGCCCATCAGCGTGAGCAGCACCGGAAGCTGGAAACACAGGCCAAAGGCCACGATGAACTTGATCGTGAGGTTGAGATACTCCTGCGCGGAGCCCTGGAACACGACCGACAGGCCCTGGCTCACCTCTTCGCCGACCACGGCTTCACCCTCGGCGCCAAATTGCTGGAACCCGAGGAAGAAATCATAGGCCAGCGGCGTGACCACGTAAAACGCAAAAGACGCGCCCAGAAAGAACATGAAGGGCGATGCGATCAGGAACGGCAGGAACGCGCCCTTTTCGGACTTGTAGAGCCCCGGCGCAACAAACCGCCACATCTGGTTGGCAATAAAGGGAAAGGCGAGGATGAACCCGCCCAGCAGCGAGACCTTGATCGCAACAAAGAAGCCTTCCTGCGGCGAGATGAAGATCAGGTCGCAATCCTGCCCCCGCGCCGAAAGAACCGTGCAGAGCGGATCGGTCAGAAAGTTGAAGATCGGTGTTGCAACGGTGAAGCAGATCACCATGCCGATCAGAAAATACACAACGCAGCGGATGAGCCGCGAGCGCAATTCCGTCAGATGCTCGATCAACGGCGCTGCGCTGTCTTCGATGTCGTCCTGTGTGGCGCTCATCAGATCGGTTCCCTTACAGCCGAAACGGCGCAGGGCGCGCCGCTGTCCCGGACTGTGTCATGTGCCCGCCCGAAGCCTTGCGCCGATCCGGCGTCAGCCCCGGTGGCGGGCGTGCTTCAACTCTTGTCGGTGGCTGGCTGCGCAGGGGCGCTGTCCGCGGGTGCCTGCGCCTTCGCTTCAAGCTCCCGTGCCTTGGCCATGGCTTCCTCGGCCTCGCGGGCCTTGCGCTCGGCGGCGGCGCGGGCTGCGCTGGCCTCGATCTTGCGGCGCGCTTCCTCGCGTTCGGCGGACAGCTTGGTTGTCTCGGGGCCCGTCTTGGGCTTTCCCGCACCTTTTGTGCCGGATGCGGGCTTGTCGAGGTCAGACGTGAAATCCGTCATCGACTTCGCCGCGTCCTTCACGCCATCCATCGCCTTGCCAACCGGGTTGGTGGCGGATTTGAACGTCTTGGCCACATCTCCCACGCCGGATTCGTCCGCGGCATCGTTCATGGCCCGGCTGAACTCGCGCGCCATGCCACGGGCCTTGCCCATGAACTTGCCCACGTTGCGAAACAGCATCGGGAGGTCCTTGGGACCCACCACGATCAACGCAACGACACCGATGACCAGAAGCTCGGTCCAGCCCAGATCGAACATTGGCGCTTACACCTTGGTCTTTTCGTCCTCGGGCGTGACGTCCTTGGCGGCCTCTGCCGCCTTTTCGTCCTCAAGCTCCTGCTGCCCGTCAGAGACGCCTTTTTTGAAGGCGGTGATGCCTTTGCCGACCTCACCCATCAAGGACGAGATCTTGCCACGGCCGAACAGAACCAGCACGACAACCGCGATCAGGAGAAGGCCCGGAAGGCCGATATTGTTGAGCATGACAGCACTCCTTGCAAATCGGGCAAGCCCGCCCGCGTCATTGGTCGCCCCTACCTAACGCCTCGGCGCAAATCCGAAAAGCGCCAAATCACGGCTTGCCCCCCTCTCGTGTGTCATGAGATTGTCAGGTGACGATTTTTTGTCAGGAGATATCCCCGGCGTGACGCATCCACTGCGCTTCCTATGGCTGTCCAGCGGGCGAATCGGCGCCCGCCCCTGCGGCCTCCGGCGCGCGTCCTCCCACGGTGACCGCGTGCTGCGGCACCGGACCGGGTGCGCGACGGGACAAGAGACATGAACCGGCGCGACAGGCTCTATGCGCTGATGGAACGGCTCCGAGACGGTCAGTTGCACACCGCCGAGGCGATGGCGCAGGACCTCGGTGTGTCGGTCCGCACGATCTATCGAGACATGGAAACCCTCGCCGCCTCCGGCATCCCGGTGGAAGGCGCGCGGGGCTATGGCTACACCGCGCGGGCCGCGGTGACTTTGCCACCGCTGAACCTGACCGAAGACGAGCTTGAAGCCTTGCACTTTGCGCTCGCCGCATTGGGAGCCTCCTCCGTCGAGCAATCCACCGCCGCGCGCAGCCTCGCCACCAAGATCGAAGCGGTGCTGCCAGAGGATACCGGGCCCCGCCCGGCACCGTTCGGATTTGCCACCGATGCCTTTGCCCAGGCGGCACGCGGCTTTGCCCACATGCCGGCGATCCGTGGCGCGATCCGCGCACGCCAGAAACTGCGGATCAGCATCGACGGCGCGCTGCATGATATCCGCCCCTTGCACATCGACTATTGGGGCCGGGTCTGGACCTGCATCGCCTGGGACGAAACCAGCGGCGATTTCCTGACCTTCGCCCTCGATCGGATCGAGACCCTCACGGCCCTTCCGGGCCTGTTCGTGGACGAGGCGGGCAAGGGCCTGTCCGACTGGCGCGCCCGCAATCCCGGACGCTGAAACCGGCCGGATCAGCAAGCGCCGCGTCAGGACAGCCCTTGCCTTCGCACCCGCCCCGTGGCTCACTTGCGCCATGAGCCGCGAAACCTGTGATACGCTCTGCGCCGCGCTGCCCGGCGCGCAATGGGCAGACCCGGCAGACGGGAAACTGGCCTCATGGAAGGTCGGAGACAAGATGTTCGCCTGCTTTGGCACCACGGAGCCGGGCGTCTCGGTCAAGACCCCCTCGGTCGAGGATGCGCGGCTCCTGATCGAGATGGGCCGCGCCACGCGTGCGAAATATTTCCACGCCTCCTGGGTGCGGCTCGATCTGGAGACGCTGCCCGAAGACGAGCTGCGCGACCGGATCACCACATCTTACAGGCTCGTGGTGGCCAGCCTCCCGAAAAAATCGCGCCCCACCCCTTTGTGACCGTAGGCCACCGCATCCGCGCCGGCACTTGGTTGACCACCTGTTCGAATACCCGAACCCCGCAGCAAAAACGGCGCGCCGCATGAGCGAACGCGCCGTTCCCGATCTCACTTTGCCGGTCCTGCCACGCATCGGCCCCGCCCTGCCCCCGGCGGGCCTGCCCGCGTCACTGGTTGGCGCGCTCGGCCTCAAGCCGCCGGTAGGCCGCCACGTTGCGGTTGTGCTCCTCAAGCGTCACCGCAAAATTATGCCCATCTGCCGGATCGAGCGTCTTGGCCACAAAGAAGATATACGGCGTCGTATCGGGGTTCAGCACCGCCTCGATGCTCGCCCGCCCCGGATTGGCAATCGGCGTCGGAGGCAGGCCTTCGATCACGTAGGTGTTGTAGGGCGTCTGCGCGCGCAACTCCGACTGGCGGATGCCGCGCCCCAGCACGCCCTGCCCCCGCGTGATGCCATAGATCACCGTCGGGTCGGTCTGAAGCCGCATCCCGCGATTCAAACGGTTGATGAAAACGCTGGCCACCTGCGGCCGCTCCTCCGCCCCGCCTGTCTCCTTTTCGACGATGGACGCAAGGATCAGCGCCTCCTCCGGGCTGTCCAGAGGCAGGTCGGCGGCCCGATTGGCCCAGGCCTGGGCGAGGATCCGCTCCTGCGCCGCCTGCATCTGCGCCACAAGCCCCGCGCGGCTGGTGCCCCGCGACACCTCGTAGCTGTCCGGCGCAAGGCTCCCCTCCGCCGGCACGTCAACCTCTCCCGCCAGGATGTCGATGGCCTTGAGCTCCTCGATCACCTGCCAGCTGGTCACACCTTCCGCCAATGCCACGCGGAACCGCGTGTCATCGGCCTGCTTGACCTCTTCATAGAGCGCCGGTGCTGCATCCACACCCGGCTGGAACTCCGCCCGCTCGATATAGCGGCCCGTGGCCGGATCGATCTCGCGCACCTCGGCCAGCACACGGGTCACACCGATCCGGTAGACGACCTCCGTTCCACAGGTCGAGGCACCGCCCCGCGTGACGATATCCACGATCTCGGCCATGGATGCGCCTTCCGGCACGAGATAGCTGCCAGCCTTGAGGGATTGCGTCTTGTCGGTGTAATCCGCGCCAAGGCGCAGCATCATGGCGCTGTTGATCGCCCCGCGCTCGGCGAGGTTCTCCGACACGCGGCTCATGGTGGAGCCACGCGGCACCTCGACGCAAATCGCCTGATCAAGCGGCCCTTCCGCAGAATACTCGTTCTGCGCCCAGAGCAGCACCCCGCCAAACAGGAAGATGCCAACGACCAGAAACGTCAGCGCGTTGGACGCGATGTGTCGCCACATGCAATCACCCCACCTTCCCGAAGATCACCGAGGCATTGGTGCCCCCGAAGCCGAAGCTGTTGGACAGCGCATAATCGATGCGGCGTTCGCGCTTGGCGTTCGGCGCCAGATCGAGCTTGGTCTCAACGGCCGGGGTATCGAGGTTGATCGTGGGCGGCGCCACCTGATCGCGGATCGCCAGAATGGCAAAGATCGCCTCGATGGCGCCCGCCGCGCCCAAAAGGTGCCCGGTGGCGGATTTGGTCGAGGACATCGTCGCCTGCGCGGCCGCCTCACCCATCATGCGCTCCACTGCGCCAAGCTCGATCGTATCGGCCATGGTCGATGTGCCATGGGCGTTGATGTAATCAATATCCGCCGGGTCCAGACCGGCATCCCTGAGCGCCGCGCGCATCGACCGCTCGCCGCCTTCGCCATCCTCGCTCGGCGCGGTGATGTGATAGGCATCGCCCGACAGCCCGTAGCCGCAGACCTCGGCATAGATCCGCGCGCCGCGCGCCTTCGCGTGCTCGTATTCCTCGAGCACAACCACCCCGGCGCCCTCGCCCATCACAAACCCGTCGCGATCCGCGTCATAGGGCCGGCTCGCGGCCTTGGGGTCATCGCTCCGCTTGGTGGAGAGCGCTTTGCAGGCATTGAAGCCGGCAATGCCGATCTCGGAAATCGCTGCCTCGGCGCCGCCGGCAACCATGACATCCGCATCGCCGTATTTGATGAGCCGCGCCGCATCGCCGATCGCATGCGCCCCCGTGGAACAGGCGGTGACCACCGCGTGATTGGGCCCCTTGAAGCCGAAGCGGATCGAGACATTGCCCGAAATCAGGTTGATGAGCGCGCCCGGAATAAAGAAGGGCGAGACCCGCCGCGGCCCCTTGTCGCGAATGAGATAGGCTGTCTCGGCAATGGAGTTCAGACCGCCGATGCCCGAGCCAATCATCACCCCGGTGCGCAGCCGGCTCTCCTCGTCCTGAGGCTCCCAACCCGCATCGCGCACCGCCTGGATGGCCGCCGCCATGCCGTAAAGGATAAAATCGTCGACCTTGCGCTGCTCTTTCTTGTCGAGATACGCGTTGGCGTCGAAGGTGCCGTCGCTGCCATCCCCATGCGGCACCTCGCAGGCATAGGTCGTGGCCAGATGACTGGCATCGAATTTGCTGATCGTGCCGGCCCCGGACTGCCCGTCCAGCAATCTGTGCCAGCTTGTCTCGACGCCATCCGCCAATGGCGTGACCAACCCAAGACCCGTAACGACCACGCGACGCTTTTCCATCGCTCGCCCTTCCCTCAAATGATGTTTGCCCGCTCTTACCGCGCAGGCGGTGCCGGGGGCAAGAGCGCCGCGCATCCCATGGGCGAAACCTCACCCAGCCGACGATGCCAAACCCGCACCGCGCCACACCCCCGGGTCCGGCCTCCCGACGGCGGGCCAGCTCGATCCAAAGCCACACCGCCACGACCTCCCGAACGCAGGCCACAGCCAGTCACAGCCACCCCGCCACGGCCTCCCGGTCGGGCCCTTCTTTGGGCTCCAAATATCCCGGGGGTGCGGGGGCTGGCCCCC
>NZ_JAFMPQ010000069.1:2500-6755 GCF_020667845.1 Cognatishimia sp. F0-27
CTAGCCGGCTGAACGGTGATATCCCCTCTGAAACGAACATGCGTTGTCCAAGTCAAGTACACTAACCCGTGTGATTAACCATCACACAAGTACTTTGAGTGTGTTTTGCCGATTGGTTCTTGGGGTTCGCCCTCAAGTAGCGAAGCGGTAGGGCACCAAACAAAGTGCGGGAAAGTATGCTTTTGGTTCAGAATAGAGGTCGCAGACATACCAGCCTGCAATGACCGTGACTGGTTTTGGATTGTTTGGGGCGAAACGGCACTTCGGTGTTTTAGTAGTCATGAGCGATCCGGCAAAAACCTGTCTCTTTCTGGATCAAATCAAGCGCGAGAAGGGCGTTTGGTGGATGCCTTGGCAGTAAGAGGCGATGAAGGACGTGATACTCTGCGATAAGCGATGGGGAGCCGAGAATAGGCTTTGATCCATCGATCTCCGAATGGGGCAACCCACCTGAAACTGTGTTATTTATCCTTCCGGTCGAGCGATTGGGGCAAGTCCTCAAGTAGCGAAGCGGTAGGACAAAATAATGCAGTTAGCCAGGTACTTCTAACCTGAATACATAGGGTTAAAAGAGCAAACCCGGGGAACTGAAACATCTAAGTACCCGGAGGAAAGGAAATCAATTGATACTCCCCTAGTAGTGGCGAGCGAACGGGGACCAGCCGAGCCGTGAATGTGAATAGAATGGTCTGGAAAGACCAACCATAGTGGGTGACAGTCCCGTATATGAAGCATGATCGGACGTATTAAGTAGGGCGGGACACGTGAAATCCTGTCTGAAGATCGGGGGACCACCCTCGAAGGCTAAGTACTCCTTACTGACCGATAGCGAACCAGTACCGTGAGGGAAAGGTGAAAAGCACCCCGACGAGGGGAGTGAAACAGTACCTGAAACCGAGCGCCTACAATCAGTCGGAGCTTGACTGGACTCTAATGACAATCTTGGCCATGACTTCTGCAGGGAATGCAGGAGATAGATCATGGCTGACGGAACCTTCGCAGTTCTGATGCTCATCCTCGGGATCACCGATATGAGCCGGAATTATTGCGGAACGGACACAGGCTGCCTCGGCAAGACGCCGGATCAGGCGAGGCTGTCCTTCTCTGCGGGGGAGGTTCTGGAACGGCAGGCCGAAGCGGCACCGGAAATTTACCTGCGCTATGACCTTGGTCACAAGCGGGGGCCTTTCCAGCCGGCCTTTGGCGTGTCTGTCGGAGAAGGGGGCGAGACATGGGTGGGCTTCGGCAACACCTATGAGATCGATCTCGGCACGCGGTTCTATGCGGAGCTGCATTCGATGCCGGGGCTCTACTTCGACAATGGCGGCTTTGACCTTGGTGGACCCATCGCGTTCCGCTCCGGTCTTGAGCTGGGATACGAGAACCGAAGCGGTTGGCGCTATGCCTTCAGCTACGATCATCGCTCGAACGCGGGAATTTACGACGACAATCCCGGGATCGAGACGGTGCAGTTCAAGGTGAGTATACCTCTTAGATAGCCGCATCTTCCGGGCGCAAAACCGGTTCCCACTTATGCTGAAGACGCGCGCGTCTCTGGCGGGAACCCGGTCGCAATCAGCGCGCCGGAAGCAACACTGCGTCACACCCAAGCGCTCAAGTAGCGAAGCGGTAGCGCATCAAAGATGTCATTAGTGTCCAGTCTTGTGACGGCGTACCTTTTGTATAATGGGTCATCGACTTGGTCTATCTAGCAAGCTTAAGCCGTTAGGTGTAGGCGCAGCGAAAGCGAGTCTTAATAGGGCGTCGAGTTAGATGGATCAGACCCGAAACCGAGTGATCTAGGCATGGCCAGGTTGAAGGTTGGGTAACACCAACTGGAGGACCGAACCCACATCCGTTGAAAAGGATCGGGATGAGCTGTGCCTAGGGGTGAAAGGCCAATCAAACTCGGAGATAGCTGGTTCTCTGCGAAATCTATTTAGGTAGAGCGTCATCCGAATACCCCGGGGGGTAGAGCACTGGATGGGTAATGGGGCCCCACAGGCTTACTGATCCTAACCAAACTCCGAATACCCGGGAGTACTAGATGGCAGACACACTGCGGATGCTAACGTCCGTAGTGGAGAGGGAAACAACCCTGACCTACAGCTAAGGCCCCCAATTCGTGGCTAAGTGGGAAAGCAGGTGGGACGACCAAAACAACCAGGAGGTTGGCTTAGAAGCAGCCATCCTTTAAAGATAGCGTAACAGCTCACTGGTCTAAATAAGTTGTCCTGCGGCGAAGATGTAACGGGGCTCAAGCCACGAGCCGAAGCTTAGGATGCCGTAAGGCATGGTAGCAGAGCGTAGTGTGACATAGGATTTATCCTCTTTTGCTCCCTTCGGGGATCATAGGAGGCATAAATCCTTTCTGTGAAGCCGGCCTGTGAGGGATCCGGTGGAGAGATCACTAGCGAGAATGATGACATGAGTAGCGACAAAGAGTGTGAGAGACACTCTCGCCGAAAGTCCAAGGGTTCCTGCTTAAAGCTAATCTGAGCAGGGTAAGCCGACCCCTAAGGCGAGGCCGAAAGGCGTAGTCGATGGGAACCAGGTTAATATTCCTGGGCCAGATGGAAGTGACGGATCATGAAGATTGTCAGCCCTTATTGGATTGGGTTGGCCGTTAATTGGTTCCTGGAAATAGCTCCATCATGAGATCGTACCCTAAACCGACACAGGTGGACTGGTAGAGAATACCAAGGCGCTTGAGAGAACGATGTTGAAGGAACTCGGCAAAATACCTCCGTAAGTTCGCGAGAAGGAGGCCCGGTTCCTAGGCAACTAGGGGCTGGGGGCACAAACCAGGGGGTGGCGACTGTTTACTAAAAACACAGGGCTCTGCGAAGTCGCAAGACGACGTATAGGGTCTGACGCCTGCCCGGTGCCTGAAGGTTAAAAGGAGGGGTGCAAGCTCCGAATTGAAGCCCAGGTAAACGGCGGCCGTAACTATAACGGTCCTAAGGTAGCGAAATTCCTTGTCGGGTAAGTTCCGACCTGCACGAATGGCGTAACGACTTCCCCGCTGTCTCCAACATCGACTCAGCGAAATTGAATTGCCTGTCAAGATGCAGGCTTCCCGCGGTTAGACGGAAAGACCCCGTGCACCTTCACTACAGCTTCGCACTGGCATCAGGCACAACATGTGCAGGATAGGTGGTAGGCTTTGAAGCGCAAACGCCAGTTTGCGTGGAGCCATCCTTGAGATACCACCCTTGTTCTGCTTGATGTCTAACCGCGGTCCGTTATCCGGATCCGGGACCCTGCGTGGCGGGTAGTTTGACTGGGGCGGTCGCCTCCTAAAGCGTAACGGAGGCGCGCGAAGGTTGGCTCAGAGCGGTCGGAAATCGCTCGTTGAGTGCAATGGCAGAAGCCAGCCTGACTGCGAGACTGACAAGTCGAGCAGAGACGAAAGTCGGCCATAGTGATCCGGTGGTCCCAAGTGGGAGGGCCATCGCTCAACGGATAAAAGGTACGCCGGGGATAACAGGCTGATACTGCCCAAGAGTCCATATCGACGGCAGTGTTTGGCACCTCGATGTCGGCTCATCTCATCCTGGGGCTGGAGCAGGTCCCAAGGGTATGGCTGTTCGCCATTTAAAGAGGTACGTGAGCTGGGTTTAGAACGTCGTGAGACAGTTCGGTCCCTATCTGCCGTGGGTGTAGGATACTTGAGAGGAGTTGCCCCTAGTACGAGAGGACCGGGGTGAACGATCCACTGGTGGACCTGTTGTTGCGCCAGCAGCAGTGCAGGGTAGCTATGATCGGACAGGATAACCGCTGAAGGCATCTAAGCGGGAAGCCCCCCTCAAAACAAGGTATCCCTGAGGGCCGTGGAAGACCACCACGTCGATAGGCCGGAGATGTAAGCACAGCAATGTGTTCAGTTGACCGGTACTAATGGCCCGATAGGCTTGATTTGATCCAGTAAAAGCCAGGTTCAAAACCATACTGGAAAATCAAAAGCATACACCAAGGTGTGCTGACTTGGACGACAGAGATTTTGTTCGGTTTGGTGGTCATAGCACGAGCAAAACACCCGGCTCCATTCCGAACCCGGCCGTTAAGTGCCGTAGCGCCGATGGTACTGCGTCTTAAGACGTGGGAGAGTAGGTCACCGCCAAACCTAACAAAATCTCTGAAACGTATCTCTCAATACGAAAAACAAAACCATCTGTCGCGGGATGGAGCAGCCCGGTAGCTCGTCAGGCTCATAACCTGAAGGTCGTAGGTTCAAATCCTACTCCCGCAACCA
>NZ_JAFMPQ010000006.1 GCF_020667845.1 Cognatishimia sp. F0-27
GTCGCCGTGTCCGTCTGGCGGCGTCGCCCGTGGAGAGCTTGAAACATGGGCACGCATCACCGTTTGTCGGGCTCTGAAAGCGGCGCAGTTCGCCTACATTGTCGGTTTGTTCCCATGAAGCTCTGAGCTGCAATGCGCACGGCTTGAAGTCCCTGATTGTGCCAAGGGGGGGTGGCCCGGCCTTGTCATCCGGTGCCTCAACACCTTTGAGGGGAAATATTCAGTTGATTTCCCCGCAGGGTTGCCAAGACGGTGCCGCGTCTTCGAAAATGTCGCATCCGGGATTGCGGCAAGCCACCATTGACCGCCAAGATCATAAGAATAAGCCACGGGGACACACCATGACGGTTGCATCCGGATCATTGAACACGCCGGCGCAATCGGGTTGGGTTGCGCGGGCTCAGGCCGGGTTGCTGGCCGGGCTTATGGCCACAGTTTTCTCAATCACTCACGCCACACTGGTCACGGCGGCGGTGACCCCGGAGGCGACCTCCGTGGTGATCGGCATGGCCCTCATGGGGACCACGGTCCTTTGCGTCATCCTGGGTCTGTTCTCAGGCTTTCCGGGGTTGGTCCCGATGGTGCAGGATGTGCCGAGCGCGGCCATAGGGGCCATACTCGTTGCCGTGGTGGCAGATCGCGCTGCCGGGGCCGGTGTGGTGAGCGTTCCGGAAATTGTCATCCTGTGTTCGATATCCGGGCTGGCCTTTTCGATATCGCTCTACGTGTTTGGCACGCTGCGTCTGGCGGCGGTCATGCGCTTTGCCCCAAGGCCCGTTCTCGCAGGGTTTCTTGCCGGAACGGGGTATTTTGTGGTGATCGGTGCGATTGGCATCTGTCTCGGCGGTGTCGTCACGCTGGACCGCTTGCCCGAGTTGCTCGAGTCTCCGGTGCTGGCCAAGGCAGGCGTGGCGCTTTCAGTGGGTGCCGCGTTGTTTCTTGGCACGCGGGTCATGCCGCTCAATCTCGTTGTCGGCGGAGTCATCTGCGGCTCTCTCGCGCTGTTTCACGCGGTGAGAGCCTATCTTGGCGTCGATCTTGCAACCTTGGCGGAGACCGGTTGGACGGCAACCCTGCCGGAGGGCGGATTGTTCTGGCCACCGGTCCAGCTTGAGGAGCTGAGAAATACCGATCTTGGCTACATCACGGCCCAGATCTTTCCGATCTGCACCATGATTGTGCTGGCCACTGCGGCCTTCCTGATGAGCAGTTCGGCGCTTGAGGCAAAGGCGCGTCGAGACCTGCGTCTCGATCAGGAACTCAAGGTTCTGGGCCTGTCCAACCTCGTTGCCACCGCGCTGGGCGGTTTGCCGGGCTATCACGGGGTGGCCTCGACCCTTGCGGGCTTCAGCATTGCCAAACCGCATCGCGCCATTTCGCTGGTGGCCGGGGCGTTTGTGCTTCTGGTCTTCATGTTCGGCGCCAGCATCCTGTCCGTCCTGCCGCTGCCGATCTTTGCCGGCTGCATGCTTTGGGTTGGTTTCGGGCTTTTGCACGAATGGTTGCTGCGCGAGATGCGCGTGACCCCGATCAGCGAGGCCTGTCTGACGCTGGCGATATTTCTCGTCATCGCGATGTTCGGGCTATTTGAGGGCACCGTCTTCGGCCTCGTTGCGGGGGCCGCTCTTTTCGTGGTCGATTACAGCCGCATGGATCCGGTGCGCAACGCGCTGTCGGGCGACGTGTTCCACGGCTCGACGGAGCGCAGCCCGGAAGAGCTGCGGGTGCTCAAGGAGTATGGGGCGTCCGTCGTCATCATGCGCCTGCAGGGCTATATCTTCTTTGGCACGGCGCACCGCCTTCGCGAGCGGATCAAGACCGCCGTGTTGCGGCATGAAGTGACGTATCTGGTGATCGATTTCGAAGCCGTGAGCGGCATCGACGCCACGGCCGTTGTGACCTTTGAACGGATTGCCGACGAGTTGGAGGCGGCGCAGGTGCGCGCCGCCATGACCGGCATGAACACGACCGTCGCGGGCGTGTTCCGACGCTCGGGCCTTGCGTTCGATACCCGTCGCGGCTTTTCGCACAGCACTGACATGAACACGGCCCTTTCGGAGTTCGAGGACGATGTCATTGCGACGCATATGTCCGACGGGGTCACCACTCCGTCGGGGATCGAGAATGTGCTCGTCCAGATCGTCGGGAACGCGGCAGATGCGGCCCGTCTGCTGGAGTATCTGGAGCGGGTCGACGTGCCGCAAGGGCGGATCATCGTGGCCGAGGGCGAGCAGGCGGCGGAGGTGTATTTCCTCGAAACCGGGGAGGCCAACGTTTACGTCGAAGGACAAGGGGGACCACGCAAGCTGCGCAGGCTGCGGGCCGGCACGATCATCGGCGAGATTGCCTATTTCACGAGCGGCGTGCGCAGCACGACCGTCAGCGCGGGCACGGATTGTGTGCTGTGGTGCTTCTCGCCGGATCAGGCGAAGCGGTTGCTCGAAGAGGCGCCGTATCTGTCGAGCAAGCTGCATGCGGGCTTTGCCCAGGTGCTTGCCGAACGGGTGGCGGCCAATACCCGTCTTATCCGGATGTTGCAGGCCTGAACGCCGGACCAAGGCCGAACACCCCACGGCTGGAGCGATAACGCGCTGTTCCGCCTGAAACCGTTTCGGCCGGGAGGAGAAGGCGCAGCGAGCGCAGGAACACAACGCACAAAGAGCAAAGAGGCGCGTCTTGCGCGATTGACCCCGCTTTGCAGGACCCTTTGACACTGTTCCTCGCCCCGAGGTGCGGCACCCCGGCCGCGCGGGACCGGACAAGGGGGACGAAGAGCGCCTCGCCCACGCTCTTCGCGTGTCAGATCGGGGTCTTAGCCGAGCTTGCCGCCGCGATGGGCCATCTGCATATGGGCGGCATATGAATTCACGGCACGGTTGCCGGGCTGGTTGGCTTCGAGCACAAGCTTTTCCAGATCGCCGCTTTCGACTTCGATCGAGATCGTTTGTTCATGCTTTGACAGCCGCCACATGTAGAGCTGGCCAGTCAGTGAATCCGAAACAGCCTTGTCGCGCGTCGCCTCGTAGGGTTCGCCATGACCCTTGACGATCATGATGCGCGGTTTGGCGAGACGGTAGCTGTGGCCTTCGTAGCCGTAGGCATAGATCAGCGCCATGGTCGGCACCGGCGCCTTTTCACCCTCGGCCACGTCGATCGGCACGGCCTTGAGTTCGAGGCGGTTGGCGAAATCCGACCGGACACTCATGTAGCCCTTGGCCAGATCCCCCTGGTTCTCATCCGTCAGCAATATGGATGCCTTGCCATCGGATGTGACCGTGGTGGTGACGTTTGGCGACGGGTGCATGTGCGAGCCGATCAGCACCACCTCGGACGGATCGTAATACGTCTCCGGGATCAGCGAGAGAATATCTTCCATGACGGTTTCCTTTTTTGACTAAAACCATTGAGCGGACCGGGATTGCGTCCGGCCCAAAGAGAACGTGTCGTAAGGGGTGATGATCTCGCGCCAGGCAAGACATTCTGCTGCGGTCTCGGCGGCCTCGCCCTGGCCTTGTTCCTGAAGCGCGTCACACACCGCAAAAGCCGCATCGGCGTAGGTCAGCGTCTCGCTGTCAAGCTTGTGCCAGGATGCCGCCAAACCCATCGCCACGATATCGCGCGCGTCGGCCAGCGCGGATTTGAGATGGAAATGCTTCAGGTCGTAATCGGCCCGGAAGGCCGAGGCAAAAGTGTGCGACAGGTCGCTGTCGATATCGCGCGCGTCCGGGATGGAGCCTCGCGGAAGATCCACAAGCCCGCGCTGAACGCAAAGATCGTGATAGGTCTCGACCAGCGTATCGAAAATTCCGCCAGTGAAAGGCCGGGACCTGTCATGCACCTCGTTGCCGACCTCGGTAAGCTTGCGGGCATTGCCGGCGATGCGGATTTGCCGCTCGTCGGCGAGCTCGGCCACGCGGTTCAATTCGTTGAGCGCCATCAGGTTTCCCGACCCACGCCGCAGCAGGCGGTCCATCGCGGTGTCGAAATGCAACATGGCGATCAGCGAGCAAAGGTCGGACACGCCTTCGTGGTAGGCAAAAAGATCCGGTCCAGGTGGCAATCCGGGCCTCGGCAGTCCGATCTCGGAAAACAGGATGGAATGCCCGATCTCATGCGCAATGACGTCAAAATTGAGCGCATAGAGGTCACGGCGGCCATCCGGAGTAGGCTTGTAGCCGAATTCCAGCATGCCGTAGCCCGATTGCGCATTGTCCCACTCTATCAGGGGAATGATCTCGAGCCGGTCGTAGGTGCTCGCGAAATGCCAATTGATCCGGTTGCCCAGATATCCTTCCCAGACATCCAAGACCCGCGCGACGCAGCCGAACACATGCACCCCGAGGAACGCGGGGCTATCGGGAGGAATATGATCCCAGTGCCCATCGGGCGAGGGTTCGGCCGGAGGGTAACGCCCACCGTTGTAAGGCGGCAGGTAAGGATAGTTATAGGGGGCCTTGTCCGTATTGGGACGCACGACATACATGCGGTCATTTGCGGGACCCGCAAGAATGGAGCCCTGGGGGTCCGAAACCCAGACAAGCTCGGGCTTGTCATAGCCAGGTGTGCTTGGTGATTGGGGATACAAGAGAAACCGAGTGCCCAAGCTCTGTTCAGAGGCCACCAACGCGCGATACTCCACAAATCAATACAACGAATCTGTATTATCTTTTGTTAACCATACAACCAGATTGCGATCTGTGAAGTTATTCACAGACAGGAGGTTCCGGCGTTGCGTGGGCCCGACCCGGAAGGGGTGGCATGTCACAGGACAATTGGACCCGCGCCCTTCAAGCCTGAGACGGGCACGGCAACGCTGTATGATGCCGCGCCGAAGCTTCCGGAGCAACACAGGGCAAGGAGCTTGATTTGGATTGGCGGGGGGCGTTTGCGGCTCAGGGCGCGCCGCGCTGGGGGAGGGGCAGCCCGCTGTCATGCAGGTCGTCGAGCCATGCATGCACAAGCGGTGGCTCCGGACAGTCGGGGCGTGGCCATGTATCGGCTTCTGCCAGCGCGGCCAACCGTGTCAAAAGCGCTCGGGCATCCGCCGCCTTTTGCGGCACGCGGAAGGGAGCAGCCTCCGCCGGCAGGCGCCTCTCGGGAAAGGGCAGATTGGCACAGGCGCGCAGCATGGCCGCGGCTGCGCGATTGTCGAGCGCTCCGGATCGCCGCGCCCGCGACAGGCTGCGCTGAATGTCAACGAGTGCGTCTGATAGCGGCTGGGCTCCGAGTTCCGCAGGCATATGCGTCACCGCGACGGCGTCATCGGGCAGAAGCGCAAAGCGGCGATACCAACGAAAGATCACCCCAATCCCGATCATGCCGTGAGCATCGAGTTCGGCGGCACGCAACGCGCCCATGCTCGCCGCGCCGAAAACCGGAATGCCAGCGCCCAGCGCCCAGAGGATTTCCCGATGGCGCACCGTGGGCGCATCCTTGAAAATCCCGTCGATCAACGCGAGGGCAGGCGGCCGATCAAGGCTCGCGCGATAGAGGTCGCCTTGCCCGGCTGGAGGACGATACTCCGCATCGAGGATCTTTCGGGCTTCCGCAACAGGCAGGCTCGGCCCGAGAAAGACCACGGGTTTGCGTGTTCTGCGACCTGCGCCCGCCGGTGTGGTCATGCCGCATGCTCCAGTCGCAAGGGGTCGAGGATCAGCGATGGCGCAAAGACTCGTGCAATCGTGAGCGGAAGGTCCGGGTCATGGTGCAAGACGACGGCAAAGACCGGCGCGATGTCTTCCACCAGCATCGCCAGCGTCGTCGGTGCGGCGCTTGCTTCGTCTGCACCGCTCCGGTCGCGCAGCACCGGGCTGGAGGTCATCGCATGGCGCGCCCATTCCGCCCTCAGCACGTCAGGCGGGTAGCCATGGGTATAGAAGCGGGTCGTGATGTCTTCGCGCGCGCCGGAGATGACGGCGAGGCGGGCCTGAACGGCCTCCGCCAGCGCGGCGGCAATCGCGGCGCCTGCATCCGGACGAGCGGCAAAGCCCGAAGCGGGCAGGGGCAGGGCGGCGCTCCCGGGTTCTTCCATGACCTGCACCCGGACGACCGTGATCCCCGCAAGGGCGGCCGGTGCCTGCCAGAGCGCGGCCCGCAGTCCGGCTTTGTCCAGAGTGTCGAGAAGCGGGGCGCTGCGCGGGTCACCGGCGGGAAAGGCGCGCCGTTGCCAGTTGTCTTGCGCGTCGGCGCGGATGCGTGCATCCGCCTCGATGCTTTCGAGAAGACCATGCATCAGCGCTGTTGCAAGCGTTGTGCCGGCGCCAAGCCCGACGGATTGGCGCAGGATCGGCGCGACCTCCGCTTCGGCTCCAAGGGTAAAATCGGTGTTCAGCAGATCCCGCGGAACCGCAGCGCGGCGCATGGTGCTCAGCTCCCAGGCGGCAACGAAGGGCGTGTCGGCGGTCGGCCAGTCTGCGCCCGGCGCAAGCGCGCGCCAGAGCGCCGGATCGTGCGGCGGCGCGGATGGTAGTCGGGAGGGCCGTTCCCCCGCCGCCATTTCGAGGCATTCCAGTGCCGCGCCAACCGCGGCGCCAGCCCGTGTGTCGGCCTTGCCTTGCGTGACAGCGTTGGAGTGGGCCAGCGGTCGGACCGCCTGCACCACCGGGAAGCCGAGCCTGTCCAGACCGGTGATATCGGCCATCCGGGTGATCCCGAACGCGGGCAATCGCGGGCGCAATCGCGCCCAGAACGCATCTGTGGCCAGTGCTTGCACGGGGCGCGCATGAAGTGCGCGGGTGAGGGTGGCCGCATCGGGCTGCTCAGAGGTCCAGCGCATGCAGGACCTGTGTGCGCAGGGGGCAATCCGAGATACCGGGAACACGCTGTTTCGCGGCATGCCGCACCGCGTCGGGCACGCTTATGGAGAGCGCGTGCCAGGTTGCGACGTTGCGTGCCAGAAGCATGTGGGCGCCCTGTTCGAGGGCGACTGTCGCGCCCTCTTCGAGCGCGGCGCCTGCAACCGCCCCGCCGCCGCTCAGAACGGCCTTGCGCCGCAGCAGCTCGGGCAACCAATAGGTCAGCCCGGTCTCCCGCGCCTGTGCGATCTCGTCTTCGAGCATGCCGAGCGCCTGATCGCGCTGGCCGTCACGCGCGGCGATGTCTGCGGCAATATCGGCATAGAACGGCGTGTCTTCGAGCACGCCGAAGCTGCGCAGTGCCCGTAACCCTTCGCGCACTGCGTCGATCTGGCCGCCATTCCCGGCCCGCGCCGCACGCCAACCGCGGAAGATCTGCCGCTTGGCCGCGATCGCAGGCGCGGCGTCCGCTCCGGCAAGGGACTCGATTCGCGAAAGAATCCGGTCAATCTCCTCCAGGTCGTGTCGGAACACCGCAACTTGCATGGCGATGTCGAGCCCGTGAAGACGGCTGCCGAGATGGTCGGTCTTATCGCTCCAGATTTCGCACGCTGCGATGGCCTTTGCGCTGTCCTCCAGAGACCCTGTCAACCATGCGCACAACGCCCGCTCGCCCAGACCGCAGACCCGGGCGTCATGCCCGTAGAGGTGCCGCGCGCGCGCGCCCTCTTGCGGATCATAGAGCGCCAGGCCTTCGGAAATGGCAGCAAGGCAGCGATCATGCGCCCCGCCGTCAAACAAGGTGGCCCATCCGCAATGCAAGGCCTGTAGACGCGATTCCCGATCCGCATCCGGCGGCACGTAACGGATCAGGATCTCCGAACGGCGGGTTTGTTCGAGAAGGTCGCTGGCGGTGAACCACCACCCCCAGAGAACCGGGAAGAAGCGTTGGCGGGCGTCCACAGGGCGCTCGAAATAAAGCGCCTGTCCCTCGTCATAGAGAGACGCGGCGGCGCGATGCCCATCCAGCAACGTCACAAGTGGCCCCAGCAAGGCGATGGCGCGCAGGCGCAGCCCATCGCGCTCGTCCGATGCGTCCAGCCCGGCGGCCAGCGTCAACGCGCGTTCCAGAAGCGCGCGCGGGGCATGCAGCGCGGAGCGGCGAATCGCGTCATCGGCCACGTCAATCAGCAGACCAATCCCGCGCAGAACCCGGTCTGCCGCAAGGCAGTGTTCGGCCAGAAGGATCGCGGGGACGTCATCGGTCAGGCTCGGGTCCGCGTCCACCAGATCGACGATCTGGCCATGCAGTCGCCTGCGCACGGCGCGCAGCTGGCTATCATAGGCGACATCGCGGATCAGAGCGTGACGGAACTGGTAGACCTCGCCATTGTTGATGGCTTCCTTGAGCCCGTGGTCGTTGAGCCGTTGCAGGTCCGCATCAAGCTCGAATGGCGGGTAATCCCGTGTCAGACGCACCAGCAGGTGGAGCGGGTAATCCCGTCCGAGAACCGAAGCGATCTGCGCCGTGCGTTTTGCGCGCCCCGCGCTCTCAAGCCGTGCCGCGAGCAGGTCCCGCAAGCTGCCAAGCTGTGCGCCACTATGCGCGTCAAGCGCGCCACCGGCGGCGGCGACGTCGCATGCATGCGCCGTCAGCTCGATCAGGAACAGCGGATTGCCGTCGCCTTTCTCGATGATCCAGTCGCGGGTCTGGTCCGTCAGTGTTGTCCAGGCGACCGAGGCGATCAGCGCGCGTGCCGATTGGGCGTCGATCGGCCCAAGGTCGAGCACCCGCATGTATTCGCGCAGGTCGACCAGCCGATCGCTGGGGCGGCTCGTCGCCACCAGCAGCAACCGCTCTCCCGACAGCGTACAGGCCAGCCGTTCCAGTGCGGCGAGCGTCACCTCGTCGGCCCAATGCAGGTCTTCGGCCAAAAGCAGCAGCGGTTTCTGACGTGCGAGCGCGATGAAGCCTTCGCTCACGGCTCCGATGATCGCGTTGCGTCGTGCCTCTGGGCTGAGGGTTTCTCTCTCTTCCAGCGCACCAAGCGCGTCGGCACAGTGCACGGCCGCCTTGGCAAGCGCGTCGTCCGCACCGTCTTCGTATGCCTGGTCATACATGCGGATCACCGAGAACAGCGCGTCGGCCTCTGTCCGGGGCTGACATTGCAGGATGACGACCCGGGCCGCCTTGGCCAGCGCGATGAGTTCGGCGGCCATGCGCGACTTGCCGATCCCCGGTTCGCCCTCGATGAGGATTGCGGTGCCCGCCCCGGTTTCGGCGTCGGACCAGAGCTTGGCCAGCATGTCGATATCGGAAGCGCGGCCCGAAAGCGTCGCGGATGCGTCCCGATCGCGCGCAAACCGCGTGCGCGCATCGATCCGCCCGGTTGCGCGCCACGCACGGGTTTCATCGGGAAAGCCCCGCAGCGCGAGACCTTCGCGGGCGGTGTATCGGATCGCCCGATGGGTCAGCGCGTGGGTCGCTGCGCTGACCAGCACCTCATTGATTCCACAAACAGATTCGAGCCGTGAGGCAAGGTTGGGCGCAACGCCGACCGCCCCGAGCTGCCCGGCGCTGGCAGAAGCGCCATCCGTCGACATGACAACCACGCTTGTGGCGATCCCGATGCGGATATCGGGAGCGAGCGGAATTTCCGCTCGGGCGTCGAGCAAGGCGAGCGCGGCTTCGACCGATTGCAAGGCCGCGTCTTCGCTGATGTCCGGCCAGCCAAAATAGACCATGCCGCCGTCGCCGAGGACCTGTTCGAGCGATCCGCCATGTTCGGCGAAAATGTTGCGCGCGGCAATGTGAATGCGGTTGAGCGCGGCGCGCAGGTCTTCGGGATCATGGTCGGTCACGAGCGACGTCGAGCCGACGATGTCATAAAAGAGCACTGTCAGCTGGCGCCGTTCGCCATCCTCGTCCGGTTTGCTCTGCGTCTTGTCAGCGCGTTTCTTGAACAGCGACACGGTGTGCACATCCTCATGGCCAATTCGGCTTTCATGGCATGGTTGCAAATCGCCGTATGTGAAACAATTCACTTCCGCACGGTCAATTCAGTCGCTAACTGTGACCACATGACCGCGCAGCCCCAGCAAGAACAGAGCTTTTCCTTCCTGTTCGACCCATCCGATGAGGGCGGGCGCCTCGCTGCAAACAGCATCCGCCGTATGCGGTTGCACAGTGGAGAGGCGCTTTTCGACCAGGGCGATTTCGACGACCGTCTTTACATCGTCGATTCCGGGCTTCTCGAAGTGAGCGTTTTGTCGTCTTCGGGGCGCAAGCTTGCGTTGAACCGGCTCAAGCCCGGACATGTCTTTGGCGAGATTGCCCTGCTGGACCCGGGCCCGCGCACCGCGCGCGTGGAGGCGGTGAAACCGTCTGAGCTGCGTGCGATCAAGCAATCGGCCCTCCTCACAGCGATCGCGCATGACCCGGCACTGGCCAAGGAACTTCTCGGTCTGGCGGGCCAGCGGTTGCGCTGGATGAGCCAACAGGTCGAGGATCAAGTTTTCCTCGCCCCCGCAGCCCGGCTGGCATCCAAGCTGGTGTTCCTCATGGGGGATGGGCGGGACGTGAGTATGTCGCAGGCTCAACTGGCCGATTTTGTTGGCGTCACGCGCGAGGTCGTTTCAAAAACCCTGTCGGAATGGCGTCGCGAGGGGATTGTAGAACTGGCAAGGGGCCGGATCACGGTGCGCGACCTTGAAGCGTTGCTCGAGATCAAGGACGCGGATTTCGTCTGACACCAGTCTTGCGCGCAGGCGACACGCTTTGCCGCGCCTCTGCCCTGTCCAGACAGGAAAAACCGTTCGGGAGTTTCTCGCGCCGATGTTAGGCTTGCGATCATAGCCTCGATTGGCCGGGCCGCTCGGGACAAGGCATATGCGAGAAGGCCTTGCCGGTATCTCGCCCCAAGACGAGGAGAGCGCCATGCTGTGCGACCGATATGACAATGCCCTTTTGACCACATCGCAGAAGGCGCGTGATCATTATGATGCAGGGCTGGATTCGCTACTTTCCGGGATGCCGGACATGACCGAGCGATTTGCCCGGGCGGTTGAGGCGGATCCTGGCTTTGCACTGGGCCACGTCGGTCTGGCACGGGCTCGGATGATCGGCGCTGACATGGTCGGTGCTAGGGAGGCGATGCGCGATGCGCGCAAGCTTGCCGAGGGCCTGCCCGCGAAGCAGGCGGCACATCTGCACACCATGGGGCTGCTGATCGACGGGAACGCGGCCGGCGCGCGAGAAGCGGTGCGCGAGCATGTGCGCAGCCATCCGCGCGACGTGCTGATTGCGCAGCTTTGCACAAGCGTCTTTGGCCTGATCGGGTTTTCCGGCATGCCCGGGCGCGAGGCCGATCAACTGGCCTATACTGCCGCGCTGCTGCCGCATTACGGCGACGAGGATTGGTGGATTCTGAGCCAGCACGCGTTTTCGCTCTGCGAAGTCGGGCGGCTCGATGAGGCCTCCGACATGATCGACCGGTCGCTTGCTCTCCGTCCGCAAAACGCGCATGCCGCCCATGTCCGGTCGCACACCTATTACGAAGCGGGCGAAACCGAGACCGGTCGGGCCTATCTCGACGCGTGGCTTCCCGGATACAGCCCGAAGGGATTGCTGCATGCGCATCTGGCCTGGCATTCTGCGCTTTGGGCCATGGAGCAGGACGACATGGACAGGCTCTGGCAGGCGGTCGATGCGCATATCCGCCCGAGCGCATCGCAGGCCGCGCCGATCATCAAGCTGACGGACGCTGCGGCAATTCTCTACCGGGCAGAGCTGGCCGGTCAAACCGTGGCTCCGGAGCGGTGGCAAGAAGTGAGCCGCTATGCGCTTGATGCCTTTCCCAATGGCGGGCTCGCCTTTGTCGAATTCCATGCGGCGCTCGCGCACGCCATGGCGGGCAATCCCGAGGCGCTACACGCGGTTCTTGAAAACGCGAAAGGGCCATTGGCAGAGATTGTGCAGGCTTGTGGCGAGGCCTTCGCCGCGATCACCCGATCTGCGTGGTCAGAGGCCGTCGCCCATCTCACCGTGGCATTGGCGGATCATGCGCGGCTCGGCGGAAGCCGCGCGCAACGCGATCTGTTGGAACTGAGCATGCTCCACGCCTTGCTCAAGATGGGACGCGGAGAAGAAGCGCGGCGTCTGCTTGCGCTGCGCCGTCCGGTGTTCGGCGATCACGTGCCGCTGGCCGCGTGGCAGAGGACGGTGCTGCATTAGACGAAAAGGTCCAGCTGCGGCGTCTGAAAAGGGGCTCACGTCAATTCTCGACACGATCCGCGTGCCCGTAGACGCCGCGCGGCCGGAAAACCGGGGCGCGCGCTCGCCGTATCCGAAAACGGCCCGTTCCGGGACCCGTCAGTCCGACTGTTCTGTCACAAACACGCGTGCGGGATGCAGGCTCCCCGCGCGGAACGTGCCAACCGCAACCGCAGCACCGTCATAGGACGCCCAGGCCTCGTCGCCATATTCTACGTCCCCGCCCAGCACCATGCCCGGGTTCCCGTGGCGCAAACGCGCCGCACCTTCGGCGGTTGCCCTCAGTTCCGGCAGATCCGCGAGCCCGGCTTCAAGCGGCTTGAGATACGCATCCAAGGCCGGGTCATGCGCCAGCTCTTCGATCTTCTCGAGGCTGATGCCGTCCTCTTCGGCGTCAAACGGGCCCGACCACGTCCGCCGCAGACGCTCCACATGCGCATAGCACCCGAGCGCCTCTCCGAGATCGCGGGCAATGGACCGCACATAGCCCCCCTTGCCACAGACCATTTCGAGCTCGGCGGTGTCCCTGTCCGGGCGGTCGATCAGAACCAGCTCCTCGACCCAGAGCGGGCGGGCGTCCAGTTGCACGGTTTCGCCATCGCGCGCCCGCTTGTAGGCGCGCTCACCGTCAATCTTGACTGCAGAAAAGGCGGGTGGCACTTGCTGGATTTCGCCGACGAAGCGGTTGAGCGCGTCCTTGATCTGGTCATCCTCGGGGCGTGCATCGCTGGTGGCGATCACTTCTCCCTCGGCGTCGTCGGTGTTGGTCGCGGCACCAAAGCGTATCGTGAACCGATACGCCTTCAGGGCGTCCGTGATATAGGGCACCGTCTTTGTCGCCTCGCCAAGCGCGACCGCCAGAACACCGGTGGCCTCGGGGTCGAGTGTGCCGGCGTGGCCCGCTTTCCTTGCCTGAAATGCCCACCGCACCTTGTTGACCACGGCGGTCGACGTCAGCCCGGCAGGTTTGTCCACCACCAGCCAGCCCGAAATATCCCGCCCCTTGCGCTTGCGACCCATGGCCTGCTCCCTGTTGGTGAGGCGCGCGGGGTAACAAGGGGCAGGGAGGGTGTCAATCAGCCTGCGGGGTGGCCTTGGCGATCCGGTCCAGGGGTCGGGCGCCTGTCGACCCGAGCAATCCGACGGAGCGGCAAAGCACCAAGGCGCCCAGTGCGGCAAGCCAATTCGCCAACACAGCCGCTCCGAGGATGCCCGCATAGCCGAAAAGCAACGCCCCGGCCCATGCCAGTGGCACATAGACCAGCGCGATCCGCGCCGCTGAAAGCCCCATCGAATGAAGGGCCTTGTCACGTGCATTCATCGCGGCATTTGCTGTCACCAACACGCCGTAGCCAAAGAAGGCAAAAGACACCCAGCGGAGGTATTGTTCGGCATATCCGGCCGGCCCCTCAGCGGCGGTCATCCATTGCGCGATGGTGGGCGCAAAGATCCACAGCGCGCCACAAAGCAGCCCCCCATAGCCGAGACAGATCTTGAAAGTCAGCGCCACGGCCTCTTGCGCCCGGTCTTTCAATTCCGCGCCCCAGGCTTGTCCCACCACGGGGCCAATCCCGGCGGACAGCGCCAGCATCGGCACGAACAGAAGCGACTGGACACGCGTTGCAGCACCAAAACCGGCCACCGCCGCATCGCCCAGCGTCGCCACGGCAGCGGTCACGAAGGACAGCCCGAGCGGATTGATTGCGTTCGACAGCGCGGCGGGCGCGCCGATCCGCGCCACGCGGCTCAGTGTTTCGCCCAGACCGGTGAGACAGGACCGGCTGAGAGACAGCCGACCCGTCTTGATCGCAAAGATCAGCAAACCGATGAAACCCAGAACGCGGGCAAGACAGGTAGCGACGCCCGCCCCCTCGATCCCCATGGCGGGCACGGGGCCAAACCCGAAGATGAACAGCGGATCGAGCGCGATATTGAGCACGGACTGCGTGACCATGACGCTGGCTGCAATTTGGCTTTCACCACCGGCGCGGAACACCGCATTGAGCCCCATGCCCGCCACCATCGGCGCAAAGCTCAGACACCACCAAGGTGTGTAGCTCAAAGCGGCGTCGAGCACCGCGTCGCGTGCACCCATCAAGCCGAAAACCGTTGGAGCGGCGATGTAGAAACCGACGGCGACACAGGTGCCAAGCACGGCTGCAAAGATCAGCGCGTGCAGCGCAAGGCGGGCGCTCTCCGAATCGGAGCCGCCGGATTTGCCAAGCCTTTGGCTGACCACCGCGGATGTTCCGGCACCAAGACCGATGCCGAGAGATGTGAGCGCCACGATCGCCGGATAGACGAAGCCGATGGCCGCCAATTCGGTTTCGCCGGCGCGTGCAAGAAAGGCCGCATCGGCCAGCCCGACAGACAAGACGCCGAGGATGCCGATGCTCATCGGCGCGGAGACGCGCATCAGGGCCCGGCCCACCGGGCCTTGGGTCAGATCGCGCTTGTTCGGTTGGGAAGTATCATCGCTCATAGACCGCTCAACGCGCGCCGAGCAGGTTGGTTCCCGCAGGGTGCGGCTCGGGGCCCTGCGTCGGCGAACCGGTCAGTGCCGCAACGACGGCTTCGATGGCCGCGCGCACCGGGGGGTCATGCCGCGCGTCATGGTGGCTGGCGAGCCATTCCTCATGCGTCAACGCGTCGATCGGTTGCGTTACGCGCACCAGACCCGGTTCCGTGTCACCGGCAAAACAAGGCAACACGATGCGCCCGAAGCCGTTCAGCGCAAGGTCAAAGCATAGCCGGATATCGGTTGCGGTGGCCGTGATGGACCGGCCATGGGTGTCATGCACCCACCGTTGGGAGCGGGGCAGGGCGACGGACCCGTCCAGTGCCACGTAGCCCGTGACCTGTGCGTCCCGGGCATAGACGGCATGATGGATGGTGCGAAGCCGTTGTCGCGCCATCCAGGGGTGATCGGGGGGCGCATTGCGAATCCCGATATCCACTTCGCGCCGCGCGATGTCCAGCGTCGCGTTGGACGGCAGGAAACGCGGGGCCCAGATGCCATCGGGACAGGGGCGCAGCTGTCTCGCGAGATGGCGCGAGGTCCAGAAACCGGCGGTGATCCGCACGGGAACCGGACCCTGCGCATCGGTCTGCCAGCGTGCAACGCGGTGCCGAAGGTCATGCAACCCGGAGATCGCTTCGGCCAGTGCGCGCCCTTGACTTGTCAGGGAGTAGCCTGCCTGCCCCCGCAGGAACAGCGCCTGCCCGGTGTCGCGTTCCAGCCGCGCCATCCGTCGCGACAGGGTCGGCAACGGGACAGCGGCCTGGCGTGCCGCCATGCTCAGGGACCGGCTCTCGGCCACCACGAGGAAGAGCGCCAAGTCGTCAAGCGCGGGAGGGGTTTCATTCATGAAAGCAGGTTTGCGCGCATCGCGGCTGCACGCAAGGTTTTCCAGCGGTCAAGCTGTCAAAGTGAACAACAGCTTTCCAAAGGTGAAACCATGTCCAGCCCTTTTCCGGTCCTGCGCCTGCTCACGCAAGACCACGCAAGCACCGCCTTCCGAGTGGAGCGCACCCATGCGCAAATGCGCCTCGCCAGTCAGCGGCGCTGGCGTCGTCGCAGGCTTGTGCTGCGCATCCGCGCGGGGCTGTTCGGACAGCGCGGGACCCGAGCCGCCGTGCTGAGAGCATTCAGGACCGCAATCGGCCCGATCAGGTCCGCACGCCGGCAAAACGCTCTTGCCATTCCTCGCGCTCCGCATCGGTGAACTTGCGGAACGTCACATCCGGGACGTCAAAGGCGTGGCCTTCGGACAGCGCCGTGACGGCAGCCTCGACGCTTTCCGGCCATTGCGCGTCCTCGGCTTTCATCGCACGCAGAAGATCGGCGCAGGCATCGGGGATAAACGGTGCGGAAATCACGGCGTAAAGCCGGATCAGGTTGAGCGCGAGCCGGATCTGCATGGCCGCCTGTGCGGGGTCTTCCTTGAATGTCGACCAAGGCGCGACATCCTGAAGGTATTCGTTGCCAAGAACCCATGCGGCGCGCAGGCTCGCCGCCGCCTTGCGGATTTCGATGGCCTCCATATGGGCCTCGTATTCCGCAAGCCGGGCGGTGAGATCTGCCACGAGCTGTGCCTCGCGCGGGCCGGGTGTGCCGCCCTCCGGCACCGCTTCGGAGAATTTCGAGCGGCAGAACTTGGTCACGCGGCTGGCGAAATTGCCCAGAACGTCTGCGAGATCCTTGTTCACCGAGGATTGGAAATTTTCCCAGGTGAACTCGCTGTCGGAGCTTTCCGGCGCATGGCTCAGGAGCCACCAACGCCAATAATCGGCGGGGAGGATCTCAAGCGCCTGATCCATGAAAACGCCGCGGCCTCGCGATGTGCTGAACTGGCCTCCATCATAGTTGAGGTAGTTGAAGCTCTTGATGTAGTCGACCAGCTTCCAGGGCTCTCGTGAGCCGAGGATCGTCACCGGAAAGCTCAGCGTATGGAACGGCACGTTGTCCTTGCCCATGAACTGGGTATAGCGGACGCCGTCCGCGCCCTTGTCGGTGCGCCACCAGCGTTCCCAGTCGTCTCCCTTGCCGGCATCGACCCATTCCTGTGCACAGGCAATGTATTCGATCGGCGCATCGAACCAGACATAAAAGACCTTGCCTTCCATGCCGGGCCACCACGCGCCATCCTTCATCACCGGCACGCCCCAATCAAGGTCCCGCGTGATGCCGCGATCCTGAAGCCCGTCACCGTCATTGAGCCATTTCTTGGCAATGGAGGTGGTGAGAACCGGCCAGCCAACCCGTGTGTCGATCCATTGCTCGATCTCGTCTTTCATCTTGGATTGCGCGAGATAGAGATGCTTGGTTTCACGCATCTCGAGATCGGTCGAGCCCGAAATCGTCGAATGCGGTTCGATCAGGTCAACGGGGTCAAGCTGCTTTGTGCAGTTGTCGCATTGATCGCCGCGCGCACTGTCGAAACCGCAATTGGGACAGGTGCCCTCGATATAGCGGTCCGGCAAAAAACGCCCGTCGGTATGCGAATACATCTGGGTCTCGGAGACTTCGCGGATCAGTCCTTCCGCGTCGAGCTGTGCTGCAAAGTGCTGCGTCAGCGCCTTGTTCTGCTCCGAAGAAGAGCGCCCGAAATGATCGAAGGAAAGGCGAAACCCGTCGGCCAGATCCGCCTGCACCTGCCACATCTCGGCGCAGTATTCCGCCACCGGCTTTCCCGCCTTGGCTGCTGCGAGCTCGGCCGGCGTGCCGTGCTCGTCCGTCGCACAGAGGAACAGAACCTCATGGCCGCGCGCGCGCATGTAGCGGGCAAAGAGGTCAGCCGGAAGCTGGCTGCCCACGAGATTGCCCAGATGCTTGACCCCGTTGATGTAGGGGATCGCCGAAGTGATGAGATGGCGCGCCATGGTGTATCCTTTGTCGGGTGCGGGTCTGCCAATACCGCAAGGGTCGTGCGAGGAAAAGCCGGGTTTTTCGACGGTTGCAAGGCTCTGGGTTAGGAGCCTGTGCCGGAGCGCGAACGGCGTCAAGCCGCCCGACGCCAGGCCGTCGGGCCACATGCGCCGCGCGGGCGATGAGGGGGATCGCATCTCCGCGAGGCCAGCGGTGCACCAGCGCGATCCGGCCAGTGGATCCCGGTCCGGAAGCCGGTGCGCCCGGCCGCCGACGGGAGCGCCGGCGCTCAGGCTACGGCCAATGCCCTGGCAAAGACGGACGGGTCCACATTGCCACCCGAAATCGTGCAGACCACCGCATCGCCAGACAGCGCGTCGCCGTGGAACAGAGCGGCCGCCAGAGCCACGGCACCGCCCGGTTCGGCGACGACCTTCAGATGCTCGAAGGCCAGCGCCATGGCGCGCAGGGCGTCTTCGTCGGTGACGACAAGCCCCGGTCCCGCCAGCCTTTGCAGGATTGGCCATGTAAGATCTCCGGGCCGAGGTGTGAGGATGGCATCGCAAAGACCGCCCGTCTGCCGCGTATTGGTCTGTATCGCGCCGGTTTGGAGCGAGCGTGCAACGTCGTCGAAACCTTCAGGCTCTACCGGACGCACGCGCATGCCCGGCGCGCGGGCTTCCAGCGCAAGCGCGATCCCGGAGGCAAATCCGCCGCCCCCGCAACACACCAGAACGTCGCCCTCCGACACCCCCAAAGCCGCGGCCTGTTCCGCGATCTCAAGACCTGCGGTGCCCTGACCGGCGATCACATGGGGATCGTCGAAAGGCTTGATGAGATGCAACCCGCGCTCTGCGGCCAGTTTTGCCCCGATGGCATCGCGGTCCTCCAAGCCCCGGTCATAAAGCACCACCTCCGCGCCGAGCGCGCGCGTGCCGGCGATCTTGGCCGCCGGCGCGTCGGACGGCATGATGATGACCGCGGGTGCCCCCATTTTGGCCGCGGCCCGTGCCACGCCTTGCGCATGGTTGCCGGAGGAATAGGCAATGACCCCGCGCGCCCGTGTCTCTTCCGAAAGGGCGGAAATCGCGGACCAACCGCCGCGCGCCTTGAAGCTGCCGGTTTCCTGGAGGCATTCGGCCTTGACCAGAACCCGTCGCCCCGCAATCGCGTCGAGCGCATCCGCATGCAACAATGGCGTGCGGCGAATGTGACCTTCAAGCCGGGCTGCTGCGGCGTCTATGGCGGCAATGTCCATGGCGGATCCCTTGTTCGGCGGCTCTTGGCAGTGTCAGGGCAGAACGCGCGCTGAACGCCCTTTTGTCAATCACTTTGCCAGTCTGGATCCCGTCGCGACCATCGCTGACCGCCGCGCGCGCCGGGGGGAGTGCATTTGGCACACCGGAACGCTAGACAGGCCCCATGATCGAACGCCGCGCCTTGCAGGACGGGCAGGAAAGCCGTGCCTGGTATTCCGCCTGTGAGACCTACCGCTACGGCTTGACCCGCCGGTGGCAGGCCGATGCGCCCGCGCTGCTTTATATCATGCTGAACCCCTCGACGGCGACCGAGCAGCGCAACGACCCGACCATCGAGCGGTGCCAAAGGCGCGCGCAGGCGCTGGGCTTTGGTGAGTTGCGGATTGCCAATCTCTTTGCGTTCCGCGCGACCCGTCCTGAAGACCTGCGCCGCGCACCCGATCCGGTCGGCCCGGATAATGCCGAGATGATCGCACGGCTTTCAAAGGGGGCAGGGATGACGCTCGCGGCTTGGGGGGTGCATGGGGCGTTGCTCGATGCCGGGCCCAAGCTGGCCGCGGCGCTGCAAGGAGAGGTGCACCATCTTGGCCTGACAAAGAACGGACACCCAAGACACCCGCTTTATGTGTCGTACAAAGTGCAGCCCACACCGTGGCCGGCAGACGACCGGCTTCGCCCAATTCGGACGTGAGGGAACCGGGCGCAGGCCAAGCGCGTTGCAGGGTTGAATGCGTGGCACGTTCTGTGAAATGCAGCACAAAGCCAGATTATTTGCCCGGCCAGCCTTGCACAGGGCCACCCTTCATGGAGCACCACCCATGTCTGATCATGCGGAAATGAGATCCAGAGCGCAGTCGAGCGCGTCCTTGAACGCCACGGATGCCGATTTGAAAGCGCTGACTGCCGAATTGCACAAACTGAATTCGCACCGCTTCATTCGGATTCACAACTCGACCCGTCGATTGGTGTTTTTCCAGTTTCTTCGCGGCTTGGCCTTCGGGCTTGGGTCCGTGGTTGGTGCGACCGCGCTGGTGTCGGTTCTGGTGCTTGTGCTCAGCCAGATCGAATTCATCCCGATCCTCGGGGATCTTGCGACGGAAATCATCGAAGAAATCCAGGTCGACCAAAACCAATAGGGGCGATACTCGCGACTGGGCGCTTGTGTCTCCGGGGCCGCATGGCCTGCGCGAAGCTCTTGGCGCACGACCGCAGGCTGATGGGGTCGGTCTGCGTGACGGCTTGAAGCGCGAACGCGAGGGCGGCGACCAGATCTCTTCCCTGTCTCTGCGCTTCTGAAGGATTGTCCGGACCCGGTCTGTGCACGATACTTCCGCGGGCACTTCAGGAGGGCGCGCGTGGCACTTGCCGCAACATTCGGACTGTTGCTGTTCTGCACGCCTGGCCCGCCCGAAAACGTTCTGAAGATCGTCAAAATGGGCTGTCGCCTGTCGGCGCAAGGCTTACTGGGCCGCTCGGCGGAGCGCATTTCTACGCGGGAGGTTTTTGGGGATCTGGGGTTTTTGGCATCGAGGCGGGCCAGTTTCACGGTTTTTCCACCCCATCGCAGATCAGGGGTTTCCAAAGGCAGGCAGATGTTCTAAGGCCCCGCATCTGCCTCGCCCAAGCGGCGCGGTGGACCCGCTCCACGGGCCCTGCTGGACGACATCCCGGCTTGCGCCATGACACAACCCATTCAAAGGAGACCCCGATGTCGATTACTGCTGAAGAAAAAGCACGGCTGATGAAAGAATACGCGACCAAAGAGGGTGACACCGGTTCCCCCGAGGTTCAGGTCGCCATTCTGACATCGCGCATCACCACCCTGACCGAGCATTTCAAGACGCACAAGAAAGACAACCACTCGCGTCGTGGTCTGCTCAAGCTGGTGGCTCAGCGCCGGAAGCTTCTGGACTATCTCAAGGATCGCGAAGAGCCCCGGTATCAGGCGCTCATCAAGAGCCTCGGTATCCGTCGCTGATCCAGTCAGCCCAGGACCAAATGCCGGCGCCTGCCCTCAAAGGGGCGGGCGTTTTGCGTTTTGGGCCATCGTGTCTTGCGCGATGTGCCTGTAGCCAGCACGTCACGCCTTGCTCCTGCGGGGGCGCGCGTGGTTGAACGGGGCATGGCGGTTGCTATGCCCGATGGCCATGCGCGTTCTCCGACCCACAATGCGGCAAGGACCATTGCGGCCACCAAGAGGCCCGCAAACCGTGCTATGGCCACCCGTTTTGCCGCGCTATCCGACAAGGGTCGCGAGGCTTTCCGCCGTCAGGTCGTGGTCCTCGCAAAAGGCCACAAGCCGCGTGAGATCTGCCTCTCTGTAGGCGCGTTTCGAGGCGGAGTCGTTGTCCAGCAGCGTGGTCGCGACGACGGTGACGAACAGCTTGCTCAGGGCGCATTGCCTATAATCGAAGCGGCAGTCCTCGATTGCGTAGTTGCGCACACCGCCGCGTATCAGCGCATCATGGTAACGCCGCAGCAAGGACGCCTCCTCCTTGCGACGCAGCGCGACAGGCAACGAACTGATCAGGAAATTGCTCAGGTCGCAGGTGCCCCGCGCCGGGCCCGCCAATTGCCAGTCGATCAGCTTGGCCTTGCCTTCAGCGGCATCGAACAGGACGTTGTCCACGTGCAGGTCGCGATGGGTCAACGTCAGTGGGCCGCGTTTCAGGAACCCGCCGAACAGGGCCTCAACATTGCCTGCCACACACGCGCAGAGATCAAGGAAGGGCTGCGGAATGACCATCTGGGGAAGCAGCGCGGCCACCTTATCGGGATAAAGCGCCCATGCGTGGGGCAAATCGAATTCGCGGATTAATTCGGTCCCGTCGCGTCCGCGCATCTCGGGCGCGTCCCAGAATTGGGCATGGACCTGTGCCATCGCATCGACGACCTGCTCTGCTTCGGCCTTTGTGCATCCCACGACGTAAGGAACCGCGCGCAGCGCGCGCAGATCGTCAATCAGCAGTAGGCTCGCACCGGTTGCCGCATCGAACGACGCATGAAAACAGTGCGGCACGGGCAAGGCACCACTCCCGGCGGCCGTCTGATAGAAAGATACTTCACGCGCGTTCGACGCGGCAAACATGGCGCGCAATCCGGGGTCTTCGGGCGACAGCTTGGCAACCAGCGTGGCAGGACGGGTGTCACACGCGCCGCGACCGGGGACCGCGCCGCCGTAACGCAGGGAAACCCGGTAAAGCCCGCCGCCTGTGAAGCCTTCTTCCTCACCGATGCGCTCGAAATCACAAGCTAGCACCTTTTCGCCAAGGGCTTCGGACAGAAAAGCCGGAGTGATGGCTGCCGTGTCATGCGGTGTTGCGGTGTCAGATGGCAAGACTGGATCCTCGGTCGCCGAGTTGGGTTTCCGGACGTCGCCGGAGCGATGTTTCAACGCGGCAAACAGACAATGGTTTTCTGTGCCTGCGCAACCCTTTGGGTGCGGCGCCGCGGCCTGTGTTGCATGCCCGAAGGCCGCAGTTTCCGGGGCGGGCCGCCCTTTCGGCCGCACCGTGCATGCCAATCCGCAAAGTCAGTCCGCACCGGGTGCTCGATCCGCGCTGGCATCGGTCGGGGGCAATCACCCGGCAAGACGACGCGTTACGTAAGCAGTGATGCCGCACAGACGCGACAGATGCTTCCCATCGCCTTTATATTGCTGTAGACCGCCCCCACATCTGAGACGTGACGCTTTGGACCCCGGCGCATGGCATGATGAAGGGGTCGGCGGCAATGGGGCCGCCATTGACATGAGGGGACCCGGGATACGCCCGGGAGTGCCCCAAACAGGATGAATTGATGTTCACAGAAACCAAGAAGTCGATGCAGTGGGGCGAGGAGACGCTCACACTGGAAACGGGCAAGGTTGCCCGTCAGGCCGACGGATCCGTTATCGCCACGCTGGGCGAGACCTCCGTGATGGCCAATGTCACTTTTGCACGCAAGCAAAAGGAAGGTCAGGATTTCTTCCCCCTGACAGTGCATTATCAGGAAAAATACTACGCCGCGGGCAAGGTTCCGGGCGGCTTTTTCAAGCGCGAAGCGCGTCCCTCCGAAAAAGAAACGCTGACCGCGCGTCTGATCGACCGTCCGATCCGTCCGCTGTTTGTGCCGGGTTTCAAGAACGAAGTGCTCGTCATGTGCACGGTTCTGAGCCATGACCTCGTCAACGACCCCGATGTTGTCGCGATGATCGCGGCCTCCGCGGCGCTGACCATTTCCGGCGCGCCGTTCATGGGGCCGATTGCCTGTGCGCGCGTCGGTTTCGAGGATGGCGAATACGTCCTGAACCCAACCGTCGACGACATGCACATGCTGCGCGACAATCCCGAGCAGCGCCTCGACCTCGTGGTCGCGGGCACCAAAGACGCCGTGATGATGGTCGAGTCGGAAGCCTATGAGCTGACCGAAGACGAAATGCTCGGCGCGGTGATGTTTGCCCATGAGAGCATGCAGCCGGTGATCGACCTGATCATCGATCTGGCCGAAGAGGCCGCCAAGGAGCCCTTTGATTTCCAGCCGCCGGATTATTCCGAGCTGTTCGAAGCGGTCAAGGCCGCCGGCGAAGCGCAGATGCGCGAGGCTTATGCGATCCTCGACAAACAGGAGCGCACCGCTGCGGTTGCCGCAGCCAAGGACGCGATCAAGGCAAGCCTGACCGAAGAGCAGCTTGAGGATGCCAACCTTGGCTCCGCACTCAAGAAACTCGAAAGCCAGGTCCTGCGCGGAACGGTCGTGAAGGAAGGCAAGCGTATCGACGGACGCGCGCTCGACGAGGTGCGTCCAATCGTGTGCGAAACCGGCCTGTTGCCGCGGACCCACGGCTCGGCGCTGTTCACCCGTGGCGAGACACAGGGCCTTGTCGTGACAACCCTCGGCACCGGCGATGATGAGCAGATCATCGACGCCCTGCACGGGAACTCGCGGTCCAACTTCCTGCTGCACTACAACTTCCCGCCCTATTCGGTCGGTGAAGTGGGGCGCGTCGGTCCTCCGGGACGCCGCGAAGTGGGTCACGGCAAGCTGGCATGGCGCGCGCTTCAGGCGGTGCTGCCTGCGGCCACCGACTTCCCCTACACCGTGCGCGTGGTTTCCGAGATTACCGAGTCCAACGGCTCCTCCTCCATGGCGTCTGTCTGTGGTGGCTCGCTGTCCATGATGGATGCCGGTGTGCCGCTCAAGGCGCCGGTTGCCGGTGTCGCGATGGGTCTGATCCTCGAAGAGGATGGCGACTATGCGGTTCTGACCGATATTCTCGGCGACGAGGATCATCTTGGCGATATGGACTTCAAAGTTGCCGGAACCGAGAACGGGATCACCTCGCTCCAGATGGACATCAAGGTTGCGGGCATCACGCCCGAGATCATGAAAACCGCGCTGGCTCAGGCCAAGGCGGGCCGTCTGCATATTCTTGGCGAGATGGCCAAGGCGATGACCGAGGCGGGCAGCTTCTCCGTTCACGCGCCGCGCATCGAAACCATGCAGATCCCGACCGACAAGATTCGGGAAGTCATTGGCTCGGGTGGCAAGGTGATCCGCGAAATCGTCGAAGTGTCCGGCGCCAAGGTCGACATCAACGACGACGGCATCATCAAGATCGCCTCGCCAAACGGCGATGCCATCGCGAAGGCCTACGAGATGATCCACTCGATCGTCGCGGAGCCGGAAGAAGGCAAGATCTACAAGGGCAAGGTCGTCAAGATCGTCGATTTCGGTGCGTTTGTGAACTTCTTCGGCAAGCGCGACGGCCTTGTGCATGTCAGCCAGATCGAGAACCGTCGATTGAACCATCCGTCGGATGTGCTCAAGGAAGGTCAGGAAGTCTGGGTCAAGCTGCTGGGCTTCGACGACCGTGGCAAGGTGCGCCTTGCAATGAAGATGGTCGATCAGGAAACTGGCGAAGAGCTGTCGAAAGAGAAAAAGGACGAACCGGCCGAGTGATCGGCTGACCGTCGCGACGAATTGGAAGGGCGCCCCTCGGGGAGCCCTTTTTTTGTGCGGTGACAGGGGCAAGCAACGGAGGGGTCCGTCGTTTGGCCCCGTTGCCGCCAGACAGGATTGATTGCGATGCCTTGGGTGTATCGCCAGCCATGCAAACGGCCGTGGCGATGCTTTTTCGGGTAACCCGCCGCTGGACCGGGACCGCGCTGACAGGCGGTGGATGGTGCCTGGGCCGATGCTTGTGGATGGCTGGCGCGCGCTGCGTGACGCTGTGGAGATGCGCCTGCCGGGTGCACGCAGGGGAAAACCCGCGAGGGATTACCCGTTCATGCCTGGCGCGTATCGGTCACAAGTCACACACGATGCGCGCCCCTTCGCGCCACTCACGGAAGCAGTAAAGGCCCTGGTGGGGATGCCAGGGCCCGCTTTGTCCGCGGATTGCTTGCCGTGTGGCATCGCATTGCGTAGGGATTTGGCATGTTGGTCCTGGAAAACATCCTGTCGGACCGGGGGTCGCGCTATGCCGTCTCCGTCGGTCCTTGCGAAAGCGACGAGGACGCGCGCGCATTCGTCAAGGCTCTCAAACGACGCAAGAAATTCGCGAAAGCCACCCATCACAGTTACGCATGCATCACGCAAGAGGGGCCGCTCAAGAATGACGATGGGGAGGCAGGGGCCGGCATGGTCATCCTGCGGATGCTCGAGCGCGACTCGGTGCACGGGCTCATCGTGGTCGTGACCCGCTGGTATGGCGGCAAGCATCTTGGCGGCGACCGGTTTCGCCATGTGCAAGAAGCCGTGCGGATTGGGCTTGAGGCCCGGAAGGATAACGGCTCCGACACGGTGTGAGACGCAAGCCCGTTACGCATCTGTTTGCTCGCTCCGGCCGTTGGACAAAAAAAGGCCGGGCACAAGGCCCGGCCAGTCCAACAGGGAGGTGCATATGATGACCCGCATATGCGACGGGTATTTCTTGCACCCAGCGTTAAAGGTGCGACGCAGGGGCAACATTGATATGTGTCAAAAAGTTCCCCGAAATTGAATTTTATGCCACCAGCCGATATCCGCCCGACTCGGTCACGAGGAGCCGTGCGTTTGACGGGTCCGGTTCGATCTTCTGGCGCAGCCGGTAGATATGCGTTTCGAGCGTGTGGGTTGTCACACCGGCGTTGTATCCCCAGACCTCGTGCAAAAGTACATCGCGCGGCACCACACCCTCGGTCGAGCGGTACAGGAACTTGAGGATGTTGGTTTCTTTTTCCGTGAGGCGGATGCGGCGGTCATCCTCGGTCACCAACAGTTTCATGGAGGGCTTGAAGGTATACGGCCCGACGGTGAACACGGCGTCTTCGCTCTGTTCGTGCTGGCGCAGCTGCGCCCGGATCCGAGCGAGAAGCACGGGGAACTTGAACGGCTTGGTCACGTAATCATTGGCACCGGCGTCCAGCCCGAGGATCGTATCGGCATCCGTGTCATGGCCAGTGAGCATCAGGATTGGGCTCTTGACGCCCTGCTTGCGCATCAGGCGGCACAATTCCCGTCCATCCGTGTCCGGAAGGCCCACATCGAGAATGATGAGGTCGTAGTTCTGCTCCTTGGCGCGGCTCATTGCGCCCGATCCGTTTTCGGCCTCGAAAACCTCGAAATCCTCGGTCATGATCAACTGCTCTGCCAGGGCTTCGCGCAGATCGTCATCGTCATCGACCAGAAGGATGTTCTTTAGCTGTGCCATTGCGCTCTCCGTGTGTTTTGAGGCAGATGTGGCGTATCCCGTGCCATGACAAGGTTTGCTGCAATGGCTCACGGCCTCGTGTTTGTCTGGGGCAATTGTTACAGTCCTTGACCGAAGTGATTGAGAAATTCGCAACCATAGCAAAGGTTTCCCACGGCACGATGCGAGCGGTATCCAAATGACCTTACGACCTGATCTTGCCGAGACGCTGGCCCGGGCGCGGGCGGATCTGCGCATGGGCGTGCCCGTGGTGATGGCCGATGCCGACGGCGCGGCGGTTGTCATGGCGGTGGAGACCGCCTCTGCGGCCCGGCTCGCGGCCCTGCGCGCCATGGGGCATGTGGAGCTGGTTCTGACGGGGCGGCGCGCAGAGACCCTCAAGGCGCGCGCCTATGACGGCGATCTGGCGCGGGTGATCCTCCCGAGCGACGCGGATCTGGCATGGTTGCGGGCCTTGGCGGACCCGGCAGATGACCTGTCGCACCCGATGAAGGGGCCCTTGCGTTCCGCACGCGGCGGGGCAGCCCATATTCAGCGCGCTGCGCTGTCTTTGATCAAGACGGCGCGACTGTTGCCGGCGGCGTTGGTTTTACCGCTGGAGAACGCGGCCGACATTGCCGAACGAGACGGATTGGTCTGTCTCGACGCCACTGCCGCAACCGGCGCGATGCAGGCTGAACCGGTTTTGGAACGTGTTGTGAGCGCCCGCGTGCCGTTGCGGGCGGCGCAAGACGCGCGCTTGCACATCTTCCGGCCCGAAGACGGCTCTGACGAGCATTATGCCATCGAGATCGGACGCCCGGATCGTTCGGATCCGGTGCTGTCGCGGCTGCATTCGGCCTGCTTCACCGGCGATCTCCTGGGCAGTCTGAAATGTGATTGCGGGCCACAACTCAACGCCGCACTGGCGCAAATGGGACAAGAGGGCTCCGGCGTGCTGCTCTATCTCAATCAGGAAGGGCGCGGCATCGGTTTGGCCAACAAGATGCGGGCCTATGCCTTGCAGGATCAGGGCTTTGACACGGTCGAGGCCAATCACCGGCTTGGATTTGAAGATGATGAGCGGGATTTTCGGCTTGGCGCGCAGATCTTGCGCAGTATGGGATTTTCCGCGGTGCGGTTGCTGACCAACAATCCCGCGAAGTTGGCGATGATGGAAAGCTGCGGTGTTCATGTGAGCGAAAGGGTGCCCCTGAAGGTTGGCCAGACTGACGAAAACGCACGCTACCTCGCTGTCAAGGCGGAAAAATCAGGGCACCTGTTTTGACGGGATCGGGGCTGGGCTTTGCCCTGTGGCGAGTCAGACCCGAGAAAGCACCGGGCTTCGCGGCGCGGTAAGGGGAGGTCCATGAAGCAGACGGATATGGTGCTCACGCGGGGAGGCGTCCGGTTTGCCGGGCGGTTGTGGCCCTGCACGATTGGGCGGGGCGGCGTGCGTGTGAACAAGCGCGAAGGTGACGGGGCCACACCGGCGGGGGTGCATGATATTGTTGGCTTGCTCTACCGGCCCGATCGCATGGCCAAGCCGGTAGACTGGGCGGTTCCGATCCGGCCGGGTGATCTCTGGTCGGATGATGTCAGGCATGAAGACTACAACCTCATGGTGCGCGCACCCTATCCATATAGTCACGAAGTGCTGCGTCGCGCCGATCCGCTGTACGACATCGTGATCCTCACCGACTGGAACTGGCCGCGGGCTGAACGCGGTCGGGGATCGGCGATTTTCCTGCATCGCTGGCGGCGTCCGGGCTATCCGACCGAAGGGTGCCTCGGGTTTGCTCCACACCATCTCAAGCAGATTGCCCGCCGGATCCGGTACGGCACGAAGCTGATCGTCCCGGAAGCGCTCGCACTGGATTGACCGCCTGGTAGGGTGAAGATCACCTGTTTGTGCCGGTGCCGCATATCTCGCCGCGTGATTTGATGTCGCGGAGAACCGTGCCGCTACCCCATGGGCCATCGCGGACCTGAGGGGCAGCTCAGGCGGCCCTGTCGACCGGGGTTTGTAAGGAGCCTGTGGCTTTGGCAACGAGGCGGATCTTGCCTCAGACGTGATGTGTTTGGGTGGCTTTGCCGATGTCGGTCACTGGCCGCGAAACGGGAAAGGCGAGTGATTGGCAGGATACCCGGCCTGGTTGTCAGGAGAATTGACCGTTTTTCTTCTATTCTGAAGTCGATTGGCCTGCGCGATGCAGAAATTCTGTGCAAAGGACTTTGAATCTGGTGGCGGCTTGGCATTTTGGGACAGCATGGTTGCAACCCGCGACCGCATTCGGTTTATTTCCATGCAAGGCAGAAGAATATCTGCAGCAATCAGGGAGCGTGCTTTTGGCAGACATGGGAAACGGCGACGCGTTCGTCGCGTTTGAGCGTGTGCAGAAGAGTTACGATGGCGAAACGCTTGTCGTAAAGGATCTGAACCTCACGATGCCCAAGGGCGAGTTTCTGACGATGCTGGGGCCGTCGGGGTCTGGAAAGACCACCTGTCTCATGATGCTGGCCGGGTTCGAGACAGCGACCCACGGCAAAATCCTTCTCGACGGAAAGTCAATCAACGACATCCCCCCGCACAAGCGTGGCATCGGGATGGTGTTCCAGAACTACGCCCTTTTTCCGCACATGACCGTGGCGGAAAATCTCAGCTTCCCTCTTGAAGTGCGCAAGATCGGCAAGTCCGAGCGCGAGCAAAAGGTCAAGCGGGCCCTCGACATGGTCGAGATGGGCGCTTTTGGTGGGCGCCGCCCCGCGCAGCTTTCCGGTGGTCAGCAGCAGCGGATCGCATTGGCCCGGGCCTTGGTCTTTGAGCCGGAGCTGGTCTTGATGGACGAGCCTCTCGGCGCGCTGGACAAACAGCTCCGCGAGAAGATGCAGTTCGAGATCACCAAGCTGGCCCATGATCTTGGCATTACCACCGTCTACGTGACGCATGACCAGACCGAAGCGCTGACCATGTCCGACCGTGTTGCAGTGTTCGACGATGGCCGTATTCAGCAGCTCGATCCGCCCGATGTTCTTTATGAGAAGCCGCAGAACAGCTTCGTGGCGCAGTTCATCGGTGAAAACAACACGCTTGAGGGCAAGATCACCGAGATCAAGGGCAATACATGCGTGGTGAAACTGGATGACGGTCAGGAAATCGACGCGATCCCGATCAACGTCGACAAGGTTGGCGAGCGCACGCGGGTGTCGATCCGACCGGAGCGTGTCGAGTTTCTCAAGGATCGCCTCTCGCCGGATGCGCATCTCATCAAGGCCGAGGTGCTGGAGTTCATCTACATGGGTGACATTTTCCGCACGCGCCTGCGCGTGGCCGGCAACAATGACTTCGTGATCAAATCGCGCAATGCTCCGGACCAGGTGCGATTGAAACCGGGCGCCCAGATCGAGATCGGCTGGCTTGCGGAAGATTGTCGCGCGCTTGATGCGAGCTAAGGCTTGAGAATGTCGCGGCGCCTGTCACAGTAGGCCGTCGCGATACGACCAAGGGGCCGGGGGTAACCCGAAACCCGTCCCCCTCAATCAATCGGGTTCTGAAAAGAAAACACTCTAGGGAGTTGAATATGAAACTGACCAAGACACTCATGGCCACGTCGGCCCTGACAGTCGCAGCGGCCGGTGCCTTCGCCGCAGGCCATGGCATGTCCGACAGCATGACACTCGTCAGCTGGGGCGGTGCATACCAGAACAGCCAGCAGAAAGCCTATGTCGAGCCCTACCTGGCGATGAATGACGGTGTGTCGGCCACGTGGGACGAAAGCTCCGCCGAGGCGGTCGCCAAGCTGCGTGCGATGAACGAAGCCGGCAACATCACGTGGGATCTCGTCGACGTTGTGGCCGCTGACGCCATCCGTCTTTGTGACGAAGGTCTGGCGATGGAAATCGACCATGACGAGGTTCTTGCCGCCGCCCCCGACGGGACCGACGCGTCCGACGATTTCGGTGACCTGATCGTCTCCGATTGCTTCATTCCGCAGATCGTCTACTCGACCACCTTCGGGTATCGCACCGACATGGTTCCGGAAGGCGTCGATGCGCCGAGCGAGATTTGTGACGTTTTCGACCTCGAGACCTATCCGGGCAAGCGCGCGCTGGAAAAGCGTCCGATCAACAACATGGAATGGGCGCTGCTCTGTGACGGTGTGGCCAAGGAAGACGTCTATGACGTTCTGGAAACCGAAGAGGGCCAGGACCAGGCGCTTGCCAAGCTTGGCACCATCAAGGACGAAGTCATCTGGTGGTCGGCCGGTGCGGACACGCCCCAGCTTCTTGCCGATGGCGAGATCTTCATGGGCTCGACCTATAACGGCCGTCTTTTCTCGGTGATCGAAGAGCAGGACCAGCCGGTTGCAATGATGTGGGACGCACAGGTCTTTGACCTTGACGGCTGGATCATTCCCGAAGGTCTTTCCGAAGACCGTCTGGCGCGCACGCTGGACTTCGTGAAGTTCGCGACGGACACACAGCGCCTTGCGGATCAGTCCAAGTACATCTCCTACGGCCCGGCACGCGCATCTTCCGCGCCGCTGGTTGGTACACACGCGGATCTCGGTATCGAGATGGCACCGCATATGCCGACGGATCCCAACAACGCTGCGAACACGTTCCTCTACAACTACGAGTTCTGGGCTGACTATCGCGACGATATCGACGCGAAGTTCCAGGCGTGGCTCGCGCAGTAAGCGTTTGACGGGGGCGTGCCGGGACTTTCTCGGCATGTCCTGAAGACATCGGTCCCCGGCGTTGCATTCAAAGCGATGCCGGGGGCTGCACCGCCCGGGCGACCCTGAGGTCGGGGCGGAGCGCAAAGGCAGTGAGGCCGGACCAGCTTGCCGCAACGCGGATCTTGCGGGCTACCGGATCCGTCCGCCGCGCAGCCAAGCCAGCAAAAAGGGGACAGATGCGATGCCCAAAGGCTATATCATCGGCCACATCACCGTGAACGACCCCGAGGCTTACAAGGAATATGTCGAGCGGGATACGCCCATCCTCAAGGCGCTTGGCGGTCGGTTCGTCATTCGTGGCGGACAAGCCGAGACCATGGAAGGCCAGACCGAGAGCCGCCATGTGGTCATTGAGTTCGACAGTTACGAACAGGCTAAGGCGGCTTGTCACGACCCAGAATACCAAGAGGTCGCCAAGATCCGCCATCGCACAGCCACGTCCACCATCATTCTTGTCGAAGGGGTGTAAGTCATGACAGACGCCACAGCCGGAACCGACCAGACCACGACCGGGTCCCCCGCGACGACAGACGCCAAGGGTGGCATGATCGCCGCGGATGGCACACCGCTCAAGAAGTCGCTCAGTCGCGCGCTGAGGCGTCAAAAGATGCGCGCGCTGCTGCTGATCGCGCCTTTGCTGCTCTTCGTCCTCGTCACGTTCATCGCACCGATCGCGGACATGCTGTTCCGCTCGGTCGAGAACCAGATCGTGCGCGAAACGCTGCCGCGCACCGTCGCGGCGCTTTCCGATTATGACGCAGGCGGCGATGAGTTGCCCGGCGACGCGGTGTTCGAAGCCGCCTATTACGACGTTTTCTTTGCCGCCGAGCGAAAGCTTCACACACGGCTCGGCTCGCGCCTGAACTACGAACAGACCGGCGCGTCTTCGCTTTTCCGCAAATCCGGGCGCGGGATCGACGATATTGGCGAGGTGTATCAGGACCAGTTCGAGGATCTTGATGAGCGCTGGGACGAAGCGCGCCCCTGGGCCGAGCTGATGGGGGACCCGGAGTGGATCGCAGCCCAGGACGCCTGGAGTGAGGATGACGGGGCGATGCCGCCTTTCGAGCTGCGCGATGGCATCCGGGATGTTCTGCCGCGCACGGCCATGGCGTACGAAACCTTCGCGCGGTTCATGCAGACGGAGGAAGAGGACAGTCCGCTCGAAGAAGAGCCTTGGACGGTGGTGCACACCGCGCTGTATCAGGATATCTCCGAGAATGGCGTTGCGGGCTATAGCGGGCCAGGGGCCGACCGACTGCAGGCGGTCGAAGCGTTGATCGCGAGCCCGGATTTCGAGACCATCCGCTTTCAGGATGGGTTCGAGGAAATCGACGAAGACTGGGTCGACCCGGAAATCTGGAAGACGATCAAGACCTACAGCCCGCCTTACACGTCGGGCTATTTCCTGAATGCCGTTGACGCGCAGAAAACGGCGGATGGCCCGGCTTTGCGCGATGAAGACGAGCGGATCTATGGTTTGCTGTTCAAGCGGACCTTGTTCATGTCGATGGTCATCACAATCAGCTGTATCCTGCTGGCATATCCGATCGCCTACCTGCTTTCGAACCTGCCCATGCGGACGGCAAACCTCCTGATGATCCTCGTGCTGCTGCCGTTCTGGACCTCGCTGCTCGTGAGGACCTCGGCCTGGAAGGTCATGCTGCAACAACAGGGCGTGATAAACGATGTGTTGGTCTGGCTCGGCCTCGTTGGCGATGCGGACCGACTGGTGATGATCAACAACCAGTTCGGAACGATCGTTGCCATGACCCACATCCTGCTGCCCTTCATGATCTTGCCGATGTATTCGGTCATGTCGACAATTCCGCCGAGCTATGTGCGTGCGGCCAAGTCGCTGGGCGCGACCAATTGGACAACTTTCTGGCGGGTCTATTTCCCGCAGTCGGTGCCGGGGATTGGCGCGGGGTCGATCCTCGTCTTCATTCTCGCCATCGGCTACTACATCACGCCGGAAATCGTGGGCGGGACGACCGGGACATTCATCTCGAACCGGATCGCGTATCACATCTCCAGTTCGCTCAACTGGGGCCTCGCGGCCGCTCTGGGCGCGATCCTGCTGGCTGCGGTTCTGATCCTTTACTGGGCCTATGACCGGATCGTGGGCATCGACAACGTGAAGCTGGGAGGCTGAGGCATGGGAGACGCAATTCTGACTCCGATCGAGAAGAAGCCGGCCTCGTTCACGGCCTCTGTCGTCGGCGCGTTCGGCGCGTTTGCCGGGATCTTCGTGGGGGCGGCCAACGGGTCGACCCTGCTTGGAATTGTGGCTGGCTTTGTCATCCTCGCCGGTTTGGCTTACCTCGCGATGGAGGTGCTCGACGAGTCCCAGGAAAAGATGGTCCGCTGGGGGTTGATCGGGTTGATGGGTGTGGCCGGGTTTGTGCTTGGCGGGCTTCCAGGGCTGGTTGTGGGGCTCTTGTTTGGCTGGTTCTTCGGCTGGCTGATCTACTGGGTCGGAGAGGGCCGTTACCGCGCGCATCTGGTGCCCTACCTCACCCCGGGCCAGGTGCTTTGGCATTATACGTTCCGGGTGATCTGCGGGGCGATCTTTGTCTTTCTGATCACACCGATCCTTGTCGTCATGCCGCTCAGCTTCAACGCCGAGGACTTCTTCACCTTTACGCCGGAAATGCTGCGCTTCGATCCTGAAGGCTACTCTCTGAAGCACTATCGCGACTTCTTGCAATCCGATGACTGGCAACAGGCCCTGCGCAATTCGCTGATCATCGCACCGCTCGCAACGCTGCTGTCGGTGAGCTTTGGCACGCTTGCGGCGATTGGCCTGAGCCAACCACATGTGCCATACCGGCGGGCGATCATGGCCATCCTCATCTCGCCGATGATTGTGCCTTTGATTATCTCCGCGGCAGGGATGTATTTCTTTTATTCCCGGATCGGGCTCCAGGGCACCTATCTCGGGGTGGTTCTGGCGCATGCCGCGCTTGGCATTCCCTTTGTCATCATCACCGTCACAGCAACGCTTGTGGGCTTTGATCGGTCACTCACCCGCGCCGCGGCCAATATGGGCGCCGATCCGGTGACGACCTTCTTCAGGGTGCAGATGCCGCTGATCCTGCCGGGTGTGATCTCGGGTGGCCTTTTTGCCTTCATCACGTCCTTTGACGAGGTGGTCGTGGTGATCTTTGTTGGATCGGCAAACCAGCAAACCCTGCCATGGCAGATGTTTACCGGCCTGCGCGAACAGATCTCGCCGACCATTCTGGCGGTTGCGACGATCCTCGTGGGGATTTCAATTGCACTGCTGGCAACGGTCGAGATGCTGCGACGCCGCTCCGAACGGTTGCGCGGGATGAGCCCCGGCTAAAGAGCCGCTGGGTTCAATTTGGGTCATTTTTTTGGATGCGCGGGCTGAATCCCCGCGCATCTTTACGTTTCGGCAAAGCTCTGCGGCGATGGTAGGCCGATCTACTGCCAAGGGGTGCGGAATGACTGAGCTATCGCCGGAATTTGCCAAGGAAGCGCGCAAGACCGCTCGGGGAGAAGTCCCGTTTCAAGCGGCTGACCTGTTCTACACGCGTACCGACCCGCGCGGCGTGATCGAAAGCGCCAGCATGGTGTTTCAGCGCCTTGGCGGTTTTGAGTGGGATGAGATCCTTGGCGCCCCGCACAAGCTCGTGCGGCACGCCGATATGCCCCGGGGCCTGTTTCATTTGCTCTGGGGCAGGCTGAAATCCGGGAAGCAGACCGGCTACTATGTCAAGAACATGGATGCTGACGGCCGGCACTATTGGGTCTTTGGCGTCGTTTCCCCGATCGAAGGCGGGTTCTTGTCGACGTATTTCAAGCCGTTATCTCCCTTGCGGGAAAAAGTGGAGACGATCTACGCCAAGGCACATGCCGCCGAAACGGATGGCCTCTCCCCGGAGGACAGCGCCGCACAGATTGCGGCTGACCTCGCAGAATTGGGATATCCGACGTACGACGTGTTTCATTCGGCGGCCCTCTCCGAGGAATGGGACGCGAAAAAAACGTATTGCGGCGACGCGCTGGATCCGCTGCAAAAGCGTTTTGTCGCCCTGTCAGCCTCTATCGCGCAAGTCCAGGCGGAAACGATGGAGATGACAGACGCGTTCAAAGCGATCCGGACCGTCCCCCTCAACATGAGGATCATTGCGTCGCGCTTGGAAAACGCAGGGGGGCCTATCTCGGCCATCTCCGTCAATTACAGCCAGATGCTTGAAGAGATGTCGACATGGGTCAAGACGTTTGTTGACGGCGAGGAGAGTGTCTTCGCACTGATCCGGAACGCAATTCTGCGGGTCCAGTTTCTCGGCTTTGCCTCTGCGCTCTATGGGGAGATGCAAGCCGCCCTGAAGAAAGAAGAGTTCTCCGAAGAGGTGGGTGTCGACGCGGAAGCGGAGGTTGTGGCGCTGCAATCGTTGACCGAAGAGTTCATGCAAGAGACTCGCAAAGCGCTTACGCGCGTGGAAACGGAGGCGGGGCGCCTCGGACGCTCGGTGCTCGACATGAAGCGCTATGTCACCGGGCTGAGTTCGACACGCATGATGTGCAAGATCGAGAGCGCCTCGCTGTCCAATTCCGGAACGGCCTTGACCGGTATCGTCGATCAGCTCGACGCTTGTCAGGATGAAATCGAGGAGCGGCTTGCACGGATCGTGGATCAGAATGCAGTGATACAGAGCCATACGGCGATGCTGCGAACCCTGATCTGACGAGGGCAGAGCCTGAACCGGAAGGAGCTTTCCATTTTTGCGCAGCGTTGGCCACCGATCCGCGTTTGGCTGCAATGGGCAGCGCAAAGAAAAACCGTGCGACCATAAGGGCGCACGGTGAATCGAGGATCAGCGGGAAAGGGATAGTTTCCGTCACACGCTTTCACGTCAGCAAGGATACTGGCGTTCCTGTCCGGAGCGGACACATGCGTCGCTCTCCCAAGCGGCGACTCAGCTGCGCACGAGCTTCTCGTAACCGTCCGAGATATCCCGTGTAAGCGCGCCGACTTCGAATGAAAATTCGCCGATCTTTCCGACCGGTGTAACCTCGGCGGCTGTGCCGGTCAGCCAGCATTGCTCGAAGCTTTCGAGTTCCTCGGGCATGATGTGGCGTTCGTGAACCTTGATCTGCCGTTCTTTCAGCATCGTCAGCACGGTCTGGCGCGTCAAACCATTCAGGAAGCAATCCGGGGTCGGCGTGTGCACTTCGCCATCCTTGACAAAGAAGATATTGGCGCCGGTGGCTTCCGCCACGTAACCGCGATAGTCGAACATCATTGCGTCCGAGCAACCCTTGGCCTCGGCCTCGTGCTTTGCCATCGTGCAGATCATGTAAAGACCGGCGGCCTTGGCGTGGCTGGGCGCGGTTTCCGGCGACGGGCGCTTCCATTTGGCGATATCGAGCTTCGCGCCCTTCATCTTGGCATCGCCGTAATAATTGCCCCATTCCCATGCCGCGATGGCAAGGCGGACCGGGTTGCGCTTGGACGCAACACCCATGTCTTCGCCGGCGCCGCGCCAGGCGACGGCGCGCACATAGGCATCGGAAAACCCGTTTGCCTTCAGAACGGCTTCTTTCGCGGTTTCGATTTCGTCGACCGTGTAGGGGATGTCGAAATCGAGTTGTGAAGCGGAAAAATGCAGCCTCTCGGAATGCTTGCGCGACAAGAAGATCTTGCCGTTATACGCGCGCTCCCCCTCGAAAACCGAACTGGCGTAATGCAGGCCGTGGGTCAGCACATGGACGTTGGCAGCGCGCCAGTCCACCATTGTGCCATCCATCCAGATCATTCCGTCCCGATCGTCATAGGCTCCCTCAGCCATGGTCATCTCCCTCAGACGCGGTTTTCGATTATTGCGCATTTTACGTCCGAAACGGACATAAAATTACACGATTGATGGGATTCGCTATCAATTCCGTCTTGGAATGTCAACAAGGCTGACGTAATGTAGGCAAAACGGTCCAGACACAGCCGGAGGGCGCATGGCCGAAGGGGACAGACGATTGGAGCCGCGGATGCGCGCTCCCGCAAGTGGCGAAACTCTGCTCTACCTGACCGACGAGCAGTTGCGGCAGGGCGCGGAGGCCATGTTTTTTGCCTATCGCGGGTTCACGGCAGACCCTGATCGCATACTGGCCACCCTCAGCTATGGCCGCGCACACCATCGCGCGCTGCATTTCATCAATGGCGCGCCGGGCACCACTGTCAATAATCTGCTCGCAACGCTTGGCGTGACCAAACAATCGCTCAACCGGGTGCTGCGCACCCTGATCGAGGACGGGCTGGTGGAGAGCCGTGTCGGGCGTGTGGACAAGCGCGAGCGGCACCTTTTCCTGACCGAAGAAGGAAAGGCGCTCGAACGGGAGCTTGGCGACGCCCAAAGGGCGCGCATGCGCGCGGCTTACAAACAAGCCGGTCCAGAGGCCGTGGCCGGGTTTCGGCGGGTTCTTGAAGCGATGATGGATCCCGATATGCGCAGGCAATATCAAAGCCTCAGGGAGGGCCGCGGATGACGGATCCGGATGCACATCTTCTGATCGTCGACGATGACGAACGTATCCGGGTTCTGCTTCAGAAGTTTCTGATCCGGAATGGATTTCTGGTCAGCGCCGCGCGGGATGCAGCCCATGCGCGCCGCATCCTGTCCGGGCTGGATTTCGACATGATTGTCCTCGATGTCATGATGCCGGGTGAAGATGGCGTCAGCCTGACCCGCGCGATCCGCGAAACCTCCACCACGCCGATCCTGCTCCTGACGGCGCGGGCCGAGGCAGAGGACCGTATCGCTGGCCTAGAGGCCGGTGCGGATGACTACCTCGCCAAACCCTTTGAACCCAAGGAATTGCTGCTGCGTATCAACGCGATCCTCCGTCGCATGCCCGAGGCTCAGGTCGATTCTGCGCAGCCCAAGCTGCTGTCCCTTGGCGATGTGCGTTATGACATCGAGCGGGGCGAGCTTTGGCGCGGGGAGGATCTCGTGCGGCTCACGGCCACGGAGAGCCACCTCATGCGCATCTTTTCTGCCCGCCCCGGCGAGGCGCTCAGCCGGTCAAAGCTGGTGGAGCAATTGGGGCGCGACAAGGGGCAAGCGCAAGAACGCGCCGTCGACGTGCAAATCACGCGGCTGCGGCGCAAACTCGAAACGGATCCGAAACAACCGCGCTATCTCCAGACGGTGAGAGGCGCGGGCTACATGCTGGCACCGGACTGAGTGGCCTTTTGCCCGTGTCAGGGGCTAGCGTTCTGCGGTCTCTGACCGGAACAGCCCGCCAAGCGCGCCGCGCACGATGCCGCGCGCAGACGGGCGCTCGAGCGCAGAGAAGGGCAGGGGGCGGCACACCTCCATCGTGGCGACACCCACACGCGCGGTCAGGGCCCCGTTCACGAGCCCCTCGCCGAAGCGGCGCGAGAGCTTTCCCAGCAGACCGCCGCCCAACACGGGCTCCAGCATGTCATCGCCCACGGCAACTGCCCCTGTGGCCACCAGATGCGCCATGACGGCCCGCGTCAGCCGCCATGTTCCGAGTGTTCCGGATCGCCCGCCATAGATTTCCGCAACCCGGCGGATCATGCGCAGATTGGCGCCGAACGCCGCGGCGACATCGGCAAAGGCGAGCGGGACCAGCGCGGTGACTGTGGCAACCTGGCGTGCGGCGGCTTCCACTTCGCGTCGGGCCGCGCTGTCCAGCTGCGCGAGCAGTTCGCGTTCGGTCAGATCGAGAAGCGCGGGCGCATCGAACACCTCGGCTTCGCGCTCCGCCAGCCGTTCACGGCCCCAGCGCGTGTCGTCGCGACTACGGTAGAGCGCGACCAGCTTGCCTGAAACCTCCCGTGCGGCGGTGAGATCTTCGTCCGCGCGGGCCTGTGCGGCGGCGTGATGAAGGCTGTCGATCTGGGCGAGACGGGAAAACGCGGCAATTTCCTTGATGGCGATGAGCACCATGACAAGCACAAAGGCCGCGATCAGCCCGGACACCGCCCAGCCGAGAACCGGATTGGTGGCGACAAGGCCCGCTGCAAAATTCCACGCGCTGATCGAAGCAATCGTGCCGATCAGCGCAACCAGCAAGCGCCAGAACCATCGTGCGAGCATCGAGGGCTGGCGCGCGGTCAACGCGGCAACAGTGGCCATGGCCTGCCCCTGCGGCGCGGCCTGATCGTCCAGATCCGGAATCGCCGGCGCCTCGGCAGGGGATGGGCCTTCATCCGCGTCGCCCAGTTCGATCAGAACCGGACCGTTGCGGCAGTTTGGATCATCGCTCATTGTGCGTTCCTTCGAGGCTTTGCGCGGCGCCGAGATTGGCTGGTGCGGCACCCTGTTGGCTGGAGTCAGGAGCCGAGACGGTCGAAGCGGACTCCCAAACGTAGCGCCTGTCGGCGATCCCTTCGTCATTGGTGCTGCCGTCGCCGCGCTCGACAAGGACGAACCCGGCACGTTCATAGAACCGCTGCGCGCCGTGGTTGGCCTCGAAGGTCCAGAGCTCGAGCGTGTCACTCGCGGCCTGCGCATCCGCCAGAAGGGTCTGGCCCAATCCGCACCGCTGCTGCTCCGGCGCGATGTAGAGCGCGTGGACAAAATGGTTTTCCCGCGCGAGAAACCCGACCACCTGCCGCGAAACACAGGCCACGCGGACCCAACCGCGGTCGATCAGGCCGGCGGCATGCGCCAGATCTTCGGCGCGTGTATGCACACGGGGCATCCATTCGGTATCGTCGATGAAGCGTGTGAGGATTTCCCCGACAGCGCCGGCATCGAGCGGTTTCGCATCGCGTATTTCGAGTGCGGCCGTCACAGCCGGTCTCCGATCAGGAACTGCGCGGCGCGGTCAAGGCGGATATGGGGCGGCCCCTCACCCGGTTTGCGGGACAGCCGTGCAGGCGCAAAACGCATCACCTGATAATCCGCATCGAGCCACCGTTCCGCCCCGTTGCGCGCGGGCGTCAGCAAATGCGCGGGATCCTCGGGCAATTCACCGGGATAAAACGCCGCCTGTTTTCCGCTGCCAAGCAACGTCCCGCGTACCACGTCGAGCGTGCGCCCCTCATGGGTCATGCGCTCCTCGGTGGTTGCGCGGTAGGCGGCCAGTGCAAGGGCTTGCGTCTCTGCCCCGGCAAACCGCGCCCGGTCGCGCGCGTCGCGCATGAGCGCATCCATGATGGCCGCGAGACGGGGATGCTGCGTGTGGTGCAGGTGGTCCGCCTTTGTGGCGGCGAACAGGATTTTTTCGACCCGTTTGCCGAGCAGAAGCTTGCTGAGAAACGCGTTGGCACCGGGGCGGAAGGCGCCAAGAATATCGGCCATGGTCTGGCGCAGGTCCTCCACCGCGCGCGGCCCGGCATGGATCGCACCAAGCGCATCCACGAGCACGACCTGTCTGTCTATCCGGCTGAAATGGTCGCGGAAGAACGGTTTCACCACGCGCGCCTTATAGGCTTCGAACCGGCGTTCCATTTCGCGCCACAAAGACCGGCGCGGCGCGTTGTCCAGAGGCGGCAAGGGCGCAAAGGTCAGCACGGGCGACCCTGCGAGGTCTCCGGGCAAAAGGAACCGACCCGGTGAGCAATCCGAGAACCCGGCCTCCCGCGCGGCATCGAGCGCGGCAGTATATTGCGCCGCCAACCCTTTCGCGCGCGTTTCGTCAATGGGTTGTGTCGCGTCCTCGGCCTGCGCCATGGCGATGAAGTCGGGTCCGTCCGGGCGCAAGGCGAGACGCTCCAGCATATCGCGGGACCAATCGGTATAGCTCTTGTCGAGCAAGCCCAGATCGAGCAGCCATTCCCCGGGATAGTCGACAATATCGAGATGGATCACGCGCGGTCCCTGCAGGCCCGCCAGAAGCCCGTTGGGGCGGATCTTCATGGACAGACGCAGCTCGGATATGGCGCGGGTGCTGTCCGGCCAACGCGGTTCACGGGCGGAAAGGGCGGCAAGATGCGCCTCGTAGTCGAAGCGGGGGATCGTGTCGTCGGGTTGCGGCTGGAGGAAGGCGGTCAGGATCCGGTTTTCCGATTCCGCCAGCAGTTGCGGCATCCGTCCCCGATCCATCAGGTTGGCAATCAGGGAGGTGATGAAAACCGTCTTCCCCGCCCGCGACAGCCCCGTGACCCCAAGGCGGATCGTGGGCTCCACAAAGGTCTCGGAGAGCGCGCCCGTCACATTCTCAACGCTGCGGGTGAGCGTGTCGGCAATCGTTCCAATGACCAAACCGGCTTCCTTTCCAATCGTCTGGCCGAAGATAAGGGTGCGCGCGGCAGGAAACCAGAGGCGCGGGGAAAACTCTTGTCCGACGGCAGGTATGCGGCGGGCAGGATATGCCGCGTGCCTGCAGCGAGCCACGCCGAGCGCGCTGCGTGCCTTGCATTGGTGCCATGCGCCATTGACCCGGCGGGCCGGGCCGCGCTACTGCGCGGCCATGCCAAGATTCGCGTTACTGGTGGAATATGACGGTCGCCCGTTTGCAGGATGGCAGCGGCAGGCGGATCAGCCGTCCGTGCAAGGGGCGATAGAGGCAGCCCTGATGCGGCTTGAACCGGGGGAGATCACGATTGCGGCTGCCGGGCGGACGGATGCGGGGGTGCACGCGCGCGGTCAGGTTGCCCATGCGGACTTGCAGCGCGACTGGGATCCGTTCAGGCTTTCGGAGGCGTTGAACCATCACCTCAAGCCCGCACCGGTCGCAATCCGGGCGGCTGCGCGGGTGGCGGATGACTGGCACGCGCGGTTTTCCGCATTGGAACGCGGCTATCTGTTTCGGATACTGGATCGCCGGGCACCGGCAACGCTGGAGGCCGGGCAGGTCTGGCACGTCAAGCAACCGCTTGCGGTGGACAGGATGCGCGCGGCGGCGCGGCACCTCATCGGCAAGCACGATTTTACCACCTTCCGCGCGTCGATCTGTCAGGCGAAATCGCCGGTCAAGACGCTGGATGAGATACAGATCGACCGCGTTCAGGGCTTTGCTGGCCCGGAAGTGCATTTTCGTCTGCGCGCGCGGTCGTTCCTGCACAACCAGGTGCGCTCCATTGTCGGCACGCTCGAACGGGTCGGTTGTGGTGCCTGGCCCGCAGAGCGGGTGCGCGATGCGCTGGAGGCGCGCGATCGTGCTGCTTGCGGGCCGGTCTGTCCGCCAGAAGGCTTGAGCCTTGTCCATGTGCGCTACCCGCAAAACCCGTTCGCGGCGGACTGAGACAGTCGGGAACGGGCAGGCGCTCAGTCGTTGTCTATATTGCCTGCACCTGCACCATGCCGGCCGCCGACGGAGGCAGGGACATAGGTTTTGGAGGCGAGCTTGGACAGCGCGCGCACCAGATCCGCGCTCGGGTCCAGTCCGGCGGGGGGCGGATCGGCGGGTGTATCGCCCGGTGCGAAGACAAGAGAATGAGTGCCATCCGCCCGTGTGGCGATGTCGAGCGACAGGGTAACCGGTGCCAGCCGCGCATAAGCCAGTGCCAGACGTGTATCGCGGCCCAGAAGCGTCAGAGCACCGCCTTCGGGCATTTGGCTCAGGATCCGCATGAGGTCATCGAGCACCAGAGGGAGCCGCAGGATCGGACTGTCCTTTGGCGTGGCCAGGGCTTCGAGAAGCGCGTCTTCCGGGCCGCCATGCGCCATATGCATCACGACGGCACGTCCGAACAGGGCTGCCTGCGCAGGCGGGAAGCCCGCGCCGCGGGCGGCACGTTCAGACAGGGCCGACATTTCAGAGGCGGATCGCCTCACGCGCGCACCGCCATCCACCAGTCATCCGCTCGTGGCGAGTGCAATTCATCAGGCAGAGGCGCGCCTTGTGCCAGTGTCACGCGGGTCCAGCGGTCCGATTTTGGATCGAACTTTGTCGCGCCGAAAAACGACAGCTTGGAGCGCAACATGTCGATGGGCAGGCACCCCGCGCCGATGAGGTTGTCGCGAATCTCGGAATAGGGGTGGCGCATTACGCAAGCCAGCCGCGTCAGGGCAAGTTCATGCTCCGGGCTCGCGGCGCGGAAGGCCCGCAGATCGCAGCTCTCGTCCAGCGCGTGGTAGAGCTCTTGCACGCGCCGGGCAATGTCGAGCGGGCTTTCCCGTTCGGCGCCGTCTTCGCTGTGCCGGTCGCCGAGCCGCGGTTCGAGCTTTTCCTCGGACACATACCAGAATTGGCGGGTTTCGTCGGGGTCATCGAACCGCAGCGCGAGGGCCCAGTCGAAATGGCGCTCGATGGCGCGACGGGCTTCTTGTGGCGTGGCGAAGGGCAGCGGGGCAAGCCCGGAGTTATCGTTCATGCCGTCACACAGATCATCGACAAGCCTGCCAAATGGCTCGATGGCCAGCGACACGGCCAATTCCTGCGTGGGCGCGTCATACCGTTCTGCGCGTCGGATCAAGGCGTCGAGCGGCGCGTCCTGCAAAAATCCATCGCGCATCCAGACGCGCAGTTCGGCCCAGTCTTGTCGAAGCCGGGCCAGTATCGCGGCATGGTGCGGGTCCGGCAGGGTCCACGAATCGAGGTGTCTCTGCGCTCTTTCGGCAAGCGCATGCAACGTGCCGCGTGCGGCATCATCCAGTGCGGGCAGGCGTCGCACCCGGGCCAGGGCGGTCTCTCGCGCGGTCATCCAATTGTGCAGCAACACCGGGTGCGACACGAGGAACGGCGCCATGCCGAGACCCGTTGCGTTGCCGATCCCGAGATGGCGTTTGATGTCCCGATCAAGGGGGGCGCCGCCCAGATGTTCGACGAGCTCGTGGGTAAAGGTCCGGATCATCCACACCGTCAGCATCTCGGCAGCGAAGGGACCGGACAAGCCGGGGCGGTCCGCGTAAAGCGCGCGATCCGCGATCCCGAACTTGCCATTGCCGTAGACCGCCGTGGTCCGCATCAGGTAGCCGACGGAGTCGATCAAGGCGGGATCGGGTTGTTGGCCCGCGCGCAGCCGCTCCACCACATGCGAAAAGAGCCGCACCGATCGGTTTGCGCGGCTCAGCACCAGATCCCGTTCGCTGAAACGTGCGGCTTCCTGTTTCGGGGCTTCGGCCACAAGGCGCGCGATGTCCGCCGCACCGGGAACGCCGTCAAACAGCACATAGGCCGTGTCCCAGGCGGTTGCGATGACCCGGTCGCTGCGAAGATCATCGGGCAGGTGTGAGGATACTGCCACAAGGCTGTAGGGTCGCCCGCCCACGGCGATGGTATAGACGGCGTGACCATAGCCCTGCGCATCGATCTCCCATACGGGACGGGTGAGGCGGGCGCCCTCGTGATGCAAGCGCCGCGTCAATGCCCGCAAAAACGACAGCCGGGACGGGAACATCGCTCCCATCCTGCTCAGGCGCATGACCGTTTCCGGCGGGCGCAGACCCGGTTCCGGGGCGATATGATCCAGATCTTTCATCGCGCCGACAGTGCCAGCGTGATCGCGGTCTGAAAAGTTTTTTCTCCGCTCAAACCCGCAAATCCTGTCCGGTGCGCATGGCCGGCCATCCGGTGATGGCAAGCGCGCCAAATTGAACGCGCCATCGCCGGCGCTCCGCCAAGGGCCGTCGGGCCATTCGGCGGCTTGTCAGAGGTCGAGACACCAGCGCATGATGGCCTTCTGCGCATGCAGCCGGTTTTCGGCTTCATCCCAGATGACCGAATGCGGTCCGTCCATCACCTCGGAGGTCACTTCTTCTTCGCGGTGTGCCGGAAGGCAATGCATGAACAGCGCGTCCGGTTTTGCATGGCTCATCAGGCGCGCATTTACCTGGTAGGGGCGCAGCATGTTGTGCCGTCGCTCGCGGGCAGATTGCGCATCATGCATGGAGACCCATGTGTCGGCGACGATCAGATCCGCACCTTCCACAGCCTTTATCGGGTCGCGTTCGATCGTGATCGCGCTGCCGGCATTGCGCGCCCAGCCGACAAATTCCATTTCGGGATCGAGCTGCACCGGGCCGGTAAAGGTCAGATCGAAACCGAACTGCCCCGCTGCATGCAGGAAAGACGCGCAGACATTGTTGCCATCACCGCACCAGACGACCTTTTTCCCGGCAATGGGGCCGCGGTGCTCTTCGAAGGTCATCACGTCGGCCATGATCTGGCAGGGATGGGTGCGGTCGGTCAGACCGTTGATCACCGGAACAGAGGCATATTCAGCCATCTCTTCGAGCACGGATTCATCAAAGGTCCGGATCATGATCATATCGACATAGCGCGACAGAACGCGCGCCGTGTCGGCGATGGTCTCGCCGTGACCGAGCTGCATGTCGTTGCCCGAGAGCACCATCGTCTGGCCGCCCATCTGGCGCACTCCGAGATCGAAGCTCACGCGCGTGCGGGTCGATGGCTTTTCGAAGATCAGCGCAACCATGCGCCCGGCGAGCGGGGTATCGGCATCGGGGGCGGCCTTGGGCTGGCCATCGCGGGCATCCTTGATCGCGCGGGCCCTGTCGATAATGCCGCGCAAGGCGGGTTTGTCGGTTTTGTGGATATCGAGAAAATGGTTCATGTCATCTCATTTCGTCACGCGGAGGGAAAGTTCGGGGCGCTGCCCCGTCGCGGCAAGCCGCGACTCCCCGGGATATTTCAAGCCCAAAGAAACACTCAGGCCGGTGCCTTTTCGAGCGCGGTTGCGGCCTGTTCCAAACGGGTGATCGCTTCAGCGATCTCCGCGTCCGAAAGTGTCAGCGGCGGCAGGAGACGCACCACGTTGTCGGCGGCAGGCACGGTGATCAGCTCGGCGGCATAGGCGGCGTTGACCAGGTCGATATTGCTGACCTTGCATTTCAGCCCCAGCATCAGCCCGCTGCCGCGGACGCCTTCAAGAACATCCGGATGCGCGGCGACCAGGCCTTCGAGCCTTTGGCGCAGCAGGCTCGCGCGGCGGCACACATCCGCGAGGAAATCAGGATCCGTCACATGATCCATCACGGCACATCCCACCGCACAGGCCAGCGGGTTGCCGCCATAGGTCGAGCCGTGGGTGCCGGCAGTCATGCCGGATGCGGCGTTTTCCGTGGCGAGCACGGCACCGAGCGGGAAGCCGCCGCCGATGCCCTTTGCGACCATCATGATGTCGGGTACGATCCCGGCCCATTCATGGGCAAACAGGCGTCCCGTCCGGCCGATGCCACATTGCACCTCGTCCAGAACGAGCAGGGTGCCGCTTTCGTCACAGAGCGCACGCAGCCCCTTGAGGCACATGTCGGGCAGCGGGCGGATGCCGCCTTCGCCCTGAATCGGCTCGATCAGGATCGCGGCCACATCGCTGAGGTCTTCGGCCTTGAGCGCGTCATGGTCGCCCCAACCCAAATGGGTGAAGCCGGGCAGGAGCGGGCCGAAACCGGCGGTCATCTTTTGCGATCCGGCGGCAGCGATGCCGGCCGAAGACCGCCCGTGGAAGCTGCCTTCGAAGGCGATGACCCGGGAGCGCTCCGGATGGCCTTTGTCGTTCCAGTATTTGCGGGCCATCTTGACCGCCAGTTCACAGCTTTCCGTGCCGGAATTGGTAAAGAACACCGTGTCCGCAAAGCTGTTGGCCACGAGCTTGTCCGCCAGCGCCTGCTGTTGCGGGATCTGGTAGAGGTTGGACACGTGCCAGAGCGTGTTGGCCTGTGTTGTCAGCGCGTCCACCAGTGCGGGATGGGCATGCCCGAGCGCGTTGACGGCGATGCCGGCGCCGAGATCCAGAAAACGTCGCCCGTCTGCCTCGATCAGCCAGCTGCCTTCGCCTTTGACAAAGGAAAGGGGCGCACGGTTATAGGTCGGCAAAACGGACGGGATCATGAGATTATCCTCGATCGGGACGGAAAACCGATTGGTGCCAAGGCACTGCGGCGCCGTCAAGAGATTTGAACATGTGGAGAGAGGTGCACCAACTGGTGCGGGAACAGCGGAATCGCTCCGCGCGGCGGGCGCGGAGGGCTCAGAAGGGTCGTCGGAGAAGGATCACGATGCTCATGGAAGCGGCGGTGCCATGATCTGAGAGATTTCGCAAGGAAAATCGTCCAACACTGTCGGTTCCGGGGGCTTTGAGCGGCGCTGTTCGTTCGGCGGTTGTCATCGTCGGGCCTGGGGGGGGCGCAGGCGTCGGGCGTCGCCGCGTCGGGTGACAGCCCTGGAACGCAGCGTTGGCGTGCGGGGGCCTTGGCCGGGTCTTGCGGCGCGCTATGCGTGGGGCGTTGTGTGCGGCGCGCAAGCCGGGTAGCGTCGCGTCATGCAAGTGCCCGTGATCGACAATCTGCAATATTGCAACTTCTCCGGAAAGATCTTCCGCCAATTGCGCGAAGGTGGGGTCGACGCGATCCATGTGACCATTGCCTACCACGAGAATTTTCGCGAGATGGTGGCCAACCTCGAGCGTTGGAACCGGTTCTTCGAAACCTATCCCACGCTGATCATGCGGGGCACCTGTGCAGCAGATGTGATGAAGGCTCAGGAAACCGGGCGCACCGCCGTTTTTTTCGGTTTCCAGAACCCCAGCCCGATCGAGGACGATATCGGTCTGGTGGAGATCGTGCATCAGCTTGGCGTGCGGTTCATGCAGCTGAGTTACAACAACCAGTCGCTGCTGGCGACCGGTGCCTATGAAGACGAGGATCCCGGACTGACGCGGATGGGCCGCGCCGTAATCGCAGAGATGAACCGCGTCGGCCTTGTGATCGACATGAGCCATTCCGCGGAGCGTTCCACGCTTGAAGCAATCGATCATTCGACACGCCCCATCGCCATCACCCACGCCAACCCGGACTGGTGGCACCCGGCCTTGCGCAACAAATCCGACACGGTCTTGCGCGCTTTGACCAACGCAGGCGGCATGCTTGGCTTTTCGCTCTACCCGCACCACCTGGCGGATGGCTCCAACTGCACAAGGCAGAGTTTTTGCGAGATGATTGCGGAAGCGGCGGATCGGTACGGTGCGGAGAGCCTCGGGATCGGCAGCGACCTGTGCCAGGATCAGCCGGACAGTGTGGTGACTTGGATGCGCGTCGGGCGCTGGACCAAAGAAATGGATTACGGCGAAGGCTCTGCGGCGGCGCCGGGTTTTCCGGCGATGCCAGAGTGGTTCCGCGACAATCGGGACTGGGACTCGCTGCGCGACGGATTGCATGATGCAGGCTTCACGGCCGAGGAAACGGACGGCATTCTCGGCGGCAACTGGCTGCGCTTTTACGAAACGAGTTTCACGGCAGGCTAACCATGCGTGGGTCGGAACACACCAGGGGGCAAAGACGGGGCAGACAGGTGCCGGTGATTGTCCTGAACGGGGCGTCATCGAGCGGAAAGACAACCGTTGCGCAGGCAATCCAGAGTATCGCCGAGGAACCGTTCTGGCACCTGTCGATCGATCATTTGCGTGATACGGGTGTGTTGCCGATGCAGCGTGTGCGCAGCGGGGATTTTCTTTGGTCGGAGTTTCGCGAGCGGGTGTTTGGCGGGCTGCACGCGATGATCGGAGCCGTGGCGCACAGCGGCAATCCCCTGATTGTCGAGCATATTCTCGACACGCAGCGCTGGATTGCCGATCTGCGTGAGATCCTGAGCGGAACGGATGTCCTCTTTGTCGGGCTGGAAACACCGCTCGACACGCTCAGAGCGCGCGAACAGGCGCGTGGCGATCGCCCAATCGGCATGGCGGATGCGGATGCGCGCCATGTGCATGCCGGGATGGTCTACGATCTCAGGCTGGATGGGCGAGACGCGCCAGAGCGCAATGCGCAGCGCATTCTCGCCGGGTTCCGGTCGCTGCCACGCATATCGGCGCTGTCGAGCGGCGTTCCGGTCTGAGTGTTTCCTTCTGACCGTGGAGCCAGCCTGGGCCGCTTGTGTCTCAAGGTGCATTCCCGCACCCGGTCTCTCTCCGAATGCGCCTTATTCCGGACGGGCGCGCCCTTATATCCGCTGCCATGACCCAGACACACACTGTCAGACAGGCGGCGCTGCCGGAAGACATGCGCATCCTGCTCCGGGATTATCCGCGCGAAGCTTGGCCGGATCACCCGGATTTCGCGACCTCCATCGCAAACTGGATGGGGGCTCACCTCATGTTTCGTCAATTGGCCCGGACGCTGACCCGCGACGGCGAAAGATATCTCGATCGGGAGCGGGATGCCGACACCCATGCGGAGCGCTTGTCGCGGTTCGGCGGGGCGCTGGTCTCCAGCCTGCATGGGCACCATCATTGGGAGGACACGCGCTTTTTCCCGGAGCTGTCGGCTGCGGATTCGCGGTTTGATCCGGGGATAGAGATCCTTGAGTCCGACCATGAGGCGCTCGATGCCACGCTGCATCGTTTCGAGCGCGCCGCCAATCGCGTCATCCGGCTGACAACGCTGGACGAAGCGCAGGCGCGGGAGGAAACCGCCGATGTGCTGCGCGAAAGCCGGACCATCGAGGCCTTGCTCACGCGTCATCTGGCGGATGAGGAAGATCTTGTTGTGCCGATCCTGCTGCACCACAAGCTGCGCGGCTAGATCCGTGCGACTCCGGGACCGGGGCATGGCGCGTGCCCCGGTCTTGTTCTGACCGCCGCTGCATGGTTGGCTGCCGGAACGATCCGCCGGCAATGCGCAAATGGAGAGATGTCATGACGAACTCTACACCCTTGATCGGGCTATACGGGCTGGGCACAATGGGCTCGGCGCTTGCGTTGAACATGGCCGATCACGGCATTGCTGTGGCCGTTTCGAACCGCTCCGCAGACGCGATCGACGCATTTGTCGAAGAAGCCGGGCCTCTCGCGGCGCGGATCACTCCGTCTGCCGACCTCGACGCGCTGATCGCGGCCTTGCCAACACCGCGCCTGTTGTTGGCCATGATCCCGTCCACCGGGCCGATGGACGGGTTTCTGGATGCCGTGATTCCGAAGCTTGCCAAAGGCGATACCGTGATCGACGCGGGCAATGCCGATTTCCACGACACACGCCGCCGTGCGAGCCGGCTGGACGAACACGGGCTGCACTTCGTCGGGCTGGGCGTATCGGGCGGTGAAGAGGGTGCGCGCCATGGCCCTTCCATGATGATGGGCGGTTCGGAGCAAAGCTGGGCGCGGCTGGAGCCCATCCTGACGGCCATCGCTGCACGGTATGACGGGGCGCCCTGCGTGGCACGGCTCGGACCGGACGGTGCGGGGCATTTCGTCAAGACGGTGCATAACGGCATCGAATATGCCGACATGCAGATGCTGGCGGAGGTGACGGAGATCCTGCGGCATGGTGGCGGATGGTCAACCAAACGCATTGCGTCGCTCCTCGACGACTGGAACGCCGGACCGTTGGAAAGCTACCTCACCGAAATCACTGCCAAGATCTTGCGCTATGACGATCCGGACACTGGCGGTCCGGCGGTGGACACGATCCTCGATCGTGCCGGCCAGAAGGGAACCGGACGCTGGACGGTTATCGAGGCGGTCAAGCTCGGGCAATCCGCGACCTTGATCGAAGCGGCCGTGGCCGGGCGAGCGTGGTCTTCCGAAAAGGCGCTCAGAGAAGCCATGGAGTCGCGCTTCGGCAAGGAGCGCGCGCCCATGGAGATCGATGCGGCGGCTTTGGAACGGGCCGTGCTGGCCGCCCGGGTTCTGGAATACGCGCAGGGCTTTCGCATCCTTGGCGCCGCGTCGGAACACTATGGCTGGGCGCTGGACCCGGCGAGGATTGCAGAAATCTGGCGGGCGGGCTGCATCATCCGGGCGCGGCTCCTCGATGATATCTCTGCGGCCTTCGCCGAAGATCCGCCAATGGGACAAATTGTGCTGAGCGCACATTTTGAACAAACCCTGAAAAGCGGTGTTCCGGCTCTGCGTTCGGTCGTGTCGCAGGCCCAGGGAGCGGGATATGCGGTGCCCGTCCTCTCGGCCGCGCTGGGTTTTTGGGACACCATGCGGCAAGGGCGTGGAACGGCGCATATCATCCAGGCGCAGCGCGATTTCTTTGGTCGTCACGGTTTCGACAGGATCGACGGAACGGGGCCGCATCACGGGCCGTGGTGGGATTAGCGTGCCACAGCGAGGCTATTGCGAGGCTGTTGAACCCGCACGCTCGCGGGCTTCACCCTATTGCTTGCGCCGTTTGGCGCGCAGGGTCGGGTCGGCTTCGCGCGGGTCTTCCGGCCAGGGATGGCGGGGATAGCGCGCGCGCATGTCCTTGCGCACATCGGCATAAGAGCCATCCCAGAAACCCGGCAGGTCCATGGTCGTTTGCACCGGGCGCTGCGCCGGAGAGAGAAGCGTGATCCGAAGCGGCACCCCGCCCACACTGGGGTGCGTGGTCTGGCCAAAGAGTTCCTGTAGGCGCAGGGAAATCTCCGGATGCTCGCCGGAATAATCGATGGGGATCCTGCGCCCGAGCGGGGTCTCGAAAGAGCTTGGAACAGCGCGGTCAAGCGCCTGGGTCTGATCCCAGTCCAGCCGCGCGCGCAAGGCGGGGAGCAGATCGAAGCGATTCCAGTCATCGGCGCTCTTCACGCCCGCAATGTAAGGCAACAGCCAGGTTTCGAGCGTATCCATCAAGGCTTGCTCGCGCATGTCCGGCAAGGCGATCCCCTCCGCACGCCCCAGCATCACGCGCGCGCAGAACCGCTTGGCCGCATCGTTCATCCGCAGCCCGAGGTCTCGCACGCCGTCGAGCATGGCGCGCGCAATGGCGTCTTCCGGCGCGTCTTTCCAGAGGCGGTCGTCAAGCGCGATGGCTCCCAGCCGTTCCTGGCGCCGCGCGACCACCCGCCTGTCCCGCTTTGACCACACGCATTGGTCGGCCCAACGGATCTGATCCGAAAAGAGATCGCGCAGAGCGCTTTCGCTGATGGCGATGGCTTGCCGGATCCTTGCCTCGCGCGGATTGCCGTCTGTATCGGTCACGACGATGAGCCGGGCGCCCGCCAAGGGGTCCCCGTCGTCCATGATGGCGCCCTTGCCTCCCGAAAGCTGAAAGCGGGGTGCATCGCCTTTCCGGCGCTTGCCGATCCGGTCCGGATAGGCAAGCGCGGCCATCTCCGCCGCATCGAGAGCCGCGTGGCTGGGCGTCGCGGGCGCAAGCCGTGCAAGCCGCCTTGCGTCGTCGCGGATGCGCGCCAGCGCGCCGTGGTTCAATCCGAAGGGCCGGGTTGCGGCAAAGCGCTTCGCGTCGCCGATTGCCTCCAGTCGAAGGGCCAGATCCGAGGGCGCGCCCTTGAGCGGATCGCGCTCCGACAGCAACGCGGCAAGACGTGCTGCTCCGGATCCCGCAAGGGCCAGCATGTGTCCCAGCCGCGGATGCACCGGGAGCCTGGCCAGAAGCCGGCCATGTTTGGTGATCTGCCCGCGCTGGTCGAGCGCGCCAAGCATGGTCAGCAGGGCCTGCGCCTCGGCAAAGGCCCCGGCATTGGGCTGTGTCAGAAAGGGAAGTTGATCGGGTTGCGCCCCCCAGAGCGCCAGTTCAAGCGCCAGGGGCGCGAGGTCGGCCGTTTCGATTTCGGTCGGCGGAAAAGCGGGCAATGCCCCGTCTTCGCCCCGTGTCCAGACGCGATAGGCCACACCTTGGGCAACGCGGCCCGCACGGCCCGCGCGCTGCGTCGCTTCGGCGCGGGAGACCCGCTCGGTTACAAGCCGGGTCATCCCCGAGCCCGGATCGAAACGCGCGCGGCGCGCCTGACCGCCATCGACGACAACCCTGATGTCTTCGATCGTGAGCGAGGTTTCCGCAATCGCCGTTGCCAGCACAACCTTGCGCCCCGATTGCGCCGGTCGGATCGCGGCGCGCTGGGCGTCAAAAGGCATCGCGCCAAAGAGTGGGCGGATCTGCACGTCGGGCCCGACCATTCCGGTCAACCTTGCCTCGGCCCGGCGAATTTCGCCCTCGCCGGGCAGAAAGGCAAGAATGCCGCCCTTGGTCTCCTCCAGCGCGTGCAGCACGGTTTCGGCAACGGCCTCGTCGATACGGGTTCGCTTGCCCAGAGGCGTTTCGCGCCAGCGCGTCTCGACGGGAAAGGCGCGCCCCTCGGATGTGAGAACCGGCGCAGACATCAGGTCGGCAACGGGCGTGGCGTCCAGCGTCGCAGACATGGCGACGAGGATCAGATCGTCCCGCAATGCCTGAGTGATCTCGAGGCAGAGTGCGAGCCCGAGATCCGCGTTGAGGGAGCGTTCGTGGAACTCGTCAAAGATTACCGCGCCAATGCCGGTCAGTTCCGGATCGGACTGGATCATACGCGTCAGGATGCCTTCGGTGACGACCTCGATACGCGTGGCCTTCGTGGCCTTTGTCTCGCCACGGATGCGGTAGCCAACGGTCTGGCCGGGATCTTCGCCAAGGCTCTGGGCCATGCGCGATGCGGCGGCGCGGGCTGCGAGTCTGCGCGGCTCCAGCATCACGATCTTGCCTTCCGTCAGATCGGCTTCAAGCATGGCCAGTGGCACGCGGGTGGTTTTGCCGGCACCGGGGGGCGCCTGCAGAACGGCGCGGCCGTGCTGTCGCAGGGCCGCGGTCAGTTCGGGCAGGACTGGATCGATCGGAAGAGGCTGTTGGTCCATAAGCCGCTTATCGCCGAGCCGGACGCCGCCGTCCATTGCATCGCGCCTGCTTCGGCCTTCTGTTTTCGGGCGCGGCGCTGAAGGTCGTATCGGTGGCTCACCCGGCGTAGTCGGAACCCTCGGCATCGAGGATCGCCTTGAGTTCGGCGAGATGCTGGGTGCCCTGATCGGGATAGGCTTCCAGTTCGCGCGCGGTTTTCTCGGCGATCTCATCTGAGAGCACGTCAAGAGGCTGCCCGGTTTGCAAGGCGCGGATATAGGTCTCTGCCGCGCGTTCGAAGTAATACAGCCGGTTGAACGTATCGGCCACTGTATCGCCAATAACCATCACGCCGTGATTGCCCATGACCAGAACCTTCTTGGCCGGGTCGTCGAGCAATTGCGCGCAGCGTGCGCCTTCCTCTTCGAAAGCGAGCCCGCCATAAGCCTCGTCGATCGCGATGCGATTGAAGAACGTGGCGCAGTTCTGGTCGATGGGCGGGAGCCGCTTGTCCTTGAGGCAGGCCAGGACGGTTGCGTGGATCGAATGCACATGCATGGCGCAGCGCGCATGGGGGCAGAGCCGGTGCAAACCGCCATGCAATCCCCAGGCGGTTGGATCCGGTGCGCCGGGTTTCCTGAGTGTCTCGGGGTCGTTGGCGTCCACTTCGATCAGCTCGGAAGCCTTGATCCGCGAGAAATGGCGGTGGTTGGGGTTCATCAGAAACCGGCTGCCATCCTCGTTGATTGACAGGCTGAAATGATTTGCGATGCCTTCGTGCATATTGAGCCGCGCGGTCCAGCGGAACGCAGCCGCGAGATCGACCCGTTCGGCCCAATGCGTGAGGTTCCGGGTGTTTGGTGCATTCATGGCGAGACGCTCCGTTCTGAAAATGATGCGCCCAGAGCAACCGGAGCGATGTGGCGAGTCAATCGGGTTGTCCGGCGCGTTCCGGTTTCCTGCGCGCCGGTGACCGGGCAGGTCTTTTGACAGTATCACTCACAAGGGGCGCGACGGCACCCAGGCATACCCGTCAGGGCATATCAGCGTGCATTCCCGTAACCCGTGGGGCTTATCGGTGGGCGGTTGCAGAACGAGCATGTCGTGGGCGTCCGCCCTCCCGGCGGCGGTATCGGGGTCGGTTTCATACAGGCGCAGTTCGATCCCCGCACCGCGTGGCGGGGTCTCGGGCAGGAGAGCCAGATAGGGGTTGTTGTGATACGTGTGATCGGCGTGCAGCTGGAAGACCGCCGCCCCGTAGCGCAGGATCGCAAAATCCGAGGAGACCCGGAACGCCTCCATGTCGAAAAGGGCCGCGAGCCGCGCGGCTTGGGCCTTGACGTCACGCACAAGGATATTGAGACCCATCCCGCTGAGGCCGGCGCCGAACGCATCGGCACTGACCGAGTCGTAGTCGGGCCCCGTGGGTTCGGTGTTTTTGGCGTCGTCGTGAGCGGCGTTCGGCCGGTCGCTGGCATCCATCGACATGACAGGGCTCCTGACCGTTTCGCGGCAGCTTGAACCCCTGTTGCCAAGCTGTCAACGTAAGCCGACAAGAGGGGTGCAATCCCCAGGACCCGTCAGAAGGACCCATCCATGACCAGCCTGCCCGAGCAACTGCGCGTCGAATCCCCCAAGGATCACGGATCATTCGTGTTCACCGAAGCGGAAGCGGCCGTCGAGCGCCTTTGTTCCTTGTATGACGAGGCAACGGAATTCCTGCGCGATCATTTTCAGGCTGCGTTGCAGGAAGGGTATCCGGGGGTGCGTTACCGCGCCTTTTACCCCGAGATCCGCATCACCACCTCGACCTTTGCAAAGGTCGACAGCCGTCTGAGCTTTGGCCATGTGTCCGGCCCGGGCAGCTACACCACGACAGTGACCCGGCCAGACATGTTCTGTCGTTACCTGACCCAGCAACTCGAACTGCTGATCACCAATCACGGTGTCCGCATCGAGATTGGCTGGTCGGATACGCCGATGCCTGTGCATTTTGCAGTGGCGCGGTATCCGGATCTGAGCGTGCCGCAGGAGGGGGCGGCGGACTTCATTCTGCGCGATGTGTTCGACGTGCCCGACCTTGCGACCACGAATGACGATATCGTCAACGGGCTCGTTTCTGCGGACGAAGATGGCGACAAACCGCTCGCCCTGTTTACCGCGCAACGCGTCGATTACTCCCTTGCGCGGCTTGCGCATTATACCGCGACCGGACCGGAGCATTTTCAGAACCACGTTCTCTTTACGAACTACCAGTTCTACGTTTCCGAGTTCGAGGCTTTTGCGCGTGCCATGCTCGCCGACCCCGAAAGCGGTTACACCAGCTTTGTGTCTACCGGGAATATCGAGATTACCGAAGCGGATGCCGCCATCCCGTCAGTGTCCAAGATGCCCCAGATGCCGACCTATCACCTCAAGAAGGAAAACGGCGCGGGCATCACCCTGGTGAATATCGGGGTGGGCCCCTCAAACGCCAAAACCGCCACCGACCATATCGCGGTGCTGCGTCCGCATGCGTGGATCATGGTGGGCCATTGTGCGGGGTTGCGCAATTCCCAGAACCTCGGAGATTTCGTCCTTGCCCATGCTTACCTGCGCGAAGACAAGGTGCTGGACGATGATCTGCCGGTCTGGGTGCCGGTCCCCGCACTCGCCGAGATCCAGATCGCGCTGGAAAACGCGGTGGCCGATGAAACCAAGCTTGAGGGCTACGATCTCAAACGTGTCATGCGCACGGGCACTGTGGCGAGCGTCGATAACCGCAACTGGGAATTGCGCGATCAAGAAGGTCCGGTGCAACGGTTGAGCCAGTCGCGGGCCATCGCGCTCGACATGGAAAGCGCGACCATTGCGGCGAATGGTTTTCGCTTTCGGGTGCCCTACGGGACGTTGCTTTGCGTCTCGGATAAACCGCTGCATGGCGAGTTGAAGTTGCCAGGCATGGCCTCGGATTTCTATAAAACCCAGGTGGCACGGCATCTCATGATCGGGATTCGCGCCATGGAGCAACTGTCGCGAATGCCTCTGGAACGCATTCACAGCCGCAAACTACGCAGTTTCGAGGAAACCGCCTTCCTTTGACGCAGCGGAAACCAGCCGGAAAGCCCTATTAATATGGCTATTTGAGACACTAGGCGTTGTGTTTTAACTCAACATCCGGTTTTATCCCGCCACAGAGGCCCAAAGGGATGGGCGAATGACGCCCCGACGGGTGGGCAGTGAAGGAGACCATGAAATGGCGAAGCCGATGACCAAGACACAGCTTGTGAGCGCACTGGCTGAAAAAATGGACACAGACAAGAAGACCGCCGGCGGCGCGCTTGATGCGATCGTTGAAATCATCACCGAGGAAGTGTCCGGTGGCGGCGCGGTGACCCTGCCCGGCGTTGGCAAGATCTACTGCCGCGAGCGTCCCGAGCGCATGGTGCGCAACCCTGCGACCGGCGAGCAGTTCAAGAAGGAAGCCGACAAGCAGGTCAAGATGACCATCGCCAAGGCCCTGAAGGACAGCGTCAACGGCTGATTTCCGCCTTTCGGGAATCTTGCAAAGGAGCATCCGCGCGGTGCTCCTTTTTTGTTTCGGAAACAGAAAAATGGCGACGCTGCGTGTTCCTTGTTGCCCGCGTGGCGTGTCCCGCGTGCGTCGCGGTCCGGGAGCGGTCGGTTGGCGGGGGAAGGCCGCAACGCTGGCGTTCGGCGATGCGCGCCAAGGGCTCGTCCGACCGGGCGGATCCTTTGCCTCACACAGACTGGCGAAGCAGGCAACCCGCGACACCCTTGGCCCTCAGACGGGAGTACCGCCCTCTCTCGGTATCAGGGTGACCCGGATCTGCGGCGCTTGCCCCACGAGGCGCTCGGACTGGATCGGGCGCAGAACGGAGCAGCGACTTGGCACGCGGAATGTCGAGACCGGCCGAAGAGCGCGATGTCTTGGCGCCAGGTCTAACAATTGGCGCTCGTTCAAGGGCGCGGCGTCGTCAACATGCGCTCAGGCGTGTTCTTTGCCGTCCGGCGCTGTCGAAATTTCCCGGTGACAGCCAGCGTTCGAACCGCGATTTCTGAGCGGGCCATTCGTGATCGAGGATCGAGAACCACGCCGTATCCCGATTGCGGCCCTTGGTGATGGACGCCTGTCGATGCGTTCCCTCATAGGTGAAGCCAAACCGCTCCGCTGCTGCCCGCGACGCGGCATTCAGCGCATCGCATTTCCATTCGAAACGCCGATAGCCAAGTGTCTCGAAGGCGTTGCGCATCAGCAGGTAGATCGCTTCCGTTGCCGCCACGCTGCGCCGCATGCGCGGTGCGAAATGAATCCAGCCGACCTCGATCGTGCCGACAGCGGGATTGATCCTGAGGTAGGAACAGAAGCCCGAAGCGCGGTCGTCCCGATCGCGGATACAGTAAAACTGAGGGTCCGCGCTTGCCTGCTGCGTTGCGCAGAAGCGGCGGGCGACCTCTGGGGTGTCCCAAGGCTCCAGCGGCATATAGGTCCATCCGGAGCCGGAAGGGTCTTCGGCAAAGGCCTCGAAAAGGGCGTCTGCGTCGTCAAGGCGCAGCGGGTCAAGCCGGACAGACCGGCCTGACAAGGGCACATGCGGCGGGTAGGGGCGTGGAAACGCCCCTGTTACCGGCGCTCCGGTCATCAGCCGAAAACACGGCTCAGAGCACCGTCGGTCGCGGCGATCAGGTGGTCGATGTCATCCTTGGTGGCGATCAACGCGGGCGAGTAGCACAGCGTGTTGTTGTGACCGGGGATAGAGCGGTTCGTGGCCCCGATGATCACGCCCTGCGCCATGCAATCCGCCACGACGGCCTGAACCTGCGCCTCGGGGGCGGGGCGACGCGAGTCGCGGTCTTCGACCAGTTCGGCGCCAAGGAACAAGCCCTTGCCCCGCACATTGCCGATCACGGGATGGCGGTCCCCAAGCGCGTGAAGCTGGTCGAGCATGTAGTCGCCCATGACCTGGCAGTTTTCGAGCAGGTTTTCGTCCTCGATGATGCGCATGTTTTCCATCGCGGCCGCGGGTCCGGCGGTGCAGCCGCCAAAGGTCGAGATATCGCGGAAATAGTTCATCGGGTCCGAGGCATCGTCCTTGAACATGTCGAATACGGCCTCCGTCGTGGTCAGACAGGCAATCGCCGCATAGCCGGAGGCCACGCCCTTAGCCATGGTCACCATATCGGGCTGCACGCCGTATTGCTGATAGCCGAACCATGTGCCGGTCCGGCCAACACCGCACACCACTTCGTCGATATGCAGCAGAATGTCATATTTGCGGCAGATCTCCTGGACGCGCGGCCAGTAGCCCTCGGGTGGGGTGATCACGCCACCGCCCGCCGTAACCGGTTCAAGGCAGAGCGCCCCGACCGTATCCGGCCCCTCGCGCAGGATGACCTCCTCGATCTGGTTCGCGGCCCATTCGCCGTAATTCTCCCGCGGCGCGCCCTGGTCTGCGGCGCGGTATTCGAGGCAATGCGGCACGCGCACGAAGCCCGGCGTGTAGGGCCCGTATTGCGCGCCGCGTTCATCCTGACCGCCCGCAGACAGGCAGGAGATCGTCGTGCCGTGATAATCGCGGTCACGATAAAGGATCTTGTGCTTCTTGCCGCCATAGCGCTTGTGCGCGATCTGGCGCACCATCTTGAAGGCTTTCTCATTCGCCTCGGAACCGGAGTTGCAGTAATAGACACGCGACTGTCCGGGCATCTTTTCGATGAGCTTCTCGGCAAAGAGCGCACCGGGCACAGAACCCGCAGCGCCTGCGAAGTAATTCAGCTTCATCAGTTGGTCGCGCACGGCATTGGCGATGCTTTCACGGCCATAGCCGACATTGACGGTCCAGACCCCGCCGGACACCCCGTCGAGATGCTCCTTGCCGGCCTGATTCCAGACCTTCATGCCGCGGCCTTCAACGATGATGTTGGGGTCCTTGGTCTCAAATGCCTTGTGCTGCACGAGATGGTGCCAGACATGGGCCTTGTCGGCCTCGACGACGTGGCTCAGGTCGTTCTGCGTCAAATTTCCGTCCATGGTCCGCCTCCTTGAGTGCGCATGTTGTGGCCCAGCCTCTGCTACGGGCGCCAGGTCTCCAGATTAGCACATGCTCCCGGATTGAAGGCAACCGATAGGGCCAGATTGGCAGACAAAGTATGACCAGATTTCCCGCTTTCGGCAAAGCCGGGGCGGCGCGCACAAAAAGCTGTTTACTTCCAAGGGAACTGATGTCCGATGCGGGCCGAAGGGCATGCCGGACATGGGCCCCTCCGTGCCATAAAAAGGGCATGACCGACGACCAGTGCCGGTTTTCCGGTCTGCTGTGTCGCCGCGCGCGATTGCAGGCAAGGTTTGTATCGATTGGGGGGAGGCGGGGGCCCTTGGTTCGGGCACCCACCCGGTTCAGGATCCGGCCTCTGTCGCTTCCGAACTCATGCCATCGAGGGTCGAAAGCAGCACCGCGACCTGCGCATCAAGCCAGGCGCGGGCGGCATCGACCGTCTCGACAAACGCACTCAGAACCGGTGCAAGCGCAGGGACCGACTCGGCGATTTGCGGTGCGGAGGCGTATACCGCCGTCAACAACCCGGCGATCACCAAGACAAGAAAGAACCCCTTGCCGAAGCCGGATTTCTCTTTGGTCTCGGTGTCGCCAACCTCGTGGCGTTCGGCCTCGTCGACAGCGCGCGGTTTGTGGCTATCGGTGAGGGATTGCGAGATTTCCTCGACATCGGGCAGCAATTCCCGGCGCGAGGGCGCGGGCGCTGGCGGCGGGACGGGCACGGACCAGTCCTCCGTCTCCCCCGCGCGGTCTTCCGGTTCTGCGCGGCGCGGGGACGGCTCTGGCGGTTGGATCGGGGGGGCGGCGTCCCTTGGCACTTCGGGGGCAATGTCTTCCGGGCGCGGTTGGGGCGTTGCGGCGGATTCGCGCGCTGCAAGATCGGCACGGGCCTGACGCGCCCTTACGGCGTTGTCGGGTGTGTGCAGCCCGAGGTCGGGCTGGCTTTCCACGATACCCGCTTCTGCTGCGCGGCGGCGGTTTTCGAATTCACGCTCCTGGCGCAGAACTTCTTCGACCTGCGGATCAATCCGCCGGGCGCGCCGCTGTTCCGGCGGTTCGGCCGCGGCGCGCGGCGGCGGCGGCAGGTCGTCACCCGTGTCGGGCTGGCTGTCGGAAGGTGGCGTTGCGAGCGCCTCCGCATCGGGGGCGGGATCGTCCGGATGGCTCTGAAACCAGGTATGCGCGCAGTTCGAACACTGCACATCGCGACCCCCTTCGGGGATCACGTCCTTTGGCACTTCGTATTGCGCCCCGCATTCGGGGCAGGTCAATCGCATTCTGCTCAAGGTGTTCCCTGCTCCCCGGCGACAGGCCGGTTGCTCTACTGTTTTGGTAAACTTGCCGGGACAAGCGGCAAAAGTCCACCGCAACTGCGGGCATGACATTGAATCCCCGGTCCGGGTGCTGCAAAACGGACGCGACGGAGTTTCCAAGGATACGCGCGTGATCAATCTGACAGATGTCGCCTACAGCTACGGCGGTCAGGCGCTGCTCGAAGGCGTCACGCTCGATCTCGCGCCGGGGTCGTTCCATTTTCTGACCGGTCCGTCCGGCGCGGGCAAAACCACGTTGATGAAGCTGTGCTACGGAGCCTTGCTTCCCAGTTCGGGAAGCCTGACGGTTTTCGGCACCGAGATTGCCGACATGGACCGCGATGCCGTTGCCATGGCGCGGCGCAGGATCGGTGTCGTGCATCAGGACTGCCAGTTTCTCGACCACTTGCCCGTATCGGAAAATGTCGCCCTTCCGCTTGCGGTCTCCGGTCAGGCATCGCCTGAGGAAGAGGAAAACCTGCTCGAACTGATGAGCTGGGTCGGCCTGACAGGGCGGGCGGACGCCCGACCCCCGGAGCTTTCCGGCGGTGAGCGGCAAAGGGCGGCGCTTGCGCGTGCGCTGATCCTGTCTCCGGATGTCATCCTTGCCGACGAACCCACGGGCAATGTGGATTGGGACATGTCGCAACGCTTGCTGCGTCTGCTGATCGAGTTGAACCGGATGGGCAAGACCGTGCTGATTGCCACACATGACCTGATGCTGATCCGCGCGGCAAAGGCCCAGGTCCAGGCGCGGGTGCTTCGGATTTCCAACCGAACGGTGCAAGCGGCGGGGGCAGATCTTTGATACGTGCATTCAACAGGACCATCCTGCGCGCGGTGGTTTCGCGCGAGGTCGGCGCGGATCGGGTTGTGCCGCCGCAGGGTTTCACCGCCCGGTTGACCGTCTTCACCTCGGCCGCAATGGCATTCCTGACGGTGTTTGCGCTGGCGCTCTCCCTTGCGGCAGCGCGTCTGGCAGTCGATTGGGGTGACGGACTGGCGCGATCGGCGACGATCCGGATCTCGTCTCCGGCGGATCAACGCGCAGCGCAGACCGAAGCCACCCTCGAGATCCTGCGCCAGACGCCGGGGATCGGTGCCGCGCGCGCGCTGAGTGATGAGGAACAAGGCGCGCTTCTGGAGCCGTGGTTCGGGCCGGATCTGCCGGTGGACCGGCTCCCCGTGCCGCGGTTGATCGAGATTTCCGAGACCGGGCCGGACTACGATTCCGACGGGCTGCGCCTGCGGCTGCAGGCCGAAGTGCCGGGTGCGGTGCTGGACGATCACGCGCGCTGGCGCCAACCGCTTGTGGCCGCGGCGGATCGGTTGCGTTTGTTGGGCTGGCTTGCCATCGGGCTGATTGCCGCGGCCACCGGTGCCATGGTCACGCTGGCCGCCAGTGCAGCGCTCGCAGCCAATGCGCCGATCATTGCAACACTGCGTCTGGTGGGGGCGACCGATGGCTATGTCGCGTCGGCCTTCGTGAGGCGGTATACAACGCGCACCCTCGTCGGCGCAGCGCTGGGCACCGTTCTGGGTATGGTCGCCATCGCCCTGATGCCGGGCGGCGGTGAGGCGGGCGGGTTGCTCACGGGGCTGCGCTTTGAAGGGTGGCACTGGCTGGCCCCGCTGCTCGTGCCGCCTTTGGCGTCTGTCGTGGCGTTCCTCGCCACAAGTTTTGCCGCGACGCGCGTGCTTGAGGCGCAGTCGTGATGGCGTGGGCGAAAGCCCCTGATAAGGGAAGGCGACCAACATGCGCTGGCTGATTTCGCTGCTGTTCAACATTCAGATGTATGTGATGATGCTGGTCATCGGCTTGGTTTACCTGCCGTGGGCGCTGGTCTCTCCAAGAGGAGCGCGGGCGGGGTGCAAGGCGTATTGTCGCTGGATCCGGTTCACATTGCGCTGGATGGTCGGATTGCACACCGAAGTGCGTGGTCCGATCCCGGAAGGCGAAGTGATGATCGCCGCCAAGCATCAGTCCTTTCTTGATATCATCCTGATTTTTGGTGCGATCCCGGCCGGGAAGTTCATCATGAAGCGCGAGCTGATGTATGCGCCGATCATTGGCCAATACGGCTTGCGGATCGGCTGCGTTCCGGTGGACCGGGGCAAACGCGGCGCGGCCATCACCAAGATGCTCGCAGATGTGAAAAAAGGTCTCGCGATGCCGGGTCAGTTGATCATTTACGCGCAGGGCACGCGCGTCGCGCCCGGTGTAAAGGCCCCGTACAAGGTGGGCACTGCGGTGTTGTATGAGCAGCTTGGCCAGCCTTGTGTGCCAGCGGCGACGAATGTGGGCGTGTTCTGGCCCAAGCGCGGCGTGCGCCGGGAAAAGGGGCTGGCCGTGGTCGAGTTCCTTCCGACGATCGAACCGGGGCTGTCCAAGAACGAGATGCTGGCCCGGCTTGAAGACGAGGTCGAAACCGCGTCTGACCGCCTGATGGCTGAAGCCGGGTTTCAGGGTGCGGTACCGGAAATCAAGGTCGGGTCGTGATGCGCAGGATCGAGACGGTCGGGGATCTCGAGGCGCTCTATGGCCCGCGGGTTCCGGCCGCGGTCTCGAAGGTGGCGCGGCACCTGACCCCGCTTTATCGGGCGTGGGTCGCCAATGCCCGGTTCTGTATCCTTTCGACGGTGGGCCATGGCGGTGTGCACGGGTCGCCACGCGGCGATGATGGCGCTGTCGTGCACGTGGCCGATGCCGAAACGCTCTGGTTGCCCGATTGGCGCGGCAACAATCGCATCGAAGCGCTGCGCGATATTGTCGAAGACGGGCGCGTGGCGCTGCTGTTTCTCGTGCCGGGATCCGGCACCACGGTGCGTGTCAACGGCACCGCCTTTCTGACAGATGACGAGGCCGCGCGGTCGCGCTTTGCCAAGGGCGCGCGGATGCCTGCCACGGTCGTCGTGATCCATATCGACGAGGTCTATACCCAATGTGCCAAGGCGGTGATCCGCTCTGGCTTGTGGTCGCGCGATGACCGGGACACGGTGCCCACCGTGGGCCAGATCCTCGCCGATATGACTGACGGTGAAGAAGGCGGCGCGGAGTATGACCGGACCTATGTCGAGCGGTCGAAACCGAAGCTGTGGTGAACACCGACGGTCATCAACTCTCGCAGGCGTCTTGCCGTATCCGCCCATGCGGGGTGCCGGGGCAGGGGCGTTGAGCGGATGTTGGTAGTTGTCGGCCTGATCATTGCCTTCGTGCTGGTTGCTGTGTTTTCCAACCGTGCCACCCGCTCCTGCCGCTGGCGCGAATACCGCGAAGAGACGGAAAGCCGTTGGGTTTGCATCCACTGTGGTGTGGAATTGCACGGCCCGCGCGGTATCGCGCCGAAACACTGCCACAGGCCGAAACAGCCGGATGCATAAACACAAGACGGCGCGCAACCGGTGCGCGCGCCGTCTTGCGGTCTTCCATGAAAGCGCGTGGCCTTGCTGTCGGCCTAGGCCCAGTCGCCAGAGAACCCTTTCGGCACCATGAGGATATCGCGATCCAGCTTGGTGATGTCGCGATGGCCGCAAAGACCCATCGACGCGCTGAGCTCCTTGTGGATCACCTCCAGCGCTTGCGTCACACCTTTTTGTCCCATCGCGCCCAACCCGTAGACATAGGCCCGACCGATCCAACATCCCTTTGCGCCCAAAGCCGTTGCCTTCAGCACGTCCTGACCCGACCGGATCCCGCTGTCGATATGCACTTCGATCTTGTCACCAACGGCGTCGACGATCGGCTCCAGCGCCCGGATCGAGCTCAGCGCGCCATCAAGCTGCCGTCCGCCGTGGTTCGACACGACAATCGCATCCGCCCCGACATTGAGCGCTTCGCGCGCGTCGCGGACATCCATGATGCCCTTGATGATCAGCGGGCCGTCCCACATCTTGCGGAACTCCCGGATGCGGTCCCAGTCGAGCGATTGGTCAAAGGCCTCGGCGGTCCACGTGCTGAGCGAAGACGGGTCCGTCACTCCCTTGGCATGGCCGACGATATTGCCAAAGAACCGGCGTTTGGTGCTCAGCATCCCAAGGCCCCACTGCACCTTGGTCATCATGTTTGCGACGGAGGCAGGGGTGAGTTTGGGCGGGGCAGACAGGCCGTTCTTGATGTCCTTGTGGCGCTGGCCCATCAGTTGCAGGTCGACCGTGATCACGGCGGCGGAGCATTTGGCCTCTTTCGCCCGATCAAACAGCCGCTGCATGAAATCGTCGTCCTTCAGCGTGTAGACCTGCATCCAGAACGGCTTGGACGTATGGGAGGCTACGTCCTCGATCGAACAGATCGACATGGTCGACAGGCAGAAGGGCACCCCGAACTTTTCGGCCGCCCGGGCCGCCATGATCTCCCCGTCATAGTGTTGCATGCCGGTCAGTCCCACAGGCGCCAGCGCAACGGGCATGGACACATCCTGCCCGATCATCTTCGTGGCGGTATTCCGATTGGCCATATCGAGCGCCACCCGCTGACGCAGGTAGATCTTGTCGAAATCCGAGGTGTTCTCGCGAAAGGTCTGTTCCGTCCAACTGCCGGATTCGCAGTAGTCGTAAAACATCTTCGGCACGCGCCGTTTGTAGATACGCTTCAGATCCGCGATTTCGGTGATGACGGGCATGAAGAGGCCTTTCTCAATATTGGTAAGGTCACTTAACCAATTTTTGGTCTTGCGGCAATTGTTTGATTCTGTCGAAGCCATTTTGCCGCGCTTGGGTGATCCAAACACATCTATGGACAAACCCTAGAACACCGAAGGGGCGTGGTGCCAGAGGGTGTCAGGAAAGCATGAAACCGGACAAGCGGACAGACAGTCAGCACCGCATCAAGGAGCAGCCAACAGGGCAGGAGAAAAGCTACACAGCACATACATATTCGATAATGAATATGTATGTGCTAGTGTTTCCAAACCGCTCGGGTAACTGCAACTTTAGGGGAGCAAACCATGACCCAATGGACAAGGAGACTCGCGCAAGCTTCCATGTGCGCGGCATTTTTCACAACGGCGACCGGGACAGCCATGGCGCAGGACTTTTCTTACGGGGCGTCCATGTTCGCCGAGAACTGCGCGGTTTGCCACGGTGTTGAAGGGGCTGGAGACGGACCTGTGGCAGAGTTGTTCGCGCAAAGGCCTAGCAATCTCAAGTTGATCGCCAAGGAAAACAACAATGTCTTTCCCTTCAGCGAAATCTATCAGTCAATAGACGGCCGCCGTGACATCACTGCGCATGGATCGACCCAGATGCCGATCTGGGGCAACCTGCTTCTCGAAGAGGCCTATCCCGCCACGATTCACCCCGGCGTGAGTGCCGAGGACCTCGTGCAAGGACGTATTCTGGCCCTGGTATACTATCTGCAATCGATCCAGGAGCGTTAAGCCCGTTCAGAAAGGCCGATTGACTCAAGCCCGGTGCGCGCCGTCCGCAAGGGATTTCACGAAGGCCAGCACCTCTTCGACCGGTTTGCCTGAGGCCATCTCCGCCACGATTGCGGAGCCGACCACGCAGCCATCTGCGGTGGACGCGATGGCTTGGGCGGTGTCCGGTGTCCGGATGCCGAAGCCGACGATGACCGGAAGATCGGTTGCCGCCTTGATCCGGGCAACCTCCGGGCCGACATCGCCCGCCTGCGCGGCCGCGGCACCGGTGATCCCGGTGATGGACACGTAATAGACAAATCCAGAGGTGTTTTGCAGAACTTTCGGCAGGCGTGCGTCGTCTGTCGTGGGTGTTGCGAGACGGATGAAGTTCAGCCCGGCGGCCTGCGCGGGGATGCAGAGTTCTTCATCCTCTTCTGGTGGCAGGTCAACGACGATCAGACCGTCGATACCGGCTTCGCGCGCATCCGTCAGGAATTGGTCGACGCCATGACTGTAAATCGGATTGTAGTAGCCCATCAGCACGATCGGGGTCGTGTTGTCGCCTTCGCGGAAGTCGCGCACCATCGCCAAGGTTTTCTTGAGCGTCATGCCACCTTCGAGCGCGCGCTGTCCCGCCAGTTGGATTGTCTCGCCATCGGCCATCGGATCGGTGAACGGCAGGCCCAGTTCGATAATGTCCACGCCCGCGGCCGGTAGCCCCTTGAGCACGGCTGTGGAGCGCTCCGTATCCGGATCGCCGGCCATGATGTACGAGACAAAAGCCTTGCGGCCTTTCTTGCGGAGTTCAGCGAATTTGGCGTCGATACGGGTCATGTCAGGTCTCCGAGGGCACTCTTCCCTGCCTCCTGCCGGATCATGCGAGGAAAAGCAATGCGCAGGGCTGCGCTTTTGACCCTTATCAAGGTGGGTTGGGTTCGGAACGTTTAATATCGGGACGACTCCAGCCACAAGACCTCGAGAGAAAGGCCTCACATGACAAATACTCCTGCTGCTGTGGAACCTGCCGCCAATGGCGCCGCTGGCGCTGCCAAGACGTCGCGCGCGACCCGTGCGCAAGCGCCAAGTCCTGACGAGATCCGCCGCGCCTTTGAAACCGGCGTGTATCCATATGGTGACAGGCTTTCGCGGCGTTCTTACGAGCGTCAGAAAGCGCAGCTTCAGGCCGAGCTTCTCAAGGTGCAGCTTTGGGCGCAGGAAACCGGTCAGAAATTCGTGCTGCTGTTTGAAGGGCGCGACGCGGCGGGCAAGGGCGGAACGATCAAACGATTTACCGAGCACCTGAATCCACGCAGCGCGCGGGTTGTCGCGCTCAACAAGCCTTCCGAAGAGGAGCGCGGGCAATGGTATTACCAGCGCTACATTCGGCATCTGCCGACCGACGGTGAAATCGTGCTCTATGATCGGTCCTGGTATAACCGCGCGGGTGTCGAGCGGGTCATGGGGTTCTGCTCGCCAAACGAATATCTCGAGTTCATGCGCCAGACCCCGGCCTTTGAGAGGATGCTTGTGCAATCGGGTATCAAGCTCTTCAAATACTGGTTCTCGGTGACACAGGATGAACAGAGGCGCCGCTTTGAAAGCCGCGAGACCGATCCGCTCAAGCAGTGGAAGCTCAGCCCGATTGACAAGGCTTCGCTGAACAAGTGGGACGATTACACAGAGGCCAAGGAGGCCATGTTCTTCTACACCGATACGGCCGATGCCCCTTGGACGGTCATCAAATCGAATGACAAGAAGCGTGCGCGCCTCGGATGTATGCGCCATTTCCTCGCCTCGATCGACTATCCCGGCAAAGACCCGAAAATCGCAACCTTGCCGGATCCGCTGATTGTTGGTGGCGCGGGTCACGTGATCCACAAGTCGGATCATATTCTGGGCACGGCCCTGCACCCGGATACCCGCAAGAGCTGAAGCCGCCTCAAGACGCGGCGGCCACTTTGCGCCGCCGCGGACAAGCCGTCGCGCGGTTGATTGCGGAGATGTTCTCGGACTGATTGGCTCGTGACGGTTTTGTCCATTTGTTGCTGGCCCTCGGGTGATCCCCCTCAAGTCGTGCAGCAGTTGGATGACACTCCCGTGGGCCGCAGCACGCGGCCGAGGCCGCCCCAGACCGGCGTCCGTCCGGGTGCAGGACGACAACGCTCCGCTCGGATTGCTGCACGGATCCTTGGCGGGTTGTGAAGGTTGCGGACGGGGGCCGCTTGGTGCCGAATGACACGCTGTCCCAAGGGCGCCAGCGCAGTCGAGCGGGCGCAAGCCCTTGAAGTGCACCCGGATGCCGACACGGACGATACGAGACCAGCCACACGGTGGATTGCGCGCGGTTGGCATCGTGGTTGCCGTCCGTGCGGGTCCTCCCGGGACGGCGGTTTTTGGAACCGTCATGCGTCAGGATGGCGTGAGCAACTGGCTCAGCAACGGATGTGGAAAACTGCGCCGAATGGTGACGGCATAAAAGCTCTCCATGATATCCAGCGAGTAGGGCGCGCGTTGCAACAGGCCGGACCGCAACTCGTCCTGCACCACAACCGACGGCACGATGGCCAAACCGGCGCCGGCGCGTGCCAGAACGCGGGCCATCGCCATGTCATCCACATCGAAGGCAATCCGGGGCGTCAGGGCCATCCGGGCCACAAGCGCCTCGAAACCGGTGCGCAACGCGCTTTCCGTGGGCAGGATCAAAGGTTGTGTTTGCAGCAGCGCTGCGAGGGACTCGCCTTTCAGGCGGTCTTTGCGGCCAAACAGTCCGACCGGTTGCTCGTCGATTTTCCATGCGATGAAGGCCGCTTCGTCGGTCTCCTTGGGCGGCGCGGTCGACAGCACCACGTCCAGCCGCAGATCGGTCAGCGCCCGCAACAGCACAGCTTCGCTGCCTGATTTCAGAATGACATCGGCATCGTCCGAATGCAGCAGCGGTTCGAGAAACCGCATCTGGAAATTTCGCGACAGCGTCGACAACGCACCCACGCGCAGCGGCGCGCGCGCCGTGCCTGTGCGTTCCAGCGTATCGATTAACTCCTTGCCAGTGCCGAAGATCCTGTCTGCGTGGTTCAGCGCGATGCGCCCGGCCTCCGTAAGCACCAAGCGACGCCCGGTCCGGTCAAAAAGCGCGTGACCCAAGCGGTCTTCGAGCGTTCGGATCTGCGAGGACAGCGCGGATTGGGACAGATTGAGCCGGTCGGCGGCCCGGGTCAGGTTCCCTTCATGCGCAACCTCGCGAAAATAGCGCAGGTGATGATAGTTCAACGTCTCCATGTTCTTATTTATAGAACGATATCTGCGATATTATATATTTTTCTTCAAGTTTCGCCTGCTCTAATTCAGCGGAAACGCTTCAGGAGATCTGTCATGTCGAATTTACTGTTGCTGGCCCCGCTCCTTTTGATGGCGATTGCCGGCGTTCTCTGGACCCGCCCGGTCGCCCGCGGCAGCGCGCTTCTGCGTTTGCCGGAATGGGGGGCCCTCGCCGCGACCGCTGCGGGTCTCGCGGCGGCGGGTGTCTTGGCTGTGTCGGGCCCGGCCACCGGCGCGCTGATCGGGATAAGCGGCATGGGGTTTGCCGTTCGGGTGGATCTTTTGTCGGTGGCAATGATGCTGACCGTGGCCTTCGTTGGCTGGATCGTGCTGCGCTTTTCGCGCACGGCGCTTGACGGCGAGGCGAACCAGCCCGCCTTCATGGCCAATATGTCCGCAACGCTCGCGACGGTCCTGTTGCTTGTGTCCTCGGCCAACCTGTTGCAACTGGTGGTCGCGTGGATCGCGATTGGCGTCTTCCTGCAACGGTTGATCCTCTTTTATCCGGAGCGGCCTCGCGCCCAGCGGGCCGCCCGCAAGAAATCCGTGTCTGGCCTGATTGGCAGCGGTGCCTTGCTTGGCGCGGCCATGATCCTCGTGACGGCATTCGGCACCGGCGATATCGGGACGATTTCCGCGACCGTGTCCGGCGGCACGGTGCCGGGGTCCCTGTGGCTCGCGGCGGTCCTCATCGCGATTGCAGCGGTGTTCAAATCGGCCCTGGTGCCGACGCATGGCTGGCTGACCGAGGTGATGGAAGCGCCGACACCGGTGTCCGCCCTGTTGCATGCCGGGGTGGTGAATGCCGGTGGCTTCCTTTTGATCCGGTTTGCCGATGTGCTCCTTGCGGCGCCTGGTGTGCTTGCGCTTCTGGCGCTGATTGGCGGGTTTTCGGCGCTGATCGGGGCTGCCGTTGCGCTGACCCAGCCTGCGGTCAAGACCTCGCTTGCGTGGTCCACCTCGGCGCAGATGGGCTTCATGGTTCTGCAATGCGGCCTCGCGCTGTTCCCGCTGGCGCTTTTGCACATCGTTGCGCACTCGCTTTACAAGGCGCATGCCTTTCTCGCGTCAGGCGGGGCTGTGGAACAGGTGGCGTCCATCCGCAGGCCGGGCCCGGTGGCCGTTCCCGGATTGCCGGCGGTCGCCAAGGCGTTTGGTCTGTCGCTCGCCATCTATATCGGTGTGGGCCTGCTTTTCGGCATCACCGGCAAGGCTCCTCAGACCATTGCGCTTGGCGCCATCCTGATCTTCGGTGTGGCCTACCTTATCGCGCAGGGGCTGGCGGACCTCGCCCCGGCGCAGCTGACCCGGCGCACGGTGGCCATGTCGCTCGCGGCAACGCTGGCCTATTTCGCGCTGCAATGGGCGATCACGGCCGCGTCGGCCGGGATGATCCCGACGCCGCCGGCCCCGGACGGGTTGATCTGGGCGGTGATCGTGCTCGCCGTCAGCAGCTTCGGTCTCGCGGCCTTTGCACAGGCAACCTTCCCGCTCTGGGCCACGCATCCTGCGGCTGCCGGCTTGCGCGTGCACCTTATGAACGGTCTCTATCTCAATGCGCTGACCGACCGGATGACCGGTCACTGGCAGCCGAAAAACGCCACTCCATCCGCGCGGAAAGGATAACCCATGAGCCTCTCGACGCTTCATTTTCAGGGTGCCACCCTGCAGCTGTTCGCCGCGGCGGAAAACGCGATCGCACAGATCCCGCCGGCCTTTCCACTCGCGGCAACCGTGGCCGTAAACCCCTTTCTCGGTCAGGCGGGAGAGCCACGGGCCTTGACGGCGGCACGGATGGAAAAGGTCGCAGGCTTGCGGATCCTGCGCCCCCGTGCGGAACTCAAGGCCCTTTTCGAAAACGGCACGCTCACGCGGGACGATCTTGCACTTGCGATCGCGACGGATCCGGGATTGAGCGTGGAGGACTTGCTTGCAGCGCTCGACAAAACCGCTCCGGCGCCCAAGCCTTTGCCCACTGTCACCGACCTTGCCGAAGACATGACCGGCATTGGCTGGAACGAGTTTGTCGAAGACCGGATAGGCGCGTTCTGCGCGGCCTATTTCGATGAAGGACAGGCCTTCTGGCCGGCGCCCCAGGGCGGTCTCTACGAGGCGTGGCGTGCCTTTGCGAGCCGCGATCTGACACCGGGGATCGCCGGGCTGTCCGGCTTTGCGCAGCATGTGGCGGACCTGCCCGACAGCGCCAAAGCCGGGTTCGAAGCCGCGTCGCAATCGCTTGGCCTCGATGATCAGAATGCGCCGCTCTACTTCCACCGGCTGCTGATGAGCCTTGGTGGGTGGGCGCAATATGCGCGGCATATCGGCTGGACAGCGGAGCGCGACGGGCAACAGGATTCGACAACGCAGGAGTTGCTGACCATCCGCCTTGTGTTCGAGGCGGCGCTTCTGGAAAAGGCGCAAGCCGAGACCTTGACGGCTTGGGCCGCAGCGCGTGAGGACTATGCCACGCCGCTTGAACCGTCCTTGGACAACCGGATCGATGCCGCCTTGCAGGAAGCCGCGGATCGTTCGGCCGAGCGGCGGTTGAAGGAGACCCTTGAAGCCGACGCGGAACCGCGGACACAAACCCCGGACATCCAGGCCGCGTTCTGTATCGACGTCCGCTCCGAACCGTTCCGGCGGGCACTGGAAGCGGCAGATGCGGGGATCGCCACCAAGGGGTTTGCCGGCTTTTTCGGTCTGGCCGTGACGCACCATGCCGAAGGCTCCGACATCGCCGAGGCACGGGCGCCTGTGCTGCTCAACCCCGGTCTTGAAACGACCGTCGCAGCCGACACGCTTCAGGAAGGTGATCTGCGGATCACCCGGCGCGCGACGCGGGCATGGGGGCGGTTCAAGATGGCCGCTGTTTCTGCCTTCGCCTTTGTCGAGGCGGCGGGGCCGCTTTATCTTGGCAAATTGCTGCGGGACAGCTTGCCGGCGCAACCCAAGACCCGGTTGGAGCCGGCCCCGCGCCTGACCCTGACGCTTGCAGATCGGATCGCTGCGGCCAAGACCGTTCTGGGGGCAATGTCGCTGACAGAAGGGTTCGGCAAGGTTGTCCTGATCGCCGGCCATGGCGCAACAGTGACCAATGCACCGCATGCCAGTGCGCTACAATGTGGTGCTTGTGGTGGCCATGCCGGCGACGTCAACGCGCGGCTTCTGGCCGGGCTGCTCAATGATGCGGAGGTTCGTGGCGGTCTGGCGTTGGAAGGGATTGCGGTTCCCGCCGAAACGGTTTTCGTGGCAGGGCTGCATGACACGGTCACCGATGAAGTCACGCTCTACGAGGATGCGCCGATCCCGGCTGCGTCTGCCGGTTCCATGAAACGGCTCAAGGCCGCGCTTAAGACCGCGGCACGGTCGGCGCGGACAGCGCGGGCTCTGCTCCTGCCGCGCGCAAGCGGCGAAGCCGATGTCTCCGTGCGGGGCGGAGACTGGTCCGAGCTTCGCCCCGAATGGGGTCTGGCGGGCTGTCAGGCGTTCCTCGCGGCACCGCGCATGCGCAGCGTGGGTCGCGATCTGGGCGGTCGGGTGTTCTTGCACGATTACGATCACGCGAAAGATGACGGCTACGGCGTGCTCGAGTTGATCCTGACCGCGCCTGTGGTCGTTGCGAGCTGGATTTCGCTGCAATATCATGGCTCCGCGCTGGCGCCTGAGGCATTTGGTGGGGGCAACAAGCTGCTGCACAACGTGACTGCGGGGATCGGCGTGGTTGAGGGCAATGGCGGGCTGCTGCGGGCTGGCCTGCCGCGGCAGTCGGTGCATGATGGCGACACGCTGCGCCATGAGCCGGTACGGCTATCGGTGATTGTGGCCGCCCCGACCGAGGCGATCCAGGGTATTCTCGACAAGCATCCGCAGGTCCGCGCCCTCTTTGACAACGGGTGGCTTGCCCTCTCAGCGATGGATGACGAAGGGCGCGTGGCGCATCGCTATGACGGTGGCGGTTGGGTCGTTGCCGGCGAGGCGGCCCGGGGCCGGGCCGAAGAGCAGGTCCGCGCGGCTTGATCCCTGCGCCCCTCCCCTGAACGCCAAGGGCCGCTCTCGAGGGAGCGGCCCTTGTTGTCTTCAATCACATGAAGGTCACGCGCCGGCAGGATGCGGTGAGCTTACAGAAGGGGTCGGGCACAAACGCGATCAGAGCCCGGAAATTCCCTTGAGATGGTCCAGCACGGCATCGACGCCCTGGTCGTTGCGGACTGACGCAAAGACGAAAGGGCGTTCGCCCCTCATCCGGCCCGCATCGCGGGACATCACGTCCAATGAGGCGCCGACATGGGGCGCCAGGTCGGTCTTGTTGATCACGAGAATATCCGAGCGGGTGATTGCCGGGCCACCCTTGCGGGGAATCTCTTCCCCGGCTGCCACGTCGATCACGTAAAGGGTCACATCGGCAAGCTCCGGCGAGAAGGTGGCCGACAGGTTGTCTCCGCCGCTTTCAATCAGCACCACGTCGAGATCGGGATGACGCGCCCGCATTTCAGCGACGGCCGCGAGGTTGATCGAGGCGTCTTCACGGATCGCGGTATGCGGGCACCCGCCGGTCTCCACCCCGATAACCCGGTCTTCCGGCAGGATCTGCATGCGCATCAGCGCTTCGGCATCCTCCTGCGTATAGATGTCGTTGGTGATGACGCCGATGGAATGGGTGTCCTTGAGGCGTTTTGCAAGCGCTGCGGTGAGCGACGTCTTGCCCGCGCCGACCGGGCCGCCGATACCGACGCGCAAGGGGCCGTGAGGGGAGGTCATGTGCGAAAAATCCTCGGTTCTTGGGTTTCGTGACGCATGGCTGCGATATCGGCTGCCATGGTTTGGCTCGTCAGATCGTCGAGCGTTGTCCCCGCACTCTCCTGCGCGATTCTCTGTGCCACGGGCGTGAGGGCCGCGACAATCCGTTGTCCCTCTGTCTGACCAAGGGGCATCAGGCGCTGAGCGCAGGCCACGGCGTTGGAAACCCAAGCCTGGAGGTACAGCGCGATGGCAAGATCAATCGGATAGCCCTGCACCCCCACGGCGTGTCCAAAGGCCACGGGGTAGGTGAGATCTGCCACATCGATTCCCCAGGTCCGCAGCTGGGCGCAGAATGCCGATCCGAGAGCCTTGGTTTCTGCCAACCGCTCACGCGATGCACAGAAGGCCCGGGCCTCCGCATCGACTGCAGCCGGATCGTCCTGCGCGGCGGCCCGGATCAGAAGCGCCTCGCTCCGTCCGGTGCCATGGTCCAGCATGTCGAGCAGCCAGTCCTCCAGCGTTTCCGGGGACACCAGCCCGTCGGCAACTGCGCGTTCGAGACCCGTCGAATAGGCAAAGGCACCGACCGGAAACGCAGGCGACAGCCATTGTGCGAGAGTAAGCGTTGCACTGTCACGGCACATGTGTGGGACCATGGCTGTGATCTTGATGCTCGTTTGTGGGGTCGTGAGGATGCCCGTGGGTGTGACTGTGCCCATGACCGTGATCCTGCGCATGGGGGTGACTGTGACCATGCGCATCGCCGTGACTGTGGCCATGAGTGCGGCCATGCCCGTATGCGCCACCTTCCGGGGTGAAGGGCTCATGCACGTCTCTGACCAGTGCGCCGAGTTGCTGTAGCATTTTCGCGATGACATGATCCGGTTGGATCAACAAACGATCTGCCTCGATCTGGCAGGGGGTGTGCCGGTTCCCGATATGCCAGGCAAGTCGCACAAGCGACCCCGTCGCCGGGCCCTTGGACGCGCCCGTCTCCGCATTCATCGCGCGCACTTCCAGCAGCTTTTCCGGGGCTGCGAGGATTTCAATCTCGCGCTGGTCTTCGCAGATCACCACACCGCCGTGATCAAGCGAGGTTGTCTGGGGCAGGTCCAGAAGGAACGGCATGCCGTCGTCGGTCTGCAGGACACGTCTTCGCAGGAACCGCGCCTCATAGCTGAGCGAGAGGGTGGCGAAGGGCGTTCCGTGGGCATGGGGGTGATAGCGGGTGGCTGTCAGCATGGTCAAAACAGGAAATACCGTTGCGCCATCGGAAGCTCCGCGGCAGGGTCACAGGTCAGAAGTTCGCCATCCGCGCGCACTTCATAGGTTTCGGGATGCACTTCCACGGTTGGTGTGGCCGTGTTGAGCACAAGGTCGCTTTTTCCGATGCCGCGCGTGCCTTTGACCGCAAGCGTCTGCTTGGCAAGCCCGAGCCGGTTCCCAATGCCGTCGGCCTGCGCCGCTTCCGAGACAAAAGTTACGGCGGAATGCTCAACCGAGCGGCCATAGGCCCCAAACATCGGACGGGTATAGACCGGCTGTGGTGTCGGGATCGAGGCGTTCGGGTCACCCATCTGCGCGCAGACGATGGTGCCACCGAGCAGCACCATCTCCGGCTTGACGCCAAAGAATGCCGGGTTCCAGAGCACCAGATCCGCGCGCTTGCCCTCTTCGATGGAGCCTATCTCGTGGCTTATCCCGTGCGCGATGGCCGGGTTGATGGTGTATTTTGCCACGTAGCGCCGCACACGCAGGTTGTCGTTTTCGCCGGTTTCGTCGGATAAGCGCCCGCGCTGCTTCTTCATCTTGTCGGCGGTTTGCCAGGTGCGGATGATCACTTCGCCGACGCGGCCCATGGCCTGGCTGTCGGACGCGATGATCGAGAACGCGCCCATGTCGTGCAGAATGTCTTCGGCGGCGATGGTCTCGCGCCGGATCCGGCTCTCGGCAAAGGCAATGTCCTCTGGCACACGCTTGTCGAGGTGGTGACAGACCATCAGCATGTCGAGATGCTCTTCGAGCGTGTTGACGGTGAAAGGCCGCGTCGGGTTGGTCGAGGAGGGCAGCACATGCTCCTCGCCACAGATCTTGATGATATCCGGCGCGTGTCCGCCGCCCGCGCCCTCGGTATGAAAGGCGTGGATCGTCCGGCCCTTCATGGCGTTGACCGTGTGTTCGACAAAGCCGCTCTCGTTGAGCGTGTCGGTGTGGATCATCACCTGCACGTCCATGGCGTCCGCGACGCCCAGACAACAATCGATGGCCGCCGGTGTCGTGCCCCAATCTTCGTGCAGCTTAAGCGCGCAGGCTCCGGCGCGGACCTGTTCCTCAAGCGCTGCGGGCAGCGACGCGTTGCCCTTGCCCGCAAAGGCGAGGTTCATCGGAAAGGCATCCGCGGCCTGCAACATCCGCCCGATATGCCACGGCCCTGGCGTGCAGGTCGTGGCCAGCGTCCCATGCGCCGGGCCCGTGCCGCCGCCCAGCATGGTCGTGAGCCCGGAATGCAACGCGTCCTCGATCTGTTGCGGGCAGATGAAGTGGATGTGACTGTCGAAGCCGCCTGCGGTCAGGATACGCCCCTCGCCCGCGATGGCCTCGGTTCCGGGGCCGACGATGATATCCACGCCGGGCTGGGTGTCGGGGTTGCCCGCCTTGCCGATCTTGTGGATGCGCCCGTCTCGCAGGCCGACATCGGCCTTGTAGATGCCGGAATGATCAACGATCAGCGCGTTTGTGATCACAGTGTCGACCGCGCCCTGCGCCCGCGTCGCCTGTGATTGCCCCATCCCGTCGCGGATGACCTTGCCGCCGCCGAACTTGACCTCCTCGCCGTAAAGGAGCGCGTTTTGCCCCGATCCGCCGGTCCCGGCGCTTCCGGCCCGCTCGGCGGTCAGATCACGCTCGACCTCGATGATCAGATCGGTGTCGGCCAGCCGAACCCGGTCTCCGACGGTGGGTCCGAACATGGCGGCGTAGTCGGATCTCGAGATACGTGTTGCCATGGATCAGGCTCCCGGTTTGAAACTGGACAACCGATGCGCATTGGCCTTCGTGGCCTCGCGCACCGGGGCAATTGCCGCTGCCGCGACAGCGTCGGATGAGCCTCCGCGCAGGAAGGCCACATGCGCATCGGTGACCCCTTGGGTCATTGCCTCGACCTTCTCGGTCACCATCAGGCTGTGTTCGCCCGGCGCAACCGGCCAGAGGCCGAGCATGCCCAGGCCGCGCATCGCGATCACGGCCTGTGCTTCGGCGGCAAGCATGGTCATCGACACGACATTGCCCCAGACCCCCTGCGGATCCGTCAGAAAGCGCGTCATCCGAGGTCTCCCATCACCGCCTGGTTGAAGCCGACCACCCGGCGCGCGCCGGAATAGGGGATCAAGGCGACCTCGCGGCGTTGACCGGGTTCGAAGCGGACAGCGGTGCCGGACGTGATGTCGAGCCGCATGCCCCGCGCCGCGGCGCGGTCGAATTCAAGCGCGGGGTTGGTTTCCGCGAAATGGTAATGGCTGCCAACCTGCACCGGCCGGTCACCGGTATTGGCGACCATCACCGTGATCGCGGCGCGGTCCGCGTTCAGCGTGATGTCACCCTCTGCGGGAAAGATTTCTCCGGGGATCATGGTCGATCCTTTCTTCGTTCAATCCGCGCGCAGCCGCTTGGGTGTGATGCGCAATGCGGGTTTCTTCTGTCCAGAAATACTCAATCTTCAACGGATCGGATTGTGCACCGTCACAAGCTTGGTGCCATCGGGAAAGGTGGCTTCGACCTGCACCTCGTGGATCATCTCGGGAATGCCCTCCATGCACTGGTCCCGCGTGATGACCTCGGCGCCTGCCTGCATCATTTCCGCGACCGAACGCCCGTCGCGGGCCCCTTCCACGACCGCATCGGTGATCAGGGCAATGGCCTCCGGGTGATTCAGCTTCACGCCGCGCGCAAGGCGACGCCTCGCGACCTCGGCGGCCATCGCGACAAGCAGCTTGTCCTTTTCGCGTGGGGTCAGGTTCATGGGTCTACAGTCTCCAGGATCGTGGCAGGGCGCCACCTGCAAGGTGTTCAAGCGCTGGGATCAGGGCGCGTCTGAGGTCGAATCCATCCGATGCAAGGAACCGCCCGACAAGGAGCCGGTCTGCAGCAAGGCTCACCCCGGCCGTTTCCGGCAGCATCGAGCGCAGACGGTCGACATGGTTGGCGGCATCCGGAGCGGCATAAACGAGCAAGGCCATCGCGCGCGCGCCGTTGGCGATGGCCGGTTTGTCGAGCTGGGTGTCGATGGCACCGCTGAGCGTGGTGGCATCGTGAAACAGCCGCGTGCCACCGCGTGTAAGGGACACACGATCCGCGAACCGGGCCTGCTGCACCTGTTCGCGCATGGCCAGTCGGCCGAACAGCACCGGCTCCACGATCAACGCAGTGGCGTCCTCGGCCATGTCGACCCGCAACGTGCGGCGCAGCGCGGCATGGTCGAAGAGAATGGTTTCCTGTGGGAGCCAGTCGAGCCGTGCCCCCGCGTCAAGCCGCAGACTGTTGGATACGGTCGCTTCGGTGGCACCGGTCGCGCGGTAGGCTCGCTCCGCCGCCTGTGTCGTCAGTCGCAGATGGGCACCTGCCTCGGCCTTGGCGTGAATGCGGATGCTGTCGCCTCCGGTCAACCCACCGGCCGTGTTGATCAAAATGCCGTCGATACGCTTGTCATCCGGTGTCGTCAGCACGCGGGCACAGCCGTTCTGATACAGGTGAGACAAGCCCGACCGCGCGGGACCGAGACTTTTCGCGGCAATCGCAACCTGCCCGTGCGCACGCGGCGGTCGGACTGTCAGGGCTGCATGGCTGGTCATGGGCGACTGTTCATTGTGTTCTGAATTTTTGGCAACCGAATGCCCGAAGCACCAGCAAAACAAACTCATGAAGGGCCTTTTCGCCAATCTTGTGGGCGAAAATGTGAGTTCTGCCCTGAAACTGGGCAAAAAATATATACACCTCGCGAGGATCGTGGCTCGATCGAGGGCGCGACAGAGTGCCCGACATGGGCCCGGTTTTTCACCCGGACAGCGCCGGACCTGCTCGACGGAATGCGCGTCGGGCAGGGCTCGCATCGCTGCGCTTGTGGCCATCCGCGCCCGTCTCTACGCGTCACCTCGCCCGGATCGCGCCGGAGATCTCGCGCGGCTCGGCTTCATGGGACAGATGCTTCCGGCGATTGCGCGACGGGTCTTTGACGTCGATAAGCCAGGCCGGGTTTCGTGGCATTGCCTTGATGCGGGGTGGGGTGCGTTTGCGCAACACCGGTTGCCGCGAGGAGCGGTGACCTTGCCCCCCTGACAGAGGCGCAGCCAGCGGGCGATCCGCAAGTGAACGCGAAAAAGCAGCCCTCTCTCTGGGGGGCGCATGCAGGCTGACGGGCATGAGCGGGTCCGGACACAACGGGCCGTGAAAGAACAGGTCTCATGGGCCGCGTGTTCTGGGGCGGGAAAGCCGGAGGGCTGCCTTCGGAAACACCCGCCACAAGAGCACCGCGGTTGCACAGAGCGCCGCTGCGCAAAGCAGGATCTTTGACACGGTTTCCATCGTTCCCTGGATCTGCACCGCGTGGATCACAGACCCGAGGACCACGAGCACCGCCAGTGTCAGGTGGGCGCGGCGCCATGTTCGGTATCGTATCTTGAGGCGGCCGCGGAACAGGGCGAGGGCACCACCAGCGAAGACCGCCCACATGCCGATCACGCCCCAGGCGGAAAACGGCGTCGGCGAAACGAAAAGTAAGGCGTCGACAACGTCAGGCGGGCTTGTGATCCACAAGCCAACCAGATGGAGCACCACCGCAACCATCAACCCAATGCCGACCCACCGATGCGCACCCCGCGCGCGGGATCCCCGCATGCCGGGCAGGGCGCCCAGGATCAGCAGCGGCTGCACAACCAGCAAAGACAAAGCAACAACGCCGGCAAAGCCGGCCACGATATAGACCGGATCCCGCCACGCCAGCAGCGGGCTGGCCGCGGCCGCATAGAGCGGAACGAGGAGCACAGCCGTCAGGCAAATCCAGATCAGCGCCGAGCGGGTGCGGGACATGGTATGGCGCGGCGGTTTGCTCAGGCCGGTTCCAACACGAAATGGGCCTCAAGGGTCGTGTCCTGGGCCCGTGGCATGATCGGACGCAGAAACACGGTCTTGAAGGTGCCGCTGTCATAGGCGAGATGGCCATGCGGTTGACCAAAAGCCGGGACGATCTGCGGCATCTCCAACCGGAAAACGCCGTTGGCATCGGTCAGGGTTGCGCCATGGCTTTCCGGGTCGCGTTCATGCCCTTCGGTCGTATGGGCCCATATCTGGATGCGTTGACCGGGCAGGGGCGCGCCATCGCCGGCCCGCCGAACCGTTCCAGTCATCCAGAAGCCGCCTCCGCCAATACGCTCCACGATCGGCGCGCCGGGGCGGTAATTGTTCGATCCCCCGCGCATCGATGGCGTGGGCGCCACGCCTTGAGCCCGGGCCGGTGTGAGAAAACCGGTGGTCGCGGTTGCCAGGGCAGCGCCTCCGGTCACGAGGACGGTGCGACGATTGAGGAAAGCCTTGGTCATGTGGAATCTCCTGTCTCAAGCCGATGATGCGTCCGGCGTCCGGTTAAAGAACCGCCCTTTGCTAATGCCAACCTAATGCGCCGGAACGACAATTCTAAGCGTGTTTTCCGCCTGTCATGCGGCGATGCCATGATTGTGAAGCATCATTGGTTCCCATCTGGACCGCCCGTGTCGGTGCACGGCTGATCGCGCTCCATGTTCGACGTTCATGTTGCGGTTGTCCGCGCCCGGTCTAAGCTGCGCCCATGCCCTATGTGACGTCCCTCTTTGCCCGCAAGATGGTAGCCGCCGCTGGCCCGGACATCGATGCCGTGGCGTTGCTTGCCCGGGTGGGTCTTGATGCTGCCGTGCCCTGGGATCCGAAGGTCATGATTGCCGCTGACGCCTATTATGCCATGCTCGAGAGCATCGCCGAGCGGAAAGATGTCACGGCGCTCCCCCTTGTTTGTGGCGCCTCGATGCGGTGTGACGAGTATGGCGCGCTTGGCTTGGCATGGAAAGCTGCGCCGAACCTGCGCGGGTCGCTGTCTCGGGTAGAGCGGTATGCGCGGCTCTGGACGAGCGTGGTGGCATACAAGGTGCAAGCCGACCCGCGCGGGGTGTTGTTTGTGCTGCACCGCAGCGGCGCGCGGCGGCTTGGATTGCGGCTTTCCAATGAGGCGACCCTTGCCAGCGCCGTGTCGCTGGCCCGGCAGGTCTCTCCCGTGCCGTTTTCGCCGGTCGAGGTGTTGGTGCAGCACGACGCTCCGCGGCGGATCGATGCTCATGAGGCCTATTTCGGGTGTCCGATCCGGTTTGGGGCCGAAGTTGACGGATTGGTCGTGTCGCATGAAGCGCTCGATCGCCCCAATATTCTTGGCGATCAAGGCATCACGCAATTCCTTCTGTCTCACCTCGATGAAGCGCTGGGGGCGATCCCGGACGTGCTGACGCTGGAGGCCCGAACCAAAGAGGCCATTGCGCGCGCGCTCAGTGAGGGCGTGCCAAAAATGGAAGACGTGGCGCGGGGAATGGGGCTGAGCGCACGGTCGCTCCACCGGCGCCTCGCCGATCAGGGTGTGCGCTTTGACGCCTTGCGAGAGGCCACACGCCGTGAACTCGCGGAAGGTTTGCTTGGGGACCAATGCTATTCGCTGGCAGAAATCGCATTCCTGACCGGGTTTTCGGACCAGAGCGCGTTTTCCCGTGCCTTCAAACGTTGGGCCGGATGCCCGCCGGCCGCCTATCGCAAGGCGCATCTGTCGCGGCGGTCGGGGCGAGAAAAAACATCATGAATGCGCGGGCTATTGGTGCGGCGACGTCTATTTGGTCTGGAATACCGGTCCCAAGTCGATGTTTACCAAACGTTGATGAAAGCCTATATACTTGGTACCAGGAGGCCAAAGATGCCCAAGATAGGCGAGCAGATTGCAGCACTTCCCATTCGATGGGACGAAAAGGACCGGGTGAGCGTGTTGATGGTCACCTCCCGCGGATCGCGGCGTTGGGTCATGCCCAAAGGCTGGGAGATGAATGGCAAGAAACCATGGGCTGCTGCAGAGATCGAGGCGCTCGAGGAGGCGGGGGCCAAGGGCTTTATCGGCCATGTGCCGCTGGGGACGTATCGGTATCCGAAGATCCTCGATGACGGACAGATAATTCCCTGCGTTGTCAGTGTTTATCCCATGTTTGTCGAAAAGCTCAAACGCGATTGGAAAGAGCGCAAGGAGCGATCCCGTCGCTGGTTTTCACCAAAAGCCGCGGCGAAACGGGTCGATGAAGAGGAATTGGCCCAATTGCTCATGATGCTGCACAAAAAGCCGCACAAGGTCCCTGTTATTCGCGAGTTGCTGGCCGAAGCCAGCTAACCCGGCGTTGGTGACCGATCGCATTCATGAGGATTGGTCGCGATATCAGCCTGTGTGTCGCCGACATTCTGGAGCGGAATTGGTAATTGCCACCAAGACACAGCCGCACGCAGCGCGTGTATCGTCCAAAGTGACAGGCTTTTCCGGTTTCATTTCGCCAAAGGGGCACCCGTGAAGCACGCCTCTGCTTCCTTTAGTGCGCCCCTTTCTGAAATAGAGCGTTTCCGATCAATCAACCGGCAACCCGCTGGGCACCGCATCGGGGCGACCAAGCGGCAGACGGTCAACGCTTGCGCCGGTCAATGACAGCAAGAACGCCTCGATATCGCCAATGTCATCCTCACTCAGCGACACCGGCGTGATATCGACATTCCGGTCTTGCCGGGCAAGCTCGATCCGGTCTTCGAGGATCGCAAAATCCACTTCTGACACCCATGCGATATCCGGCAGGCGCGCCATTTCGCGCTTCCACTCGGCGCGCGCCGTTTTGGGGTCGGCCATATGCCGGATCATGGAGCGCAGGTCGGGATATGCGCCATTGTGGCCGTAGGGCGCGGTCAAGGCGACATTTCTCAAGCTCGGCGTGCGGAAACGATACGCGTCTGTCAGGCGATCCGTGGCGCCCATGCGCCCGACGTCCCGCGGGATCGGGTCAAAGGGCCGTGTCCGGCCGGGGCCGAATTGCGGAATACCCGCCGCGTGGAACTGCTGATCGGAAAACAGGGGGCCGTTGTGGCACGTGGCGCATCGCGCCTTGCCGAAAAAGAGCTGTCGCCCGCGCTCCGCCGGACCGGGAAGCGGGATCCCCTGGGTCATATAGGCGTCATACGGGCTGTCGAAACTCCGGAATTCCGTCCCGATAAAGGCGGCGATCGCATTGGCGATTTCCACGATTGTCACCTGTTCCGGTTTGTCGATGTGGTCAAAGCAATCCACGAACATTTCGCCATAGGCCGGGATCGTGCGCACGCGCTTGGCAATCAGCGGCCAGCCCTTGTCGATGCGGTCCTTGAAGGCACCGGCAACTTCGTTGGAACCGGGTTCGCCCGCCATTTCCGCGTCCGATGTCATCGGGAACAGCGCTTGCGCAGCGATGATCGAATTGAGTCCTGTCGGGAGGTATTCCTCCGCCGGGCTGTCAAAGCCATTTCCGTAAAGGTCCGAGACTTCGAGTCGTCCGTCGTGAAACAGAACCGCGACATCGCGATGCGCGAGATTCCACAGCGCCGGTGCGTTGCGTGGAATGCGGGCGCGCACACGATGCTTGCCGTCCATCGCAACCCGTTCTGGCCCGATCCCAATGCCGCCTTCGCCAATACCAAGGCTGAGCCGATCCGTGCTGCCAAGCTCGTGGTGATGGCAGGTGCCACAGGAGATGTTGCGGTTGCCCGACAGGATCTTGTCATAAAACAGCATCTGTCCAAGTCGGGCTTGCGCCGGGTCGAACTGCAGGAAATCATCGGGATCGATGGCCTCCGCGGCCGTGGAGGTTGCGAGCCCGAGGGAGAGGAGAGCTGCGTGCGCCAGAGAAGTGAAGGCACGGCGTGGGGTGGGGCGTCCTCGCCCGACCAAAACACCGTTCGGGACCAACTGCCGAATGCGTCGTCCAAGGCTCCGGAGCAGCTGATGGGCGTTGTCTTGAGAGCGGTGTCGCATTCTGTGCATCATGTCATCTTCCGATCGGTGGGAGCGATGGTGATCGCGGTTTGGGGAAGCCTTGGCCAGGCCCAGACGCTGGAGCATGCGCGTGACCTTATGGAGGCGCATCGGTTCGAAGAAGCCTATGCGGCGATGTGGCCGCTGGCGCGCTCCGGAAATGCGGATGCCGAGGAACTCATCGGTGTGATGTATGCCCTTGGCCTTGGTGTCGAACAGGATCATGTCCGGGCCTTCGACTGGTATCTGCGCTCTGCGATGAAAGGGCATCCCGGCGCGCAATCCGGGGTCGGGTGGTACTACGAGACCGGCTTGGGCCTGCCGACACCGGACCTCGTTCGGGCATTTCTGTGGTATCAACTCTCGACCATTGGCGGCGATCCGGACGCCGCCATTTCGGTCGAGGAGGTCATCAAGAAGATGACAAAAGACGAAATCGAGAAAGCGCATCAATTGGTCAATGACTATCGGGTGTGGATGTATCCATTTCGTTGATCTTGGCGCAGTCGAAGCGGTTTTGGCAAATTTTCTCAGTGTCAGACCAGGTTTACAGGAATTTTTCTCGATTCAATGACGATATGTTGAGGGCCCTGGACCGCTGCCGGAAGATATTTCCGATAGTGGTCTGAGCATTGGAGTTGCGCACCATGATCACGCGGTTGTGATTCGCAGTTGATCAGACGCATGACGTGACCATCCGACCCAACACGCGCGAGTGCCCGGTGACCACCGGCATCAGGGTGCCGTCGCAAGGCCCTCGTGCGTCATGGGATGGCCGTGTGTGACATCCCTGGCTGTCGGGAAATGAAACCCGCGCTTTCAGGCTCCAACCCCAGAGTCTCACCCGAAGCGAGGCCTGGGCCGGGATCTGCGCCGCGGGCGCCTCAAACGCATACCGGTAACGCAGCGGGCTGTCTGAGAGCGCAGTGCCAGCCCTCGGGCCGGCCGGGGTCGTTCCGCACCGTGGGTTTTGGACGGCCTCAGATACGGCCTGCGCGGCCTTCGCCTGTGCCAAACCCTGCGGTTCTTGGTAGACTCGAAATTTGGTTGTGTGAAAATTGAAGCGCGCCCAAGGCGGATTGGGCGCGCTTCAATGAGCTGGAGAGATCAGGCGAATTCGACATCATCTTCGATGTCGTCACCTGTTTCGTCGGAAAACTCGGCTTCGGTATCGTCTGGGAGGCTTAACGCCGCAATCAGATCCTCACCATCGTAATCGTCAAGCGCGCCCGCTTCAATCGCGGCATCATAGGCTGCAAGAACCTCCTCGGTATCCGCAAAACCCCCGTCTGGCGCCTCGATGCTGAAGATCTCGACCGGGTAGTCTACCGCGTCGGAATATTCATAGAATACGATCTCTTCGAGGGCCGGAACACCACCCAAGTCGGTTTCATTCTCGTAATACGCGAGGTAGTTTTCAAAGGTGGGTTCAACACCTTCATCCAGCACGTCCACAACGCCTTCGCGGGGTTCCGCTGCAATCGCGACGCCGACGACCTGGTCGCCGGTTTGGGTCCCGAAGTAAACCTTTTCGAAAAGCGGCTCTTGTGGTTCTTCAGGATCTTCTGGCTCTTCCGGAATTTCGGGGTCGTGGGAGACACCCTTGATCGAACCTTCGTCGTTCGATGTCGATGTGGCGCGGATGCCGAAAACATCGATGTCGTCGATTGAGACATCGTCGAGGGCGATCGTCAGCGTGTCGCCTTCCGAAACAAAGGTTTCCTTCTCCGTACCGTCAGGACCGAGTCCCGGATCGCTGAGCGCCTCGGCGTCGTCCCATTGGACCCTGTCACCATCCAGCCTGGAACCGTTCATGTTCAACGGGCCGGCGAGGGATTCACTCGATCCGGAAAAGTCATCATCTCCGAAGTAGACGGCGTTTACGTCCATGCTGCCTTCGGTCACCTGAATATCGGCAAGCACCTGACCCTCGATCTCGTAGAGAGAGACCGTATAAGACAAACCTTCGGTTTGATACGAAAACACTTTCGAATAATCCGGCACAACAAACCCTTTCCCTGTTCCGCGTGGGCGCAGCAATGTGAAGATATCTTGTCAGTGATGTGTTTGAGAGCAATTTTTCATAAACGATACGTTTCCAATTCAGCATCATGCGCGCGGGGCGTGCCCAGCGAATGCTGCGGATGTTGCGGAATTCGGTCCAGGTCTCACCGGCGATTGCATTTTTGGACTTGCGCACAAGTTGCTCGGTGCACGGGGCTGGTCGCGATCGTACGATAGGTTTTGCAAGATACATCAGAAAAGCCGCCCGGTTTCCCGGACGGCTTCATGATCATCACGCGCGGCGAAGATCAGTTCAGGTCAGCCTCATAGCCCGAGGCGAGGTCGGCTTCCGCTTCCTCGACGGCTTGCATCAGCGCTTCGAAGATTTCCGGGCCGCCATCGACATTGTCCTGGAACCACTGGAACACCGGCTGTGCGGCATCCCGGAACGCGGCCTTTTCATCCGGCGTCGGCACATAGAGATCACCCCCGCCCGCGACAAAGTCTTGGTAAGCCTGGATCGACTTGCGCTTTGGCGAGGCAAATGTCGCCTGCTGAAGCGCCGCGAAGCCATCGACCACCACGCGGCGCATGTCCTCATCCATGCCGAGGAACTTTTCGTTGTTCATCACCCAGATCGCGCCCATGTAGGCGTGCCCGTCGAGCGTCACGTATTGAAGGCCCGCATCGGGGAACTTCATGCCCATGATGTCGGTGATGCCGTTCTTGGACCCGTCGACAACGCCGGTCTGGAAGGAGGTGAAGAGCTCCGGCCAGCTGATCGGGGTCGGGGCGGCGCCCATGGCCTTCACGACTTCCTGCGGCAGGTCTGCGACCACGGTGCGGATCTTGAGGCCTTCGAGGTCGGAGGGTTGCGTCACGCGGCGCTGCGTGTTGGCGAAGTTGCGCCATCCGCCGGTGTTGCCGATGGTCATGATGCGGATCGTGTCGCCGGAATCTTCAAGCGCCATCGCGCGCATCTTGCGGGTGAAATCGCCCGAAAGCACATGCTCCGCGACCCGGTCATCGGACATCAGGTAGGGCAGGTCGAGCACCTGCACATAGGGGAAGATGCCCGCCGCACCGCCCGAGGTGGTCACAAACACGTCGATCGAGCCGTCAGCCACACCCTGGAGGCACTCCGCCCCCCCCGAGCAGAGCTGCGTGCCGATGAAGAGCTCGACGGCGATGCGCCCGTTCGAGGCATTCTCGACATGGTTCTTGAACACCACGAGACCGTCATAGTCCTCGTCGTTTTCGTTGGAGTTGGCTGTGGCACGGATCGTGATGTCCTGTGCCGCGGCGGACAGCGCGCTGCCTGCCAGGAGGGCGGCGGTGAGCGCCACCTTGGTAAGACCTTTGAGCATGAGTTTTCTCCCTGTTGCTTTCTTTGGTCCGGGTCGAGGCCCCGAAGGGCCCGGTGAAATCGGAGCGCGGCGGATGGCCCGTCGCGGCCCGGCAATGGTGAGCGGGTTCGCCCCGCGTCCTGTCAGTCCGCGAACCCCGTCAGGCGCGGGATCGTCATGGAAATCTCGGGAACGAAGGTGATCAGGAAGATCACGAAAATCTCGACCGCGAGAAAGGGCAGGATGGCCCGTGAAATCGTTTCGACCCGTTCGCCTGACACGGAGCTTGCCACAAACAGCACGAGACCCATTGGCGGGGTCGCCAGCCCGACGGTGAGATTGACCGACATGATGATCGCGAAATGGATCGGGTCGATACCGAGATCCACAAAGATCGGCCCGAGGATCGGTCCGAGGATGATGATCGCCGGGCCCGCGTCGAGGAACATGCCAACAAGAAACAGCAGCAGGTTGATCAGGAACAGAAGGACCAGCGGGTTTTGGCTCAGCCCAAGGATGAAGTCGGCAAGGATCTGAGGCGCATAAGACAGCGACACCACCGTTTTGAACGCCATTGCCGCGCCCACGAGCAAGAGCACCGTGGCCGAGGTCAGCGCCGCACGCATCAGCACATCGGGCAGATCGGAGACCTTGAGCGTGCGCAGAACAAAAAGGCCAATGATGATGGCGTAGGCCACGGCGACCGCGGCGGCCTCTGTCGGGGTAAAGACCCCCAGAAGGATGCCGCCGAGGATGATGACCGGGGTCAGAAGCGGGAAGAACGCCTTCAGCGACGCCTGCCCGCGCTCGCCCCAGCTTGCCTTCTGGCGTGACGCCGGGAAGTCGTAGCGGTCGGCCATGATCTTGACCATGACCATCAGACCCACCCCAACCAGAATACCGGGGACGATGCCTGCAAGAAACAGCGCGGCGACGCTTTCACCCATGACATAGGCATAGATGATCATGATGCCCGAAGGCGGGATGATCGGGCCAATGACGGACGATGCCGCTGTGATCGCGGCGGCGAATTTGCGCGAATAGCCCTCTTTCTCCATGGCGGGGATCAGCATCGAGCCAAGCGCGGAGGTATCCGCCACGGCAGAGCCCGACAGCCCCGCGAACAGCATCGAGCTGAGCACGTTCACATGCGCCAGGCCGCCGCGAAAATGGCCCATCATCGCCTGCGAGAACTCTACGAGGCGCATGGTGATGCCGCCACGGTTCATCAGCTCGCCCGCCAACATGAAGAACGGAATCGCCATGAGCGGGAAGCTTGCCATGCCGTTATAGACGTTGCGGTAGAGCAGGATCAGATCCCGCTCCTGACCATTGAGCCACAGCATGATGCCCGGTGCGGCCAGCATGCCGAAAAACACTGGCAAGCCGATCATCAGGAAGAGCAGGAACAGCGGTAAGAACCAAACCAACATCGCGCCTTACTCCCCTGTGAGTTCTTCATGGAGCAGTGGGCGCAACCGTTCGCCCCCGCCTGCAAGTGTCACCAGAGCCCGAAGGATCAGCTCGATATTGACCGCCAGCAGCAAGGCAAGCCCCGTGACAAGCGATGCGATCTGCCAGCTGTTGGGCATTTTTTCCCATCCGTCGGCAGTGGGATATTTCAACGACGCCGATTTGAACTTGCCGGCGAGGCTGGTCATTTCACCAAGGCCCATGTCGAGCCCGATCATCAGCACCAGCCCCGACAGGATCAGAAGCACCAGGGCGAGCAGCGCCGCGGCACGGGGTGCAAGCGCTGCGGTCACGATTTCCAGCGCAACGAAACCGCCTCGCCGATAAGCGGTGGGTGCAATGAGGCCGGTCATCCAGAGCATGAGGAAAATGGCGAGTTCTTCGGGCCAGGGCAGCGCGTTGCCGAGGATATATCGGAAAAACACCTGCAAGAGGATCGCAACGACCATGATCGCAATCGCAAGAGTTGCAATCCAGCGCCCGACCCGCAGGACAATGTCGAGAACAGACTGCAACGGGCGCAGAAGCGCCAGCAAAATGGCCATAGGCCGATCCCTCCCTTTCGCGCGCCCGTTTCGCGTTTCTTGTCTTTTTGGGCGCGGTTTATGACGCGTCGGCAAACCCTCCGTATCGGCCTGCATGAAACAGAAGGGGCGCCCCTTCTGACGTGGTCACGCGCGTCACCCGTGCCACGATGATGGTATGGTCGCCTGCATCATGCAACGCTTCTTGTGCACATTCGAACCGCGCCAGAGATCCCGACAGCAACGGCACTCCGTCGGTGTTCGCCTCCCAGTCGCATTTGGCAAAAGCGCCCGACCCGTCTCGGGCGAAATTCACGCAAAGCTCTGATTGGTCTGCGCCGATGACGTGAATGCCGAACCGTTTTGCCGCGATGAAGGGTCCGTAGCGCCGCGAAGCCTTTGCCGGGGACCACAGAACCAGTGGCGGGTCCAGTGATACAGAGGCAAAGCTGTTGGCGGTCATGCCAAGCGGGCCGTCCGGCGTCTGGCAGGTCACGATCGTGACGCCGGTGCCGAACTGTCCCAAAGCGTCCCGGAAGGCGCGAGAATGGTCGGCATGGGCCGGATCGAAGCTGGGAAGGGTCGGAATCGACATGGTGGTCATGGTGTCCTTCATGGGCGAAATGCTCTTGCGTCAGGCGACTTCCCGCCCGAGCGCGTCAGTGTAGAGCTCGAACCATGTCTGTCGATCCATAGAGACCTTTGCCGCGTCGCCGATCTTCTTGATGCGGTCGAGATTGTTTGTGCCCAACACCGGCAGGATGCGCGCAGGATGTGCCAGAAGCCAGGCAATCGCGACCGCTGCCTCGTCGACTCCCTGCTCGGAGGCGATGGCACTCAGGCGCTGGCGCAAAGCCGTGTTGCTGTCGCCGAAAAGCGCACCACCTCCGAGTGGGGACCACGCCATGATCGGGGTTCCCTTCATCTGGTGGAATGCCACGTCTCCATTCACCAGCGGTTCGTTATGCAGCAGCGACAGTTCGATCTGGTTGGTGACAAGCCGTGTATCCATCCCGGATTGCAGCAGTCGCCAGTCATGGGGTCGGAAGTTGGAGACCCCCACCGCGCGGACCTTGCCCGAGGCAACGACCGCATCGAGCGCCGCGCCGGTTTCGCGGTGATCCATGAGCGGGTCCGGTCGGTGAATCAACAGAAGGTCGATATGGTCGATCTTCATCAGCCGAAGCGAGTGGTCCACCGATGCAAGGATGTGCGCGCGGGACGTATCGTAATGCTTGACGCGCGCGTCGCTGTAGCGCCCCGCGGGTGCCACGATATCGCATTTGGTGACGATCTCGATCTGGGCGCGGATGTCAGGCGTGAGTGCGTTGCCCATGACCTCCTCGGCTTCGTATCCGCCATAGATGTCGGCCTGGTCCATCGTGGTGATGCCCTGATCGACACAGGCGGCGATCTTGTTGCGGACATGCTCGGGCGAGGTGTCCTTGTCGTCGGAGAGGCGCCACATCCCGTAGACAAGGCGGCTCATGGTCAGGGCGTCGTTGAGGGGAATGCGGTCCATCGGGGCGTCTTTCTGGGAGTGTCGGGAAACGTGTGTTGTTGAAGTGGCGAGGCGGCCCGGCGTCCGGGCCGAAGAGCGGAATGCTCAGCGGCGCGGGCCGGCGCCAAGCGGTGTTTGCGGGGGTGATGAAGGCACGCGGCCATAGGCTTCGGGCAGCGAGCAGGTCTTCATCTGCGGCAGCACCCGGCTGCCGAAGTGCCGGCATTCGTCGATATGCGGATAGCCCGACAGGATGAAAGCCCGGATGCCCATCTTCTGGTATTGCTCCAGTTCGGAGAGCACCTGGTCGGTTGAGCCGACCAGCGCCGCGCCACAGCCGGAACGCGCCCGGCCGATCCCGGTCCAGAGATGCGGTTCGATGAAGCCTTCGAGGTCGGCCTTCTCGCGGTTCGCGGCCTGGTGAGAAACGCCAAGACTCCCCGCATCGAGCGCGCGTTCGCGGATCGCCGTGCCTTGCGCATCGTCGAGCTTGGAGGTGATGTGCTCGGCCCATTCGCGCGCTTCGGCCTCGGTGTCGCGCACGATCACATGGACGCGCAGCCCGTAATCGAGCGTGCGGTCATGGGTTTCCGCCACCGCATGCACGGCTTTCATCCGCTCGGCCAGCACATCGCGGGTTTCCGGCCACATCAGGTACACGTCGCAATGTTGGCCGCAGAGTTCGAGAGCGGCGGGCGAATAGCCACCGAAATAGAGCAGCGGTCCACCCGTTTGGTAGGGTTTCGCGGGATCGGTCGTCAGCCCCTCGAAATCGTAGACCTCGCCCTTGTAGGTGATCTCGTCCCGCGTCCATGCCTGTTTCAGGATCTCCACCACCTCGCGCGAACGCTGGTAGCGGTAGCCGCTTTCGGCCTTTTCGCCGGGGAAGTCGGAAGAGATGATGTTGACGGTCAGGCGCCCCTTCATCATGTGATCGAGCGTCGCAATGGTCCGTGCAAGCATGATCGGCTGCATCTCGCCGCAGCGGACCGCGGCCAGCATGTTGATGCGCTCGGTGATCGCCGCGCCTCCGGCCACGAAACTCAGGGTGTCTTGCCCGACCTGATAGGATGACGGGCACAGGATGTTGCGGAAGCCTTGGGATTCCGCCTCCTTGAGAATTGCCGAGCAATGCTCCCACGAAGACCGCAGGTGCCCTTCGGGATGGCCGAGATATTCGTAGTCATCCGAGCACAGCGCGGCAAACCACGACACCTCTGCAGCGTCGAGATCGGGGGATGTTATGGGCACGATGGTCATGGCGGGCCTTTGTGTGGAGCATGCGCAAGAAGCGGAAAAGGTGCCTGCATGGGGCACATTTTTTATTGCGTAGCACCGTATTTGATGTAGATCAATAGTGTATCAATTTGGGGCGCGCGATGTCTGAAGGCCATGTTCCGGACCGACCGTTTTTGCAATGCCGGGCGGGTTTCCTCCCGCGGCAAGGCGGTGTTCTGGGTGCGGGGCCTTTTTTCGGGGGCGGCGTCTTTTTGGTCGTCCGTGATTGCGCGCCGGTGACCGCGTGCTCTGGCCGGACCGCGAGTCATGGTTGAGCCCGGCGCGGGAGGTGGTCGTGCGGGGCACGATGCCTATGCGCTGCCGCTTCATGTTCAGATCTCGGAAATGCTGATCCGTGACATCAATGCGGGTCGTCTGAGCGATGGTGAGCGTCTGCCGCCGGAGCGCAATATGGCGCGAAATCTTGGCATTTCGGTGGGCACATTGCGCCGCGCTTTGGCGGACCTTGCCGAAAAGGGCATGCTCGAACGCATCCAGGGCTCGGGCAATTACATCCGCGCCACGCAGGACGTGAAGTCGGTCTACGCGTTTTTCCGGGTCGAGTTGCTGGAGGGCGGTGGCCTGCCGCAGGCGGAGCTTCTGTCGGTCGATCGCGTCGCCAAACCCGATGCCTTGCCGGAGTTCGGCACATCCGGGGAGGCGCATCGCATCCGGCGCTTGCGGCGTCTTGGCGGCGTCCCGGCGGTTCTCGAGGAAATCTGGCTCGACGGCGATTACGCAGACAGGCTCGATGACGGGGCGCTATCGGAGTCGCTGTACCTGTTTTACCGAGAAACTCTGGGGCTTTGGATCAGTCGGGCCGAGGACCGGTTGGGGATGGGTTTTGTGCCAGATTGGGCACCGGAGACTTTTGGCCCGCGCCCGGGAGAGGCGCGTGTGATGGCGACGCGGATCGGCTGGGCGCAGGACGGTGCGCGCGCCGAGGTTTCGCGCAACTGGATTGATACGGACGTGGCCACCTATGTGGCGCGGATCGGATAGAGGAGGGCGCGGGGGCAGACCCGCCAGCCCGGTATGTGGCCCGGGCTGAACAGTGGGGATTGCCCGGGCAGCCAAGCAAAGGACAGGACCCAATGGACGGTCACGAGACGGACAAGAGCGGCCGCGCCGCGGGGCAGGCAGGAACGAAGATCATCCAGTATGGCGTGATCGGCTGCGGCATGATGGGCCAGGAGCATCTGCGCAACATCGCCCTTTTGCCGGGCGCGCGGGTGGCGGCAATCTATGAGCCGAACGAGATCATGGCGAATGCAGCCAAGGCGATTGCGCCCAATGCGCGGCTTTGCCCGTCACTGGACGAATTGCTGCGCGACGAGACCCTCGATTGTCTTCTGGTGGTGAGTCCGAACCACCTGCATGTGGATCAGCTCGAGGAGATTGCCCGGCTGCGTCCCTTGCCGCTGCTGATGGAAAAGCCGTTGTACACGGCGCCGGAACAGGAAGCCCGGCTTGCGGCGCTGCGCGAAAGCTATCCGGCACCGGTCTGGGTTGCCATGGAGTATCGCTACATGCCGCCCATTGCGACGTTCCTCGAAGAGCTGGAGCGCGCGACCGAGCGGGTGACGATGTTCACCATCCGAGAGCACCGTTTTCCCTTCCTGCCCAAGGTCGGCGACTGGAACCGTTTCAACCGCAACACGGGCGGCACGCTGGTTGAGAAATGCTGTCACTTTTTCGACCTGATGCGGCTCGTGCTCAAATCCGATCCGGTTCGGGTCATGGCGAGCGCCGGGCAGGAGGTGAACCATCTCGACGAGGAATATGGCGGCGAGCGCCCTGATATCTGGGACACCGGTTATGTTCTGGTGGACTTCGCCTCTGGCGCACGGGCGATGCTGGAGCTTTGCATGTATGCCGAGGGGGCGCGCTATCAGGAGGAGCTCTCTGCCGTCGGGCCGCGCGGCAAGATCGAGGCCTATGTGCCGGGGCCCGGTCGGTTCTGGCCAACGCATCTGGGGCTGCCGCCGACCGCGCAGGTGATTGTGTCGCCCCGTCAGCCCAAGGGGCCGCAAACGGTCGAGATTCCCGTCGATCCGACTTTGCTGGAGGCGGGGGACCATAACGGCTCCACCTTCTACCAGCATCAACGCTTCCTTGAGGTCGTGCGCAGCGGCGGCACGCCGGAGGTCACGCTCGAGGATGGCGCCTGGGCTGTCCGGATCGGCCTTGCAGCCCAGCAAAGCGCACGCGCCGGTGAAGCGGTGCGGCTTTGAGAAGCGCCGGCGCGGCGCCCGCACGCGGAGCTGCGCTGCGGAGTGTCGCGAGAAGGACGTGTAACGGGGAGCTGCCGGGCGGATAAAGTCGGGCCTCCGAGTTTATGGTCCGCATTCAGAAGCGCGCTTTCGGACCATTGGCACATTTCGGTCTAGCTTTGGCAGCCACACAATATGCTGCGGCTGCACAATCGCAGACGTAATTGAGGGTTGTCCGGACAGAGTGGTCCGCTCCGCCAATGGTTGCAGAAAGTCGTATGTGACCGTCATGCAATGGAAATCTTCCGGAGGTTTCCCTCTGCGGCGCAATTGTCACATTCTGGCCGCAATTCCGCAGCTCATCCGGAAAACCATGCATAAAATACGCTTCCTCCCGCCCGCTTGATGAAAAACATCTAGAGCCGTAGGCGGTTTTGCGCTAATCACAGCGGTAATAAACGCGGGTGTTCGCCATTGAAGCGGCCCCCAAGAGGCAAAGCGGTGTTATATCATGAGCGCGATTGATTTCGTGATCCGTACCAGTGCGGGTTCACTTCAGAGTGGGTCCGTTGGTGGCGAGGATCAGAATTTTGTAATTCCGGCCGGGACCGGTAACGACATTTCTCTCAACATCGCGCAGGTCAACCTGCGCGGGTATGATCGAGCGGGAGAAGATCTGCTGATCACACTGGCCGATGGCCGGGTCATCGTGCTGCAGGGCTACTTCGCGATGGGTCCGGAAGGTGTCGCCAACGACCTGTATATCAGCTCCGACGGCCTGCTTTTCGAAGTGGATCTCACCGGCGTCGACAGCGGCGCGATCTTTGCCCAGTATTCGCTTGCGGATGGAACCGGCGACAGCGGAAAATTCGGCGCCTTTGGCAAGCCGACCACGGGCGGGCCTCTGACCTTCAATGACGATCCGCATGTTCTCATGGGGGAGCCGGTCGACGATGTGTCGATGTTCGGCGGTGGTCTTCTTGGGCTTGGCGGTCTGGGTGCCGGAGCGGCGGGGCTTGCCGCAACCGGCGCGGTCATCGCGGGCATCGGAAGCGGCGGCGGCGATGGCGGCGGCGGCGGAAACGGCTCTGGTGCCGGCAATAACGGCGGCTTCGGCTGGCGTGCGCCGACAGTGAACAACCCCGACGCGGATGACCGCATCGGTGGGGGTGACGACCCCTCCTGGACGATTTCCGGCACCGCGAATGAAGGCTCGGTCGTCGAGATGGAGATCGACGGCAGAACCCATACGGTCACGGCTGGCGAGGATAACACCTGGGAATTCGTGCTGATTGGCGATAATTTTCCCTCGGATGGCGATTATGACGATGTGGGCATCACGGTCACCGATCCAGATGGCACGGTGACGGATCTGACGGGGCCTTCGGTTGAAATCGATACGATCCCCCCGGTGCTCGAAGTGTATGGCGGCACGGTGTCTGTCGGAGATTTGTTCAACGCCGAGAGCTATACGAGCGGTGTGACGGTGTCCGGCACGTCTGAAATCGGCGCAACCGTGACGATCGTCATCGACACCTATACCGATACGGTCGTCGTGGGCGATGATGGCACATGGTCCTTCACCATCAGCTCGGACGTGCTGATCGAAGGCGAGTATACCAGCGAGATCCAGATCACGGCCTCGGATGATTTCGGGAACACAACGGTCGTCTCTGATCAGGTGCAAATCGACACGGTGCCGCATCCGATCACCATCGACGCGGTGACCGAGGACAATATCGTTGCCGCAGTGGAATCCAACAGCGGGTTCGAGATCACGGGCACGTCCACCGCGGGCGCCATCATTGTTGTGACACTGGGTGACGTGCTGACACAGGACGTGCTTGTGGCCGCAGACGGCACCTGGTCGCTCACCGTGGACGCCAACCTTCTGGTCTCCGGCGAGTACAACCTCGACATCACGGCGTCGACCACTGACATGGCGGGCAACCCGTCTTCGGTAACATCGACCTTCGCCGTGGACACCGAGGCCACCGTTTCGTTGACAAACGCGCCGTTGACCGGAGACGACATGATCTCGGCCACCGAGCTTGATGGCGGTCTCGTGCTGGAAGGCACCACGGAGATGGGATCCACCGTCACCGTGACCATTGAGGGTGTCACGCGCGAAGCGACAGTCAGCGCCGATGGCACATGGACCGTGACCTTCGAAGCGACCGCGCTGAGCCAGGGCACCTATGCGACAAGCGCTGCGATCACGGCGATCGATGCGGTCGGTAACAGCACCACGATCACGCACAGCTTCTCCGTCGACACCGAGACAACGCTGACGATCACCGATGACGGTGGCGTGATCAATGCGGATATGCGCAACGCGGGCGTCGAGATCTCCGGGACCGGCGAAGCGGGCGCCACCGTGACACTGAATGTCGGCGATCAGAGCTTTGATGCCACTGTGAGCGCGTCTGGTACTTGGTCGGTCATGCTCCCGGCGGGCGCTTTGCCGGATGGCGAAACCAGCCAGTCCATGACAGCCGTTTCCACCGATGCGTATGGCAACACGGCCACGGCCAGCCACGTTGTTCAGATCGACACAATCACCGATGTCACAGTAGACGCCGGCGATGGCGGCGGCGACAACGTCATCAACGCCGCCGAGCGGGCCGGGGGTCTGATGCTGGACGGCACGGCAGAACCCGGCGCCACCGTCGAGGTGACGCTTGGCGATACAACGGTCTCCGCAACGGTCACCTCCACGGGCACATGGACCGCGTTTTTCGCGGCCGGTGCCCTGCCGGACGGCGAGGCGATGGCCGAGGTGGTTGCAGTGTCCACCGATGCCGCAGGCAACAGCGCGACCGCAACCGCGATGCTCGACATCGACACGATCGTGCGCAACTTCGCCGTAACCAGCACTCCGGGCGGCACCGATGGCGTGGTCAACGCAGAAGAGGCCGCCGCTGGCCTGACGCTCACCGGCACGGTCGAACAGGGTGGCTCCGTGCGCCTTGAGCTTGACGGCATCTCGGTGGATGCCGACGTGGCCGCAGATGGCGCGTGGACCGCGACATTCAGCGCGGATCAGCTGCCGAGCGGCGAACGCAGCGTGACGCTCACCGCTCATGCGACCGATGCGGCGGGCAACACCGACAGCCTGACCCAGTCGGTGATGATCGATACCGATGCCGGCATCCTGACCATCGACCCGGAGCCCGTCGAAACCGATGACGTGGTCAATGCGGCCGAAGCCTCTGACGGGGTGGTTCTGACGGGCACGTCGAACCCGGGTCAGCTTGTCGATGTGACCATGAACGGTGTCACGCATACGGTGCAGACAAACAGCGCGGGCCGCTGGGAGGCGCCTTTCGCGGCGTCCGAAATCGCACCCGGAACCTACACGGCCGATATCTCGGCCACGATCACGGACAGCGCGGGCAACACCCTTCTGCGCACCGACAGTGTCGCCGTCGATACCGAGGTTCTGAATTTCGCGGTCTCCGGCGATCCGGTCACGGCAGACAACGTGGTCAACGCGGTCGAACGGATGGGCGGCGTCACGCTGTCCGGCACCACCGAAGCCGGCGGCAGCACGGTCGAGCTTGTCATCGGCAGCGAGGTGATCACCGCTACAGTCAACGCCGATGGCGACTGGAGCGCCGTCATCCCGGCATCCGCGATCCCGGAGGGCACCGGTGACGTGTCCGTGGCGGTCAAGACAGTCGACCCGGCCGGCAACCCTGCGGAAACGACGGCAGTGCTGGCCTACGATACGGAAGTCGAGATCCTCACGGGCAACCCGACAGGTGGCGACGACGGCGTGATCAACGCGGCAGAAGCCGCCGCCGGTCTCGTTCTGACGGGAGATGTGGAAGTCGGTTCTGCCGTTTCGGTCACTTTCGGCGGCATGGCCCATGTGGCGAGTGTTGCCGCAGATGGAAGCTGGAGCGTCAATATCCCGCCGGAGGCGATCCCGGCTGGCGATCACGCACCGGAAGCGATCATCGAAGCCACCGACGCGGCAGGCAACGTGCGTGAAATCGTGCAACCCATCGCCATCGACACCGAAGCGCCAGGCACTCCGGCCTGGGTCGGCTACGGGCGGAATACCGAAGGGGTCGACGAGATCCGCACCGAGATCACCGACGATACGGTCTATATCGGCCACGTGGTCGGCACGGACGCCGCGCCGTCCATCACGGAAGTGGCGTTGGAAAACTCGGTCGATATCGGCGCGCTCGATACCACGTATCACACCTTTGCAGAGGATGTGCCGGACGGCTCGCACCTTGTCCTGACCGCGACCGACGCGGCGGGCAATACCTCGGGTGCCTATCTCGTGACAGACGATCCGGCGGGGTCCGAAGTCGAGATGAGTGACCAGTTGGCCTCGGCCCTGTCGTTGTTCCAGATCGAGACCATCGACCTGCAATTCGCGGAAGACAGCCATCTGACAATCACCGAAGCGCAGATCGCGGCGCTGTCGTCGAACAGCGACACCCTGATCGTCGAAGGCGGATCGGATGACAGCGTGACCATCACGGGCGCGACGCCACAAGGCTCCAACGGAGCGGGCTACAACGCCTTCTCGCTTGGGGATGCGACGGTTCTGATCGATGACGACATCACGCAGGTGAACCCGGTCGTGTAACCGCACAGAAGACTGATCGGCCCGATGCAATTCCGTGTCGGGCCGGGCTCGGAGCCGCCGGTCAAGAGCGGCCCGAAAAGACACGAAAACAAGACCCTGAAGCGGGGCGGTGTAATGAAGGCAGGCAGGACTGCATGGGGCGTGGTGGCAATACTGGCACTGCTGCCCGGCTGCATGAAGACCAGCGGACTGACTGAGTCCGCCGCGCGCTTCCTTGACGGCGGCAACCCTGCGGATGCAGCCGCACAAGAGACAGCTTCCCCCGATACCGCAGTGGATCCGGTCGTGGCCCGCGCGTCCGGCGGTGCACCGGTAAACGACCACAACCTGCGCAACGCGGGCGATGTCTCGCCGGTGATCGCCGCCCTGCAACACCGCGACAGCGCCATTGCGCCGGGCACGCCCTATGCCAAGGTGGCCGATGCCGTCATGGCCTCCGATACGCGTGTCGCGGCGGCGGAATTGCGTGTTGCGCAGCTGCGGGCGGAGGCGGCAAAGCGAAACTGGCTGCCGCGGATCGGGCCGCGGATCTCTCTCAACTCGCTGGGGGATTTCGTCACTGACCTGTTCATTCAACAGGTGCTGTTCGACAATGGCCGCAAAAAGGCCGAACGCGATCTGGCCAAGGCCAATGTCGAGCTTGCAGCGGTGGCGCTGGTCGAAGACGGAAACAAGCGGGTCTATGAGGCACTCGATCTTTACCTGACAGCACAACAGCAAACCGCGCTGGCCCGTCATCTCTCCGGGGCGGGCGCAGAGATGGCGCAGTTCGAACATGTGATGCGGCGACGGGTCGAGGGCGGCGTTTCAGACATGTCTGACCTCAACATCCTGCGTCAGAAAACCGCCTCCATCCGCGCACGCATGACCGAGGCACAGGAAGCGGCACAGACCGCGATGGCGGAATTGAACGCCATGGCGGGGTGGTCGCTCAACGATGTCAGCGGTCTTGGCGGGCTCAGCGGACCGACGGGCGCACGCGCGCTCGGCGTTCTGCGCGCAGAGGTCGAGCGCGATATCCATCTGGCCGAGGCGCGGATCGCACGCGCCAGCCATTTGCCCGGTCTGACCGCAACGGCTTCGACGGATGGCACATCGGGTCTTGAAGTCACCACGGACCAGCTGTTCGGCTTCGGAACCGGGGCGGCGCTGTCGGCCCTGGAGGCGGGAAAAGAGGCCGCCGAACGCAAGATCGGTGAGGCTGCGGAGCGCGCCGCACGGCAGCGGGCCTCTGCGGAGCGCCAGCAAACCGCTTTCCAACGGCAAGCCAAGGAGGCCAGCGTGCTGCGCAAGCAGGCAAAGGCCAATCTCGACCTCTTCCGCCGCCAATACGAGGGTGGGCAGCGTCAGGTGATGGATGTGGTTGGCACCTATGAGACCTACGCCACGGCGTTGGAGACCGAAATCGAATTGAAATACAAGGCCGCCCGCGCTGCTCTGAGCCTCGCTCGGATCGAGGGCAGCCTCGCGGAGGGGGCAAGGATTTGAGCGACGCGGGTGGGATCAACGGATTGTTCGGGCAGAACATAAAGGCGCAGCTGCGTGGCGGTCTGGCAGTGGCCGGCCAGAAGGGCCGAGCCATCCTGCGCGCTGTCCCCGCGCCAACTCAGGCACCGGCCAACAAGCCCGGTCGTGTCTCCAGCGAATTGCAGGGCCGTATCGCGCGGCGGGTCGATGCCATTTCGGTGCTTGCCGGGCGCCTTGGTGTGACCGCGCGCAAGGCGGATGTTTCCGAGGCGCTTCTCAAGCATATGGACCATGATGAGCGGATCGGCATCGACGCGCTGCGTGCCGCATGTGAGGCCGCGGGTCTCAACGCCGAGATCGAATCCGCCGACCTGCTGCGTCCGGACCACTGGCCGGCGCTGGCCCTCATGCGCGGTGGACAGGCCGTCCTCGTGCTGTCGCAGAACACCGACGGTGTGACCGTCTATGATGCGGAAGCGCCAGACCGGCGCACCGATGTGCCGATGAAGGAATTCGGCCCCTATTTTGCAGGCGCTCTTGTGCGTGTCGAGGCACCGATCGCGGTGCTGTCCGACAGCCACACCGATGCGCAGGCAGAGGGGCATTGGTTCTGGGGGTCTTTTGCGAAATTCCGTCGGCATTTCGCGGAGGTGGCGCTTGGTTCCTTTGTTGCGAACCTTCTTGCAGTCTCGGTCGCGCTGTTTTCCCTGCAGGTCTATGACCGGGTGATCCCGCATCAATCGGAGGCAACGCTGTGGGTGCTGGCCATTGGCGCGGCTCTGGCGCTGATGCTCGAAGGGTTTCTCAAGATTGCACGCGCACAGCTTCTTGACGGGACAGGCCGTCAGATCGAGCTGGGCGTGCAGCAGACCTTGATGAACAGACTGCTTGGCATGCGGTCCGACCTCAAGGATCGCTCGCCCTCGCAGCTTTTTGCCGCGATGCGCGAATTCGGGTCGGTCCGCGAATTCTTCACGGCCTCCACGGTGGGGGCGCTGGCGGACATTCCGTTCATCTTCCTGTTTCTTGCGTTGGTCTGGTCAATCGCGGGCTCGGTTGTCTGGGTGCTGGTGGCCGGGGCCGTTCTGATGGTGATCCCCGGCTTCCTGTTGCAGAAGAAGATGATCCGTCTCACGCAGGAGATGCAGGGCGCCTCGACCCGGCAATCGCGCCTTCTTCAGGAGACCGTGACCGAGTTGGACACGATCAAGACGCAACGCGCCGAGGACCGTTTCGCCCGGCTCTGGGAAGAGCTCACAACCGTGCAGGCGGTCAAGGCTTCGTCGCAGCGCAAGCTCGCGGCCGCGTTGATGTTCTGGAGCCAGGGCGTGCAGCAAGCGACCTATGTGGGCGCCGTGATCATGGGGACGTATCTCGTCTTTGCCGGGGAGTTCACCGTCGGGTCGATCATCGCGGTGGGCATCCTGACATCGCGCACGCTGGCGCCGCTGACACAGCTTTCCGGCATCATGGCGCGCTGGGGCAACGTCAAATCCGCGCTTGATGCGCTGGACGGGATTGCGCAGGTCGAACAGGATCGGTCCGCCGCGCGCACGTATTTGCGGCGTGACCGGCTCGAAGGGCATTACGCCCTGCGCGATGTGACCTTCCGATACGACCCTGAGGGCGCAGCCGTGCTCGACCTGTCGGGTCTTGCGATCAAGCCGGGACAGGTTCTTGCGGTCCTTGGATCCAACGGATCCGGCAAATCGACCTTCCTCAAGCTGCTGTCGGGGCTCTACACGCCGTCCACGGGGCAGATCCTTCTCGACGGGGCGGAGATGGCCCAGATCGAACCGCGGGATTTGCGCCGTTCCATCGGCTATCTGGGGCAGGACGTCCGGCTGTTCCATGGGACCCTGCGCGAGAACCTCAACCTGAGCCTGTTGGAGCGTGACGACGACCGGATCTTCGAGGCGCTCGATTTTGCCGGTCTCGGCCAGTTCGTGAAGGGCCATCCCAAGGGGCTCGACCTGCCAATCTCGGATGGCGGCGAGGGTTTGTCGGTCGGACAGAGGCAGTCCATCGGATGGGCACGCCTGTGGCTGCAGGATCCCGATATCTGTCTTCTCGACGAGCCGACCGCGGCGCTTGACCAGACCTTGGAAAAGACACTCATGTCGCGCCTGGAGCATTGGCTGAAGGGGCGCACTGCGGTGATTGCAACGCACCGCGTGCCGATCCTTGCATTGGCGGATCGGACGATGATCCTTGCCAATGGCCGTATGGCTGTCGACGGGCCGCGCGATCAGGTCCTTGACCATTTGCGCGGACGGGGAACAGGGACACGGTAATGGCAGTGAGCTCGACCTCCCTGGCCGGACAGGCCAAAGCCGATCTGCGCGGGCCGTCAAAGATCATTTGGCTCGTGGCTGCGGCGGTCTGGATTTTCGTGCTTTGGGCGAGCTTTGCCTTCGTGGACGAGATCGTGCGTGGTGAGGGCGAGATCATTTCTTCGTCGCGCCCCCAGATCATTCAGAACCTCGAAGGCGGCATCCTGACCGAACTTGCCGTGAAGGAAGGGGACGAGGTGATGCGTGGCGAGGTGCTGGCGCGGCTGCACGGCACGCAATTCCGCTCGTCGGTCGACGATCTCGAAGATCAGATCGCAGCCCTTGAAATCAGGCGTCTTCGGCTCGAGGCGGAGCTTGCGGGTCAGGACACGTTTGAGACGCCTCCCGATCTGGCACAGCGCAGCCCGGAAATCGTGGCGTCCGAGCGCGCCCTTCTCGCGGCGCGACAGCTCGATTTCCTGTCACGGCGCGATGGCGCACGGCGTATTCTGAACCAGGCGGCGCAGGAAAAGGCACTGATGGAGGATCTGCTCGACGAGAAGGTTGTCGCATTGATCGAGGTGACACGGGCGCGCAAGGCTCATGCGGATGCTCTTAAGGCCTATGAAGAGGTGGTGACCCGTGTCGAGCTTGACCGTGCAGAAGCGTATTCCGATACGCTCAAGGAGCTTGCGACGCTGCGGCAGAACCTCAAGGCCAGCCAGGACCAGCTCGACCGGACCATTCTGACTGCACCCATGAACGGGATCATCAACGGTCTGACGGTCACCACAATCGGAGGGGTGGTGCGGCCCGGTCAGGAAATCATGCAGATCATCCCGATCGACGAAGACCTGTATGTCGAGGCCCGTGTCGCGCCCGAAAACATCGCCAACATCCGTCCCGGACAAACGGCGACGATCAAGCTGTCGGCTTATGATTACACGATCTATGGCACGCTCAAAGGCATCGTGACGGTGATCTCCGCCGATACGGTCGAAGATGAACGCCGCCCGGATGCGCCGCCACATTACAAGGTCACCGTGCGCGTGGACATGGACAACCTTGAAGAGCGCCAGCGCAACATCGAAATCCGTCCCGGCATGATGGCGCAAACAGAGCTGCACACCGGGCGCAAGACGGTTCTGCAATATCTCCTCAAACCACTCTACAAATCGCGCGAGGCGTTTCGCGAGCCCTGATCAACGGCGCGCTTTTGGCCGCCGAGTTCTGGTCGGTGAAGTAATCGAGCAGTGCTGCATGAGCCGGCCGGATCGGGCATCGCCCTTGCGTTCGCTGTGCCAAGCGCGGGCAGGTTTGGCACAGGCCTCACACCGGGAACCGATCAGCGTGTCTTTCGCCTTTGAGCGTGCTCTCAAAGATGATGGCGCAAGGCACATGGCCGCAGTGGTTTTGCGACGGCATTGGGCTTTCCCGATCCAATATCCTCGCGAAACCGGGCGCAGAGAACCAACAGCCCGGTTTTTGCCGCCATTCAGGGCGAAGGCCACGGCCCGAGGCTTCAGCCTTCGCTATCGATCCAGATCGTCACCGGCCCATCGTTGACAAGGTGTACTTGCATATCTGCGCCAAACCGCCCCGTGGCGACAGGGATCCCAAGCGTTTGCAGCGCCTCGGCGAACGAAAGGTAAAGACGCTCGCCGTCGTCGGGCGGTGCCGCAGCGGAGAACCCCGGGCGATTGCCGCGCCGGGTGTCTGCGGCGAGCGTGAACTGGCTGACCACAAGCGCAGAGCCGCCCGTGTCGACGAGCGAGCGGTTCATCCGCCCATCCTCATCCTTGAAGATCCGCAGCTTGGCGATTTTTGAGGCCAGCCTCTCTACGGTGTCGTCCTTGTCACCACCCATGGCACAGACGAGGACAAGCAGCCCCGGCCCAATCGCGCCGACCGTCTCACCCGCGATGTCGACACGCGCCTGTGTAACCCGCTGGACCAGTGCTCTCAAAGTTCGCTATCCCATGGTGGGTTTGCGCCGGCGCGGCTGACCGTCACCGCCGCGGCCTGAATCCCCAGATCGACCGCCTCAGACAGGGCCGCCGCATCGGCACCGCGCAGCGCTGCGCGCGACAGCAGCGATTGGCGCGACAGACCGGCAAGAAACCCGGCGTTGAACGTGTCGCCCGCGCCCACCGTGTCGACCACCGTCACCCTGCGTGCCGGGCGCATCGTCACGCCAGATGCGAGGTGCAGCGCAACGCCTTCCGAGCCTCGGGTTTCCAGAACCACATGCGCGCCTTCTGCGATCAGGGTTGCGGCGTCTGTGCCCAGCCAGGCCATGTCTTCGTCTGACAATTTGATGATATCGGCGCGTGCCATCATTGCAGCGAGACGGGCGCGGTAGCGCGTTTCATCGGTGATGAAGCCGGGGCGAATATTGGGATCCATCATGACCAGCCGCTCTCCGGATTGTGCGCAAAGCGCGGCATAGCTGTCGGCAGCCGGTTCGGACACTAGGCTGATTCCACCGAAAAACAGCGCGTCCGTTGCGTCTGTCAGGGCAGGGAGGTCTGCTTCGGAGAGCATGCGGCCCGCCGTGTTCTCATCGTAGAACGCGTAGCGCGCCTGACCGTCGGTCAGGGTCACGAAGGCCAAAGTCGTCGGCCGCCCCGAGCGCGCGGCAAGGGCGTGATCCACGCGACTGGCCGAAAGCGCGTCTGCCAGCTGGGTGCCGAACAGATCGTCCGATAATCCGCCAAACCAGCCCACATCCGCGCCAAGCCGGCCAAGCGCGATGGCGGTGTTGAACACGGCGCCACCGGCGAAGGGCGCAAACGCGCGCTCACCCGCCACCGTCTCGCGGGGCAACATATCGATCAGCGCTTCGCCACAGCAGAGGATTTGTGGTGCGGTCATGGTCGGTCTCCTGTCGATGTTAGCGCTCTCATGGCGCAAACAGCCTCTTGCGGCAACCCCCTGCCGCCGTTTTTGAGGGGCGGCAAGGTCGGTTGTGCATCAGCCCGGTTCGCGGTGATCCCGTGACGCGCCGCCTGTGGCCGAGGCTGCGCCAACGGCCTCGCGCGCCTCACGCGGTGCGCAAAGAGCGGGGCAGGCGGGCGGTCGATTCGGGTCATTGCGTCATCGCCACGACATAGCCGACGCCCGCTGCAACGATCAGCCCGAGTATCACCGCAAATGTGATTTTCCACACGGACCATGGCCGTTCGCCCTGCACCCGCCCGGTCCGCCCGTTGACCACAAACCGATAGCTCTTGCCGCGATATTTGTAGGCCGCAAGCCAGACCGGCAGCAGGACGTGTTTGAAGGTCACATCTTTGACGTCAGTGTCGATGCGATGCACGCGCTGCCGGTCTCCGCCGATGTCGAACTTCACGTCGCGGTGGATCTGGCGGTCCATCACCGCGCGGGCTTCGACAAAGCCCTCGTCGAGGTCGACCCGGTAGGCTTCGGCGCGAAACCCGGCGAGGAACTCCGGGCGATAGGGCTCCAGCGCAGAGAGATCCCACGGCTCCAATGCATCGGTATAGCGTTTGGGAAGCGACGTGGACGCCAGAACCAGAACATCATCGAAAAACCGCGCGACCTTGCCCGAAACGGGCCGCCATCGGACTTTCTGAACCCGTTGGGTGACCATCTTGCCATCGCGCATCACGCGCCGTGTCTCGTAGTAGACTGTCCCGCGTTCGCCGGCATAGGCGGTGCGTGTATCGGCGTCATAAGTCCAATACGGCACGTAGATGCCCGTCATCTTGCGGCCGTTTCGAGCGTATTCCTGCAAGCCGTTGGGCGCGAACCAGAGGCTGCCCAGCCAGGCGTTCATGGCCTTGTGCGCGGTCGGCTCGTCCAGCGCGAAGGGTAAGACGCCCTTGGGTTTGATGTGCCGGTCGGTGCCGGTATCGGTAACAACCGGCGTCGCACAAAACGGGCATTCCTTTGCATGAACAGCGGCATCGAACTCGACGCGTGCGCCACAGTTCGGGCATTGCGAAACGCGTTTTTCCTCCATCTCCTGCAAGGGCAGGAGGTCGGCCACGGCTGCGCGAAAATCGAGCTCGCGCAGCGCGCCGTCCCAAGGTCCGGCTTCGGCGATCTGTTCGGAATTGCCGCAATAATCGCAGATCATCAGGCCGGCTTCCGGCTCAAAACGGTAATCCGAGCCGCATTGCGGACAGGGGAAACGATGTTCTTCGAGAGGGGCGGTCTGGTCGGATGTCATGCCCAGACCCTAACCAGCACGCGCGCAAAGGCAAAGCCGGTTTGCGGCGATAACACCCTCGGGTTAGGTTTTATCGGGCAGGGCAAATCATCCGGGGAGATTGGCATGCGCCAGATCTTGCTATCACGTGTCGTTCGGGTCGCGGTCTGCGCGGTCGCAGTCTGTGCCCCGGCACTTGCCAAGGCTCAGGACGCGCGTTTTGCGTTTCGCTGGGAAGGGGCCGGCGGATACACGATGACCGGTGTCATGGCGTTTGATGCGGGGCTTGTCCCGGGGCGCATCATTCGCGAAACGGACATCCGTTGTTTTGCCATTGAAGGGTTTCGCGACGGTGAGGCAATCGGGCGATGGGCGCTCACCGACCTGAACGAAGAAACCACCTGGCGACTGTTCTTCGATGCGGGTGACGAGCGGTTTTTTGTCGAGGGTGAAGGGGTTCGGATGCCGCAGGCGTGGAACATGAACGGGCGTGGGGACAATTGCGGACAGGGCGGTTTCGGGTTCAACCTTGGCAATCTCGGTCAGGATCTCTGTGTTGATAACCGCATTCTCACCGAAAGCCGGGTGCCGCCACCGCAGGTCTTTGCAAGCGTGGAGCGCAACGACGATCTGCCGATGCCGGCGGATGCCTGTTTCGGGCCAGACATGCTCAGCGGTGATCCCTTGGGGTCATTCTCCAAGGATCGCTTTGGGAAGCATGTTGCGCAACGCGCCATCGCCCAGAACGCTGTGTCGCCACAGGTTGAAGATGCCGTGCAACGCCCCGAAGCCAAGCACGGCCAGGAGCACGCGGCGGCCGAATTGCGCATCCCCGAAGAGAATGACTCCGGTCGCGGCGGCTGACAGCGCGAGCAGACCCATATGGGAATACCGATGGAGCGGCCTCAGCCATCCCTTGAGCGCCGGTCCGGGGCGATTAAGACCTGCCAGACCCGTGATCGCGATCCAGACGACGAGGGTCGCGGCCAGAAGGATGGGCCAAACCGTCTGGTCTGGTCGCGCCAATGTGCCGATCGCCACCAGCGGAACTGACCAGTGAATGAGCATCTTGAGACTGCGTGTCATTATGTGCGCCCCTTGCCAAAGCACGGATTACGAAAAACCCTGAATCCGGTTCGCTCCGCAAGTCCGAATCGACCCCTCGGCTGGACAGCGCGCGACAGGGTGGGGAGCGACATCCCCGCCACGATCTGGCAAACGCCCCGTGGGGCAATCCCGTGTATCGGCGGGCGCTTAGGTTTCTGATGCAGGCACCGTGTTTCGGGTGTGGACGCCTGCGGACGCGATCCAATGCCCCCGAGTTTCCTTAAAACTGCGGAAATCTCGCTGTATTTCGTGCGCAATCGGTCCCTGCGGCTCCGCAGTGCACTTTTGCGCCTTGTCGTGATTAACCGCGGGTTAACCATTCTTAACAATTCCCGACGCTTGCCCGATTCCTGCCCCGTTTGCACGACACATTCACTCGCATGGCTTATGTGTTGATCGCCCTTTCCATCGCTGTGACCTCCATCCTTCTCATGATGGTCGGGTTGCGCCTCGCGATTCTGGACAGTTACCGCATGGTGTCGAAATCCGCGCAACGTGCGTGGGAAGAGCGGGAGGTTGCCGCTCGGCTGGCGTTTGTCACGTTGTGGATCATGATCTTCGTATTGGGGTATTTCTGATATGGCAGACATCGGCATGAACGCGGGATTCGACTGGCGCGTGATTTGGCGGCGCAACCCGGCGCGACCCGGGCCCGTCAAGCGGCGCAGGGTCTGTGCACCCGCCGGCGCAGACTTTCTCTTCATGTCTTCGGCCCCGCTTGTCTTGTGGTTCTTTGACGGGAGTGCCACGCGCGCCGCCACCGCCGCTGTCCTGCTCGTATTCATGGGACTGGCGGTCAAGCTCATCAGCCGTGGGCAACAGTTGCATCGCGCCTTCGATGCGTCAGCGATTGCGCAGCGCCCGAGACTCCCGCGAAAAGCGTTGGGCTCTGCGATGCTGGGCATCGTTGTGTTCCTTCTTGCAGGGCATCAGTTTGACGGCGTCGGCATTCCAACCCTTCTTGCGCTGACGGCGATTGCGCTCTGCCTTGTGGCATTCGGCCCCGATCCGCATGTGGACAAGGGCACGGACCATCCCGTCGTTGTGGCGCGCGCGCGGGCACGTGTCATGCTGGCGGAAACCGAGGCGCGTCTGAACGAGGCCGCCGCGCGCGTCTCGGCTATTGGCGACGAGCGGATCGACCGGGTCACTGCCAGCGTATCCAGCGCGGCGCTCAGCCTTTTGCGCGCCAGCGCCGACGCTCCGGAAAGGCTCGACGAGATTGCGGGTCCGTTGCGGTCATTCACCAATATCGTGGTGCGTGAAGCCGACAGGCTTGTCGCCGCTGACGATGACGAGCACTGGCGCTTTGCACGCCGTCGCTACCTCGCCAAGTTGCGGGTGCTGAGCGAAAGCTTCGAGAGCCGGGTGCGCGGGGTCGCGGTCGGGCAGGGGCGCGATGCGTTCGACCTCGAGGCGGATCTTCTGATAGACCGGATGCCGCATCAACGGGCGGCCTGAGCCGGTCCGGCGCCGGTCCGCGCCGCTACGGTTGCCGAAAAGCCCTCCGGGCCCATGGCAACCCCCTCCCGACCTCCAGGACGCTCGGCACGACCGAATGCGGACGGCCCGCCATCCCCAAATCAGACCTTAACTCCGGTTGGCTTGTGCCCTTGCGGTCCGAAGCCGGACAGAAACATACCGGAATGAGCCATGCGCGTCCCTGTTCCCCCTAGCAAGCTCCGGTTGTTCTGCATAAGTTAACCGCATGAACGGACCACGCCGGGAGTGCACCATGTCCACAACCGCCTTGCAAAAGGTGACTTATGTCCTGCTCATCATCCTGCTGTTTGGAGTGACCACCGGCTGGATCGGGGGGCTTTGAGGCATGGCGCAGCGTTTTGGTGGGAAATACAGCCCGGATTCTGATGTGCGTGACGACGAGACGCGCGACATCCCGCGGGCAACGCCGGGTGCCTACACCGGCGCCAAGGTGGATCCCGTCGGCGCGCGCTCGAACCTCATGTTTCTTCCGCCAATCGTTCTGGCCTTCACCTCGCTGGGCGCGGGAGCCGCCACCCTTGGCCTTGCACTGGCCGGGGCGGGGTCGCTGGCGCTGGGCGCTTGGCTTCTGCGGGACGGCTTGCGGGCCGAGGCCGCCTATGAAGAGCGCCGTGTCGCGCGCCGCCCGGCGATCCCGCGCAAGATCTTTGCAGCCGCCGCATGTGGCGTGGGCACGGTTATCGCCGCGTTCACGGCGGAGCCGGACCTGGCCCCGGCGTTGATCTTTGGCGGTGTGGCGGGCGCGCTGCATCTGGGCGCCTTCGGGCTCGACCCGCTCAAGGACAAGGGTATGGAAGGCATCGACACGCATCAGCAGGATCGTGTGGCGCGCGTGGTGGACGAGGCCGAAAAGCATCTCGATGCGATGGAGGACGCCGTCAAGCGTGCCGGCGACCGGCAGGTGGAAGCCCGCGTCGAGCGTTTTCAGGTCAAGGTGCGCGAGATGATCCGCACCGTCGAAGAAGACCCGCGCGACCTCTCCGCCGCACGCCGCTATCTTGGGGTGTATCTGATGGGCGCGCGCGACGCGGCGATCAAATACGCCGATATCTACAGCCGCACGCAGGATCGCAGCGCGCGATCCGATTTCATGATGCTGCTCACCGATCTTGAAGAGAGCTTTGACGCCAAGACCCGCAAGCTCATGCTCGACAACAATGCGGATCTGACCATCGAAATCGACGTGCTGCGCGAACGGCTGCAGCGCGAAGGTGTCCGGTTGGATCGCTAGGTAGTTTTCAAACAGGGACCCATTTTATGTCGGAAAAAACACGCAAGGAAGCCGAACAGACCGTTGCCTTGGTCGAGGAACTGAATGCCGTGGTGCTGCCAGAGGTTGCCCCGGCGCATGCCATCGTCCCGCTGAACGAGGCGCCGGCGGATACGGGTGCGGAAATCCGCGCGCGGATGGACGAGATCGACATGGCGAACACCAATTCGATCGTGTCCTTTGGTTCCGCGGCTCAATCGGAATTGCAGGAAATCAGCCAGGCCATGCTGACAGACGTGCGCAACAAGGATGTCGGTCCTGCGGGCGATTCCCTGCGTGATATCGTGACCACGATCCGCGGGTTTTCGGTCTCGGAACTGGATGTGCGGCGCGAACGGTCCTGGTGGGAAAAGCTGCTTGGCCGGGCGGCCCCTTTCGCGCAGTTCACCGCGCGCTTTGAAGAGGTGCAGGATCAGATAGACCGGGTGACCGATAACCTGCTGGAGCACGAACACAAGCTGCTCAAGGATATCAAATCGCTTGACCTGCTCTATGACAAGACATTGCAGTTTTACGACGAACTGGCGCTTTACATTGCGGCGGGTCAGGCCAAGCTCGAAGAGCTGGACGGCACCGTCATTCCCGCCAAGGAGGCCGAGGTGCAGGCCGCACCGGAAGAAGAGGGCGTGATGAAGGCGCAGGAACTGCGTGACCTGCGCGCCGCCCGCGATGATCTTGAGCGCCGCGTGCACGACCTCAAGCTTACCCGCCAGGTCACCATGCAAAGCCTGCCGTCGATCCGTCTCGTGCAAGAGAATGACAAGAGCCTCGTGACCAAGATCAACTCGACATTGGTCAACACCGTCCCGCTCTGGGAGACCCAGCTCGCCCAGGCGGTGACGATGCAGCGGTCGGCCGAAGCCGCCGCGGCTGTACGGGACGCCAACGATTTGACCAATGAACTCCTGACGGCGAATGCAAAGAACCTGCGCGACAGCAACCGGATGATCCGCACTGAAATGGAGCGTGGCGTGTTCGACATCGAGGCCGTCAAGCAGGCGAACGCGGATCTGATTGGCACGATTCAGGAGAGCCTCGAAATCGCGGATGAAGGCAAGCGTCGCCGCGCCGAGGCCGAAGAAGAGCTGCGCAAGATGGAGACCGAGCTGCGCGATACGCTGGCCTCCGCCAAGGCGCGCCGCGACGGTGTGGGAGACACGTCCGGCACGGCGGTTCCTGCCGGGTCGTGACCACACCCGCGCGGATAGCGGCCCTGATGGGCCTTCTTGGACTCGTGGGCCTTGCGGCCTGCGAGACCTCGAGTTTGGCGCCGCGACAGACAACCGTGTCACCGGAGGCGCGTCCCGATGGGCTCCGCCCTGTGGCCGCAGCCCCCGTTGAACCGGTGGTCCGCCGACCCTCACGCGCAAGCCGGGAGCTCGCGGCCTATTACCAGCGCTTGCAGAATGACCTTCTTGTGCGCGGGTTGCTGCGCACGGATGGCGGCGGGCCGGACACGGTGTTCACCGACACCATGCTTGCGCGCAACTTCGAGAATATTGCGCTCTCTACCGAACATGACCTTGCGAGCGGATTTGATGCCCGGTCGAGCGTTGCGGAGAATATCCGCAAATGGATCACGCCCGTCCGCATCACCGTGGATTTCTCGGAAAACGTGCCGGAGGAGCAGCGCGGCGAAGATCTGCGCTGGGTCGATGCCTATGCGGCGAAGCTCGGCCGCGTCACGGGCCACCCTGTTTCGATGGCCAATACGGATGCAAATTTCCTTGTGTTGTTTGTGGCCACCGATGACACCGCGACCATACCCGAGCGCATCAAGCAATTCGTCCCCGAGGCCGATCTGGCGGCGTTGAGCGTGCTGCGGGATCTGCCGCGCACCGTGCATTGCTTCGTGTTGGCCTTTGCCACCTCGCGCACGGGATATGATTACGGTCGCGCGGTTGCGGTGGTGCGCTCCGAGCACCCGGACCTGATGCGGCGGGCCTGCATCCACGAGGAAATCGCGCAGGGTTTCGGTCTCAGCAATGACAATCCACGCGCGCGCCCGTCGATCTTCAATGACGATGATGAATTTGCGCTACTGACGCGACATGACGAGCTTTTGTTGAAGATCCTCTATGATGACGCGCTGCGTCCGGGGATGACGGCCGACGAGGCGCGGTCGATCGTGCGCCGCAAGGCTGCTGCGCTTCTCGGGACGGATTTGCCGGGATGAGAATCTGCCGCGCGCTCCGCGCCAAGGCGCGATCGGGCCCGTCATGCGCCCGGCCCGGCTACGACCCCATGCGGCTCCGAAAAAGAGCCCGCTTCGAACAAGGAGAGATTTGATATGGGTATTTTCGATTTCCTGTCCGGACAGTTCATTGATGTCATTCACTGGACCGACGACAGCCGCGATACCATGGTCTGGCGTTTCGAGCGCGAAGGCCATGAGATCAAATACGGGGCCAAATTGACCGTGCGCGAAGGACAGGCCGCCGTCTTTGTGCACGAAGGACAGTTGGCCGATGTGTTTACACCCGGGCTTTACATGCTCGAAACGAACAACATGCCCATCATGACGAGCCTTCAGCACTGGGATCATGCGTTTCAGTCGCCGTTCAAGTCCGAGATCTACTTTGTGAACACCAATCGCTTCACGGATCTGAAATGGGGCACCAAGAATCCGATCATGCTGCGCGATCCGGAATTCGGCCCGACCCGCATCCGGGCGTTCGGGACGTATGCCACAAAGGTTGTCGACCCGGCGAAGTTCCTCACCGAGATCGTGGGCACGGATGGCGAGTTCACCAAGGACGAAATCACCTATCAGATCCGCAACATCATCGTACAGGAATTCAGCCGGGCGATTGCATCGTCGGGGATCCCGGTGCTCGACATGGCTGCGAATACGGGCGACGTGGGCAAGCTGATCGCGGATGCAATCAATCCGACGATTGCGCAATACGGCTTGTCCTTGCCCGAGCTCTATATCGAAAACATCTCGCTGCCGCCCGCCGTTGAAAAGGCACTTGATGAACGCACGTCCCGCGGCATCACCGGCAATCTTGACGAGCATCTGAAATACAAGGCCGCCGAAGCCATGGGGAAGGGCGGCGCGCTCGACGATTCCATGGGTATGGGCATGGGGGCCGGGTTCGGTATGCAGATGGGCCATGCCATGGGGCAGGCTATGCAGCCCCAGGCAGGCCCTTGGGGCGCGTCTCCTGCGCAGGCCGCTGTGGCGCCGCCGCCGCCGCCGGTAGAGCATGTCTGGCACATCGCGGAAAACGGACAGACCAAAGGACCGTTCTCAAAAGCGGATCTTGGGCGCATGGCGAGTTCGGGCGAACTCACCCGCGAAACCCATGTCTGGACCGCTGGTCAGGATGGCTGGATGCGGGCGGGCCAGGTGCAGGAACTGGCGCAGCTCTTCACTGTGATGCCGCCACCACCACCGCCGATGTGATCGGCGTGGAGCGCCCGGTCTGAAGTCAGGCGGGACGCCTAGCCACTCCCAATTCACGACCAAAGGGGCCGACGTTTCGCGCGGCCCCTTTGCCTGCGGTCTCGGGAAAGTTGCCCGGGGCTATCGTGTTCGGTCGGGCTTGCCGGATCCACCGCCTTTGCGTGGTCCCTTGCCAAAGCCCTGCGGGCCGCCGCGCGAAGACTTGTTGTCCGCGCCCCTGCGCCCGTCCGGCTTGCCACCGGGACCGGGGCGGCGCTTGTCTCCATAGCCGCCGCCCTTTTGCGCGCCGGGGCCTTTTGCGCCGGGTTTGCCGTCGCGTGTTCCATCGGCCGTTTTGTCACGCCACGGTTTCCCTGCGGGTTTTCCATCCCGCGCAGCATCCGGGCCATGGCTTTTCCATGGTTTCCCGGCGGGCTTCCCGTCTCGCGCTGTGTCTGGGTTATGGCTTTTCCATGGTTTTCCGGCAGGCTTGCCCCCCGGTTTGCCGCGTGAGACGCCGTCCCGCTCTGGTCGGTCCATGCGCGCGGGGCGGCCCTTGGCACGGAAGGGGCGGCCATCGTCATCCCGCCGGGCGGGTTCTTCGGGTCGTGTGGTGCGCCCACGGCCACCGGTCTTGAGCACGCTGCTTTCCGGTTTGGGCTTGACCGGTTTGCGCATCCTGTCGACCCGCTTGCGGGCGGGGGCGTCCGGATCGGCCGGCAGGCCCAGCTGATCCTGCATGACCCGACGGCGCACTTCGAGCACCCCGCCCGGTTCGAGATCGCCGAGCTGGAAGGGCCCGTACGAGATCCGGATCAGGCGGTTCACCGTCAGACCGATATCGGCCATGGCGCGGCGGATCTCGCGGTTCTTGCCTTCGCGCAGTCCAATCGTCAGCCACGCATTTGCCCCTTGCTGTCGATCGATATCGACGATCATCGGGAGGAAGCGCTGACCGTCCACCTCGATCCCGCGACGCAGGGGCTCGAGCGTTTCGTCATCGGGACGCCCGTTGACGCGCACGCGGTAGCGGCGCAACCATCCCGTAGACGGGAGCTCCAGTTTTCGCTTGATGCCGCCATCATTGGTCAGCAACAACAAGCCTTCAGAGTTGAGGTCAAGCCGGCCGACGGACATCACGCGCGGCAGCTCCTCGGGCAGATCGTCATAGATCGTCGGGCGGCCCTGCTCGTCCTTGGTTGTCGTGACCAATCCTGTGGGCTTGTGATACAGCCAGAGCTTCGCCTCGTCCGGCGCGCCGAGCAGCTTGCCGTCCACCAGAACCTTGTCACGACGGGTCACGTTAAGGGCGGCGCGATAGATCACGGCGCCATTCACGCTGACGCGGCCTTCCGTGATCATGCGTTCGGCTTCTCGACGGGAGGCGAGTCCCGCGCGGGCGATCACCTTTGCAATACGCTCCCCCTTTGCGGCGGAGGCGTCGGCGGACCCGGGTGCGGGCCGGTCTTCGGGAGAGGAGGGGGGCGTTTTGGTCATGGCGCTCTGTATCCCATCCGCTTCTGGCCGGAAAGGGGAGGAATGCATGCGGGCGCGTCTGTGGTGCCCCGCCCCGGATTTCGGGCGCGTGACGCGTCATTGCTTTGCGTCATGCGCTAGGGCGCGATAAAGGGCGGCATGGGATTTCGGAGTTTCATGGATATCGCACTGTCCGAGGCGCAGGCCGCGGCCGCACTGGGCGAGGTGCCGGTCGGGGCCGTGGTCGTGGCCCCAGATGGCACGGTGGTCGCGAAAGCGGGCAATCGCACACGGATGCTCTGTGATCCGACGGCGCATGCGGAGATGCTCGCCATCCGCGCTGCCTGCGCTGCGGCGGGGGCTGACCGGTTGGTGGATCACGACATCTATGTCACGCTCGAGCCTTGTGCGATGTGCGCTGCGGCGCTGTCGCATGCGCGGGTGCGGCGGCTTTATTTCGGCGCGCCAGACCCGAAATCTGGGGGCACTCTGCACGGGGCGCGGGTCTTTTCGCATGCGCAGTGCCATCATGCGCCGGAGGTGTATGACGGGATCGACGAAGCGCGCGCCGCGGCCCTTCTGCGCGCGTTTTTTGCGGAACGTCGTTCATGAGTGTGATCCTGTTCAACAAACCGATGGGTGTGCTGTCGCAATTCACCGACAAGGGAACGGCTGGCAGCCCGCGTGCCACCTTGTCGGATTATATCGACAGGCCCGGCGTGTATCCGGCCGGACGTCTGGATCGGGACAGCGAGGGGCTGCTGATCCTGACGGATGACGGACGGCTTCAGGCCCAGATTTCCCATCCCCGGTTCCGCAAGCCAAAAACGTATCTGGTTCAGGTCGAAGGTATGCCGAACGAGGGGCAGCTTGAGGCTTTGCGCCGCGGCGTGCACCTCAAGGATGGTCCGACGCGACCTGCAAAGGTCGAGGAGGTGTCCGCGCCCGATCTCTGGCCGCGCATGCCCCCCGTACGGGTGCGCAAATCCGTCCCGGATGCGTGGTTGCGGATGACCATCACCGAAGGCCGCAACCGACAGGTGCGCCGGATGACGGCCCATGTGGGGCTGCCCTGCCTGAGGTTGGTGCGCTGGCGCGTGGGGGACTGGACGCTGGACGGGCTTGCCCCGGGGGAATGGCGCAGCCTGTGATGCAGGGGGCGTGACGGAGGGCCGCTTGCTCCGGCCAGAAGGCCGGACCGTCGCCCCGCCCACCGTCCCGCGTGACCGGGACGGCACAGGAACCGCGCCAAGCGTCGGATCCTGTGGATCCCCGGTGATGAATGGATCAAACCGTCTGGGCGGATTCGGTCAGACCCACTTGGCGAATGGCGGCAGCGACATCAGGACCGCGTTGGCATCATGCCCTGTGGCCAGGCCGAATTTCGTGCCGCGGTCGTAAACGAGGTTATATTCCGCATAAAGCCCACGGTGAACCAGTTGGGCGTCCTTGTGGGTCTCGTCAAAGGCCGTTTCCCTCCTTTTTTCAACCAAGGGCACAAAGGCGGGCAGGAACGCGCGGCCGATATCCTGCGTCAGCGCGAAATCGGCTTCCCAATCGCCCGTGTTGCGATCGTCCATGAAGATCCCGCCGACGCCGCGCGCCCGATTGCGATGCGGGATGTAGAAATACTCATCGGCCCACGCTTTCAGCCTGTCGTACAGGTCCGACCCGTGCGGGTCGAGATGCGCCTTCTGGGTGCTGTGAAAATGCGCCGTGTCCTCATCGTATTCGAGACAGGGGTTGAGATCCGAGCCGCCCCCGAACCACCACGCATGCGGGGTCCAGAACATACGGGTGTTCATGTGGACGGCGGGACAATGCGGGTTTTGCATATGCGCCACGAGGCTGATCCCCGATGCCCAGAACCGCGGGTCGCTTTCCATGCCGGGAATGCCGCGGGCGGCCATGGCGCGCTGTGCCTGCTCGCCGAGTGAGCCATAGACCGTGGAGACATTGACCCCGACCTTTTCGAACACGCGCCCGCCGCGCATCACGCTCATCAGACCGCCGCCTGCATCGGAACCATCGTCGGACTGGCGCTTGGTCTCCGTGACTTCGAACCGGCCGGGAGCCATATCGCTGAACGGGCCGCTGGCATGGCTGTCCTCCAGCCCTTCGAAGGAGGCTACGATGTCATCCCGCAATTGGCGGAACCAAGCGCTCGCGCGGGTTTTTTCATCGTCAAGCATGTCTTTCATGGTGGTGTCCTCATTTATTGACAGCCACCCTAGACCGAAGAAGGCAGCGCTCACAAGACGGGCCCGTGCGGCATGGCGTCAAGGCCGGGCTATCTCGGCATGGGGGCAAACCGTCGAGGCCGCATGCAACAGGGGGGGGCGCTGCCCCCGTCGCGGCGAGCCGCGACTCCCCCGGAGTATTTCCGGACAGAAGAAGCCAGGCGAAGGGGAGCTGAGCGCGTCTGGTGCATGGTGCAACCGGGTGGGGCGGTGGTGTTCCCGATCAGTGTGCAGGGGCGGCGACCGGATCCAGCAGCGTTCGTCCACCATCGACCGTTATGATCTGCCCGGTGACAAAGCCGGAGCCTTCGCCAGACAGGAACTGCACGGTCTGGGCCAGCTCATCGGGGGCCGCGATGCGCCCGAGCGGGGTATGGTCCTCGATATCTTCACGGTAGTTTTTGTGCTCTCTGAGCGTGTCCTTGAGCGACGTCGACATCACGGATCCGAATGCCACGGCATTGACCCGGATCCGTTCGGGGGCCAAAGCCACGGCCATTGAGCGGGTCATCTGGTCGAGGGCCGCGGACGACACCGAATATCCCAGCAATGACGGATGCGTGCGCCGCGCCGCGATGGAGGACAGGTTGACGATCGCGCCGACCTGACCGTCCTCGCGATCTTCGGCCTGCTTGATCATGCGGCGCGCCACAAGCTGTGTCATTCGCAACGCCGTCATCACGTTCTGGGTCAGCATCTGTTCGACCGACTGGTCATCAAGATCGAGCGGATCCGAGGTGATCATCTGGCGCGACCCGTTCACGAGGATATCGACCCTGTCGAAAGCATCGAGGGTCGCGGACAGAAGGTTTGCCATGGTCAGGCGTTCTCGGAGGTCGCCGGCAAAGTAGCGCATGTTGCCGTCATCCGGGCGTTCGCCACATTCCTTGATCAGTTTGGCCTCGTCCATGTCGGCGAACATGACATTGGCGCCCTTGTCGGCGAAGTGCCGGGCGATGGCGAGACCGACGCCGTTTGCGGCACCGGTGATGATGGCAGTGCGGCCTTCGATGGAAAAACCCATGGGTGCGCCTTTCAGACTGCGTGTGTCGGGAGAGGATCAGCGCCCCGCGCGTGAAGAGGAAGGGCGCTGGGCATGAAGGATCTTGAACCTGTTGTTGCCGGCGATCTCGCCATGATCGCGGAACAAGGTGGCAAGGCGCGTCTCATAAGGCAAGTGCCGGTTCGACACAAGCCAGAGCTGTCCTTGCGGTTTGAGAACCCGCGCGGCGGCGTCGATGAAGGCAAGCCCGAGAGCGGGGTCTGCGGCGCGCCCGGTGTGAAAAGGCGGATTCATGACCAGAGCATCGAGCGGCTCGGGCGGCAACCAATCGCGGGCATCGGCCCAGTGGAACTCCGCACGGCCCATTGCCTGTTCTGCGCAGTTGCGTTCGGCGCAGGCGAGCGCGGCCTTGTCGGCCTCGACAAGATGCAAAGACGTGACCGTGTCCTGACGCAGGATCTCGCGCGAGAGCCATCCCCAGCCAGCGCCAAGATCCGCGACACGGCCCTTGAGGCGCGGCAGGGATTCGGCCAGCAATACGGAGCCCGCATCAGCCCCATCAGCGCTGAACACGCCGGGCGCCGTCAGGTCGCCTTCGACATTGCGCGACATGGCAGGGCGCAGCCAGTCAGCCAGCGCATCGCCTGCTTCGAACCATGCGATCTTGCCATGCGCCTTCGAGGTCTGGCCGAGCAGTGTGACGCGGCTTTTCAGAGCCTTGAGAAGCGAATCGATCCCGTCGGTCTTGGCCCCGTCGACCACGATCAGCCCTCCGGGTGTGGCTTGTTCTGCCTCCGCCAGCCGCGTCTCCGCAAGGTCGCGGGCCCGAGGCATTGTGACGATGCTGGCGGCATAGGGCCCTTCCGGCGAGGACGTCACGGGAACCCCGCGCAGGTCCCATGCACGAAAATCCGGGGCGAACCGCTGGATCACCCTCACACGCGCAGGATCCAGCGCGTCCAGCGGCGCGTCTCCGGGCGCGCCCCACAGTGCGATGGCACCGCTTTCAGGCAGATCCAGCGCGCCGTGGTCGATGGCGAATCTCAAACGGGGGGAGGACATCGTTCAGGCGCCGCGCGAGGCGGCTATTCCTTTTCCATGGTGCACTGCAACGGGTGCTGATGGCGGCGCGCGAAATCCATCACCTGGCCCACCTTCGTCTCGGCGATTTCGTGGCTGAACACGCCAACGACGGCAACGCCTTTCTTGTGAACGGTAAGCATCACTTCGAAAGCCTGTGCATGGGTCATGCCAAAGAACCGCTCCAATACATGCACGACGAATTCCATTGGCGTGTAGTCGTCGTTCAGCAGAAGGACCTTGTAGAGCGGTGGCCGCTTGGTCTTTGGCTTGGTCTGCAGCGCAACTCCCGCGTCGCCACCGCCGCCACCGGGGGTGTCGTCCTCGTCGCTGGCGCGAAGCGGAATGATGAAGGGACGCGGTTGACGCATTGTGGCGGGCTTTCGATACGGGTGTTCTTGACGGCGGGACTTTTTCCGGATCAGTGCCTCTATATAACGCCACAGCGCTCAGCGAAAAGGGGTTGAATGGCACGGAATCTGCAAACAGTCGGCTTTGATGCTGATGATACACTCTGGCATAACGAACGATTTTTCCGCCTGACGCAGGGGAAATTTGCCGATCTGTTGGCCGACCACATGGATCCCGACCCGCTGCACGCCCGGCTTCTGGAGGCCGAAAAGCGCAATATCGGCCATTATGGCTTTGGCGTGAAAGGCTTCGTTCTGTCGATGATCGAAACCGCGGTGGAGGTGACGGACGGGCGTGTTCCGGGTGCCGTGATTTCAGAGCTCCTTGAGGCCGGGCGCGAAATGCTGGCGCATCCGATCGAGCTCCTGCCGCATGCCCGCGAGGCGGTCGAAGCTGTCGCGGACACGCATCGGGTGGTTCTCATCACCAAGGGCGATCTGCTGCATCAGGAACGCAAGCTGGCGCAATCGGGCCTTGGTGACCTGTTCGATGGAATCGAAATCGTGTCCGACAAGAATCCTGACACCTATGCGCGCATCTTTGGTGCGTTTCCCGGTGGGGCAGAAGCGGCGATGATGGTCGGAAACTCGATGAAATCCGATGTGCGTCCGGCCATCGACGTGGGCGGGTGGGGCGTTTACGTCCCGCACGGCATCGCTTGGGAGATCGAGCACGCCGAGCCTCCTGCAACGCATCCGCGCTATCGCGAGTTGGATGATCTCGGTGGCCTGGCGCAGCTTGTGGACGAGATCGCCTGACCTTTGCTGCGCCATGTCCCTGAAACATGTCACGCGACCGGGCCGCCATGTGGCTGTTGCGCCGCACCGCCTCAATGCCTTTGTGATGGCAATGCCCGTTAAGCGTGTATCTCTGGCCCGAACGGGGAGCTGCGAAGACCACGCAAAGCCACGCGGCATCCCCGAACAGGCTGTCAAATAAGGCGCCACAATTCCGCCACATTCTGCCCAAGTCTTGTCACATTCGCCTGTCTTGGGGTTGGTTGCGCCCGAGCCCCAAGATGTGCCAAGGCCATGCTGAACAAAAGGGCAGAAAATCAACGCTTTGCGGGCTTCTCTGAATGTAATTTCCATGTTACGCTCAGGCCAATAAAACAAAAAGGCTCACCGGGAAAACCCGGGAGCAGAGGCAGATTCGAGGCAGATATGGTGACGGGACGTCGCAGGCAAACAGGCCGTTTGGGCCTGCTCCTTCTGACATTTGTGTGGCTTGTAATCGCGGTGCCGATCAGTGCGATCGCGGCACCCTATGCCGCCATGGTGATGGATGCACGCACGGGAAAGGTGTTGCATTCGCGGAACGCTGACACGCGGCTGCATCCGGCATCGCTCACCAAGATGATGACGCTCTACATCGCCTTCGAGGCGGTCGAGCGCGGTGAACTGAGCATGGATACGGTGGTGACGATCTCGCGCAAGGCCGCAGCGGAGCCGCCATCGAAGCTCGGATTGCGCCCCGGTTCCAAGATCAAGCTGCGCTACCTTGTGCGCGCCTCGGCAGTCAAATCGGCAAACGATGCGGCTCACGCCATCGCAGAGGCGATATCCGGGTCCGAGGCCGCTTTTGCCCGGCGGATGAACCGCACCGCGAAGGCGCTGGGCATGACGCGCACGACCTTCAAGAACCCGCATGGCCTCACCGAGAAGGGGCATCTGTCCACCGCGCGAGACATGACGATTCTCGGGCGCCACATGCTGTATGACTATCCGCAGTATTATAACCTCTTCTCTCGACGTTCCGCGGACGCGGGGATCAAGACGGTCCCGAACACGAACCGGCGTTTGCTGGCCGCCTACAAGGGCGCTGACGGGATCAAGACGGGTTACACCCGTGCCGCAGGGTTCAACCTTGTCGCATCGGCGGAGCGGGGCAGCGAGCGGATCATCGCGACGGTGTTCGGAGGCAACTCCACCGCATCGCGCAATGCCCGTGTCGCAGAACTGCTGGATCTGGGTTTCAAACGGGCGCCAAGCCGCGTTGCCTTCCGCAAACCCAAGATGCCGCCCTATCTTGGCAATCAGGGCCTCGGGGTCCAGGTAACCCAGAGCGTAAACCCGGAGACGACAACCCGGGCCAAGTCGGTGCGTGTTGCGCGCGCGGCCGTGACGCGCTCTCTGCGCCCGGTGGCGCGCGGGGCGCGCGCGACAGCGCAGGACGTGGCGCCGTTGATCGCGGGGGTTCAGGACGACATCGCCGATATCATTGCGGAGGTTGCCGCCGGCGCGGATTCGGTGCCGGAGGCCGAGATCGAAGTCGCGCAGGCTGCGGTCGTGGCGCAGAGCGCCGTGATGCCGCAAGGCGCGGCGGCAGTGGCGCGTGCGCCGGTCACGTCGGTCAAGCCGGCGTTGCGGCCCTCCGCCTTGCAGCAAGCCGCCATCGTGGCACGCGACCGGCCCACGCCCGCGCGCGAGGCGGAAGTGGTGACACGCCTGTCCACCTCGGGCGGGCGCCATTGGGGCATCAATGTCGGGCGGTTCCCGAACAGCTTCGCCGCGGAAAAAATGCTGCTCAAGACGGCACTTGCCGAGACCGCGACACTGGATGGCGCCTTGCGCAAGGTGGTGCGGGGCAAGCGCGGCTTCGATGCCAATTTCATGGGTTTGACCCGCGATACAGCGGAGCTGGCCTGTCGCCGACTTCAGGCGCGACAAGTCACCTGCTTCATGGTTGGGCCAAGCTGATCTGTTGCAAGTGCCCGGACTGATGCGCGCCAGCGTTCTGGCGCTTCAACCGGCCTTCTGCTGCGACTCCACCCCGCTTGAGCGACAGTGACGTTTCGACCGGCGCGGCCGATACCACACCCATCGCAGTGCGCTTCGCAGACATGCAAAACCCCCGGAGGTCAGACCGTCCGGGGGTTCGCTGATTTTTGTGTGTTCAGGCTGTCAGCCCGAGCGCGGTCTCAGAGGAGACCTTCGCGTTGCGCTTTCTTGCGCGCGAGCTTGCGGGCACGGCGAATGGCCTCCGCTTTCTCGCGGGCACGCTTTTCCGACGGCTTTTCGAAGTGCTGACGCAGCTTCATCTCGCGGAAAACGCCTTCGCGCTGCAGCTTTTTCTTCAGAGCGCGGAGCGCCTGATCGACATTGTTGTCGCGAACACTGACCTGCATGTGGTTGTCACCACCTTTCTAGGTTAGATTTGCAAGGATTGCAGGAAGTGGCGCTATAGCAAGCGCCCCCTAGTTTGTCCAGTCATGGACCAAACACGTGAAAGGAGGTTGCCGATGCGTGACCCGATTGCCGACCGTCTGCTTGATGCTGCGTTGATGCATGTGCCCTTCGACGGCTGGTCGGAAACAACATTCCGCGCGGCCGTCGCCGATATTGACATGAACATGACGGTTGCGCGCGGGCTGTTTCCACGCGGAGCCGTTGATCTGGCGGTGGCCTATCACCGGCGCGGCGACGCGGCGATGATTGCCCGGATCGAAGCGACGGACCTGACCGGGATGCGCTTTCGCGACAAGGTGATCTTTGCTGTGCGGGCGCGTCTCGAGGCGGTGAGCGACCGCGAGGCGGTAAGGCGTGGCACCACGCTCTTTGCCCTGCCGCTCTACGCGCCCGATGGAGCAAAGCTCGTATGGGGGACCGCGGATGCGATCTGGACCGCGTTGGGCGATACCTCGCAGGACTTCAACTGGTATTCGAAGCGCGCCACCCTGTCGGCGGTCTATTCGGCTACCGTGCTGTATTGGCTGGGTGATGATTCGCTCGACAACCAGGCCACATGGGGCTTTCTCGACCGCAGGATCGAGGATGTGATGCGTTTTGAGAAGGTGAAGGCCGGTGTCGCAAAGAACCCGGTCCTTGCCAAGTTGATGGCGGGGCCTGCCAAGGTTCTGTCGCGGATGCAGGCGCCGCCTGCGGACAAGGGGGGCTTGCCGGGACGCTGGTCCACGCCCACGCCGCCGACCGGCGAGCCATAATCGCGTCCCGAACCCTCAACTCAATCTCTGAATATTAAGTGAGCCAAGGCCCTGATGACTTCGACCATGCGCGCCATCGAGATTTCCGAACCCGGCGGACCGGACGTTCTGAAAGAAACCAACCGCCCCGTGCCCGAGCCAAAGGTCGGACATGTCGTGATACGGGTGGCCTATGCAGGCGTGAACCGCCCGGATGCCTTACAGCGCGCCGGGGCTTATGACCCGCCGCCCGGGGCGTCGGACCTTCCGGGGCTGGAGGCGTCCGGGGAGGTGGTGGCCATCGGGGAGGGGGTGGATTGGCCCTCTGTCGGCACGCGGGTCTGCGCGCTTTTGCCGGGGGGCGGTTATGCCGAATACGTCGCCACACCCGCCGCACATTGTCTGCCGATCCCCGATCGCATGGGCCTGAAGGAAGCGGCCTGTCTGCCGGAGACCTATTTCACCGTGTGGAGCAATGTGTTCGACAGGGGACGTCTGCGATCGGGCGAGACGTTCCTTGTGCATGGGGGGGCGTCAGGGATTGGCACAACCGCGATCCAGCTTGCGAAGCATTTTGGAGCAACCGTGTTCGCCACGGCGGGATCGGCGGAGAAATGCGCAGCCTGCGAACGGCTTGGGGCTGATCGGGCCATCAATTACCGGGAGGAGGATTTCGTCGAGATCCTCAAGGCCGCCGGGGGCGCGGACCTTATTCTCGACATGGTGGGCGGCGACTACCTGCCCCGGAACGTGCGGGCGCTCGCCATGGATGGGCGGCTCGTGCAGATCGCGTTTCTGCAAGGGCCAAAGGTCACGCTGAATTTTGCGCAGGTGATGGTCCGACGCCTGACAATCACTGGCTCGACCCTGCGTCCGCAGAGCGACGAGGCCAAGGCCGGGATTGCTGATGCCCTGCGCGGCCATGTCTGGCCCTTGCTGAGCGACGGCACCGTTGGGCCTGTCATGGACAGCAGTTTTGCGTTGTCGGACGCGGTTGCGGCGCATCAGCGGCTGGAAAGCTCGGGCCATATCGGAAAGATCGTGCTCGAAGTCTTTGGCGATTGAGCCGCGAATGGATCGCCGCGCGTATGCGGAATGGCGCCAGAGGCTTGTCGGAGAAATGCCCTGAGCCATCTCCGTCATAATCCACAGTGTGCGAAATGAGGAACAGACAGCATGGCCGAAGACATGGCAAAAACCGTCATCATCGAAGAGACCGGTGGCCCTGAGGTGCTCAAGGTCGTGGAGCGGCCCGTCGGCGCCCCCGGACCGGGCGAGATCCGCATTCGGCACAAGGCCTGCGGATTGAATTTCATCGACACCTATCAACGATCCGGGCTCTATCCGATGGAGCTTCCGCATGCGCTGGGCCGCGAAGCATCGGGTATCGTCGAGGCGGTGGGCGAAGGGGTCACGCACCTCAAACCGGGGGACCGCGCCGCTTATGCCGGCTCGCCGGCGGGGGCCTATGCCGAGGCACGGGTCATGCCAGCCTCCGAGGTTTGCCCGCTGCCGGAGGCAATTTCCTTCGAGGAGGGCGCCGCGATGATGCTCAAGGGCATGACGGTGCAATACCTGTTTCATCGCACCACGCCGCTCAAGGCCGGCGACACGGTCCTGTTTCATGCGGCGGCAGGCGGTGTCGGTCTGATTGCGTGCCAATGGGCGAAATCCGAGGGCATCACGCTGATCGGAACTGCCGGAACGGATGAGAAATGCGCGCTCGCGCTGGAGCACGGTGCTGCGCACTGTATCAACTACAAGACCGAAGACTGGGTGGCAAAGGTCCGCGAATTGACCGGCGGTGTCGGTGTCGATGTGGTGATGGACGCGGTGGGCAAGGATACCTTTGAAGGGTCGCTGGATTGTCTGCGGCCCTTGGGAATGATGATTTCCTTCGGCAACGCATCGGGGGCGGTCGAGCCGTTTTCCGTCAACTTGCTGGCGGCGAAGGGCTCGCTCAAGATAACCCGCCCGACGCTTTTCACCCATACGAGCGACCATGAGACCTGCCAAGCGATGGCGCGCATGCTGTTCGACAAGGTCGAGTCCGGTGCGGTCAAGATCCGCATCGATCAACGGTTTCCTCTCGATCAGGTCGCGGATGCCCATCGCGCGCTCGAAGCGCGCCAGACAACCGGGCAGACCATCCTCACGGTCTGACTGTCAGCTCGCCGGTCGTGACGGTTTCGGCTTGAGCGGTCGGGTGATGCAGCCGGATGACACCGCGCGGCGCCGTTCACCATGGTCCTTCCGCGCGGTGTGAGTCCCTGCGCATCGTCAAGGCTTTCGCGCCTTGACAGGTGGCATGTCCAGCGGGGCAGTCAGGGCGCAAGCCCGTCTCGGCACGGGGTCTTGAGACGGGCCGCGGTTGTGTTTCAGGTGCCGTGCCAATCGAAGAAACCGGGCCCTGCGCGCTCAAGCAATGTGCGGGCCAAGGCATCCCCAAGCGCTGCGCCATCCTCGATCGGACCGCTGATCTCGTCCGCATGGGATTGCGATCCATCGGGGCGCAGCACTTCTCCCCGCAGGCGAATCGTGCCGTTGTCCAGCTCCGCAAGGCCGGCAATCGGTGTTTCGCAGGATCCGTCGAGCCGTGCGAGAAACGCGCGTTCCGCCGCAAGGCGCTGTCCCGTTGGCGTGTCATGGATTGCGGCCAGCATTTCCGCAGCGCGGCTGTCTGCCTCGCGGCGCTCGATGCCAATGGCTCCTTGTGCCACGGCGGGCAGCATGTCGCCTGTCTCGATGGCGGTCTTGGGCACCTCATCCATCTTGAGCCGGTTGAGACCGGCCATGGCGAGGAAGGTGGCCTGCGCGACACCGTCTTCCAGTTTTTTCAGACGGGTCTGCAAATTGCCCCGAAACTCCACGATCTTCAGGTCCGGACGCCGGTTCTGCAATTGCGCGCGGCGTCGCAGCGAGGATGTGCCGACAACCGTGCCTTCCGGAAGGTCGGCAATGGCCGAAAAAGACGGCGAGATGAACGCATCGCGCACATCCTCTCGCGGCAGGTAGCAATCAAGCAGCAGCCCGTCCGGCTGATGCACCGGCATGTCCTTCATCGAGTGCACGGCGATGTCGATCTCACCAGACAGCATCTGCTCCTCGATCTCCTTGGTGAAGAGCCCCTTGCCGCCGATTTCCTTCAGCGGCCTGTCAATGATCCTGTCGCCGGTGGTCTTGATCACCACGATGGTGAAGGCCTCTTCGGGCAGGTCGAATGCGCGCGAAAGCCGGGTCCGGGTCTCATTGGCTTGGGCCAAAGCGAGCGGAGAACCACGGGTGCCGATTTTCAGCGGAGAGGCGGGGGAAGGAAGGTCAATCGTCATGACCACAAGCTTTAAGCCTGTCAACTCAACCTGACAATGGGGTAGCGCGCCGAGTGTGGCGTCAAGGCGGGTTGACATGATGTCGCGTCTGTCCGACGCAGGTGTCAGAAATGAAGGACAACCAATGACCAAGACCATTTTGCGCGCGCTTGCCGGAGAAACCCTGCCGACGCCTCCGATCTGGATGATGCGACAGGCGGGACGGTACCTGCCCGAATACCGGGCCACCCGCGCCGAGGCGGGGGATTTCCTGTCTTTGTGCTACAATTCCGAACTGGCCGCCGAAGTCACCCTGCAACCGATCCGGCGTTATGGCTTCGATGCCGCGATCCTGTTTGCAGATATCTTGCTTTTGCCACAGGCGCTTGGTGTCGACCTCTGGTTCGTCACAGGGGAAGGGCCGCGCATGACAACGGTCACCACCCAGGGCGAATTCGATGCGCTGGGCAAGGGGGCGATGATCCACGATACGCTCAACCCGATTTACGAGACGGTTCGGATCCTGCGCCGCGAATTGCCGGAAGAAACCACGCTGATTGGCTTTGCCGGCGCGCCTTGGACCGTGGCGACCTACATGATCGCGGGGCAGGGGACCAAGGATCAGGGACCGGCCCATGCGCTCAAGGCGGAGAACCGCGCCCTGTTCGAAGCCTTGATTGACAGGTTGACGGAGTCGACGATCGATTACCTCGATGAGCAGGTCAAAGCCGGCGCGGAAGTGGTCAAGATTTTCGACAGCTGGGCGGGTTCGCTCAATGGCGAAGATTTTGACAAATACGCAACCGAACCGGCGCGCATCATCACACAGGAACTCAAGGCACGGCATCCCGGCTTGCCGGTCATCGCCTTTCCGCGTCAAGGCGGCGACAAGTATATCGGGTTTCACAAGGCGACCGGCGCCGATTGTGTGGCGCTCGACGACAGCGTCAGCCCTGAATGGGCCGCGGCGCATGTGCAGGTCGATGGTTGCGTGCAAGGCAATCTGGCCTCGTCCCATATGGTCACAGGGGGGCAGGCGCTTGTCGATGAGACCCGCAAAGTGGTCGATGCCCTGTCCAACGGACCGCATATCTTCAATCTCGGTCACGGGATCACGCCGGATGCCGATCCCGAGAACGTGCAGCTCATGATTGACACCGTGCGCGGAAAATAGACGCGGACACGGGAAAATACCTTGGGGCGCAGGCAGACATGCCTGTGCGTGGAAAGCGCCTCTGTGCACAGAAAACGCGCGCGCCCAGAGGTGTCGTGCTGGCAAGGGCGCTTGGCCCTCACGTGGGTGATTGCGCCTTGCCATCGCCCGGTCGGGTGCGGTGACCCGGGTTCATTCCGCGCGTCGGCCCCTCTACCCCTCGGGCCGCGCGGTTCGGCCCGCCTTGCGCGAGACGCTCCCTGCCGCGATCGGTTCGTCCTCATCCCGGCGCTGCCCGGCGTCGTCATGTCCCGTTTTTGCAAGCCTTCATTCGGCGGGCATGCCAGATGGCACCCCCCGTCTGTCGCGTTTCTCTCCGAGCATGAGCATGGCCGGGGTCACCACAAGCGTCAGGACGGTGGCAATCACGAGGCCGCCAGCAATGGCGGATGAGAGTTCCGTCCACCACTGGGTCGATGGCGCGCCGTAGACGATCTCGCGGGTGAAGAAATTGAGGTTCACCCCGATCACCATGGGCATCAGTCCAAGCGCGGTGGTCACCGATGTGAGTACCACGGGCCGCAAACGCTGAGCGCCGGTGCGCAACGCGGCCTCAAGGGGCGAAAGCCCGTCGCGTTTCAGAGCGTTGTAGGTGTCGATCAACACGATATTGTTGTTAACCACGATCCCGGCCAGCGCGATGACACCGATCCCGCCCATCACAACGCCAAAGGGCCGGCCGGTCACCAGCAGACCGAGCAAGACGCCGGCAATGGAAAAGACGATCGCGCTCATCACGATACCCGCCTGATAGAAATTGTTGAATTGCAGGACGAGGATCACCACCATCAGGAACAGCGCGGTCACGAAGGCCCCCATGAGAAACGTCATGGCTTCCTGTTGGTCTTCGGCTTCACCGGCGAATGCATAGGTCACGCCCTCGGGTAGCCCGGCGCCGTCAAGCGCAGATCGCAAGGCGGTGATCTGGTCGTTGACCAGCACGCCGGCAGCCACGTTCGCCTCGATCGTGACAACGCGGCGTTCGTCGACGCGGCGGATTGTTCCGACCCTCTCGGAAGGGGCAAAGGTCACGAAATTGGAAATCGGCACGAGGCCGGCCGTAGTCGGCACACGCAGGTTGCCAAGCTCGGACAGTGACCGGTCGGCGCGGGGAAACCGCACGCGAATATCGAGCGCGCCATCGGTGTCGTCCGGCCGGTAGTCGGCGACCGTGATGCCTTGGGTCAGCAGCTGGACCGCCTGACCAAGCAAAGAGACGTCAGCGCCAAACCGCGCGGCCTCTTCGCGATTCACCAGAATGGAAACCTCAACCCCGGGCAAGGGTCGTGTGTCCGAGATATCGGTAAATCCGCCGATCTGGTCCATCAGGGCGAGGATGGTTTCGACCGCCGCCGCCTGGGTGTCGGGGTTGCGGGCGCGGATCTCGAGGCTCACGGGTTTGCCGGAAGTTGGCCCGCCGCTCTCCGTTTGCACCTGAATATCGATGCCCGCGATATCGGCGACGGTTTCCCGAATGTCCGCGCCGATCTCGGCCGCGGTGCGGCGCGCGTCCCAGTCGATCAACTCCAGTTGCAAGGTGCCGATTGTTTCTTCGTCGCCCTGTCCGGCGGTCATCGTGGAACGGGCATAGAGGCTCTTGACCTCGTCATAGGCCAGCAACCGGTCTTCTACGGCGCGCACCAGCGCGTCGCGCTCCCAGATCGAGAAATTGTCCCGTGCCCGCACCTGCACCTGCATGAATTCCGGCTCAACCGAGGGGAAGAAGGTCAGCCCCCGTCCGAACTGGCCATAGGCGGCAAAGCCCCCCATGAGCAGCGCAAGCGCCAGGAGCAGGGTCGCGCCGGGTCGCAGGATCGCCCATTCGAGCAACCGGACATAGGCGCCGGTCAAACCGCCCATGTCGCGCGGGTCGCCTTTTTCGGCAGCATGCATGGCGGCTTTCTGGCGGGCCGATTGCGGCTGCCGCTTGCCAATCAGCCCGCCCGCGACCGGAATGAAGATCAGCGCCATGAAGAGCGATGCAAACAAGGTCAGCAACACCGTGATCGGCAGGAATTTCATGAATTCGCCGGTCAGCCCGGTCCAGAACAGGAGCGGGAAGAAAACCGAAAGGGTTGTCGCGGTCGAGGCAATGATTGGCCACGCCATGCGCTTGGCAGCAAACGCATAGGCCGCCCGCGCATCGTCGCCTTCCTGCAACCGGCGGTCCGCCAGTTCAACAGTGACGATTGCCCCGTCGACGAGCATGCCAACCACAAGGATCAGGGAGAAAAGCACCACGATATTCATCGTGTAGCCCATGATCCACAGCGCCGTGACGCCGGCGAGAAACGCACCGGGGATGGCCAGACCGACGAGCAGCGCAGACCGCAGGCCAAGCGCAAAAACGATCACGATCATCACCAGAATGACGGCGGCGATCACGTTTGCCTCCAGATCGGAAAGCAGCGTTTTGACCTGTTCGGACTGATCCTGAAGATAGGTGACCTGCACGCTGTCGGGCCAGTCGACGCGCAGCTCTTCAACCAGCGCCTGCACGTCAGCAACAGTGTCGATGATGTTGGCTCCGGAACGCTTCTTGACCTCGAGCGAAATGGCCGGTTGCCCGTCAATTCGGGCAAAACTGGTGGGGTCATCAAAGCTGCGCCGCACCGTGGCCACGTCGCCAAAGGTGACCACCGCATCGCCGCGCACCTTGATCGGCATGGACATGACGTCTTCGACGCTCTCGATGAGGCCGGGCACTTTGAGAACGATCCGCCCGCCACCCGTCTCGATGGCGCCCGCCGCAATCAGGCGGTTGTTGCGCTGGATCTGACCGATGACTTCCTCGAAACTGAGGTTGTAGGTCTGGAAGATCGTCGGGTCGATCAGCACCTCGAGGAACTCCTCGCGCTTGCCGCCAATATCGACCTCGAGAACGCCGCGCAGCCCTTCGATCTCTTCCTGGAGAGTTTCGGCCATGCTGTTGAGCGTGCGCTCCGGCACCGGTCCGGACAGCACGGCAGTGATGATCGGGAAGAGCGCGGTATTGATCTCGGTGATCGTCAGGTCATAGGCGTCTTCAGGCAGCTCGCCCTCAACACGGTCAGCCGCTTCGCGCACCTTGTCGAGCGCTTCGTCGATATCGCCGCCGGCCTGGAACTCAAGCTGTACGGATGCAAAGCCTTCCGCACTTTCGCTCGACATCTTTTGCAGGCCTTCGATTGCGCCGAACTCCGCTTCCATTGGCTCGATCAGCAACCGTTCCGCATCGCCGGGGCTGATCCCGTCGAGACCGGTAGAGACGTAGACCAGCGGCAACGGCACCTCTGGATTGGCCTCTTTGGGGATCGCCACATAGGCATAGGCACCCACGCCCAGAATCATGATCAGCGCCATGATCACCACACGGGCCCGGCTGAAAGCGGCGTCGATTACCGTGTTCATTGGGTCGGCCCCGTGCCGGCGTCGATCTCGGGTTGGGCGCGAACCACTTCGCCCTCGCGCACGAAGCCTTGTCCGACAACGATCAAATCCGCCTGATCCGGAAGGCCGGTCACCCAGATGCCGTCGACTTCGGCCCGGGCGACGGCGATTTCATGAAATACCACGCGCCCGTCCTCGACGGTTTTGACACCGGTTGCCCCTTCGGGACTGAGCGAGACGATGGAGGGCGAGATGAAATGCGCCTGCGCCTGTCCGGTGGGAATGCGGATCTCGGCGGAAATGCCTGCGGGAATGGCGCCATCCTCGTTTGGCACCGTGATTTCGGTCAGGAAAGTCCGGGTCTCGGCGGACGCAGAGGTGCCGACGAACGTGACCTCACCTTCGCGGGTCTCTCCGGTGATGAAACTGACTTGTGCGGGCTGGCCATTGGAAATACGGGTCAGCGCCTGCTGGGGGACCTGCAAGGCGACCGTGAGGGGGCGATTGTCAACGATGCGCCCGATCTCTGCGCCGGCCGTCACGAACTCTCCGGGATCGAGGGTGAGCGTTTCAATCCGCCCGGCAAAGGGCGCGCGAATTTCCGTGGCGTCCAGAGCGCTGCGCGCGCTGGCAACCTGGGCGTCGGCCGCGGCAAGGGCGGCCCGCGCCTGCGTGACGCGGTCCACTGTTGCCACGCCGCGGTCGCGCAATTCCGTCGCGTTGTCGAACTCGCGCTGCGCACGAACGCGCTCTTCTTCGGCGCGGCGCAAATCGGCCTCGACGCGCGCGGTGTCGAGCCGCGCGATCACGGCACCGGCCTCTACATCGTCGCCTTTGGAATGGATCAGCTCCGCCACGTCACCGGATGCTTCGGCGCGGATCGAGGTGTCGCGATCAGGCTGTGCCTGCCCTTCCGCCTGAAAGAAGAGCGTGACAGCTTCGGCCTGCGACGGGCGAATGGCAACCGCGACGGGAGCAGCGTTGTCGCGATCCCCTGCGGCTGGCCCGCTGTCCGCAACGTCTTCCGATGGCAGGATGAAGCCACTGCCCATCCAGCCGACAATCGCAACGAGCAAGACTGCGGCAACCCATGTTGCCCGGTTCGAGCCGGGATCATCGTCGAAGCTCAGCGGTTGAGGGCGAGTGTCGGAGTCTTGCGATGACTTGGAAGCGGCCATGCTGCGCGCCTTTCTGGTTCGAACCACGTGCGGCCCGCCGCGAACGAGGGGACACGAAACAAACATGCGATCGTCTTGGATATCGGTCTAAACTGATTGGTTTAGTTCGCGGATTGTCGGGCCTGTGTCAAGTGACGTTAACGACATGGAGCGCCGTTGGTTCCGGCTTCGCACGAGATCCTGACCGATTCAGAAAATCGCCGGTCAACTATGCGGCGGATCCAAGAAGATCGCGGGCAATCCTGTCAAAGAGCGACACGCCGATCGGAATCAGCTCGTCGGGAAAATCGTAGTCAGGGTTGTGGAGCGCGGCATGAGTTTCGCCAGATCCAAGGCACAGCATGGACGCCTTGGCGCCTTGTCCAAACACGCCGAAATCCTCAGAGGCACGCATGGGGAGACCCGCGTCGCCATGCACGATCCCGATCGCACGCATCGCTTCGCAGGCAACGGCATGAGCCTCCGTATCATTGATCGAGGCGGCAAAGACGTCATGCTCTCGGTAGCGCAGGGTCAAACCATCCGCGGCTGCGGCCTCGTCGATCACGGCCTTCGCGTCGGCCATGAGCCCGGCCATCTCGGTGTCGTGTCCGGTGCGCAAGGTGGCATGGATGGTTGCCTCACCGGGCGCGATGCCAAAGGTGGGCTCTCCCAAGCGGGCATGGGTGATTGTGACAAGGCGAAACGCGTCATCGCGCTCGGTGCCTCGGCTCAAGGCCGTCAACGCGGGGAGGCATCGGGCCAGGGCCATGGTCGGCGCGATCCCGTCCTGCGGATCAGCGGCATGCGCTGTCTTGCCTTGCAGCGTGATCTCTAGCCCGCGCGAAGCGCAGTTGATGAGCCCGGCACGCGTGGCAACATACCCAAGCGGCCGTCCCGGTTCATTGTGGATTGCAAAGGCCCAGTCTGGCCGGATGCTGGCATATGCGGGGTCTGCGACAACCGCACGCGCCCCCCGACCGTCCTCTTCGGAGGGTTGAAACATCAACACGACCCGGCCCGTTTGCACGGGTCTGCGCGACAGGCAGCGGGCCAGCCCGAGCAGCATCGTCATATGCCCGTCATGTCCGCACAGATGCCCTTTGCCTGGGTTTTGCGAGATCCAGTCAATGCCGCGCGACGCGTCCTCCGCAATCGGGAGCGCATCGAGCTCGGCGCGAAACAGCACGGTCGACCCGGGCCGACCGCTATCAAACACCGCCGCAACGCCATGCCCGCCAAGACCCGTCAGGATCCTGTGCGGCTTCAAAGGCTCAAGGGCCCGTGTGATTTGCGCGGCGGTTTCGGTCTCTTCTCCGGAAAGCTCCGGATGCTGGTGCAGAAAGCGTCGGAAGGCGGTGAGATCGTCAAGGTCGCCTTGTGTCAGCATCGGGATTTCTCCGGCCATACGCTTAAGGACTCCACAAAGAAGTGTGAGCTTCAACGCAAGTGGGTGCTCCAACGGCAAAAGGAAAGAGCGCAACGTTGCCGATAGTGGATAGGGTCTGTGACGGACAAGAGCAATTGCCGCGCAAGGCGCGTCGCTGTCTGGCATGGCGCGGATGCTTGACCTTGGGACAGGCATCGGGCAACCAGCGGCGCATTCCAAAGCGCGGGGCGGCGTCGGTGCCCGAGCCCCACAAAGCGGGTCCTGTGGGAGATGTGTCGTGACCAATCCATTATACGATGCCGTGCTTGGCCAGCATGCCGGTCTTGGCAAACCCCTGCTGCATCTGCCTGACGGCGAGACCTTGTCCTATGCGCAGATGGCCGGGCGGGTGGCGCAATTTGCCGGCGTTCTTGATGAGGCAGGTCTGCGCAAGGGGGACAGGCTTGCCTTGCAGGCGCCCAAGAGCCCGGATGCGCTGGCGCTCTATCTTGCCTGTCTGCGAACGGGCGTTGTCTTCCTGCCGCTCAATACGGCGTATACCGCCCGGGAAATCGAGTATTTCCTTGAGGACGCGGAACCGCGCCTCGTCGTTTGTGACCCGTCCATGGCCGATGCGCTGATGCCGATTGCACAGGCTGCGGGTGCCAGCCTGCTGACCATGGGAGAGCAGGGCACCGGCAGTTTTGCGGATGCCGCAGAAACCGCCGCGCCGAGCGCGGTTGTGGCCGCCTGTGAGACCGACGATCTGGCTTGCATCCTTTACACATCTGGCACAACCGGCCGCTCCAAGGGCGCGATGCTCACGCAGGGCAATCTGCTGTCCAACGCACAGGCGCTGGCGGCGCTTTGGGCCTTCAGCCGGGACGACGTGTTGCTTCATGCCTTGCCGATTTTCCATGCGCACGGGCTTTTTGTGGCCTGCAACGTGGTGATGCTGCGTTCGGGATCGATGATCTGGTTGCCGCGTTTCGACACCGAGGCCGTGCTTGCCGCGTTGCCACGGGCAACAACCATGATGGGGGTGCCGACCTTTTACACAAGGCTTCTCGACAGCCCGGAGTTCAATCGGGCACGCGTCGGACATATGCGCCTGTTTACCTCCGGCAGCGCGCCGCTTCTGGCCGAAACACACGCGGCCTTCTCGCAGCGCACAGGGCATGCAATCCTTGAGCGGTACGGCATGACAGAGACCGGGATGAATACGTCCAACCCGTATGAGGGGGAGCGTCGCGCCGGCACCGTTGGTCTGCCTCTGCCGGGCGTCACGGTTCGTGTGACGGATCCCGAGACGGGGGCTGTCTTGCCCGCGGGTCAAACCGGAATGATCGAAGTGCGCGGGCCGAATGTGTTCAGCGGATACTGGCGGATGCCGGAGAAGACGGCCGAAGAGCTGCGCGACACCGGGTTTTTCATCACCGGGGATCTCGGGTTCATCAGCCCGGATGGCTACGTCACAATCGTTGGCCGCCAGAAAGACCTGATCATCACAGGCGGCTTCAATGTCTATCCCAAGGAGATCGAGCTTGTGCTTGATGGTTGGGAGACGGTTCTCGAAAGCGCGGTGATCGGGGTGAAGCATCCTGACTTTGGCGAGGCGGTGGTTGCCGTGGTCGTGCCGCAGCCCGGCGCGACCGTTGATGTGCAGGCACTTCTGGCGTCCGCAGGTGCCGAGCTTGCCAAATACAAGATCCCGAAGCGTATTTTCGTGGTTGATGCCTTGCCGCGCAACACGATGGGGAAAGTGCAGAAAGCGGCCTTGCGCGAGCGCTATGCCCAGACTTTTGTCACTGAGGACTGAGGACTGAGGACTGAGGACTGAGGACTGAGGACTGAGGACTGAGGACTGAGGACTGAGGACTGAGGACTGAGGACTGAGGACTG
>NZ_JAFMPQ010000070.1 GCF_020667845.1 Cognatishimia sp. F0-27
GCGGGCAAGTCCCGCGCCGCGTCTTGGCGCTTCAGGCCTGTCGGCGCACCGCTTGATCCTGGAGGTCTGCGCGCACCTTGGCTGCATCGCGCGCGGCCAGTATCGCGTTTTTCATCAACGCCTTCTGGGTCTGCGGCGCCAGCCCGTTGACCGGCGGATCGCGGTCCAGATTGGTCGGGAACGAATAGCCCTCGGCCGCGGCGGACAACGCGGCGTCCAGGTCCGCCTCGCTCAGGCGGCCGGCCTTCCAGGCCGCGCAGAGAGGCGCATAGAGCGCATCGCACATCGCCTGACGATCGACACTTTCCATCGCACGGCCAAAGGGCGAGGATATCTGCAAGAGGTTCACCATACGGTGCACATCGGCGCTGCGGTTCTCACCTGCGGCGTGAAACAGCGCCGGACTAAAGAATATCGCATCACCCTTTGCCAACGGCAACTGCACGCAGTTGCTCTCGAAGTGGGCACGAAAATCCTCGCGCCGCCAGGCCAAATAGCCGGGCCGATAGGTCTGCGAGAACGGCAAAAGCTTCGTCGGCCCGCTTTCGACAGTCATGTCGCAATGGGCAATGCCGCCCTGCAACGTCATCAGCGGCGACAGATCGTGCACATGGGCCGGGTAGGTCGCGCTGATCTCGGCGGTCTGGAAACCGAGGTGATAATCGCGATGCACCTGTTGCGCCTTGCCACCCGGATGCACGAGGTTGATCTGCGCCGTCATTTGATAGTTCGGCCCCAACCAGGCCTCGCAGGCGGCGTCGATGGCCGGAGTCGCGAAATATCGCACGAAGACCTCGGGGGCCGTGACCGCCAATTTCTGCAACGAATTCCAGATGCGGTCGTTGCTGCCCGCGGCGGCAAAATGATCTGCCCCACCACCATTGGCGGCCTTTTCCTGGACGATGATCTGCTCATAGACGGCGGTGGCCGCATCAATGGCGTCCAGATCGGGGCACGCGCCTTTCAGGACGAAGACCCCTGCCCCATTCTGCAGGATGCGCGCCCATTCGGTCATCAGGGTCCGACGCGCGGCAGTATCGGCCAGCGCTTCGGCCAATGCACCGGCGTCGTAGACCGGCACATTCTTCGGGGCGTCCAGCGCATGGGGAATGTCGGACGGGTTCACGGTTTGCGCGGTCAGCGCGGCGAAGTCATCCAAGGCGCAGGCCTTGGCAGAGTAGAAGCCGGTTTGCGATGCGTCGGTCATGTCTTTCATGGCGAAGTCCTCCCTATGCTTGCCCAGATTACGGATCGCACGCCTTGCGTGCGGACCAATTCGCATCAAGAAATACATCAAGCGATGCAGGCGCTGCGCATAACCCACTAATTCCCCATAAAGAAGATCGCCCGTCAAGTCAGGCTGGGCACTGCCACGGTCGATCGCGCGCTGAATGGGCGCCCCCATGTCAGCCAACAGACCCTGAAACGTGTCGCGGCTGCGATAATCGAGTTGGAGGCCCAAGAGGCTCAGCTTGCCGCGCGAGGCCGCCGGTTGTTCGTCGACATCGTGGTCGAGGCACCCCGCCGGTTCACGCGTGAAATCCGCACAGCATCCGAAAGCGCGATCTACCAGGTGTCAGGCGGTGTGATCAGGCCGCGCTTCCGGTTCCAGGAGCTCATGACTGAAGATGAGGTCGTGGCCGCGCTTTGCCGGGCTCGCAAGAACAACAGCCAAGGTGTCCGCCTCAAGGCGCGCGATACCCCGGTCGTGCGGGAGGCGGTGGATCGGCTTGCGGGGGCTGCCATCCCCGTTTTTACATTGGTCACCGACCTGCCCGGCACTGCGCGCGCAGCCTATATCGGGCTTGATAACGGCAATGCCGGGCGAACGGCTGCGTATCTTGTGGCTCAAGGGCTGAAGCGCGCGGGATCGGTCGCCCTGACGGTCCGCAGCCAGGATGGATTCGCTGGCGAAACGGAACGCTTTCAAGCCTTCTGCGCCGAGTTGACAAAACTTAGGCCAGTCGGCCGGATCGTGGACGTGGCCGGCGGTGCGGACTTGCGCGCCGATACCGCCCGGCGCGTGTCAGAGGAACTCGGGCGGACCGGCACGGTATCGGCCGTGTATTCGATCGGCGGCGGAAATCGTGCGATTCTCGCCGCCATGGCCGAGCATGGGATCGGCGACGTGACCTTCATCGCCCATGACCTTGATCGTGAAAACCGGCAGTTTCTCCAGGAGGGCGCGATCACCTTCGTCCTCCACCACGACCTCATCGCCGACATGCGCGCGCTTTTCGGCGGGGTCCTCAAGCATCACGGCCTCTCGGCCTGGTCCGCGCCTTCTTTCTCAAGCGATGTCCAGATCGCAGGTCCGCACAACGTCCCCTCCTTGCACGGCTGACGGGCGTTGCCGCGGTCGCCGTAGCCCTACCCGACGGGCCGCAGGATCGATAGTGCGCGCGCGAAAGACCGGCGCGCATATCAACACCGTCGGGGCGGTAAATGCGTGATGCAGCGGGCGTCAGTCGGAGCGTATCATCGCTTGAGATAGAAGCACCTTCAGTGTTCCCTCAACGAGGTCCTCTGGCGCTGGAACCACCGCGCCCCCGAGACAAAAGTGCGGAAACGGAAGTCCTGTTCGGGCTCCCGATCACCGGAAACCACGACCTTATGGAAACCGATCCCGGTGGTTGACCAGATGCGAGGTCTTCTGCGTGACGCGGCGGGCCGTGAGATGTGTCGCCCACCTGCTTCGGGGCGCCGCGAGCCGCCCTCACTCACCACGAAAGCCCGGTTGGAGACCGGGTTGACCATGCTGAGCACGGAGTTCTTCATAGCTGTCACATCCCGGAAGGTAGTAAGGCTGCTTCTTGAACAGCTGCAGCTTCCTTTGATGCCAGTCCCTCAGGGCGCTGATGGGGGTTCGGCCGTTCAGCACGTATTGCGGGAGTTGGCCGTTGTAGAGCCGGACATAGCTTGGGATCGTCGTTTCCAGATCATCGCCTGAACGGAAGCGGTGGCTATGCAGAACGTCCTCGATCCGTCCGTTGAACCGCTCGACCATCCCATTGGTCTGTGGCGACTTCGGCGGGGTCAACCGGTGCTCGATGTCCAGGGCGGCGCAGAGCGTGTCGAATTCGTGCTGCCCAGTAGCCGCCCGCTTGCGCAGGCCGAAGAGGCGGTCGGTGAACTCTTTTCCGTAGCACCTCGGGAAGAATGGCTGCCGACAGGTTATGGCCGCGCGCGCAGCCCTCAAATCGCGTAGCTTGTGGCCATAACCTGGTCTCAGGTCTCAACAGTGGTTTTGCTGAACCACACTGCTGAGGAGACCGGCTATGACCGCCACCGATACTACGGCCTCGACCTTGATGGTCGCCATCGACATTTCCAAGCATCGCCATGAAGTCTTGATCGGCGTCCCCGGCAAGAAGCGCCGTCGCCGACTGACGATCACGAACGCGCTGGACGGCTTTCAGCGCTTGGCCACGGCGCTTTCCAGCTACAATCTGCCGGTGCAGATCGGGTTCGAGGCGACCGGCAACTATCATCGACCGTTGGCGCACCACCTCGGCCAGGCTGGGTTCGATCTGAAGCTCGTCTCTTCCGTCGGTCTGGCCCGGACGCGTGAAGCCCTGCACAACAGCTGGGACAAGAACGATCCGAAGGACGCCCAGGTCATCCTGCACATGCTCGAGATTGGGGCTGTTCAGTTCTTCCATGATCCGCTTGTAACCGGCACTGCCGACATTCAGGAGCTGTCGAAGACCCACGAGGTCGTCCCGCGTTCGAAGACCGAGCTGTGGCATCGCATCCTGACCCACTACCTGCCGCTGTACTTCCCCGAGGCCAAACGCTTTCACCGCAGCTCGCGCACCGACTGGTTCCTGGCCTTCCTGGAGAAGTATCCGTCACCACACATGATCTCTGCCATGAGCCGCGAGGCCTTCATCGCCGATGCCTGGCAGGTAGTCGGCCGCAAGATGTCCAAAGAACACTTGCTTTCAGATATTTACGCCACGGCGGTTGGCTCCGTGGGATTGCCCGTCTACCCGGATTCCGATGCCGTTCGCATGTTCCGCCTCGTGCTGGCCGAAGGGCGCAGTCTGGTTCGACAGCGCGACGAGATCGAGGCGCGGGCCGGCGAGCTCCTCTCCGATCACCCGGACTACCAGCTCCTGACCACTGTCCCGGGGATCGGCCCGATAAACGCTCTGACCATTCTCGCCGAGGCCGGTGATCTGCGCCGTTTCCGCCATCACCGCCAATTCCTGAAGTTCTGCGGCATGGACCTCGCAACTGTGCAGTCCGGCATGTTCCGAGGACAAAGCCGCATCTCGAAGTATGGCAACGCTCGGCTCCGCCGAACCCTATGGATGGCTGGCCAGGTTGCCGTGCTCAAACGCACCAACAGCTTCCGTGACAAGTTCGAACGCTACATCGCGCGGGACCGACACAATGCCCATCTGCGCCGCAAGGCCTACACCGCGATCGCGGCCAAGATGGCGCGCACCGTACACGCTGTGGTCAAACACGGCGAACCCTATCGCCCCCTTCTTCGAGGGGGTGAGCCCAGGCGGAAGGACCCTTGTCTGATAAGAGCCGTGGAGGCAGTTCGCTGACCTCGTAGATAATGTTCAGGTCTTCCGCTTGGGATTATGGATCTCGTCTTAAGGACGGTGGGGGCCGCCATCGCGCGTACCCTGTGTTTGCTATGGGAGTGACCGCTTCTTGACGGCGGAGACCGCTTGGGCAACCATATCAGGGCATTCGGGACACCAGATGCCCCATGACCTGCTGACTTAAGCAGCCAAATCTTTCCGATATAGGACGTGGTCTGTGAGTATGGTGCGGATACGCATCGGGCATGCGCGCTCGAGGTCGCGTAGGAAGCGCCGGGCATTGGCTGCGGTCTTGGCCGTGAAGATGCGGATGAATACCCAACGGGTCGCCCGGTCAATGGCGACGAACAGGTACCGGCGGCGACTTTCATCGGCCATTTGCGGAAGGTATTTCACGTCGACATGCAGGTAGCCGGGCTCGTAGGCCTTGAAGGGCTTGTGGGCGGGTCTCGGCGCCTTCGGCTTCAGGTCCTGCAGCCGGAACACGCCATGCCGCCGCAGACAGCAGTCCAAACCGGAGCGTGAGGCGTTCGGGTTCAGGAACTCCCTGACAACCGCCAGCAGGTCGTCCAGCGACACGAGCATTGTCTTGCAAAGCGCTACTGCGACAGCTTCTTGCGCGGGCGTCAACGTCGTTTGAAGCCGATGCGGCGTGTGGCTGAGATCCTCGACGCTGTCACGCTTGCGCCACTTGTAGACCGTCTGCTCAGTCACGCAGAAGCGCTCCGCCAACACCGACGCAGCGTCCGTGCTCGCCTGGATCACAGCCCGGATCTTCGGCGTCGTCGTCGCTTGCTTGTGAATATGGATCAGCATGGTCTTGCAAAGTCCTGCATATCAGTCAGCACTGATCTTGCCATGAAGAGCGCAAATCGCCGAGGGTTTATGTGATCATCCGGGCCCCTACATCTACCGAAACACCCGCGACCGCCGGGTCGAGGCGCAAGCCGAGATCTACATCACAGGTCTGTTCGCCGCCTTCGAGCAGATCGAGACACGCGGCGTCATGTCGAGGCCCGTGTCGGCCGAGTTCGGAGTGGAAGGGTACTTCTTCCGGTACGAGCGTCATTTCGTGTACTGGCGACGGCTCTCAAATGGCGACACCGGGATTGTTACGATCCTGCACGAGCGGATGCATCAAATAGACCGCTTTAAGGAGGATTTTTGGTAAGTATCTGACCAGAAATAATTTTTCTGGATAGTGCCGGTGCTGCGGCCGAAGGGTCAGACTTGGAGAACGTTGGATCTCGGTCCCGTTCTCTCCGCCACAACGTTTCGCCAAGCGCATGTTTTTAGGGTGGAAATTTTCTCATTGCCCCACGCGTCCCCACACCTGTTCCCACATCTCGACGCCGCTTGCCACCTTCGGGATCACTCCTCCGACACATCGTACGCTGACTCGCCTGTGATCAGTTCCCGCACTCGGTCGCGGTCGATTTGGCCGTAGCTGCGCAGAGTAGTCAGGACATCGGTGTGGCCAAGGTTTTGGGATGTGGCGACGATTTCGGCGACGGAGGTGCAATTCTTCGTCGCGTGGCGGGCCAACATGTGGCGGAAGGCGTGCGGGCCAAAGGTGGCTAGGCCTGCGGCGGTGAAGGCCGCGTTGACGATCTTGCGAGCCGGTTCGGTGCTTTTCCATGGGCGGCGCGCGAAGCCATCGGCTTGGAAGCCGGTTTCGGCGCTGACCTTTAAAGCTGTGGCGGGGAAAAGCGGGTCGTCGGGGCCGTAGAGAGCCACGTCTTCGAGATGGGTGATCCATGCGCGGAGCGCAACTTCGGCCTCGGGGAAGCCCTTGGCAAAGAA
>NZ_JAFMPQ010000071.1 GCF_020667845.1 Cognatishimia sp. F0-27
GCAACCCGCTACGACAAGACCGCTGAAAGTTTCCTCGGCTTCATAGACATCACGTCCATCCGCCTCTGGCTGCGTCTTTTGTCAACATGACCTAAATTATTCTGAGCAACCTGCCTCTAAAAGATTCCATAATAGCGCGAAAATCAAAAAATCTCAATAGTTATGCAAAAAGTTCTATATCCCTTTGTGGAAAGCTGACGCTACGGTATTCAAATCTAGATACTCTTCTAGTTCAAGTTTCTGATTGACCGACTTCCTATGGAGCATCGATATATGATTCAAGTTTTGCAACGCGGACGCTTGAGAAATCGTATCCATTAACACGCCTTGCGAGTCAAGTATTTGCGATTGATATTTTGCCGCTGTTCTCATCAGCTCAACACGCTTGTTCAAAAGCCATAATTCCCAATTTTCATAAGCTCTGCGTTCTGAGGTTGTCGCAGCCATTTCAAAGCGCGAGCAACAATCTGCAATTTCCTCATCCAAGGAAGAAATTTCGAGGATACACCTATCCAAATTATCAACGAGCGATTTATGCCTTGATAGTCTATTTTGTTTGATGACTTGAGAGACTTCAATCAACTCACTCAGATCATTCATCATTCAGTATCCTCTGCGAGCTTTGTGACGCATCTGCTCTGCAAACCTAATTGCTGCAGCCACAGGTTTATAGAATTTCGGCGCAATTTCTTCTCCGATTTTTGTCGTTGCAAAAAGAGCTCGGGCCGTTGGAGGATCAGAGTGAATTGGAACGCCACTCTCCCCTGCGACCTTTCTGATATTCAATGCGATTGAATCTACTCCCTTTGCAACACATAACGGAGCAGATCCCGGTTTTCTGGTCCATTTAAGTACAACAGCAAAATGGGTGGGATTCACAATAACAACATCAGCTTCCTTGATGTCCGCAATCATTTGGGAAAGCGCAATTTCTTGCCCCCGTTGTGTTCGCTTTGCCTTCAAGAAAGGATCGCCCTCCGATTCCTTAACCTCATCTCTCATTTCTTTATGGGTCATCCTGTTTTTTCGTAAATGATCGAAGTGCTGCCATGTGTAATCAACAATTCCAATTGCCAAACTGATACAGCATGTGTAAACAACAAATTCCAAGATAAGAGATAGCATAAGCTGAACAACTTCTTGTGTTGTTCCAGTGCTGGATCCAACAAGAATATCGATATTGGAGTATAAGAGAAAGCCCAAGAGAATTGAATAGATCAGAAGTTTGGTGAAGCTCTTTAAAAATTCAAACAGGCCAGATCTGCCGAATTTGTTTTTTGCGTTAGAGAGAATTGAAATTCTTGATCCCTTTATTGCCAATTTTTCAATTGAAAATACTAACGTCCTGGACGAAATCAGTGTGGTGAAAACAAATAGCAGAGGCACGATGAAAAACGGATAGCCTGCAAGAAAAACCTCAATGATCAGGTGACCAGATTGAACCGGAGAAGGATCCTCGATCAAGTCAATGGATAGAGAAACCTTGTGGTCGAAATAGGGTATGAATATATTTCCGAAATATATAAGGCAATACCCACCAAATACTAAAAATGAAACGAGCGCTCCAAAATATGAAGCACTAGTTAAAAGATCGGTTGAGCGTGCGAGTTCACCCTTTTTTCGCTGTTGCTCAAGTTTGCGCTGAGTGGGTTCAAAGCTTTTGTCTGCTGCTTCTTCATTCTCGGACATTGCTAAAACGGATTAATCAGGAATTGTTGAACGCCAGACAGCCAGGTAATTAAGATCGCTGGGATGCATAGTAACAGGAATAATATCGCGGCAAAGGATATCACAGGAGCTCCAACAAATGCGACCATCAGTTGAGGCATGGCGCGATTTATGACTCCGAGAGTTAGGTTGTAGAGCAGAGACAATATGAGGAATGGTGCCGCTAGAGAAAAAGCGAGATTAAATATCGTGTTTGCATGTTGTCGGAACACGTCGACAATTGATGCAATCGGAATCAATTTCCCGTAAGGAAACATATCATACGTCAGAACAATAAATTTGATAATATTATAGTGGAATCCAAATATTACAAGAATCGTAAGTGCTGCTAGGGTCATAATGTGTCCAATAGCGGGCAGAGGGTCCATTCCTGTTTGTCCCATCAATTGCGCCAAGGATGTTGACTGAGCGGCAATAGATCCTGCAGTTTGGATGGCCATAATGAAAAATCGAAATACCAGACCTAGTAAGAGACCGATCAATACTTCTTGTAATAAGGCTATGACGTTGAGTGAGTTTGGCGAGCTTTGAAAAGACGTTGAACCAATGACCGCCGGAGTCATAATCATGGTTAATATCAGGGAAGCAACGACTTTGATCCGCACGGACATCCAGCTTTCGCCATAAATTGGCATGAACGTCATGGCGGTACCAACTCTCAAGAATACAATAAAATAGGGTATCCAGAGAAATAGGGCTTCATCACTGAATTGTTGCAGAATTGTCATGTTGGTATGACACCTACGATGGAAGGTTTGGCTTCGAGACCAAGTTCTTCGTGAGATAGAACCGTTGCGATGATGCCTCTGGAGTCAATGAGGGTTTTCAAGAAGCGACGTCGTCGGGAAGAGGTGAGTATTGCTGGATTAACTCCGCGAACTTGCAATTCATTCAGTCGAGAAGTGATTCCATCGACTAGAGTATCAAAGGATTCCGGAGGTAAAGCAATTTGTGGCGTGCCGTTTTCACTTTCGACTTGGTAGTTTCGAAACATATCCTCCCATTCGGGCGATAGTTGAAGCAAAGGTATGGTCCCGTCCGGTCGCTTGAACTCAGAGACCATTTGGAAGCCAAGTTTCTGCCGAACTTGTTCGCAGACGGCTTCTGGCGAATTGGTAACTTGCTGCGCTTCCACCATCGCTTCGAGGATCAAGGGGAGATTCCGTATCGAAACATGCTCCTTAAGCAAGAGCCGCAAGACTTGGAGGAGAAAATCAGTTTTGATCTTCTCCGGGATGAGGTCGTCGATAAGCCGCTTGTTGGCCTGGGCCTTGCTTTCATTGGAGATATTGCAGATCTCGTGCAACTGTTTCTTGAGCGTTTTAAGCGTCAATAGACGCCCGAAGTTCTTGCGGACAACTTCGAGCAAATGTGTGGCCAGTATCTCGGATGGGGTAACAATGGTAATGCCATCCAAAGAGGCTTTTTCCTGATCGAGTGGAGAAATCCAGCGAGAGGGCGCCCCGTAGACCGGTTCGGAGACATCGTTGCCGGGAGGCAGCAAGGCCATGTCGTCCGGGGCCAGTGCCATGACCATATCGGGGTTGAGTTCGCCGCGCGCCATTTCCACCCCGTGGATTCGGATGCAATAGACGCCGGTCGGTAAGATTGCAGCATCGGTCAAGCGGATCTCGGGTAGGATGAGCCCGTAATTGGTGCCGACATATTTGCGCATGTTTTCAATGCGAAGGTCGAGGCCCGTTGACGGATCCAGGACCATGCCGACAAGGTCAGGTGCAAATTCGACATGTATATCGTCGACGTCGAGAAGATCGCCTATGCGTTCCTGTACAGGGTCGTCGTCTATCTCCTCCGCCTGCTCTTCGTCCGAATCCGGGATCTTCCGCAGAAGATACAAAGACGTGGCACCCAGGGTTAGAGAACCGAACAGGAAAGGCAGAAACGGAAGGCCGGGCACCAGCGCAAAGAGGAAAAGGAGAATTGCTACGGCCATGAGCGCGTGAGGGTGGCGCGCAATCTGCTCTGTCACCGTTTTGTCGGTCGCGCCGACAGTGCCTCCCCGTGCCAGGAGGAGGCCCGCCGCCACGGAGATGATAACAGCGGGGATCTGGGTCACGAGCCCGTCGCCGACGGTGAGGATCGAATAGGTTTCAACTGCGCGCGCCAAGGGCATGTCGTGGACGAAGATTCCCACGATCATGCCCATCAACAGATTGAGCGCCGTGATCAGAAGGCCGGCCACGGCATCGCCCTTGACGAATTTTGATGCCCCGTCCAGCGATCCGAAAAAGGTGGTTTCCTGCTGGTCTGTTTCCCGGCGCAGCTTCGCTTCCTGATGTGTGATCGCGCCGGCAGCCATGTCCGCGTCGATGGCCAATTGCTTGCCCGGCATGCCGTCCAAGGCAAAGCGTGCGGAGACTTCGGCCATGCGGGACGCCCCTTTTGTGATGACCATGAAGTTCACGATCAAAAGGACAAGGAACACGATGATTCCGATCAGGAGGCTGCCGCTCATGATGAACGCCGCAAAACCCTGGATCACGTCACCGGCGGCATCTGTCCCGGTATGGCCCTCGCCGATGATCAGCTTGGTCGAGCTGACGTTCAGAGATAGCCGCAGCATCAAGGCAGCGAGCAGCAAGACAGGGAAAGATGAGAATTGAAGAGGACGCTCGATAAACAGCGTAATCGTGAAGATCAGAATAGCCAAACCAAAGGAAGCGGCCAAACCCACATCGAGCACAGCGGCGGGGACAGGGAGGATCATCATGACAATAACCGCCATGAGTATCACCGCCAAAATGATCGTTGGACTTGCTAGACTGCTGAGAAACTTCATTTTTCCGAGCTCATTTTCTGTGTCTTCACAGGGTGGCGAGACGCTGCTTCGGCGGTTCAAGAACCGGGCTCATGCTCGGTCCTGCACGTTGGTGACCATCCGGCAAGAGGGTTAAGAAACGGTGTTTGATTAAAATTTGTTGCCAAGTGCGACACGTCCCGGGAGGCTGACCGCAAGGCGCCTTGGACTTTTAGAGCAGTTAAGGACTTCTTCGCAGATTGCGCTTAACATCGCTGCATCGAGCGTGCCGGATTTCAAGAGCAAGAAGGAGACGAGCACCGCACAAGAGGAATGAGCCGAATCGTCTGGATGGGGTTATGCGTTTCGCCGCGGCGCCTCACGCGTCGCTTTTGCCAAGCGAACCGCGATGAACGATAAACGTTTCAAGGCAAACCGTGTTCAGCTCTGTGCTCTCGTTCAAAAGGGCTAGAATGCTTCTCGCCGCCTGCCGTCCCATTTCTCTGTGTGGCACGTGGACAGTGGTCAGGCCGGGATCTATGAGTGTGGCCAACTCGATGTCATCAAACCCGGTGACAGAAACATCCTGTGGAACTCGAAAGCCAAGCGATTGGGCTTTGCGAATCGCGCCAACTGCCAGCACGTCGTTCCCGCAAATCACCGCTGTGGGTCTGTCCTTCCTGTCGAGCAACTGCGCCATGGCCGTGCCGCCGGAGTCGACCGAGTAGACCGTCTCGATCACGTCAATATCGTCAGGATCAAGACCGAATGCCCGTGCCGCGCTGCGCACCCCTCTGACCCGCTCCTCTGCACGATCATTGCCTGCCCTGTGGCCAGAGATGATTGCAAGCCGCCGATGGCCCTGGCGCAGCACTTCAGAGGCAAGGGCGGCCATCGCCCCTGCATTGTCGAAACCCACGGCGGTGGCGCTGGAACCGGGGTCGTAGGCCCAGGCGACCACATAAGGAATATGGCGTTTCTCGAGAAACTCGTAGATTCGTTCTGACCGATTGTAACCAATCAACAGCAAACCATCGGCACCGCGGGAAATCAGAGTGCGAATCTGCTCTTCCTCGATCCCCGGATCGTAGCCCGAACTTGCAACCAGAAGCGTCTGACCCGCCTCGGCCAGCGTTTCTTGAAAGGCTTGAAGGCCACGCGCAAAAATGGCGTTCTCCATGGTTGGAATCACGGCGCCGATGGTATTTGTCTGTTTCGCAGCGAGCGCACGGGCGCCAAAATTCGGAGAATAGCCCAACGCCTGAATCGCGTTCTGGACCCGTTCTCGGGTTGCCTTGACCACACGGTCTGGCGCGTTGATGCAGCGCGATACCGTAGCCGTGGAGACACCGGCCTCTCGTGCCACGTCTTCCAGTGTCGGCAGGACCGGCCCCTTGCTGTCGGAGCTGTCCGGTTGCCGCGCGTTGCTGGCCTGTGTCGGTTTTCTGGATCGGCCTGCCATCTGCTCACCGGAGGTTTACCCACGCTTTTCACAACACCGAATTTGCAGATCCTTTGTCGTGAATTGCTTGTTTGCCAGTATGTAAACGCTTGCAAAGAAGTGCAACGTGCCTTCGCATGAGCGGCGTTCTTGGCCCTTGCATACGTGCCGTTTATCTCGACGGCGCTGTTGCCGGACATTTACAGATAGGACCTTAGGAATGGCGAGAGAGTATCTGAAGAAGGCGGTTCTGA
>NZ_JAFMPQ010000072.1 GCF_020667845.1 Cognatishimia sp. F0-27
CCTGCACCCTGCACCCTGCACCCTGCACCCTGCACCCTGCACCCTGCACCCTGCACCCTGCACCCTGCACCCTGCACCCTGCACCCTGCACCCTGAGCGACTTCCCGCCCGTTAACCCTTTGTCAACCTTTAGGGTTCCGTCGCAGCGCGGATCAGGGCAAAGTCCCGCTCATGAAACAGATCCTTGCCTCCGCCCTGATCGCCGCCCTGCCCTTTGTCCTGACCGGCCCCAGCCAGGCTGCCGAAGCCATGAACGGTGACCAGTTCGAGCGCTATGTCGAAGGCAAGACATTGTATTTCGGGCTTGGGGGCAACGCCTATGGCGTCGAACGCTATCTTCCCGACCGCAAGGTGCAATGGTCCTTTCTCGACGGGAAATGCAAGGATGGCGAGTGGTATGAGGATGCCGGCCAAATCTGCTTCGTCTACGAGGACAACCCCAACCCGCAATGCTGGTCCTTTTTCCGTGACGGCACCGGCCTGCGGGCCGTGTTCGAAAACAACCCGGAGAGCACCGTGCTTTACGAAGTCGAGCAAAGCGACGAGCCCATGCTGTGTTACGGGCCAGATGTCGGCGTCTGATCCGAAAGGCGCGGTGGCTGATGTGAGGCAGTCACCCCGACAGCGGCGATTGGAAGGGTGCAGCCTTTCAATCGCCTTTTCCTCAAGTTTTATCCAGATTTCAGACAATTGCCGCACAGCATCCCTGCACAGGGATGCGCTCGCAGCAAGGCATGCGCGCCAGGCCATGCCGAGGGTGAGGTTTTCCTGCTCCGCGCGACAAGCTCAGAGCGCGTCTTGATCGGCCAACCCGCGTATCGGGATCAGGAGACGCGTGCTCTGGTGGAGAAAGCGCCTCCGATAGCGACGCGATCCCGCCTCTCAACGCCTTTTTCATAAGCACCGTCCGACAAGGCGACCAGCGGCACGCCCAGAGCGACCTCAAGCCTTGCAAGGATCTCGGCACTCGCGCTGCGGGCTCTGCCCGACACGAGGTTGAAAACGCCGGTTGAAAGGCTCCGCGCCTCCCGTGACAGCTCTGCCTCGTTGACCCCACGCGCGCCCCTCAAGACACGGATATCTTGGGCGACGCACGGCGTGATCGACCCGCTTTCCACACGGAAGGTCTATCCGGTCAGGGCACGTGCGCCAAGGAACGCGCGAACCGGCAGACCGTCACAACGCCGCCCCCGCGCAAAACCGACGGATCAGACGCGCCCAGCGGTCACGCCACCGAAAGGGCGGGCAATCCCGCAAAACCCTGACGCAGATAATCCGCCATGGCACCCACCAGCGGCCCGCGCCCGGTCCCTTGATACATGTTGATGCGCTGGATCCCGAGATCCGGGAGACCCAGCCGCGCATCGATCGGCTCAAGCTGGTTCGGATGATGCCCTTCCAGCGTTGCCGTGACCGCAAGATCGGCGCTCACCGTGGCTTCCACCGTTCGGTCATTATCGCTTTCAAGCGCCATTTCCCACGGCAGCCCTGCCCGATCCAGCGCCATGCGCGCCCGCTCTGCAAACGCGCAGAATGAACAGAAGCCAAGCCTCAGAGGCCGCCCCTGCGCCGCCTGCCCGTTGATCGCGCCGACCCAACGCAACGGCACCTCGGTCAGGGTCTCGCCACCCGTGTCGCAACCGGTTTCCGTTGTCAGGATGAGATCCACCTCGCCGCGTGCGAATTGCTCCTTGAGCTTGATGGTGGACGAGCTGTTCATGTCCACTTGCACGCGGGGGTGCTCGCGCCCCATCCGGCGCAGGACCTGCGGAATCACCGGGTAGACGATGTCATACGGCACCCCAAGCGCTACCCGCCCTTCCCAGGTCTGATCCGTCAGGCGCGCATAGATCTCGTCGTTGAGCCCCACCATCCGCTCGGCATAACTCAGCAGCAAGGCACCCGACGGGGTAAGCCGCACTCCGCGCCCGGATCGATCCAGCAAGGTCAGGTCAAGTTGTTCCTCCAAACGCTTGATCTGCATGGAAACCGCCGATTGCGTCAGGTTGAGAAACCCGGCCGCTCGGGTCACCCCGCCCGACTCCGCAACCGCCAGGAATGACCGCAACGTTGTGATATCAAGATTGCGCATTGATCACACTCCGTGATGGAACGCCTCACAGACATTCGTTTTACAAATACACCGTAGCGCGCCAATTACATCAGCACAAGGAATGCAACGCGACCCAATCATCAAGTATTGTGAAGGATACCATCATGGCCTTTTCTGAGATCACCCCCCGCCTGTCCCGGCATGGCCACGCCCCGGCTCTGCGCCCGCTTTTGCTGGCGCGCCGCGTCGCTCAGTGGCGCGCTCTGGCGCGGCAACGCCGAGCGCTGAAGCGCATGGATGCCGACCAATTGCACGACCTGGGCCTGAGCCGTGACGCCGCGGATGCCGAAGCGGCGCGGCCGTTCTGGGACGCGCCTGCGCATTGGACCATTTGAGCACGGCATCACAGCCTGCGACCCTCTGGGCCATCGCCCGCGGCCCTTGCCCGGTGCGTGCCACAGCAAAACCATCACGGAGCGCCCCTGAAAACCCTGTCGGTTCTGCGAGCCAAAGCGCCCAAGGAACCGACAGCCGGAATTGATACGCGTGATTCTAACCTTTTTGGTCAACCAAGCGCATCTCTCCCCTTGAAATGAGCCCCGCAGCCACCCATTATCCAAGCATCCACCGCGCCCGCGCGCGGGTCTGAATTCTCGAACGGGAGGCTTTAATGGCTGAATTCAACACGATCCGAGCGACGAGCGCAGCAGGCGCCCGCTCTGCCCAGATCGACGAGGGGCTGCGCGCCCATATGAACAAGGTCTACGGCACGATGTCCGTGGGCATGCTCATGACGGCTCTGGCCGCCTGGGCGATGGCAGGGCTGGCCACGACAACCGACCCGAGCCAGGCCGCGGCACAGCTCGGCAACGGCACGCTGCTGACCGGTATCGGCGCGGCGATCTATTCCGGCCCGCTTCGCTGGGTGCTGATGCTCGCGCCGCTCGCCTTCATCTTCTTCGGCTGGGGTGCCCTGATGAGCCGCGGCTCTGCCGCCGCTGTGCAGCTGGGCTTCTTTGCCTTTGCCGCGGTGATGGGCGTGTCGATGAGCTCGATTTTCATCGTGTTCACCACCTACTCGATCGTGCAAACCTTCCTTGTGACAGCCATCGCGTTCGCTGGTCTGTCGCTCTGGGGATATACCACCAAGAAGAACCTCAGCGGGATGGGCACGTTCCTCATCATGGGTGTGATCGGTCTCGTGATTGCGATGATCGTGAATATCTTCCTGCAATCTCCGGCCATGATGTTTGCCATCTCGGCCATCGGCATCCTGATCTTCTCCGGTCTGACTGCCTTCTACACGCAGGAAATCAAGAACACCTACGTTGCCCATGCAATGCAGGGTGATCAGGAGTGGCTCGACAAGGCGGCCTATGACGGCGCGCTGAGCCTCTACATCAGCTTCCTGAACCTGTTCCAGTTCCTGCTCATGTTCATGGGGCAACAGGAATAAGCTGCGAAGCGCAAGGATGATCCATCCGGGGCCGGTCTTCACGACCGGCCCTTTTTTCATGTTCGACGCCCGTGTGAAGGGGTGTTCGCGTCCGAGAAAACGCCGACGGCGCAGCGCTGAAAAGCCCGTGGCGATCCGATCAGAGCATGCGCCACATCTGGATGGCGGGGAATTCCATGACCCCACCGATCGGTACGATCACGTCGCCCTGTTCGTGAAATCCCATGTCCGCGTAAAAGGCGCGCGCAGACCGTGTGCTCAGACAGGACATCTGCGCCATGCCACTGGCGCGCGCCACCAGCAAGATATGGTCCAGCAATGCACGCCCGACGCCTTTGCGCACATGGGCCGGATCCGTTGCCACGTGGCGAATATGCCCCTCGCCCCGTTTGCCCGGCCGCCCACCGGGAGGCCCGAGAGACCATCCGCCAGCGCCCACAAGCGTTCCGTCAATCTCTGCAACGTAAAACAGACCTGACTGAACAAGCGCGGGCTGCGCCCGTCCAATGACTGGCACAGCAGTGACCAGAACGGATGGTGGGTAGTCCGGGGCGAGGAGCTGCGTATAGCTGCGTTGGAACACGCGGTCGAGCGCGCCGATATCATCGCTTGTTGCGGTTCGGATTGTGATGTTCTGGGTCATGCCCTCTCCTTTCGCGCCAAGATAGCGCGCCCGTTGTGGACGTCCTGCGCAAATGCCCAGATTTCGACACACGCGCGGATCCCGGACCGCCCGGCGCTAGAACGCATGGAGTTGGAACGCCTGAACAAGACAATGAAAAAGGCCGCTCGACCTGTGTCGAGCGGCCCGAATGGATCGCAACGTCAAGACGCAGATGCTTACTTGATCTTGCCTTCCTTGTATTCGACATGCTTGCGCGCAACCGGATCGAACTTCCGGATGGTCATTTTCTCGGTCATTGTCCGCGCGTTCTTCTTCGTCACGTAGAAATGTCCGGTGCCTGCGGTCGAGTTGAGGCGGATCTTGATGGTCGTCGGCTTCGCCATGGGTGTCTCCTTGGGGTCCGGCCACATTGGCCAGGTCCACGTCCTGAAACGGGGCTCTCCCCCCGTGAAAATCTTGAACCTGCCTTTTACCCGTCGCAGAGGGACTGTCAACCGGGTTTCAAGCCAAACGCCATGCCGATCCGCAGTATCCCGCCCGGGACCACGCCCTCCACTCGGACCACGGCGCGCTGCGGCAAATCGGTTGCCTTGCGGCGCCGCCCCCCTTGCGCGCCACCGGCCGCTGCAAGACACGGATGGGCACACAAACCCGCAGCGCGCGCCCGTGAAGGCGTGCATCGGTCTGGGGCCAGGTCTTGCGGAACGCACGCCGAGGATCCGAATCTGCCAAGGGCACAAAACCGACCCCGCCCGAGGTATTCCGCGAGGCGGGCCGGGTCCGGCGCTCTGCGCGAGGCGGGCCGGGTCCGGCGCTCTGCGCGAGGCGGGCCGGGTCCGGCGCTCTGCGCGAGGCGGG
>NZ_JAFMPQ010000073.1 GCF_020667845.1 Cognatishimia sp. F0-27
CCCGGATCGGCTTGCCCCCGGCAAGCCGAAACCAGAAAAGGACCACCATGCAGATACACCGCTCCGGCTCCCGTCCGTCGCAGAGCCCCAATCCAGACTATTTCACCGGCACGGTGCGCTTTGACCCGGTGATCTCCGCGCCCGAACCGGCCCGGGTGAACGCCATCGTGGTGACCTTCGAGCCCGGCGCCCGAACCGCGTGGCACACGCATCCTCTGGGCCAGACGCTCCACATCCTTTCCGGTCTCTGCCTCGTTCAGACCGAAGGCGCGCCGATCCGCGAAGCCCGACCCGGCGACACGATCTGGTTCGCCCCCGGTGAGAAGCATTGGCACGGCGCAGCGCCGGACGTGGCCATGGCCCATCTCGCCATTCAGGAGAACAAGGACGGCTCTGCGGCGGACTGGCTCGAAAAGGTAACGGATGAGGAATACAACGGCCCCCGCGCCTGAATCCTCTGCCCCGCCAGTGCGACGCATGGAAGGCGCGCTCCGGCACCCGCATTTGCGGGCGTTCCGCCCTTGCGGCGCCACGCGCCATGCACCGCTCTCGCCTCTTGCCCCCGATGGCACGGGTCTTGAACGGTTCCTCGTCCTGCGGAGAGGCGGGAATTCCCCACTGGCGCCTGCTGGCGGTCCCGCGCCACAACAGGGCCATGACACCCGATCCTCAAACCACACGCGGTCTCGAACGCCGTCTCGGCGATGCCATGCGGGCGCGCCTGCCCGGCTGGCTGCAAGAGTTGGGGATGTTCACGCTGAAACAAGGCTGGGCCTGCCTGTTCGGCGCGCTGATGCTGCTCGGACTGATCGTCACGGACCAGCTGTGGCAGGACGGTTGGCCCGTCGCCCGATATGACGCGCTTCTGGCCTATGCCATTGCCCTGCAGGCGGGCTTTCTCTGGCTGCGGCTGGAGACTTGGCAAGAGGCGCGCGTCATCGTGCTCTTTCATCTGACCGGCACCACGATGGAATTCTTCAAGGTGCAGGCCGGAAGCTGGGCCTATCCGGAACCCGCGCTGTTCAAGCTGTGGGGCGTGCCCCTGTTTTCGGGTTTCATGTATGCTGCGGTCGGTTCCTACATCGCCCGGGTGATCCGCATTTTCGACATGCGTTTTGCCCCCTACCCGCCATTCTGGACAACCGTGTTTCTGGCCGTGGCAATTTACGCAAACTTCTTTGCCCATCACTATGTCTGGGACAGCCGCTCTATCCTGATCGCGGCGACCGTGCTGCTTTTCGGGCGCACGCGGGTTTGGTTCGTGATCGGCCGGGCGGACCGCTGGATGCCGCTGCCGCTGGCCGCCTTGCTCACCGCGATCTTCCTCTGGATCGCGGAGAACGTGGGCACAAATACAGGCACCTGGCTTTATGCGGGGCAGACCACGCTCGACCTTGTGAGCCTGTCGAAGATGGGGTCTTGGTATCTTCTGCTCTATGTGAGCTTTGTCACGGTGACCCTTGTGCTGCGCGACGCCCTGTCTCCCACCCCGCTTGCGCCACGGCGCCCCGAGGGAGGGGTCACGCGCCCGGACCGGACACGCACCCCGTCTCTCTGACCCGCGCCAGGCTGGACGGTGCGGATGGTGGGGCGCAGCGCGCGCCGCGGATCAGCCGCGCAGCGTCCCGCCCGTGGCCTTTTCGACCTTGGCGACAATCTTGGCGCCAACCGCCTCGATTTCCTTTTCCGTCAGGGTCTTGTCCGACGGCTGCAACCGGACGGTAATCGCAAGGGATTTCTTACCCGCCCCCAGGCTGCCGCCGACGAATTCGTCAAAGACGCGCACATCGTCGATCAAGGCCTTGTCCGCGCCGCTTGCCGCGTTCACCAGATCAAGAGCCTGCACATCCGCATCGACCACGAAGGCAAAATCCCGTTCGACCGCCTGAAGATCGGAGATCGCCAAGGCTCCACGCGATGCACCGGTCTTGCGCGGCAGAGGGATTTCCTCCGGCCAGATCGTGAAGGCCACCGCCGGGCCTTTGACATCCAGCGCATCGAGCACCTTTGGATGCAACTCGCCGAACACCGCAAGCGTCTTCTTGGGTCCAAGGCACAGGCGACCGTGGCGGCCGGGGTGCCACCAACTGTCACCACCGCGCAGAACCTGTGTTTTTGCAGGTGCCCCAACGGCCTGAAGGATCGCTTCGACATCGGCCTTGGCGTCAAACAGGTCCACCGGACGGGACCCGCCATGAACGTCTTTGGGCCCCGTGCGACCGACGAGGATACCACTGATTTCAAGGCCTTGCTCCCCGGGCTCGCCGCCAGAGAACGTCGCGCCAACCTCGAACAGCGCAAGATCACCCTGGCCGCGCGCCTGGTTGCGTGCCGCGGCCTGCAACAGCCCGGGCAGCAAGGACGGGCGCATGTGGCTCATCTCCGAGGAGATCGGATTGGCAAGCATCGTCTGATCATCGCCGCCGCCGAACAGCGTTGCAGCCGCGTGGTCGATAAAGCTGTAGGTCACACATTCGTTGTAGCCCAGCGCCGCGGCGGTGCGGCGCCCGGTCTGTTCGCGCACCTGCATGGGCGACAGGACCGGCTCGGGCACGCCGGCCCCCAGACGTGGCAATGGCTTGCCTTCCAGCTTCGTCAGGGAGGCGATACGCGCGACTTCCTCGACCAGATCAGCCTCTCCGAGCACGTCAGGACGCCAGCTCGGCACATGGGCCATATCCCCTTCCATCCGGAAACCAAGCGCCGTAAGCGTCTGACGTTGCTCGCTTTCCGGGATCTCCATGCCGACGAGAGACACCACTTTCCGGGGGTCGAGCCGATAGGCGCGCGCCACGTCGGGGACACGGCCAGCCACAACCACCGAAGACGGCTCGCCGCCGCAGAGGTCGAGGATCATCGCGGTCGCGTCTTCCATCGCCTGCATGTTGTAGGCCGGATCGATCCCGCGTTCGTTGCGATAGCGCGCGTCGGAATTGATCTTGAGCGCGCGGCCCGTCATGGCGATCTGGATCCTGTCCCAGACCGCCGCTTCAAGGAACACATCGGTGGTGTCCATGGTGCAGCCGGTTGCCAAGCCACCCATGATTCCACCAATACTTTCAATTCCTTGGTCGTCAGAAATGACCACCTGACCGTCTGAGAACGTATGGGTTTTCTCGTCAAGGCCTTCGAGGGTTTCGCCCGCCTCGGCGCGACGCACGCGCAGATTGCCCGAGACCTTGTCCGCGTCGAATACGTGCAGCGGGCGGTTGCGGTCATGGGTGAAGAAGTTGGTGATATCCACCAACGCGGAGATCGGTCGCAAGCCGATGGCGCGCAAACGGTCCTGCAACCATTGCGGCGACGGGCGGTTCTCCACACCGCGGATCAAACGCCCGGCGAAGACATGACAGCCGCCTTCCCCTTGGGTGTCTTCGTCAATTGTGACCGTCAGAGGTGACGGGAACTGCCCCTCAACATCGTGCTTTTTCAGTGGTTTGAGCGTGCCAAGACCCCGCGCGGCAAGGTCGCGGGCAATGCCATGCACGCCCAGAGCGTCCTGCCGGTTGGGGGTGATCCCGATCTCGATCACCGGATCGACCTTGGCGGGATCATTCTCGGCCAGCCAGTCAACGAAGCGCTGGCCCACGGTTCCGGAGGGCAGTTCGATGATGCCGTCATGCTCTTCGGACAGCTCCATCTCGCGTTCGGAGCACATCATGCCGTAGCTCTCCACGCCGCGGATCTTGCCGACCTGAATTGTCGTATCGATTCCAGGCACATAAGTTCCGGGCTTGGCGATCACGACGGTGATCCCCTCGCGTGCGTTGGGCGCGCCACAGATGATCTGTTGCACCCCGTCGTCGGTGCGGACCATACAGACCCGCAGCTTGTCGGCATCGGGATGCTTCTCCGCTTTTTCGACATAGCCGAGCGTAAAATCGGCCAGTCTTTCTCCGGGGTTTTCAATGCCTTCGACTTCAAGCCCAAGGTCGGTGAGCGCCTCGGCAATCTCGGCCACCGAAGCGGTCGTGTCGAGGTGGTCTTTGAGCCAGGAGAGAGTGAATTTCATGAGCGCCATCCGGGTCTGTCAGGGACAAGTCGCACGGGCTTTACCGGATCGCGAGAGAGGAGGAAAGGGGGCGCGCCCGAGGCTTTGGACGTGGCTTTGAGAGCGATGCACAAACCATGTGTATCGCATGCGCAGCATTTTGGCGCCGCCTGGGCAGATAAGAGCGGTTTGAATCAGGCGCAAGACGGCGCAATGCCGAAAGGCAAAGGCGCCTTGCTCACCCTGTCGCGCTTGAATGCAGTAGGCAGCGTCCTTCGGTGGTTCCGTTTTCCGGCTTGCCCTATCCAAAGGATCGGAGTCGACGCGCGTCGGCCACGCCCAGCCGCGAAACCGGCGGGTCAGACCCATGGGCGAAATGGCGTCTGGCGGTCCCCGCGTGCTGTCATCGCCCGCCTCGACCCGCGGCAGGGCATTCACGCCTTTTTAAGATGGCTGCGCTATTCAGGCGGGGCGCAACCGGGAACCAAGCCTCGACAGGATCGCCGCCTAAGTGACGACACAATGAAGGGAGACCAAGCAACGTCAGAAGAAGGTTTCTGAAGACCTTTCAACCAGCCTGTTGCGATCGGTCACGCACAAGCCGGGAGCTTGCACGTTTGATAGGGTCGGCGGTGGGATAGGCCCTTGAGTGGCCAACTCGCACGGCAGCGGGACCACGGCAGCGGGACTCCGCGGCGTGTGAGCCACGATGCAGAACCGCAAACGCCCAAGCGACGATGCAGAATTGCAAACGCCGGGGCCAAATGCTGGAAACAACGATCCGAACCGTCCCGGAGCACAGAGCACAGAGCACAGAGCACAGAGCACAGAGCACAGAGCACAGAGCACAGAGCACAGAGCACAGAGCACAGAGCACAGAGCACAGAGC
>NZ_JAFMPQ010000074.1 GCF_020667845.1 Cognatishimia sp. F0-27
CATCATCACTGCGGTCGCCAGAAAGCTGGTAAACATCGCGAACAAGCTATGTAAAACCCGCCAAAAAATACGCCGACTTGGCCACCTGACAGATACAGTTGCACCCCCCCCCATTATCCGGGCAAAGACGCCCTTATCGCTCTACCGCTTCCAGCGATTGTAGGGCGGCTTGTGCGGACCATAGGCTGAAGGTAAATCAGCCCATCGTAATATGTTGCGATTGATGAAGATAATCGCGCTCAACACACGTCTGTCATCGACGCGCGGCTTGCCGTGGGATTTGGTAAAGAGGGGCACAAGACGCGTCATCTGCGCCTCCGTCAGCCAGAAGAGAACAGACGTGTTCACCGCTCGTTTTCGAAGCCCGAACCACGCCGCCAAGCAAAAATTAATGGAGCCTGACTGCAAAGTAAGGAAAAAGGAAAAATTCCGCAGTAGTTTACGTTTTGTTAACAAAGATCAAGTTACTTAATTGGTTATTCACGAAGCTTAAGCTAAAGGGCCCAGAAATGAGAGAAGTAACTAGCAAGTCAATTATAGATATAATTGCCGGATCAGAAGAGCTAGCCCGTAAAGCTAAAGCAAAACATACCGCCCAGCTCCTTAGAATGGCATTTTATACAGCGCAAGCGGAAATCGATTACGACGCAAAAGAACATGATTTCTTCATAGCAAAAACAGGAATATGACTTTCCAGGTGCGAACATCTATATCTTTGAGGGCAGTTCAATACCTGAACGGATAGAATTTAGAGGCTTTTGGGATAACATTATTTCGGAGCTCGTTGAGCATTAAGAGAGATTTTGAAAAACCTTGTGCCTCAAGCATGTAAGAGAACGCTGATCAAAGTATAACCTCATGCACTGCCAAAAGCAATCAGTGTGCGCGAACATGGGTGATGTCAGCGCAGCCCGCGGGGCCGCATTCTTCGGCACCAACAAGTTCTTGGGCGTCTTGCGCAAGGCGCCCAATGGCAAGGAAATCGCTCCCATCAACGCTGAGTACAACAGCGTAATCGCGTTGGTGGCGACGCGCGTCGAACATCTCTTCCGCGTGCTCCAAACTCCGGTTCGGTCATCTCAAGACCCACTACCGCGGCCTCGCCAAAAAGCGGACACAACTTTTAATGCTTATCGTCCTAGGCAACCTGTTCCTCTTGATAGCGGAAGCTGATGACATGAGGCAGGGGCTATGGAAAGCGCTCGTTTCGACCGCTTAAGGGTGCCAGATCGTGAGAAGTCCATTCTGCCGGGGGCGCCAAACTCCGCTCTCACAGCCCGATTGATCGCCTCTCGGAGAAGCCGAAGCCATAATTAAGACCTTCCCAAAGGAAACAAACACGTAGCCTTAATGTGCCATTAACACTTAACGTCTCAGATAGCGATCACATTAAACCGAGGGACAAGCATGGTGAGTTCGCACGACGTGTACCATATAGTGATGAAAACGCTGGAGGACATGGATGCCTTTGGTCGTGACGGAGATTGGTCAAGCTTCCGGCATACGGCTGACGCTGCAAAATTTGCGGGATTTCAGTCACCTAGACAAACCGAATGCAGCATTAATTGCAGAGCGAACCGTTCTGACTTTCTCACGGTGTCTTGATTATTAGCAGGTTGCTGAAATAGTCCCCGAGCCGGAACGCTGTTCCGTCATCAGGGTTGTGTCGGGTGATCGCAATGCCTGTCGGCGCTTTTGACGTATGCGTCGGGCGCCGTTCTCCCGGTTCACGCAGTCAGCAACCGGGGCAGTCTTGCGAGATTGTTAGCTGCAATTGTCAGGATGAACCGCGAACGGACGCGCTCGACGCCGCGATACACGGTCTGGGCTATGCCACCGACTGTCTTGGCCCAGCCAAACAATTCCTCAATCCTCTTGCGGTACTTTTGTGACAGGTCATAGCCTTCATGCCGGGTGGTTCGGCCATCAATTGCGGGATATCGCGATTTCTGGGCGACATGAGGTGTGACACAGGCTTTGCGCAGGTCGGAAACGAACCCGGACGCGTCATAGCCCTTGTCAGCGCCCAGCGTCAGCTGTCGGGTTGATCCCGGGGAATGGCGGTGAACCATGTCCAATGCGGCCTTGCGCTCGGCATGGCCGTCGGCCTGGGTCAGGTCGCCCTGCACGACCAGGCCCGAGCGGTTCTCCATCAGCGCATGCCCGATGAAGCACAGCATGGCCCCGGTGCCCGGGGATTTCTGGTAGAGCCGTGCATCGAGGTCAGTGGTCGATTGGTGGGTAGCATTGGAGCGCTTCCCGCCCTCGAAGTCGACCTCGGCATTGCGGCGGCGGTGGGACTTGCGGGGCATCGGCTCGGTTTCGGCGGGTAGATCGGAAGGCTCAGTTTCGGGCGCGGTGTCCAAGGCGGGCGGATCAACCGGCCCATCTTCGTCAGGCGGACTGGCCTCTGCCTTCGGCTGAAAACTCTTCATCGACGCCCAAGCCTTCACCAAGGTGCCATCCACCGAGAAACGCTCGTCCGACAGCAGCGGCGCGACCTCGCGGTGAGCGAGGATCGCCGCCATCACCTCGCGCGACATCTCGGTCGTCAGCAGCCGGTCGCGGTTCTTCGTGAACACGGTCGGGACCCAGACCGGATCGTCAATCCCGACGCCGACAAACCAGCGGAACATCAGTTTGTAATCCATCTGCTCCATCAGTTTTCGCTCGGACCGGACCGAAAACAGGATCTGCAGCAGGTTCGCGCAGATAAGCCGCTCAGGCGGGATCGAAGGGCGGTCGAAATCGGTATAAAGCGCCTCGAATTCGGCATCGAGGCTGGCGAGCGCGTCATTGACCACCTGTCTAATCTTGCGCAGCGGGTTTCGCGGCGGGATGCGCTCTTCCAGATCGACATAGCTGAACAGCGACCCGCTCGTATCGTCCGTCCCGCGCATCATCACCCCCACCGTTACCGTACCAAAGGTGAATCATGTTCTCAAACCGCTATTGAGGCAGGACTATATCAGCGGCCTGCAAAGGACAGCCTGCCGGACCGGGTAACCTACTACCATGTGGAAACAGACGCCCACGACGTGATCCTGGCGAACGGCGCGCCGGCGGAGACCTATGTGGACTATGTCCAGCGCCGGGTGTTCGACAACTACCGGGAATACGTCGATCTTTATGGCTAGGAGCGGACCTTTGCGGAGATGGGCATGCCACGGGTGTCGGCCGCGCGTCAGGTGCCTGCGTCCATCCTGAAGCGGATCGGTGGCTCCGAAGCTGCCTGAGCACGGATGAAACCGGGGGCCGGTGTCGTCCGCGACACCGGATTGTGGCGGTCCTCGATATACGTTGGACCGCACGTCCCCATTAAGTCTTCGACACAGCAGCGCGTCTGGGAGACGCCGTGCGCGGGCTGTTCGCCTTCCAGTAGGTCGGCGAGTCCTTGTAGGCGATCCTGACGTGGAACTGCGCGATGCGGGACAGCTCTTGCACGCTGTAGATGCGGAGATCCGAGGCGCGATGGTCTTTTTCGCACGCCACCGGCAGAAACATGATTACAGCATCGCCCCTCACCATCGAAGGAACAAGGCTCGGCAAGTGTGTCGAGGGCGTGCCATCCACGGACATCCGCAGGAAAGCGGCTCGACAGTTCTGTTCAGCGCGCTGAAGAACGTCGTTGTCAGGCACGGAAGACGAGGGTTCGCGGTGTGATCCGCCCAAATTCGAGCGTCTGCGCGACCGCAGAAACCGCACGCGGTAAAAATGCTTGTCCAGTGAGCAATATCAGGAATTCTTGCTGTCGAGCGGCGGCCACTTGGGAAATGTCGGTTTAGTCTGCCGTTGACAACAGAAGACATATTCAATATTGTTAATAAAATATTAACTTTTTCGTGTATGGATGGGGAGCTCGAGAGCATGGCAGCTTTTGCGTATGATCTGGCGTGTGTATTCAATCAGGCTGGAAGATCGGCAAATTTCAGTCAGAACGTCACACAAACTCCTTTGAGTGGCACGGTGCAAGACGATGGCGCCGACACAGCTTTTAGCGTGAACGAGGTAGTTGCGGATCCTGGCCTCAGCACCCTGTTTCCCGACTACGCTGGTCCACCAGGCGATCCGGAACCGACGGTAGTCGGGTCTTACAGCACCTCCAGTGATCTGTGGCTGGTTGTGCTCGTTCCGAACTCGTCGCCGAACGCGTCTGGCCAATCCGGTACTGACAATCTCGTTTTTTATGGTCCAGCTGGCGCTGACAAGTCACTCTTGCCCACAAATCAAATCACGATAGACGGCGATATTGACCAGAACGATGTGCCCCAGTGCTTTGCCGCTGGAACGCTGATACTCACACCCCGCGGCGAGCGTCAGGTCGAAGAGCTCGTGATGGGAGACCAGATATCAACAGCTGACGGCAAAACGGTCGCTGTGAAGTGGATCGGGCGGCAATCAGTTCACAAGTTGTTCACCCCTGCCGAACGCTTCGTGCCGGTCCGGGTCACCGCCGGTGCTTTGGACAATGACCTACCCCATACGGACCTCGTTATTACGGCCGATCACGCGCTGATCATCGACGATCTGGCGATCAACGCCGGTGCGCTTGTGAATGGCACCACCATTGCTTACGAGCCAATCGACACCCTGCCCGAGCGCATCACCTACTACCACATCGAGACGGAAGACCATGATGTGATCCTGGCCAACGGTGCTCCGGCCGAGACCTATGTGGACTATGTCCAGCGCCGGGTCTTCGACAACTACCAGGAATACGTCGATCTTTATGGCGAGGAGCGGACCATTGCGGAGATGAG
>NZ_JAFMPQ010000075.1 GCF_020667845.1 Cognatishimia sp. F0-27
GAGGGCGGTGCCGGGCCGGACGTGGTCGACGGGCAGGGCGGCAGCGACACGGCATCTTATGAGCAGTCGGGCGCGCGCGTGGCGATCAACCTTGGCGCTGGCTTTGCCGGTGGTGGCGATGCAGCCGGCGACAGTTTGACCAGCATCGAGAACCTGCGCGGCTCTGCGTTCAACGATATCCTGCGCGGTGATGGGGTTCCCAACGTTATCGAAGGTGGTGCCGGGCCGGACGTGGTCGACGGGCAGGGCGGCAGCGACACGCTGCTTGGTGGCTGGGGCGATGACACGCTGACCGGTGGGGCGGGCGAGGATCGGCTGGAAGGCGACGAAGGGGATGACGCGCTTGCGGGGGGCAGTTTCGCAGACCGATTGTTTGGTGGCCCCGGTGACGACACGATTGATGGCGGGACCAACTTTGATACCGTGTACTACACCGGGCTCGCGGCCGCTGTGACGGTCAATCTTGAGCTTGGCACAGCGACGGGCGGAGGCGGCACGGACACGTTGCTTGCGATTGAAAACGTCTTTGGCTCACCCGGTGACGACAGGTTGACCGGAACACAGGTGCACGGAAACCGGATCGAGGGGTCGACAGGAAACGACACATTGTTTGGGCTCGATGGGAGCGATACGCTGATCGGGGGGGCTGGAGCAGACTCCCTGAATGGTGGTGTCGGGCGGGATTTTCTGTTCGGCGGACCGGCGGCCGATATGTTTGTCTTCAGCGAAATCTCCGACCTGGGCGTGGGATCGTTTCGGCGTGATGAAATCCGCGATTTCGATGCCTCGGAAGGGGATATGATCAGCCTTTTCGAGATCGACGCGGTTGCGGGCACGCTCCCGAATGACGCCTTCACCGTGGTTGCGGGTTTTACCGGAACGGCTGGCGAGTTGACGCTTCTGAACGTTGTGCGCAGCGGTTTGGACGTGACTGTTGTCAGCATGGACGTCAACGGCGATGCCATTGTGGACGGACAGATCTATATCGTTGGTGGCGCGGATGCCGGGGATCTTGTGCTTTAGTGCGGTTTCAGAGGACGGGACTTGCCTTTGGCCGGCGGTTAAAAACGGTTGGCGGGCTCCGGTCCTTGCGAGGATGAGCGGGTGAAAATGCAGGGCCGCTATACCGTTTGATTTCCGATGATGACCGACACGCCACAGGCTGCCTGCCGGCTGGTTGCGCCCAGAATTGTTGGAGGGATTGCACGTGTCAATGGGCTGAGGTCTTCGTCATCTCGCCAGGATCTTCGAAAAATAGGCCGCTGTTGCGTCGGGCGTCGCACGTGAGGTGAATTTGAAACGCAAGGACGGCCATGGCCATTGCATCAGGACCTAGCCAGATATCGTCGCGTGATTTCATGCCGGACGCGCTGGAAGATGGGCTGCGGTTCCGGGTGCGGAGCATCATCAATGACTTGGGCCAGGATCGTCTGGCGACCGCCGTAGACACGAACGTTGCCGGCGTGCGTGTCTCTCGCGAACTTGATCGCGTCGCTGATCCGTCCACTGATCAGCCCCACGTGAGTGGTTCAATTTGATTGTGAGGGCATGACTGGCCTTGGAGGCCATCGGGATAAAGGTTTCCGGGGCCGGTGGGCGGTAACCCAGAGCCCTATTTGGGCGTTTCGTGTGGTGGTGTTTCCTGCATTTTTCGATCAGGATTTGAGCCTCTCGCAAACTGCAGAAGATTTCACCGTTCAAGAACTCATCCCTGAAGCTGGCGTTGACGCTTGCGCAGGATCCGTTCCCCAAGGGAGCACCCGGTTCTATGTCAGCCGTTTTTGTGCCGACGGCTTTGATCCAATCCCGAACGGCCATGGCAACGAAGCCTCGACTTCGGTTCCGGAGCTCATGATGGTGTTGCTGGCTTCGCCGCCAATTCGCGTTTCGCTGTCGGAGGCATCGGGAAACATATCCCTTGGGACAACTGTCTGTTGTTCAGTTGAAAATCGCGTCTCCACTGGATCGCAATATCGTGTAGATCATCGTCGCTCAAGCTTCGGTGGGTATTGGAAGGAGCCGCCTCAATAATCTCATCAGTCTCAACACTTCGCTTGTGGGACGGCGTTCAGCCGTTGATCTGTCGTGAGTCCAGACGCAATTTTTCCCAGGGCCGAAACCCAACACGGATCGCCCATCGTTGGGAACAGAACCTTCGAACTGAAAACTGCCGCCGCGCGGGCATGTGCATTACATCGTGAATCATCGTGCCGCTTAACACAGGAATTCAAACAGTTTGACACCCAGATTGGCTTATAAGCCCCTGTAAAACATGGGCTACATTGGAATATTTGGAAGATTTCCGTCAAAACGATTAAGTGGAGGCGAGTACCGGAATCGAACCGGTGTACACGGATTTGCAATATGTGAACAAAAATAAAATACAATAATATCAGTAATTTATAGCGCAATTTCCGAAGTGCGCCATATTTTGTGCATCGCGATTGTGTGCTGTCTAGATCGGGTGTGTGCCTCGACAGAGCGCAAAAACGATCCGCTTCGACAGCATAGATGTGCCACGCGTCCGATGCTATCATTCATATTGAAACCAATGATTTGAGAGCAGCGAAGTGCCCGTTCCCAGTTATGAAGACTTGATGCCGATGATCCTTGAGCGGGCAATCACAGAGCAGCGCGTCCGTGACGCAGTAGCGGCAATCGCTGATGAACTGAACCTAACTGACGAAGAACGCGACGAGACGATTCCGTCCGGACAGACGACGCTCATTTCAAGTCGGGTTCAATGGGCGATCACTTACTTGGTTCAGGCAGGTTTAATTGAACGACCGAAGCGCGGACATTTCATCATAACTCACGAGGGGCGGACAGTTCTGGACAAAGACCTTCAGAACCTGAACCTCGCCTATCTCAAGAAAATCCCTGCGTTCATCGACTTCATGAATCGGAAGGGCACGAGAAGCACGAATGACGAAACGACCCCCACCACTACCGTCTCTGCAAGCGATCAGAGTCCAGAAGAGATTATTGGCAGTGCATACCAAGAACTCGAAGCAGACCTCAAAGAGCAGATTCTCGAGCGCATCTTGCAGAACTCGCCCGCGTTCTTCGAGCAACTCGTCGTTCGTCTGTTGTCCAGTCTGGGATACGGTCGATCGGATACGCTGGCAGAGGTCATGGGCAAAGTTGGTGATGGCGGCATCGACGGTATCATCCACCAAGACAAACTCGGTCTGGATGTGGTCTATGTGCAAGCAAAGCGTTATGCGCCCGACAACGCGGTCAGTCGTCCAGAGTTGCAGGCGTTCGTCGGAACGCTTGCTGGCGTGTCAGCCACAAGGGCGTCTTCGTGACGACTTCCCGCTTCTCTCCGAACGCGTTGGAGTATCTCAAGACGGTCAATGCGCGGGTCATCACCATCGACGGTCATCGTCTAGTGGATCTGATGATCGAAGGAGGGGTCGGCGTTCGGGTGCGAAAGGTTTTCGAACTTCATCGCATTGACGAGGATTTCTTCTTGGAGGAGTAGCGCGCCACTTTTCAAAAATGAAAAGTTTGCTTGGCCATGTTGCCATCCAAATCATCCAACGATCCCTCCTGATCGTGAACATCCCTCACATCAGGAGAGTGCATGAACGTTCGTATGAAGATCCAGACGCGTCTGGATACGTTGGAGACGCAGTTGAAAGCAGGTGAGCATCTTCGGTCAGCGGAAGGCGTGATCGCGGTTCTAACGACCATCGCATCAGTATCGAGGTTTTGGCGTGTGATGACAGACGAGGAACGGGACTTTGTGAACGCGGCGAAGGTGGCGGTTGAAGATCAGTTACCATGGCGCAAAGTGCACTAAAATAATGCCGATGGTTCGGTATCGTTCGATCCGCGGCGCTTCTATTCTTGGTCTTTGCTTTCGGCTCTGTCTCGGAGCGACCTAACGGGCGTCCAATGATCGTCTCCGGGAAGTAAGACTTTCCAATATAGCCAACCGTTCAAATTTGTTTTCTTGCCATTTTTGGTAACAGCCAAGGCATTCGCTGCTGAGGACAATGATGAATAAGCAAGACCGTTGACCATCAAAACACCATCTTCAAACCTTCCTTCATACACCTGCTCACCGTTTTGGTACTCCATCTTGGCGGGGGTTCCGTGTGGAATGACCACGCCGTCCTGTTCGTAGTCCGTTCCAGCTTCTGGTGGTTGACTAAAACCTCTGTCCTGCATTTTCTTTTGATGGAGATACGACTTCCTAAGTCTCCACTTCTCGTAAAACGCTGATACCTCTTGTTCAGACTTCGGATGACAAGCTTTATGGACAATCGCTCCGTTATTTAACGATGTTTTGCCACCTTGAGAATGTGGTGTGATGTGGTGTACCTCCATATCGTCAAAGGCTACCTCCTTCATGCAAACCGCACAAAGCTTTTCCTGCTCAAAAAACAATATTCGCCGTATAGTATCACCGAATGAACGAGTTGGATCTTTGGGCTTCAATTCGTCGAGGTTGGCGACCATCTTGGATACATAAAATCTATGGCGTCGAGATATATTGTCACCACGATCACTGTTTGTGCGAGTCCATTTGACCTGAGACCCGTTTCCTCCTCCATTTTGAGGTAGAGTCCGTCCCAACGAAGGAGACGGACAGAATGAAGAGATTACGGTTCAGCGAAGAACA
>NZ_JAFMPQ010000076.1 GCF_020667845.1 Cognatishimia sp. F0-27
AAGGGTCAGACGCCAAACACCACCCCATCACCGATCTTCGCCAAGCCCGGTGATGGGGTATCAATAACAGATCAGAGATATAGAAGGGTCAGGACTTCGGTAACAAGGGCGCCCCAGTCAAGCGGTTTTGCCCACAGCAATTGATCCGCCGTAGAGGTTCCGTTGATATTCTTGGTGCCGGTCCTGGCTTCTGTCGCGGCCTACGGCTTAGATCCCTTGGGTACATGCTTCGGTTCGTGGTCAGCGCTTTCGGCTGCCAACATGATGCTGGTTCGATGTAATTCCGATGTGCCCATCTCATAGGCGTGCTTGACGGTTGTCAGCGACGGTCCAGACCTCGGCATCATCGGAACCACGTCCCTGCGGAGCCTCAGAGGCCTGCAATCAGGCAGGCAACGGGTAGAGAGTCATCCTGTTAGGCCGGGTTTGGCGCCGTATCTGATTGGAAGGTTGTGCCATCGACCCAAATCCGATGCAGAATAACCGCGATGCGTCGTGCCAAGGCAACCATCGCAACTTTGCGTCCGCGCCGCTGCACGAGTTGAGCTCCCCATGTTCTGAGCCACGTTGATGTGCCGCGGTTCATCATGCCGGTTGCGGCCTGGCACAACGCCCTCCTCAGATTGACGTCACCGGCTTTGGTGATGCCGCCGGCCACGTCCCGTTCACCGGACTGGTTGCGTGAGGGCGTCAGGCCAACCCAGGGGCCAACTCTCTTTGAAGACCGAAAGCAGGTCGGGTCATCGACCGCAGCACGGAATGTCAGTGCTACGACTGCACCGACTCCAGGCATCGACATAAGGCGTTGGCAAACCGGATCATCCCAGGCCAACTGGCGCACACACTTTTCGAGACCGGCCAGTTCCTGTCGTAGGGATGCTCGGGCCGCGCACGCGATTTTCTCAGCAAAGGCTATGATTTAGCAGTGGTCGGTGTCAGTACCACGGACAACGCGTCGCCTGCCGAACTTGCGTAATTCGTTGCTCTTTGCTTTTGTTTCGCATTACCGTTCGATCCGATAGACGTCGGAGAGCGAAAATGACAGTGGAAGTATTTGAGGACGCGGCTCGTATCTTAATGCTGGCCTGTGTACTGCTGCTGCTTTGGTCCTTTGGGCGAGAACGGTTCGCTAATGAGCAGCCAGGTTGGAACTACCTTGTGGCCGGTCTTGGCCTGATCGTCTTCGGAGGCTTCTGGGACTTGTCGCGCAACTTCCCCGACGCCGATAGGATGCTTAAATACGGCAGCTTTGACGTTCGAATTATCCTAGAGAATATTTTTGGTTATCTGGGCGGCCTGCTGCTAGTCGGTGTGGGGTTGTACCAGTTCCTCCCCCGCGTGGACTTGGTATTCAATGATAACCTGCGTCGAAAGAAGGACGAAGAAGGGCTCCGTTTAAGCATCAATCGTTTGGGCAACGAAGTTGCTGAGCAGACTACCAAACTTGGAATGGCACGCGAGGACCTCGAAGCTATTGAAGCTCGCCTTAGAGCATTTTTTCGGCATGTGCCCGCCTTTATCGACGTAAGTGACAAAAGCGGTCAGGCCATGAACGTTATTCCGCCAAGTATTGGGGCAGGAGAAAGCAAGCAGCCACGGTCTCTTCAAAGCGAGTTTTATAGCATTGAGCCTGATTTGGCTGAGGTCGATCGGAAGGTGCTCAAATCGGGCCAACCCGTCTCATTAGAAGTCACGGGCAAGTCAGAAAAAGCCGAGTGTGTCTTACATGTCCTTCGGTTCCCAATTGTCGATCGAAATGAATCTACACTTGGTGTGGGTGGAATTGCGTTTGACGTCACAGCGGATAGATCGCTTGAAAAGAAGTTACTGAGGGCTGAAAGCATAGCTAGAATTGGACATTGGGAAGTGAGCTTTCCTGAAAATAAACTTACTTGGTCGCCCGAAACGTTCCGGATCCACGGTTTGCCCCCGGGTAGTGACCAGCCAAGTGTTGAAGAGGCACTGGCCTTTTACCACCCAGGCGATGTCGACCGTGTGTCAGAACACTTCGCAAGGGTTTTTGAGACTGGGCAACTGCAAGGTGTCAGCGCGAGACTAGTTCTAAGGGACGGGCAAATACGACACGTCTACGCTGACGGCGTCGCGCTCATGCAAGATGCATCCGGGCACCCTTCTCGGATCTTTGGAATTCTTCATGACCGAACGGAACTAGTTGAACAACAGAAGCAACTCAAGAAAGCTCAAAGGTTCGAGGCCATTGGCCAAATGGCAGGTGGCATTGCACATGACTTCAATAACCTGCTTGCGGTTATCTGCGGCAATTTGGAACTGCTTGACGAGGGTATGACCACTGGAGCCTTTTCGGAGGCGGAGCGTCGGGATTGCATCGGTAGCGCGTTAGCTGCCGCACGGAGTGGCGCTGATTTAACAAAGAACATGCTGGCTTTCGCAAGTAAGTCTCAACTGGCACCCCAGCGGGTGTGTATCCACGATTTGGTAGAGGAGACGGAGCGTTGGTTAGTTCGCACAATCCCGAGCTCGATAGCTCTGACTCTGTCGCTGGATGCCGAGAACTGCTTTTGCAGATTGGACCATGCGGGCTTGCAGAGCGCACTGGTGAACGTTGTCGTCAATGCACGCGACGCGATGCCGGACGGGGGGGAGCTATTCATTGAAACCAGGAACTTGGAAATCGAGAAAGGTGACGAAATCAGCAAGTCCAGCGAGGCTTCCCCGCAGGGAAGTTACCTGGAACTCGCTGTAAGGGACTCTGGCCACGGCATGCCTCCTGAACTCTTGCAAAGGGCATTCGAGCCATTTGTGACGACGAAAGAACTCTCAACGGGCACCGGCCTCGGACTATCGATGGTACAAGGCTTCACGCGCCAAAGCGGCGGGGAGGTCGAAATCACATCGGAGCTGGGAGTTGGAACTTGCGTTCGGTTATTGCTTCCCCTTGATGTCACAGAGGATACCGCGGCTGATCAGCCAGACGACGACCGAGATTCAGCACTGGGGAAAAACAGAGGGATCAGGGTTCTCGTAGTAGAGGATCAACCGGAAGTTCTTGCGTTGCTCATCAGGAGTCTCACATCCGCGGGGTTCAGAGTCGAAGCCGCTTCTTCGGGCGTACAAGGACTTGAAGTTTTCCGCAAAGAAGGCCCATTTGACCTTTTGATCACCGACATTGTTATGCCGGGTGAGCTAAATGGTACAAATCTAGCAGCGGCCTGTAGAGAGACTATTGAGCGGCTACCGGTGCTCTTTCTCACTGGATATTCAGATAAGCGGTTGGAGCCCCGCACGGATGTATCCCGCAACGAACTGTGCCTCACGAAACCTGTGCCAAGAGCCGAGCTTCTTGCTGCGATCGAAAAATTGACCAATCAACAAATGGCCTGACTTTGGATCGCGCACGCGGCCTTGCTCGCCGGGTAATCCCCCCATTTTTGCGGGGGCTTGGTCGTAGAACTTACGCGACCATCTTCAGTTTCTGTGCGGGTGTCATGCCGCCATTTCCGATGTTCGGGCGCTCGTGGTTGTAGGACCCTAGCCACTCGGTGGCAATCTGCTGCACCTCCTCGATGTTTTCAAAGATGTAGAGGTCCAGCCATTCGTGCCGGACCGTCCGGTTGTAGCGTTCGACATAGGCGTTCTGCTGAGGCTTGCCGGGCTGGATATAGGTCAGGGCGATGCCCCTGTTCTCGGCCCATTCCATAAGCATGCCACTGACGTATTCCGTTCCGTAACACCTTCGGAATGACGTTGATTTAGAGGCTATGATTGCCTGCGCAGCCATCAAAAAGCGCAGCAGGTGATCATAGCCGGGTCTCGGGTCCCTACAGTGGTTT
>NZ_JAFMPQ010000077.1 GCF_020667845.1 Cognatishimia sp. F0-27
TTCCAGGAAGTGTTCCGCTGTCTTGAGCTATGGGAGCCAACCCGGTGATGGCGGCGGCCGCTTCGCCTGTGATAGTGCCGATCTCTGGCATTTCTGCGATCAGCATCGTGCTAGCAACCGGCCTGACCCCCGGGATGGAGCGGAGGACGATTGCCATCCCGGTCAGATGATCGTCGCTCGCGATGGCCTGAGTGATCCTGTTGGCATTCTCATCCCCTAACGCCTTCTGCTTGGCCGCATCAGACACTTCCATGCCGCCGTATTTGGATTTGAATTTGTAGAACGTGCCTTGGCTGAGACCGTGCTTGCGGCCCAACTCAGCCGTCGGCATCCTGGCTTCTCGTTCTTTGTTTATCCCAATGATCTGGGCTTCCGTAAAACGGCTCTTTCGCATTCGTTTGCTCCTTCAAACGGTTGAGCAAACTCTACATCAGAACGAGGGAAGTTTTGGGGGGGGGGAGGTCAATCTCAATATGGTAGTAGGTCACGTTTTCGGGGAGCGCGTCCAAAAGTTCAAACCGCACGTTTTGGCCGTTGACCAGCGCGCTGGCGTTGATTGCAAGCCCATCCAGGGTAAGAGCGTGGTTGCTGGTGAGCGCAAGATCCTTCACGCGAGCGCCGTCCCCAAGTGCTCCGGCGGAAACGCGCACAGGCGTGAAACGATCAGGCGGTGTGAAGGTCTTGTTCAGTGTCTGCAGCCCGATCCACAAAACTGCTGTGGCCGATCCGTCGGCAGTTGTGATCAGGTCGCCGATGCGCAGGTCTTCGACCAAAACGTCCCCGGTTGGCGTTGAGATCATCGTGCCCGCAGCAAAGCACAGACCTGGTTCGGCCGCGTCACTACCAGCTTTCTCAGCAAGTATGGGAAGACCTTGTGGCCGGGTGCCGGTTTTGACGTGTTTGGCTTGCGGTACAGGGCTTGGATGCCCATGTGCTTAATGCATGTCGCCACATGCAGTCGCCCGGTGGTGAAGCCTTCTTGGCGGAAGAGGCCCTTCTTCATCCGACTGCCCGCAAACAGATATTCCATGTGCAACTCGTCAATCCGGCGCATCAGCTTTAAATCATCTTCGCTGGTGGGGCGCGACTCATTATACAGGCTGCCATTGCTGATGCCGAGCAACTCCGCCTGCCGCGAAAGGCCCAGCTTGTGATCGCGGTTGGTCATTTCTTTGCTCTCCCCAACAGATCGGCCTTGGCGAGCGCTTCTCCCCAAAAAAACGTTTTCCAGCGTCAGCTGACCAATCTTCGCGTGCAGCGATTTGACATCAATCTCGGGCTCTTTGGAAGCTTTCGGCTTGTCGTTAAATACATCTGTCACTTGATCGAGAAGCTGGTCTTTCCATTGCTTTATTTGGCTCGGGTGATTATCGAATTGCGTCGCACGCTCTCTCATCGTCTTATCGCCCTTCAAAGCTGCTAACGCGACTTTCGCCTTAAATGCAGGGCAGTGGTTCCTTCTCGGTCGTCTCGCCATCGTCGCTCCTTTGTCCCGGCACGCTGCCAGATCAGAAGCGGAAAATCCACCTAACTCACCTGTTCAGATTTCTTAGGCCATCTCTCTGAACGCCATTTTCTACAGAATCACTTTCCGCCAAATCGGCTTCGCAAACTCGTTGAGCCATGGCAGTATACTCCTCGGTGGCTTTGAGGTCGTGCAGTTTCGCGTATTCTGCGAGGTCAGTAAGAACTTCCAACATCCATTTGTGTCTTTCCACGAGTTCCCCCTTAGATTGGCCTGTCACTGGATTGATCCACAAGGGTTAAGAATACATTAATCGAAAAAAATTGTTGGACTGCATTTTCGCAAGTGCATTAGATCATGACCGTGTAGCGGAACTTATCGGGAGTGCACTGCGCTAGGTCGTGTTGACAAAAGGGATTCACAGAGCGCGCTGATCGTGATTCAAGCTGGTATCTGCGATGGAGACCAGCTTGGCACGAGACCTGATGTCGGACGAGGAGTGGGCGTTCTTTGAGCGGTTCATCCTGACTGTCCGCGCTCCGAATGGGCGCAAACCGACCAACCACCGCCTTGTTCTTGATGGAGTTTTCTGGATTGCCCGCACGGGCGCCCCTTGGCGTGACCTGCCCGAAGAGTTCGGCAAGTGGTCGAGTGTCTATCGGCAGTTCCGACGCTGGACGCTGGCGGGATTGTGGGAGGACATTATGGACGCGCTGAACCAAAGCGGGGCGGTGCCGGACGCCCTGCAGATGATCGACAGCACCGTGATCCGCGCCCATCATCAGGCCGCGGGCGCAAAAGGGGGACTCCGCGTCAAGGTTTTGGCCGTTCGCGAGGTGGCTTCACGACCAAGATCCACCTCCGCGTCAACTCAGCAGGCCTGCCCATGAGAACCGAAATCACGCCGGGCCAGACTTCCGATTACATGGGCTTTGATCTGGTTATGGCCGACAATCTTCCCGAGCCAAGCGTCCTGTTGGCCGATAGAGGCTATGATGCTGACAGCATTCGGAAAAAGATGGAGGCGCGGGACGTTCTCACCCAAATCCCCATGCGCAAATCAAGAAAGATGCGCGTCGGTGTGGATCACTCCCTGTATTCGTGGCGCAACTTGGTCGAACGGTGCTTCAACAAACTGAAGAACGCTCGCCGGGTCGCAACACGCTACGACAAGACCGCTGAGAGCTTCCTCGGCTTCATAGACATCACCTCCATCCGCCTCTGGCTGCGCCTTTTGTCAACATGACCTAGGCTCAGGACCCATTGATTTCTGTTGAACGACATGATTCAGCGTTCGAAAAAGAGCGGTGAACTTGTCTGATCTTTTCTGGCTGAGCGACGCGCAGATGGCGCGTTTAGAACCCTACTTCCCGCAGTCCCACGGCAAACCGCGTGTCGACGACCGGCGT
>NZ_JAFMPQ010000078.1 GCF_020667845.1 Cognatishimia sp. F0-27
CACGGCAAACCGCGTGTCGACGACCGGCGTGTCCTGAGTGGGATTATCTTCGTAAACCGCAATGGCTTGCGCTGGAGGGATGCGCCGAAGGAGTACGGCGCACATAAGAAGCTCTACAACCGTTGGCAGCGCTGGAGCGATAAAGGCATCTTCGCACAGATGCTGGCCGGGTTGGCGGCCGGGAACGGTGAGAAGAAGACCGTGATGATCGACGCCACCTGCCTGAAAGCCCACCGCACGGCGTCCAGTCTGGGCGTCAAAAAGGGGGGCGCGGTCGCCTGATTGGGCGAACCAAGGGTGGCATGAACACGACACTGCATGCCATCTGCGACAGCCGGGGCCGTGCACGATGCAAAGCTTGAATATCCTGCTGTTCTTCGTTCTTGGTTGGGACGAACTTCATATTCGGTTGTATCGACCCACTTATGGTTCACGTGCCAGCCTGCGTTGTTCAGCAGACCGGTGACCATCCGATAGCCATAACGCCCGTACTTGTCGGCCAACTCAATGATGTCGTCAGTCAGGCGTTCTTCATCGACCAGGCCTTCGGGCAGTTTGCGCTGCGTGGATCGCTGCTGGCCCAAGGTGCGGCAGGCGCTCAGATACACTAAACGCCTGCCGCACATGGTCGATGCACTTGCGGCGACGTGAAGGGCTGAAGGTCCCACAAAAGCAAAAGAAGAAGGGGCGGCTTTGGCTAGCGCTTTTCCCAAAAAATCGTTTTCAAGCGTCAGCTGACCAATCTTCGCGTGGAGCGATTTGACGTCGATCTCTGGTTCCTTCGACGCCTTCGGCTTGTCATCGAAAACGTCCGTCACGCCATCGAGGAGCTGGTCTTTCCACTGCTTGATCTGGTTAGGATGCACATCGAACTGCGTCGCCAGCTCGCTCATCGTCTTATCGCCCTTCAAAGCCGCCAACGCGACTTTTGCCTTGAAGGCTGGGCTGTGGTTCCGTCTTGGTCGTCTTGCCATCGTAGCTCCTTCGTCCCGGCACGCTGCCGGATCAGGAGCGGAAAATCCACCTAACTCACCTGTTCAGTTTTGTCGGGCCACCTCTAAATTCCATATCGGAAATCAACCAAGAGCACCCAACCTCACATCGATTTGAAAAGAGAATTGCCTCACAATCCACGCACCTAAAAGTAGAGCTCCCCTTAATGCGTTCACCCTTGGGCCGATCGAAATATAAACTAATTGACAATTGACGAGCATTAATGAATTATTAACAAATGCTGCAGTCAGCATATTGCATTTCTGGCTGCTCTCCATGTAGCCCAACTCTCTAGGGCGTCCAAAAGGGCTGTGACCCATCGCATTTATCGGTAGTGAGGTGGTTCGCCGTGCCTGTGTTTTTCATGACATTTGATACCTACGTTGCCGGGGGCTCCGAAGAAAATTACGATATTGAAATCGTATATGGAGAGGACAACAATTCCGATGGATTTGACGACATCAAGATCGCTATAAGCCTCAAGAATGAAAGCAAGAGCGGAACAGAAGATTCAATCGGCGTTGCCTTCGACCTCAGCAACCTGTCGCTGTACCCTGACATCGAAATTTCCGACGTCGCAGTCACGGAAGGCAGCTCAACAATCACACCGATTTTCGGCATCGAAGAAAACAATATCGGGGGCAACGGTGGAACCGATCCGGGCCTCTCAATTGCCGGCGGTGGCGTAGAGGCGCCCTACGATGCCTATGTCGTGGTGAGCGCCAGAGGCCAAAAAGACGGCAGTGTAACGGCGTTTGAATTTACCCTCTCTTCGCCAACCACCGACCTCGATGCGAGCCTGCTGTTAAGTGAATCGGACTTCTTCATTCGAACGACGTCGACAGACGGCGGTGAAGACAGTGGAAAGACGCTCGGGACCTTGGGGCCGCCGATGTGCTTCGCGGCGGGCACGATGATCGCAACGCCAACCGGCGACGTTTTGGTCGAAGACCTGCGCATCGGCGACCTGATCACAACCGCCGACGGGTCGGCCACAGCCGTTTTGTGGATCGGGCTGCAGACACTGAACAAGACCTTCATGCCGCCCGATCGTTTCACGCCTGTGCGCGTGTCCGCCGGAGCACTTGGGGACGGCGCTCCCGTGAAGGATCTTGTGCTGACCAGCAACCACGCTCTTATCCTGGATGGGCTTGCTATCAACGCCAGCGCGCTGGTCAACGGTCAAAACGTGCGGTTCGAACCCTTGGACGCGCTCCCCGAAAACGTGACTTACTACCATATCGAGACCAAAGACCATCAGGTCATCTTTGCCGACGGCGCCGCGGCCGAGACATATGTCGACTATGCTGAACGGCAGGGCTTCGACAATTACGACGAATATTGCGCTCTTTTTGGAAACGATCGCCTGATCAACGAGATGCCGTTCCCAAGGATCTCTGCACAACGGCTTGTTCCAAGAGAGATCGTTTCGCGTATTGCACAGAATATGCGGATGAGCGACCATGAGAAAGGCAACCGCGTCACTTCATGAACACACGCGGTAAGGATCGCGTAATGGTGAACCCGCGTCGAAAGGCGAAAACACAGTCCGCGGACGATGATATTCGGGCCGTCCTTTCTGAAATAGACGCCCATTTGGCGCTGTGGCGGCTGCACGAGG
>NZ_JAFMPQ010000079.1 GCF_020667845.1 Cognatishimia sp. F0-27
GGCAACGATAGTGTCAGCGGGGGAGACGGCGCTGATACACTTGTCCTAGAGGATGGGTTCGGCACCGATACCCTCACAGGAGGTGAAGGCGGCGCTGACAATGACCTGGTCGACCTTAGCGCGGTGAGTGTCGGTGCCACCGTCACATTTACCGGCGACGAAGCTGGGACGATTACAGACGGCACCAGCACCGCCAGCTTTTCAGAAACCGAACGCCTGACCCTGACCGAACAGGCCGACTTACTTGATGCAACGGCCGACGCTGTCGGCACAAGCGTCGCAGCAGGCGCAGGCAATGACACACTGACGGGTGGCACAGGCAACGACAGCCTGGCCGGAGAAGACGGCAACGACAATCTGGCCGGGGATGCAGGGTCCGACACGCTTTTGGGTGGCGGCGGCGACGATACGATGTCCGGCGGCATTGGCGATGACGTTCTGGATGGCGGTGACGGGGCCGACTCACTCAGCGGCGAACAGGGCAACGACACGCTGTCGGGGGGAGATGGCGCTGACCTGCTGGAGGGGGGCGCGGGCGACAACGTAATCGATGGTGGCTCTGGCAACGATATCCTGACAGCGACGACTGGCGACGACTTCCTCGACGGGGGCGAGGGCGCTGATATCCTCTACGCTGAACTTGGAACCGACACGGTCTTTGGCGGGCTTGGCAACGACACGATTTACGTCGGTGGCGGGAGCGACAGCATTGATGGTGGGGAAGGTTCGGACTCAATTGTTATTGCGGATTCCTTTGGCCCTAACAATACGATTTCAGGAGGGGAAATCGGCGCTGATGCCGACCTGATTGATCTTCAGTACCTTACCAGCGGCGTCGATGTCACTTTTAGCGGTGGCGAGGCTGGCACAATCACCAATGGGGCTGATTCAGCCGAGTTCTCACAAATTGAACTCATTCGATTGACCGGCCACGATGACAGCTTTGATGGAACCGCTGCCGATGCCGCCATCGGGGCCGCTGGCGGTGCGGGCAATGACTCCATGTCCGGTGGCTCTGACAATGACACATTTCTCGGCGGTCTTGGCGACGACACCATCGCGGGCGGTGCGGGGGACGATTACATCGATGGAGGGGACGGCGACGATGTCCTGACCACCGGTCTTGGACAGGATACGCTGATCGGCGGCGCGGGCAACGACACGCTGATGAACTCCGACGGCGATGACAGCCTCGTCGGCGGCGCGGGAAACGACAGCATCGTGGCCACCGGTGGCAACGATACGCTGGAGGGCGGCGACGGCAATGACACGATGGATGGTGGTGCCGACGACGACAGCCTTGAGGGCGGCGCAGGCGACGACCTGATCGAGGGCGGAGAGGGAGATGACATCCTCAGCGGTGGCGACGGAAGCGACACCTTCAATTACGCCCCCGGAGACGGCAATGACACGATCACCGACTTCAATTTCGGCAACAGCGGCTCGCTCGACGATGGCGACAATACCAATAACGACTTCATCGATCTCTCGGCCTTCTACGACGATATCTGGGAGCTGCACGCGGACCAGGCCGACGATGGCATTCTCAACCAGTCCAACACGACCAAACTAAGCGGCAGCGCCGTCGATTATTCAGACAACGCCGCATTCGATGGCGGTTCGATTGAGATGCAGGGCGCCAGCGGCGACAATTCGAGCTTTACCCAAGAAAACACCGGCGTTGTCTGTTTCACCGAGGGGACCGCGATCCGCACGCCTGGTGGCGATTGCCTGATAGAGGAGTTGCGGGTCGGGGACCTCGTCACAACACTTGATAATGGCCCGCAACGCATTCGCTGGATCGGACGGCGACGATTGGACCAACAGGCGCTGCGCGCCAATCCAAACATGCGCCCGGTGCTTTTGCGTCGCGGCGTCCTGGGGTGCGAACGGGATCTGCTCGTTTCACCACAGCACGGATTGGTTATGGGACGGCAAGGGGACAACTTGGTGCGCGCGAAGCACCTTGCAGAAAGCATGAGAGGTGCGCGCATCGCCAACGGAAAACCCGAAGTGACCTACATCCACCTCATGTTCGACGCACACGAGATCATCCTCGCCGAGAACATCCCCTCCGAGAGCTTTTTCCCTGGCCCAATCGCTTTGAAGATGATGGATAACTCGTCTCGAGTTGAATTGTTTACTCTATTTCCGGAACTTTGTGGCGTGCAGGATGATCGAGAAGAGTTGCAGAAGGTCTATGGCCTAACGGCACGCGCTTTTTTAGCCCGGAAAAACGTGAAGTCCTTGGTAAAACAAGTTGTAAGCGTCTGACGCTGATTGAACTCGAGGCGTCCGATCATGGTGATCTTCGAAATGCAGGCTGTCGCTCCCCTCATCAAAGCGAGAGCCTGAATGCCCTCATCTGGGAAATTCACGCTCCGCGGCGACAGCCGCTGACCTGAGACCCGTTTCCTCCTCCATTTTGAGGTAGAGTCCGTCCCAACGAAGGAGACGGACAGAATGAAGAGATTACGGTTCAGCGA
>NZ_JAFMPQ010000007.1 GCF_020667845.1 Cognatishimia sp. F0-27
CCGAGCTGATCCCATGCTCGCGGCACACATCTGCCGTCGCAACGCCGCTCTCCTGCTGCTTCAGGATCGCGATGATCTGTTCTTCGCTGAACCGTGATCTCTTCATTCTGTCCGTCTCCTTCGTTGGGACGGACTCTACCTCAAAATGGAGGAGGAAACGGGTCTCAGGTCACATCCAGAAGCATGTAAAAGCGTTCCGCAGGCGCCCCTTCGTCAAAGATCGCAACGCCTGCCTCATATCTTTGCGACGACGCCTGATCCAATATCGTGCGGATCTGCCGTTTCTCCAGTCTTGAGAACGGCGGCAAATGCGTCAGCAGACTTTCATCAAGTCGCGGTAGGATCCTGCGGGCAGGCAACTCGGTCATGTCAACGTCTTGTCACATTTACCGTGTTTGGCGCTACTGAATTGCGCAGGCGCATCAAGGCGAAAACCCGAATTCTTTGTGCCAGCGCAAACTTCTCAATTGGCGCTGCGGTATTCTTCGGATCAACGGAAATGCTGATCTGAAAGGACGCAACAATGATCCGCACATTCACGACTGGCCTCGCTTTGGCCGCGCTCATGGGCAGTGGCGCTTTGGCGGAAACCATCGAGGTTCAAATGCTCAACAAGGGGTCTGACGGGGCGCGCATGGTCTTCGAACCGGCCTTCGTGCAGGCCGCTCCCGGCGACACGATCAAGTTCGTCGCCGCAGACAAAGGGCACAACGCCGAGGTTGGCAAGGGCATGCTGCCCGGCGGGGCGGAGGCCTTCAAGGGCAAGATCAACGAAGAGATCGAGGTCACGCTGACCGAAGAAGGCGTCTACGGCGTGATCTGCAAACCGCATTTCGCAATGGGCATGGTGATGACCATCGCCGTGGGCGACGCGGACGTTCCGGAAGATTTTTTTGCAGGCCGGGTGCCGCCGAAAGCCAAGGAACGGTTCCAGGAACAGCTCGGTAATCTCTGAACCCATGAAAAGACCAGCGGGCGCTCGCTTCGCGGTCAAACTCAATTCCCAGAGGAGGGAACCATGACCAAACGCATCAATCCAAGCCTCATGAAAACCAGCCGTCGCAACGTGTTGCGCGGCAGCGTGCTCGCGGGTGCCGCGGCCATGACCGGGGCTGCCGCCATGTCGTCCCCACGCGCGCCGAAAACACACGGTATCAACGCGGCATCGAAAAACCTCTACAGGGCCGCCGATCCGCAAGCCGCGGAGACGAATGCGAAACCTGCCGATCTGAGCGGCTACACCCGCGTCAAGCAGGAGCTGGTCGCACCGCCCTTCGCGCCCGACCACGAACAGGTCGCCACAGGCGGTCCGAAGATCGTCGAGATCACCATGGAAACCGACATTAGAGCGTCTGATGGTCGTTGACGAGGACAACGGCGCCGAAATCTGGGCGCTGACCTACAATGGGTCCGTCCCCGGCCCGCTGATCATCGTGCATGAGGGTGACATGGTCGAACTGACCCTGCGCAACCCAACCAGTTCGATGATGGAACACAATATCGACTTCCACGCATCGACAGGCGCTCTGGGCGGTGGTGGGCTGACACATGTCTATCCGGGCGAGGAATGCGTGCTGCGTTGGAAAGCGACCAAGCCGGGTTGTTTCACCTATCACTGCGCCCCGGGCGGCGACATGATCCCCTATCACGTCACCCACGGCATGAACGGTGCTATCATGGTGCTGCCGCGCGACGGGCTGAAGGACAAGGACGGCAATCCTCTGCGCTATGACCGCATCGCCTATTTCGGTGAACAGGATTATTACCTGCCGAAGGACGAAAACGGAGACTACCGCACCTATGAGGCGGCGGGCGACGATTATGCCGACAGTCTCGACGTCATGCGCGGCTTGATCCCGACTCATTCGGTTTTCAACGGCGCGGTGGGTGCCCTGACCGGCGAAGGCGCGATCAAGGCCAATGTGGGCGAGACCGTGCTGATGGTCCACAACCAGGCCAACCGGGATTCGCGCCCTCACCTGATCGGGGGGCACGGCAACTATGTCTGGGAATCCTCTTTCACCGATCCGCCGTTGCGGGACATGGAAACCTGGTTCGTGCGTGGTGGCAGCGCCGTTGCGGCGATGTACACTTTCGAGCAACCGGGAGTTTATGCCTACGTCAACCACAATCTGATCGAAGGCGTCATGCTGGGCGCCACCGCGCACGTGGTTGTCGAAGGCCAATGGGACAACGCGCTGATGGAACAGGTCGTCGCACCGCAATCCTTCGAAACCTGAGACAAGAGGAAAGACCCATGACCGCCCCCGCGACTTCATTCGCACGCAGCAAAACGACCCTTCGTCTTGTTGGCCTGGGTCTCGCGGTGGCGGCCGGCCTTGGGGGCGCGCTCATGCAGCGCGGCCCCAATCCCGACTTTCTGCCTGAATTCGCGGCCAAGCCTGTCATCCTGCCGGATGGCCGCGCTATCTATGCCCAGCGGCACGAAGTCACCATTGCGGAATGGAACCGATGCGCGGATGAGCGCATTTGCGCGTTGCGCTTGCGGGCCCGACCGGACCAGGCCCCGGAAAATACCCCGGCTACGGGTCTCAGCTACGTTGATGTTCAGCAGTATCTGGCGTGGATCAACAAGAAAAGCCGGCATGAGTTTCGTCTGCCGACTGCGCAAGAATGGACAGTGATGGCAGCGGCGGTGCTTCCCGAGAAACCCGAACCGCTCTTCACTGATCCTTCGCTGACCTGGGCGTCCAGTTACCTGGTTGAAGGGCTGGCGCCCCGTGCGCTCAAGCCAAAGGGCAGTTTTTCCACCTCGCCGGAGGGTATCGTAGATCTCGACGGCAGCGTGTGGGAATGGACGATGGAATGCTATAACGGGCTGGAGACCGGAATGGATCCTGATCGGTGCCCTGCGTTCTTCGTTGGCGGCGAGCATGTGGCGGCAATGTCTTACCTGATCAGGGATCCTGCCCGCGGCGGATGTGCGGTGGGAACGCCGCCGGCCCATCTCGGGATGCGCCTTGTCAGTGACAAAGCGGTTTGAGCCGGGCGACGCACGGTCAAAACTGTCCAGCATTGGGGGCATAGGCAAGTCAGCAGTGGCACAAAATGCCGTTTGCTCACGCCATCGAAAGGAAATCCGGAGCTTCAAGGGAAATTGAGCGAGGTGCTTTGGCATGAATGGCATCCGCACGTGTCTCGCTGACCGCCAGTCTTGCCGGGAAGAAATCCCGAAGGGCGAGAAGTCATCGACCGGCCGTTCTGCACTGTCGCCCCGACATAGGATCGCTCCGTCGACCGTCCATGCGGGGCCGCTTCTTCCGAGACGGCATCCATAGTCGGCCCGTTGGTCCATTGTCCTTTCGTCCGAGGGCCTTCGCTCTGTAAAGTCGCAATGCAGCTTAGGGACGACGAAACCCCAGCCGGTGTGGCCCGCCGTCAAGTCTCCCTTGCCCAGCAGGGCAGGCACAGGGGCCCACTGGAAAGAACAGAGATGAGCGCGTCAGCGCCCTGAGAATTGGTGGTCCATGCGGATGATCCTTGTTTGGTTATTTTCGATTCTGGCTATTGGGGGTGCGGGCCTTTTCGGCTGGCGGCAGCTCGATCATCAGGCCGACCGGTCAGAGATGGATCGCCTCATGGCAACTCAGCCGGCGGAGCCGCCGTTGTTTTCAGCCGAAATGGTGTCTGAACTTCCAGAACCGGCGCGGCGCTTTTTCGCCTTTGCCATAGCGGAGGGAACGCCTCTCTTGACCGTTACGCGGCTGGAAATGCAGGGGCAGTTCGGGATGGGCGATAGAGCCGCCCCGAACTATATGTCCATGCGCGCAACCCAGGTGCTCGCTGCGCCGCACGGATTTGTCTGGAAGATGTCCGCAGGTCGCGGTCTGATGCGGATGGCCGGGTCCGACAGCGGCAGCTGGACTCGCTTCTGGCTCTGGGGCTTGGCGCCCGTGGCACGCTTCGGTGGCACATCAGACCATACCCGCGCGGCCTTTGGCCGCTATGTCGCCGAAGCCTTGTTCTGGTCTCCTGCCAGCATGCTGCCGGGCACAAACGTAACCTGGGAAGCCGTGTCCGAGAATGTTGCCCGGATGACAATGCACCATGACGGATTGGACCAGTCGGTTGATCTCACCGTGGCAGAAGACGGCCAGCCGCTGCATGTGTCTTTCCTGCGGTGGAGCGATGCCAACCCGGACAAACTGCACAAGCTTCAACCTTTTGGCGGCTATCTGTCTGAGTTCGTTGACTTCAACGGTTTTCGCCTGCCAACACATGTCGAAGCGGGAAACCACTTTGGGACGGAAGATTACTTTCCGTTCTTTGTCGTCAATGTGACTGACATCACGTTCCCGCGGAGACAATGATAGGCCGGGCACCCGTCGGCCTCGGGGCGCGGTCTCTGGCGGTGTTGCTTGTCCCTTTTTCTCTTGTCGGCCACGCGAAATAGAAAGACTGCACCCCTCTGGCGACGTGGTTCGATGCGCTGGCCGATGGCTTCATGCCGAGCGCACAAGGTCCGGGCGCGATTGCTTTTGTAGTTTCAGGCGCCATGAAAATTCTGCGGCGCTTCGATCATCCGGATACTGGCGGAGGCCAGACACTCTCGGCTGAAGGCATCAAGGATGCTCAGCACCCGGAACCGCCGCCCGTCCTCGAGCGCATCCGACATGAGATCGAGTGACCATCGTTTGTCGGGCCCCGTGCGGGATCGCCATGGGCGACGGCGTGTCAGATCTACCAACCGATGGATTCGATGCTCTCCGACAAGGCATCCAGGTCAGTGATACCCAGGAATGTTGCCGACCCCCCGGCGGCAAATTCCAAAACAACGTTTCCATCGATCACGTCACGATTTGTAACGCTTGCACTTGAGCCTGGCGGACAACACAACAGCCTGATGACTTCAATGGCATCGATCCCGAGTTCGAAATCGGCGATAACCGTATGCGTTCCAACCGGATCTGGTCCGAATATGAAGGTGTCGGCGCCTTCTCCACCCGTGCTGTTTGATCCGCCGCGAATGCTATCATCTCCAGCACCGCCAAATACCAAATCACCCGCCCCCCGCGCAGCACATCGTCACCGTCTCCGCCACGAAGCGTGCTTTGACCATGCGTCAGGGTCCCAGTCAGGAGGTCGTTGCCGATCCCGCCGACCAACAGGTTGTTCCCTGACAGATCGGACAAGGCATCATCGCCGATGCCGCCGTAGAGGCTGTCATTCCCGATACCGCCGTTCAGAGTATCTGGACCCGATTGTCCGTACAAAACATCGTCGCTTTGATCGCCGTAAAGCGCATCGGCGTTTGCGCCGCCCCATAAGGTGTCATTTCCGGAGCCGCCAGACAGGGTGTCGTCATGTGCATTTCCATATAGGAGATCATTTTCGGATCCGCCATCGAGGCTGTCGTATCCGGGTCCACCCCACATTGTGTCAAACCCTTCGCCTCCCCAAAGGCTGTCGCGTCCACCGCCGCCGTTCAGGGCGTCTTCGCCACCTTCTCCAGTGATGGAATCGTGCCCGCTGTTGCCGTCGACGCTGTCGTTTCCGGCACCGGCATCAATCGTATCGGCTCCGGGCCCGCCTTCGATCACATCTGATCCATCACCGGCCTGCATCAGGTCGTCGCCCAATCTTCCAGACAGATGGACCTGTGTGCCTTCGGATGACACGCTGGCATCCAGCGTGTCGTTTCCGGCTCGACCGACAAGCGTATCCGAACCGCCAAGCCCGACAATCCAATTGTCCTGACCGTCGCCTCGAATGTCGTCTGAAGACCTTGTGCCGTCCACATTCTCGAAACCGAAAAAGCTGTTTCCAAGCACGCTCCCGGAGTTGTTTTCCGGGAAGATCAGGTCGATCGTCCCCGCCTCGAACAGCGTGATCTTATCCTGTCCGGGCCCACCCCAGATGACATCGTTTCCCGGCGCGGGTGTGTAAGTGTCATTGCCGTAACTCAGACCGAGCGTCTCATCCCGAACGCTGGCGGAGACGTTATCGTTTTCAGTGGCGAAAGCTCCGGCGACAGTGCTCAAATCGATGATGCCGGGGATGTCGTCGGGCTCAAAGCCGGGCGCTTGCCGAACGATCAGAGATTGCCAGTCCGATTGGTATTCAGGAAGGGCGTCGCCACTGGTCGGAATATAGGCTGTTCCCGTGTTGTCATTGGCGCTTATCCCAAAGAGGATCCTGTAGACAGGTCCGGTTGCAATCAAGACCTGCGCCGAACCTGTATCCCATGACCAGTCCTCAAGTGCCACTGTCCAATCGGAGAATTCGGTATCGAACGGAACGTAGTAATCGGAAAGACCCAGCGCGCTGACCCCACGAGGTGAGGTCAACGTGATCTCGGTGCTATCGGGAACCGGCTCGAATGACAGTGTCCCGTCCGGCGCGAAGATCGAATAGGATCGGTCGCCTCCATAGGCCTCGAAGGCCCAGGAGAATTCAGCCCAATTGTAGAAATACCCGTTCACGGTAAAGGTTGTCATGATTTGTCCCTCCGTCCTCCCTAGAGGCAGATGTTTAACGCCTCGCGCGGGCGTGGGACTTGATGCACGTCATATCACATTTCGGAAATGGAATTCTTGCGAAGATTGGCGTCTTTTACGATCCGTCGACCATCCTCCGCCGATCCTGGGGAAGGCCGGTGTCTTGTTTGCACGGCAGGGTGACCGATGTGGGGCAGGCGAGGATGGCAGGTATCGTCTCGGGGACCCCACATCTTTGAAGCGGCGCTGCAATCGGCATTTCTCAAACCTCCGTCCGGCACAAGAGCAAACATCGGGGGGGCCTTTTCAGGGACGCGCAGATCGCTGTGGGTGACGTGACACCGCCTGAGCGCGGGTGTGGTGCTCGGGTTCACCATCGGCGCGGGTCAGCCGAAACAGGCGACGCGCGCTGTCTCGATGCCTTGGCATCAATTGGTGGTTGCTCCACGCTCCCGATTGGCTAGCCTGTGCTCTCCTGATGTGGTTGAGCGCATGCCGATTGTCGAAGTTCCCGATACCCAGTTGCAGACCGCCGGCCCCACGATCGGTCTTGTCCAGCACGTCGCGACGTTCCTCGAAAACATCAGCCACCGGAACACGGTTCGTGAAGTGGCCGATAGCCTTGGCGTGCCCGACCCCTACGAGGCCATGGCCGATGCGAGGATATCCGTCCTTCAGGAGGCGGCTTTTGTCGAACAGGCCTGTCTGGTCAGCGGAGATATCGATCTTGGCTTTGTTGCGGGCCTTGCGCTGGATCACGGCACGTCCTTACCGGGCTATATCTCGGAACATGCCAGAACGTTGCGTGACGCGCTGACCGATGCCGCCCGCTTCCTGCCGCTCGTGCGGCCCGGCATGGATTTTTCTCTGGAGGAGCCGGGCAATGCCGCGGCCCTGACAATGTCGCTGTCTGATCCGGGTCTGTATGCCTATCCGCGGCACGTTGAATGTGTCTATGCGGGGGTCATCGGCCAGATCCGCGCGTTCACCGGGCGGCCGTTTTATCCCGAAGAACTCAGCTTTGTTCATGATCGGATCCCTGTGCGCGACGAGGTGCGATCGGCTCTTGGCTGCCTGATCCGCTTTGGGGCGGAGGGCACGGAAATGCTCATGGACAGCCGTACACCGGACAGGTCGATCCTTGGACGGGACGATGCGCTCAAGGCGCTTCTCGTCGATCACGGTGAGTTGCTCGAAAGCCATTCACAGCGTCGGGGCCTCAATATGGTTGAGCGTGTCGAACTTTTTATCCAGCACAGTTTGCCCGAAAGAGTGCCGAAGGCTGACGCGGTTGCCGATGCGCTTGGCGTTTCGCGCCGAAGCATGTCCCGTAAACTGGCGGAGGTCGAGACCAGCTTTGGGGACATCCTCGCCCGGGTCCGGTTGAAGATCGCCGCACGGGAGTTGCAGGAAACAGATCACCCAATCGGTGAAATCGCCTATCGTCTGGGTTACACGAGCCAGGCGTCCTTCTCGACGGCATTCAAGGCGGCAACCGGCAAAGCACCGCGTGACTACAGAGCAGAAACGCGCAGCGCGCGGTGACGGGTGATGGTATCCGTCCTGGATCGCGGCCAACCGCATTGCGCGGAAGGTCTTTCCGGCGCCAAGACAAGAACTTTTGGAAACCAATCAGACGGAAGAACCGCCGTCACGCATATGCCGACGCTGGCTATTGGCGCGTCACGGCTCGGAACTTCCGAATTCTTCCACGAGAAAGTCGATAAAGGCGCGCACCTTGGGTTCCGCGACGCGACCGGGCAGATAAACCGCGCGGATCGCCATGAGATCGGGAGGCAGGTCCGGCAACAGGTCGACAAGCTGCCCCGCTTGCAGCGCTTCTTCGTGAAGAAAGCACGGCAGATAGGCGATGCCCAGACCTTCAATCGCGGCATTAAGCAACGCTTGGCCGTCATTGATCGTGAGCGGCCCGGCCGTATAGACCAATCGTTGCTCGCCGCTGGGTGTGGTGAGGGTCCAGACATTTGGGGTGGCGTTGTTCGATTGCCGCAGAAGTTTGTGGGCCGTGAGATCGTCGATGCGCTGCGGGTGGCCGTGTTTCTCAAGATAGTCGGGCGACGCGACCAGACGCAACCGGGTTTGACAGATCTCGCGCGCGTGCAGGGCGGGGTCCTTGATCTCGCCGATCCGGATTGCAACGTCGTAGCGTTCCGACGCGATTTCCACGTGGCGGTTCTCGAATTCCATGTTCAGGGCAACTTCCGGGTAGCGCGAAAGAAAGCGGCCCACGATCGGCGAGAGATGCGTCAGGCCGAAATCGCTTGCAACCGACACCCGAAGGGTTCCGGCCGGTTCTGCCAGTGCTGACGTGACATGAGCTTCCGCTTCTGCCGCAACGTTCAAGGCGTGACGGATCCGTTCATAATAGGCGATGCCCACTTCTGTCGGGTTCACGCGGCGGGTTGTCCGGTTGAGGAGGCGTGCGCCCAGACGTTCCTCAAGGTTGAACACGTGCTTCGAGACCGTTGATTTCGAGAGTCCGAGTTTCCGCGCAGCATCCGTAAAGCCGCCCTGGTCGACCACGGCCGAGAAGGCTTCCATTTCTCTGTAGCGATCCATCTGATCCTCGCGGTCAAGTTTCCTGCGCGGTTCTACAGCGCCCGAAAACGGACGGTTTTTGCCCTTGTGCCAGAGTTTTTTCGAATGTGGCCAATCACGTAAAAGGCCCCGGGTCTGTGTTGCAGGCCGGACAAACGCACTCTGGCGGCGATGCATTCATCGGGCGCCTGCAGACCTTTTTTTGAAACATCTGATCGGCGGGCCATCAGCCGAACCTTCAGGCCGATCGGCTTTCGATTGATCCTCAGAGGACCAAGCCGCTATGTTTGGCCACCAGTGGAAAAGGAGCGGCGTTGTGACCCTGAGTTTTTGGGCGACAGCGTATCTCGCGCTTGTTGTCGTAGCGGTGTTTTGCGCCTGGCGCGCGGTGCGGGAGGCGCGCACGCCGCAAGGGTCGGTAGGCTGGGTGGTGTTCCTGCTATCGGTTCCGGTGTTTGCCGTGCCGGCCTATCTGATCTTTGGCCAATACAGGCTGAAAGGGGTCGTCGTGGCGCGTCGTGATACGGCCAAGATCATTGCCGCCATAGGAAAGTATTCCGCGCGACGACGACCCGAGGCGCTCAGCAAGGCGGAATACGGCCCGTTCGAAGCCGCAGCGCAGTTGCCGGTGTTGCGGGGAAACGCCGCGTCCCTCCTGATCGATGGCCGAGCGGCCTTTGACGCGATGTTCTCGGCCATCGACGAGGCCGAGCGTTATGTGCTCGTGCAATTCTACATTCTGCGCCATGACGGTCTTGGGCGAGCGCTGCGGGACCGGCTGATCGCCGCCCGCAAGAGAGGCGTCGAGGTATATGTCAGTTACGATCATCTCGGCTCGCTTGCGCTGAAAAACACGTTTCGGCAAAGCCTCCTCGATGCGGGTATTCGGCTCGCAGAACCGCGCCGGTCACAGGGGGTCGCCTTCCGCTTCAGCCTCAATTACCGCAATCACCGCAAGACCGTCATCGTGGACGGGAAACGCGGCTTTACCGGCGGGCTGAATGTGGGTGACGAGTATCTCGGTCTGGATCCCGACATGGGTGACTGGCGCGATACGCACGTTTCTCTGCGTGGGCCGGTCGTAGCGCAACTCCAGCTGGTGTTTGCAGAGGATTGGCATTTCTCAACGGGCGATCTGATTGTGGATGATCTTGACTGGCGCCCTGGCATGCAAGCCGAGAACATGGTCGGACTGATCGTTGCCACGGGCCCTGTGGACGATTTTGACAGTGGCTCGATGTTCTATTTTGCGTCGATCTCGCGTGCCAAGACGCGAGTCTGGCTCGCCTCGCCCTATTTTGTCCCCGATCTCGATACGCTAAGCGCGCTTAAACATGCGGCACTGCGGGGCGTGGAGGTGCGTATTCTCATCCCTGATCTGGCAGACAACCGCATTCCGTGGTTGGCTGCTTATGCCTATTGCGATGAACTGCGCGATGCTGGCGTGCAAATCTGGCGCTTCGAGGCGGGGTTCATGCATCAAAAGGTTGTATTGGTGGACGATGATTATGCGGCGGTGGGGACGACCAACCTCGACAACCGGTCCTTTCGTCTCAACTTTGAAGCCATGGCGGTGTTTTTCGACACAGCTTTTGCAACGCAGGTGGAAGCCATGCTGATCCGCGATTTCGACCGGTCCAGCCTGTCCAGAAAGTCGCTCGGCGACCAGCCGCTGGGCATACGCGTGGGCGCGCCGATCGCTCGGCTGTTTGCGCCGATCCTCTGATCCATGCATTTCAGACTCGTCAGCTATAACATTCAGAAAGCGGTGGGGCTCGACTTGCGGCGCGATCCGGCGCGCGTTCTGGCCGTTATCGCGGCGCTCGATGCCGATGTCGTGGTCTTGCAGGAAGCGGACAAACGTCTTGGCAATCGCCCCACGGCGTTGCCGCGATTCCTGATCGAGCAATATACCGATCACGTGGTTGCGGATGTGGCCGAGACGGATGTGAGCCTGGGCTGGCACGGAAACGCGATCCTTGTGCGGCGCGGTTGGCAGATCCTGGAAACCGCGAGGGTGCCTTTGCCAAGCCTGGAGCCTCGCGGCGCGGTCATGGCGCGGATCGCCCCGGAAAAGAACGGACATGTGCAAAAAGGCAAGGACATCACGGTGATCGGCGCGCATCTCGGGCTGGTGCGGCTATGGCGTCGCAGACAGCTGCGCGCCTTGCATGAGCACGCGACCGAAGGAGAGACATCGCGGACCGTGATCCTTGGCGACCTCAACGAGTGGTCAATGCGCAAGGGGCTTGGGTCGCTTCACCCGACCTTCGACATTCATACACCGGGGCGAACCTATCCCTCCCGCCGCCCTGTGGGTGCTTTGGATCGAGCGGCTCTGGGGCGGGATCTCAGACTTGTCGAGGCCGGGGTTGATTGCAGTGCATTGGCCCGCGTGGCATCGGACCATCGGCCAATCTGGCTGAAGGTCGCGCTCAAGTGATGCAGGGCATGGCCCCCCAAAGCGGCGCCCTCTGGTGCCCCGGCGGCGTTGTGAGACGGTCCCGGAGAGCGCCTGCGGAAATCGCTTTTCATAAGACCGAATTGCCTAGTGAGGCAGCGTCTCGAACAGTGTGGTTTTGCGCGCAACGATATTGACGCCTGCAAAGACAGCATTTGCCCAGGCGCAGACTGCCATGGGCCTGATATCAGGAACGATGTCTCGGCAGGGGCGCGGATCGGCCGTGCTGGTGATGCTGAGGGGATTGGGTATCGCTGATGGGCTGACCGGCTGGCAGTGCGCAAAGGGGCCTTGCTTTGTTTTGCGGCGGGGCGGATTCGGCCGCGCTTGCCCGATTAATCCGCCGGATGAGTCAAATCCATACCGGTAGGAAAGCGGCCCATGGGGTTGCAGGCCTCTTCTTGAATGCGTTTGCCCAAAGGGTCAGCCTGCTCAGGTTGCCGAGGCCGGCGGTCCTGCCGGGCATACCCGCATGCCGGGTTTAGAGCGATGCTGGTGATCTCGGACGCCGTCGGAAGGGTGGGACATGGCCGAGGGATAAACAGAGTGGGTTGTGGTCTGATGCATCGTCGGGACATTTCGTCCGGCCATTAAAAACTCGGGCTCCGCTCGCCCATCGCGTCTAGGGGAGACGATGAGCAGTCCTGAAGCGGAGCCCGACGAAGGCGCCCACACCCGCAGGGAGTGGCAGGTCGCCTTCGGTCCGTGCCACGCGCCGCGCGGCCAGACCCGGGGTGCCAACCAGCCGGACAGGTCAGCTGACAGGTTGGTTGGCGGACCGACGAAGGGTTGGGTCGGCCAGATTGTCCGGGGCGAGGCCCAAGGCCCCGCCGCGAACGGATCGCGGATCAGATGAAGGTCACATCGTCAATGATCGCGGTTGCGTTGGTGATCCCGGTGAAGGTCAGCGAATTGCCGTCGCCGAAATCGAGAACGATAAACCCGTCCGCGTTGAGGCTGGCATAATCGCGCAGATCCTCCGGCACGGGTGTCGCTTCCGACAGCAGGGAGGCCGCGATCTGGACGCTGTCGACCGGTTGGAGATCGGCGATGCGGTCGGCGCCCTCTGTGTAGATGAAGGTGTCGGCACCAATGCCGCCCCGAAGAACGTCGTCGCCTGCGCCGCCATGCATCGTGTCGTTGCCGAAGTTGCCTTCGAGCCTGTCATCCCCGGCATCCCCATCGAGGATGTCGAAGCCGTTTGCACCGAACACCGTATCGTTACCGGCGCCGCCGCTCATCACGTCTGCACCAAGGCCGCCCTCCAGCCGGTCTGCGCCGTCACCGCCCACGAGGCTGTCATTGCCGTTGTTGCCCTGCAGCGTATCATCGCCGGCACCGCCTTCGAGTGTGTCAAACCCGTCCCGCGCCTGAAGCGAGTCGTTGCCATCATCGCCGCGCATCAGATCGAACCCGAGCCCGCCTTCGACGGTGTCGTCGCCGGCACCGCCTTCGACCGTATCGTTGCCGAAGTTGCCGCGCAGAAGGTCGTTTCCGTCGCCTCCGAAGATCTGGTCGAAGCCATTGACCCCAACCACTGTGTCATCTCCGAGACCGCCGAGGATCGTGTCGAACCCGATGCCGCCGTTGATGGAGTCGTTCCCACCCTCGCCATCGAGCACGTCATTGCCCTCGCCTCCGGTCATGTCATCGTTGTCCTCGCCGCCGAACATGCGGTCAGCGCCGCCGTTTCCGGACATGGTGTCGTTGCCACCAAGGCCGAGCATCGTGTTGGCGGTGTTATCGCCCACAAGAGTGTTCGGCTCGCCGTCCCCGACAACGTTTTCGACGGCATCATCATCCTCGATCACAGAGGTCACCGTGCGCGCGGCATAGGTCACATCGGCATCGTCGGCTGTGATGCTCACCCGGAGCGTCTCGTCCCGTTCCGCGTCCTCGTCGCCGTTCACGGAGACGATGATGGTCTGGCGCGTCTCGCCATCCGCGAAGGTCACCGACCCGGATAGTGGCCCGTCGATATCGTCGGCGTTGACCTGCCCCCCGATCGTGTAATCGACGGTCAGTTCCCCGGCGGTATCGCCGAACCGGTCGACGGTATAGATGAAGGTCGATGTGCCTGCGTCGCCCTCCGGGTTGCCACCCGGTCCCGCGATCAGCAGGTTGGTGCCAAGGGCCGGGGTGTTGGTTGGCTCCGCCTCCACGGTTGGATCGGCTGCGACAGCGCCGGCCCCCGCGATATAGGCCGAGTCGCCGGTGAGGGCGAAATCGAGGATTGCCGCATCGCGCAGGATCGGGTCCGTGATGCCCGCCGCGTCCACCGCACGGGTTGCCGTGGCCACGATATCGGCAGGCAAGTCCTCCAGAGTAACGACACCCCGCGGATAGCTGCTGTCTTGGTAATCGGCTGTGGTTTCCCCGTCGGCGCGCTCAAACAGGGCTTCTTCTTCACTGATGCGCCAGCTGTCGGCATAGTCGCCATAGAGTGTTTCGAAGTCGATCGGTTGCGACAGGACCGTGCCATCGCGCAAGGCCAGATCATTGACCGTGTCGCCATCCGAATTGCCGAGCAGACCGCGGACCGAGCCCGCCGGACGATCTTCGTCAAGGAAGGCGCAGACATTGATCGCACCGGCATCGGATACCGCCATCTTGAGCTGTTCGCCGCTCGCCATGACAAAGGTGTACATATCGTCGATGAAGTAGATCTGACCGCCACCCACATCCAGCGGCCCTGTCAGCTCATTGACGGTGACGGACTGGCCATCAACCGTGAGCACATTGGCGCGGCTGCTGTCGAGCTCCACGGTCGAAGTGCCCATTTCGAAGGCAACCGCGGTCGTGAAAGACACCACATCGGAAATCGGCGTGGTGCGCATCTGGATGTTCATCGGGCGTGTGGCGTCCGTGCTTTCAAGCATGACGAACTCGCCCACGGCCTGAAAATCATAGCCAAGCCCGTCCAAGGTCACGATATGCGGATCGCCATAGACGTCGGACCGGCGCCCTCCGGGCGGCGGCGGTGGCGGCGCGATATCGTCGTTCAGGATCGTGCCGAAGGCAAAAGAAGACACAAAGACAGGTGTTTCATCGGTGCTTGTCACCGGGTCGCTGATCGAAACGATGATTGTCTCGTCCGGTTCGACCTGCGTGTCACCGGTCACTTCGAGCGTGATGGTCTGGCTGGTGACGCCTTCGTCAAAGAAAAGCATCCCACCCTGGGGCAGCAGACCGACGATATCGCCGCTGTTGGCGGCAAGGGGCGGGAAGCCGTTGGCGCTCCAGGAGAGTTCGAGCGTGCCTTCGGTATTGCCTCCGCGCTGCACGGTAAACACCATTTCGGTGGTGCCGGTATCTCCTTCGAGCACGTCGCCGTTGGAGATGATCGAGACCGATTTGGGCACCTCGCCATTGCGCACCTCGAAGCGCCACAACCCGTCCTGACCGGTATTGCCCGGCGTGTCCGGCAGCTGGAGCAACGCGGTTTCCAGTCCCGATTGCGGCAATTCAAAGAAGACACCCGTATCGGAAGAATACCCGGCTCGGGCCGGTGTCCCGTTTTCGCCAGCGAGGCCGTTGGTCCCTCCGGACGCGTTGCCCGTTGTCCAATCGACGTTTTCGTAGCGGAATTCGATGTTGAAGTCGCCCTCCGTGCGCCCAAGATCGTCCGACGCGTCTTCGATGACGAGTTGGAAGGCGTTTTGCAGGGTGCTGTTGCTCGAAAAGAACCCGACATCGTCCCATGTGACGACGAAGCGGTCATTGGCCGTATCGAGATCGTACCAGACCAGATTGGTGCCCTGTGATGTGCCCCCGGGAGAGACATTTCCGGTGACACCGCGCGTGTCCACGTCTGCCCAGTAGGGGAAGATGCCGGGTGTTGTGCCAGCCGAAATCGTGGACGGTGTAAAGGTGCGCAGGCTGTTGTTGAAGGTCACCGACCCGTTGTTGTTGACCCACAAGGAATCGTACACTGTCCCAAAGAAATTCAGGCCATTCTCGAAGATGGCGGACACCGATATTTCCGGTGTGGACCCATCGTCGTTGGCGGCCAGAAAGTCTTCTCCAAACCCGCTTGTCCCTCCAAGCGTCCTGATCAGTGGTCTGGTCATTGGTCTTCTCCCCTAAGACAAAAGATAGCTATAAAACACATATTAATTTTACTATGTGTTCTTATAACATCGCTGCTTTGGAATATTTTGCAACCCGGATAAGGTGTCGCAGTGTCGAAAGGACGATGGATGTCCGCGCGGCGCTTAGGGTGGGCCACGCCCATTGACACGCGCGCGGCGTTGCGCGGTTCCGGCGGTATTCTCACCCATGGTGCCTCTCGGGCAGGATCCGGACATTCTGGGTCGCGGGCAGGTTGGCGCCACGTCTTGGTTTTGCGGTGGCGCAGGGTCGGGTCATGTCCCGAGCATTTTGGGCCAGATCCGACAGCAATCGCACGAACAGGGGACGGCTGATGATGAAATCCCTTTGCTTCTGACGCCCGAACCGTCAGGAAAGGAAAGCTGCCCGACGGTTGTCTGCTTGCCTTTTTGAGCGGCCCGCAGGGCGGGAGATCTTTTGTACGAATGGCGCCTAGGTGATGGATCGCCTCAAACAGCTTTGGGCCGCCGCTCCGGTCGCAACGGTCATCCTGATCCTCTCGGTCGGGGCCGCAGTTGTGTTTGGCGCGCGCGCCACCCTGTTCTGGATCAAGCGGCCGCCTGTCGCGGAGCGCGAACAGGCCGTCGCCCCCTGGATGACTCCGCGCTACGTCGCCCGGTCATGGGGCGTGCCCCCCGCAGTGATTGCGGACGCGATCAATGCGCCGCGTCCGCCGCCGGATGGGCCGATGAGCCTGCGCCAACTGGCCGAGATGCGGGGCATCCCGACAGAGCAGATCATCGCCGAAACCGAAGCGGCGATTCGCGATTTCCGGCAGGGCCACCGTCCATGACGGAGACGATTTTTGAGCTGGTGTCGCAATACGGGGTCTATGTGATCTTTGCGTCGGCCTTCCTGTCCTGCCTTGCGCTCCCGATCCCGACCTCGTTGATGATGTTGACGGGTGGGGCGTTCATTGCCTCGGGGGATCTGTCCGTGTGGTCGGTTGCGGCCGCGGCTTTTGGCGGGGCGGTCCTTGGCGATCAGGTGGGGTATCTGGTTGGTCGGATCTGGGGCACCCAGCTTTCGGCGCGGCTTGAACGGTCGCCGAGCCGGGCCAAGGTGTTGGGGAGGGCGCGCAGGTTGATCGACAGGCGCGGCCCGATCGGGGTGTTCCTGTCCACATGGGCTGTGGCACCGTTGGGGCCGTGGGTCAATTTTGTCGCAGGCGCGACTGGGCTGTCATGGGCCCGCTTTTCATTGGGCGATATCCTGGGAGAGATTTGCTGGGTCTTGATCTATGTCGGGCTTGGTTACGTCTTTTTTGACCAGATTGCCGATGTGGCCGACATAATGAGCGACCTGATCGGGCTGGCTGTCGCCCTTGTTCTCGCTGTCGGCTCTGGCTTCTGGATCAAAGCAATCCTGCGCGCTCGAAAGACCGAGCGCCATAATACCGACCAACCCTGAACCGCAACGAAGGGCGACAGCGCGCAGCCGTCGCCCTGGGTGTTGTGTGACCGGATTTCAGATCAGGTCAGATACGTGTTGAACCAGCCGATGGTGCGATCCCAGGCAAGCTTGGCCATGGCTTCGTCATAGCGCGGAGTGCTGTCATTGTGGAAACCGTGGTTGGCACCTTCGTAGATGTATGCTTCGTAGACCTTGTCATTGGCCTTGAGCGCCTCCTCGAAGGCGGGCCAGCCCGCATTGATGCGCTCATCAAGTGCGCCCATCTGGATCAGAAGCGGCGCCTCGATCTTTGGCACATCCTCGGAGGCTGGTTGACGGCCATAGAACGGAACGCCCGCGGCCAATTCGGGGTAGGCGACCGCTATGGCTCCGACAACGCCACCCCCGTAGCAGAACCCGACCGCACCCACTTTGCCGGTGCTGTCCTCACGCTCCAGAAGATGCTCAAACCCGGCGAAGAAATCGTTCATCAAAGCCGTGCGATCCACCGTTCGTTGCAGCTCGCGCCCATCCGCGTCATTGCCGGGGTAGCCGCCCACGGATGTAAGACCATCCGGCGCAAGCGCCATGAAGCCGGCCTTGGCAAGGCGGCGGGCCACGTCTTCGATATAGGGATTCAGCCCGCGGTTTTCGTGGATCACCAGAACCGCAGGAAGCGGCCCCTCGGTCGCGGTGGGGCGCACCAAATAGCCGCGCACGTCACCGGTGCCGTTGGGCGAAGGATACATGATGTAATCGGCGACAATATCTGGATCATTGAAAGACACTTGTTGGGCGAGCGCGTAATTCGGGCTCAGCATGCCCAGAAGCGCGGCCGCGGTGAGACCGCCGACGGCATATTTGCCCGCGCGGTCCAGAAACTCGCGTTTGGTGATTTTGCCATGCGCGTAGAAGTCGTAGAGGTCGAGCAGATCCTGGTCGAAATCCTTGGCGGTCATTCTGGTCATGGCGCATCTCCTGGTTGGAATAGAAACAAACATAGGCTGGTTTTCAGCTTCGGCGACTTCGAACGCCAGAAGTGCGGTTTATCCCGGAGATGCACCGCGAAATCGCAACTCGTATGCGACCTTCACCAGATGCCGGGTGATCGCAGTCGACGGCCTCGCATTCGAGGCGCCGCGTGCCTGTTTCCCGTTGCCCTGTTGGCTGTGTGCAGCAAAGGGGGGACGGTAGCTTGGCAGGGGATGTCTGTGGCGTGTGCCTTTTGCCCGCTGGAAGGCGCATGGTGCCAGGCCATCACATGACCGGGCCCCAAACCGCTTTGCGGGATTGCCGTCAGGAGACAGCCCGCTGCAACTTGGCGGAAGCTCCGGGTGCCCGGATCAGAAGCCACAACGCAAAGCCGATTTCGGACACTGTCACCACCGCCAGCAGTCCGGCGCGGAGCCAACCAAGCCAAACGGTCTCTGGAAAGGCAAAGGCATAGAGGGAATCCAACAGATACCCGGACGCGCCCAGCATCAGGCCATAGCCCAACACTGCCGGAAAACGTCCGGATTTCACCACCAAAGAGCCGAGCAACACAAGGTGAAGGGTGAAGAACACCTGCCAGATCCAAACGCCCGCGCGGTGCATCTCGAGAAAGAGCCCGGCGACATCCGCGCGTTGTTCCATGGTGAAGCTTTGCATCACACTGTCTGATTGCGCCAGAAGCTCTGCGCCTGCGTGAAAGAAAAGCATCGCGGACATCACGCTGACCATTGACAGCCGCGCCAAGGCAGCGGCCAGTGATAACGTGCGTGACACGTCGCGGAACATGGCATAGAGCATGGCGACTGCGAAAAGCTCGAAAACCATGACCACGAGGTCGCCGGCGATTCCGGCATGATAGAGTCCTGTCCGGGACGTGATATTCGATACCGTTGCCGTGGCGTCGCCGGCAACAACGATCTGGCTTGGAACATAGGCGATGGAAAAACCGCCAGCGATTGCAATACCGAGATAGAAAAAGCCGGTCCAGCGGGCAAAGGGGCTGGAAAGCGGGTCAGAGAAGCCTTGCATGTCGGGTCCTTTCTGTGACCGCTCACAATCAGGATTGGAGCGCTTCGGGCACCCGGCGCTGTCTTTTTTGGGTCCGGGCGAAGTGAATGTTGCCGGATCAACCGGCTCCCGGCGCTTTTAACGCATATCTAAAACCTGCAGAATTGACTGTTATTCGTCTTCTGTTATGCATTTTTGTATGGATTGGAGGGCTGTCTCTTTTGACTGGAACCGGGCGCGTGCGTTTCTCGTGACGGCAGAGGAGGGCTCGCTTTCGGCAGCCGCCCGCGCGTTGGGGCTCGCGCAACCAACCTTGTCGCGGCAGGTGGAGGCACTGCAACGCGAACTGGGGGTGGTGCTCTTCGAACGGTTCGGACGCGGGCTTGAGCTGACGCCAGCGGGGGTTCAGTTGCTTGAGCATGTGCGTGCCATGGGGCAGGGCGCCATGGCGCTGTCGATTGCGGCCCATGGGCAAAGCGAAGCGATTGCAGGGCCGGTCACGATTTCCGCTTCGGATGCGTATGCCGGGCTCTGGCTTCCACCTATCCTGCAAGCGTTGCGGCAACAGGAACCGGCGCTCGCAATCCGGGTGGTGGCCGAGAACAGCGCATCCGACCTCATGCGCCGTGAAGCGGATATCGCCATCCGCAATTTCCGCCCCAAGGAAGCGGATCTTGTTGCGCGGCGAATCGCCGAAACGTCAGCCGGGTTTTATGCGTCCGACAGCTTTCTCGACAAGCACGGACGGATCAATACGCAGTCCGACTGGAAGGATGCCAATCTGATCGCTCCGGGGGATGCCGATGGCTTTCTGAGCGCGCTCCAATCCGTGGGGTTGCCCGTTGGCCCGACGTCCATCGCGTATGAATGCACCAGCTATCTCGCCATGTGGGAAATGATGCGCCAGGGGCTTGGCGTTGCGGTGTTGGATGTTCGTCTTGGCGACCGCGAAGACGGGATATCACGCGCGACGGTGGACCCGATCAGCTTGCCCTTTCCGATCTGGCTTGTTGCGCATCGCGACATCCTCACCAACAGACGCATGCGCCTGGTGTTCGACTTCCTCGCGGACGCGCTTCGTCAACCTCCGGCCGATTAAGGGGCGTTCGCGACGCGCGTCGGTTTCCCACGGAGCCATTGCCGGCATGTCCGGCGCGCCTGTGGTGTCGCTGGTGGCTCCAGTTTGGATCGGAAACGTCGGCGCCGCACGCGCGACCTTTGGAGCGCGCAGCCTGTGTGCACGGCGCGCGCCTGAAACGGCTCATGGTGTTAAGCGCCCCATCTCAGGCGCGATGCCATAGGCTGCGAATGGCTCAGGGCCTTCGTGAGAATCCTGAGCCCGCGCTCTTCGCCACTACCCCAGATCGGAATACACGCTGTCCCAAACGGCGTCCGCATCCGTGATGCCAATGAATGTGACCGATCCCCCGCCAGAAAACTCCCAGACGAGATCGCCATCAATGACCTCACGGCTTGTCGTACTCGGCCCTCCTTCTCGCGTGTAGTATATTTCGATCTCGTCCGTCCCGATCTCAAAATCAGTGATGGTGGAATGGCTGGTGACAGGGTCAGTGCCAAAGACGAATTGGTCCGCCCCCTCGCCTCCGGTGACAACATTTTCACCGCCCTCCGACGGGCGAAAAACAAACCGATCACCTCCGTCTTCGCCGTCGATCAGGTCATCCGATTCGATCCAGAAGCGGTCGGATCCCTCACCGCCGTAGAGCGTGTCTGCGCCTGCGTCTCCGAACAACTGGTCGTTGCCTTCTCCGCCATAGATCAGATCGTCTCCGGTTCCCCCGGACAGCCGATCTGCGTCGGCGCCCCCGTACAGGCCGTCATTGCCGGCGCCACCGCCAAGCGTGTCGTTGCCCGTTTGCCCGTGAAGACGATCGGCACCATCGTTGCCAACAAGAGAGTCGCCATCGGCGCCGCCCCAAAGGGTATCGCGCCCGGTATTGCCCACGAGCGTGTCGCCGCCAGCGTTCCCAATGAGCAGATCATCTTCGGAGCCACCGTCAATACTGTCGGCACCGGCGCCACCATGGATCGTGTCGATGCCCGACCCTGCGAGGATCGTGTCATCGCCAAAGCCACCACCCAGGACGTCGTTGCCGCCACCACCGTCAATGGAATCATCACCGCCATTCCCTTGCACGGTATCATCGCCGGAACCGGCTTCAGCAGTATCGGAGCCGGGCCCGCCATCCAACTGATCTTCGCCGGCGCCGCCCAAAAGAAGGTCATTGCCCAAGCGCCCGGAGAGCATGACTTGGGATGTGGAGGACGACGCACTGGCATCCAATGTGTCATCTCCGGCGCGTCCGATCAGCGTATCCGATCCGCCCAGGCCAGTGATCCAATTGTTGCCACCATCTCCCCTCAAATCCTCCGGGGCCTCGGTGCCATCCATGTTTTCAAAACCCCAGAAGCTGTTTCCGAAAGCGCTGCCGGTGTTGTTTTCAGGAAAGATGAGATCGATATTGCCGGTCTCGGCAAGCGTGATCTTGTCTTCTCCGGGGCCGCCCCAAATCACGTCATTGCCTGCGGCAGGTGTGTAGGTGTCGTTGCCGTAGCCCAGCCCGAATGTCTCATCCATGCCGCTCGCGGACACGCTGTCGTTTTCGGTGGCCGTGTCTCCTGCGACCAGGCGCAGATCGATGATCCCCGGTGTTTCGTCCGGTCCGTAGCGGGGAACACCGCGGTATTCCAGACCACCTCCCAGGCGGTGTTCTTCTGGGATGGGATCCCCGCTCACAAAGATGAACACCTCTGCATAGGGGTATGTCGAGCCTTGTGTTCCGATATTTCTTTGGGTCGGACCTTCTGCCAGCAGAACACGCGCCGATCCGGAATTCCATTGCCATTCTTCGAGCGCGACGCCCCAATTGGAGAAGTCTGCGTCGCGGGGCACGTAATGTTCGAAAAGCCCAAGCGCGCCAATGCCCGATGGCGACGTCAAGGCGATGCCTATGCTGTCTGGAACGGTTTCGTAAGACAAGACCCCGTCCGGTGCGAATACTCTGTAGCTGTGTTCACCTGTATCCGTGAGGCTGCCCCAGTAGAACCCTGCTGTGTTGATATAGGCTCCGGGCACAATCAGTGTTGTCATGGTCTGCTCCTGTTGCGGGTGTTCTTGCAGCTTGACCCATGCCCAATTTCACGTCATTGACTCGCATCAAGTCACATTCTGAAATTATTATATTTTGCGGATAGGGGCCCGCGTGGCGCTTGCCCGTTGCATTGGTGGTCTTGCAACGCGCTTCTTTCTTGGAGTCACGGAGCGGTGCCAAATCGAAGAGCCTACTGACCGTTGGACCGCTGCAACACTGCCCGCGTGACGCGAAAAAGACCTGTCGGGGTCTGTCCAGCGCTCAGACGGGCCAATCAAGATCCATGCTCAGGCGTGATCTGGCCAAAATCGCAATCGCAGCTTGCCTTTCTGCTCCCCGATTGGCGTTTCCGGGCCTCACTGTCTTGCTCCAAAAATGCGGATGTGACGCGCTGATGCGCGGCACGGTACGGTCTTGTCCTGTAGCGCCTGTGTCGGTGCGCCGCATCCGATGCATCGATGATGGCCTGCAAGCATGACGGAAGGGCTGCGCGCTGCAACGTAAACCCTCAATCGTAAAAGACGGGGTGCGCTGCGTCCGCTCGATACAAGCCTTTTCACCGCGGTTTAGAAGAGTTGCGGGAAAATCATCTCCAGCTTGCGTCAGCCTGAATCGTCGGCGCCTCCACCCTTTTGGAAGCAATGTCCAAGGCAACCAAACATGCCCATGGTTTGGCGATACCGTGTTCATATGACCTGCCAGTCGGCTTTCTGGCGGCGCCCAAAAAGGCTGCAAGAACTCACTGTCCCATTTCAAACGACATGGCTGGCCAGCACCTTTGAATGTTTCTCGGAGAACAAGCTAGCGCGGGCAGGTTCAGGTTGGCGTTACCCGGCCCTCTCCCAAAAGCTCCAGCAAAAGGCGATGGACTGCGGCTGTTGCGATGCATGTCATCTCGTGCACTGTAGCCGGCTTTGGAGATACGACCCATACACCACTGAGAAGCGATATGTTGCAATTCAAAAAAGTTCGATGCCGGTTTTTTGAGATTTCGCAGAAGTGCTTGCCGATTTTGTAAGAAGAGTCGCATCCTCTGAAAAATCATTAATCAATAATTGTCTGACGACACCCGTTGTCGGCCAGAAGCGGATCCGCCGAGCAAAAGTTCCGCCCGTACACTGAGACACAATTGGAATACCCTCGTCGCGGAGAAATGTTTCTGCAAACGCTGCATTCGCCGCACCGATATCCTTCAGTGAATCGATCATCTTAGCGCCACCAAAGACTTTTGCTTCAAGTTTAGGCCGTTGCGCGCCATGCTTTATAAGTCTATTGATCAAAAGCTCCATCGCATTTGCCCCATAGCGAACGCATTCTGGGCTGCGTGGACGACCACTGGGAAGCAAGAAGTGGTTCATGCCACCAAGCTTGCGCTCTTTGTCGAAGAGGCACACTGCGATACATGAACCAAGTACAGTTGTAATGATCGCATTCGAGTCTTTCGAAGTTTCGAAAGATCCCTGTATGACATTGAGCAACATTTTTTGGTGAAGAGTGTTTTGGCGCATATTCATGGTATCAGTTCCTTAACCATTTGTCTGCACACGGCTAGACATCGCCAGTAAAGCAGGTCCAATTTTGTCAATTGGGAGGATGCGGTCAGCGGCCCCAATTTGTGCGGCTGCTCTCGGCATCCCGTACACCACGGAAGTCGCTTCGTCCTGTGCTATAGTGCGAGCGCCTGCCGAGCGTAGCGCACGAAGACCATCAGCCCCATCTCGACCCATCCCAGTCAGTATCACTGCGCTTACCTCTTGCGCGAATGGCACTGCCGATTTGAACAGAACATCAATGGAAGGACGATGACCGCATACCGCATCCGTACTTACCGGAGCGAGCTCCTTGCGCCTTAAATGGTCAAAAGCCACATGATGTTCCAATCCGGCAACCACGTACACATTTCCTGGTCTAGGCATTGTGCGGCTAGTACAAAGAGAAACGGTGGCAGAGCATTGCTTGGAGAGAAGTGAGACAAGACTGGTGCCAAAACCCGAACTAGTATGTTGAACCAGCAGGGTCGCTGGGCTTGTCATGCTCCAATGCTGCAAAATAGTAATTGTAGCTTCTACTCCTCCGGTGCTGGCTCCAATCAAAATCAAGCCATCGTTCTTACCCGTGTAGCCTTGCCCAATCTTTTCTCCGCAAGTTTCTCTATATATTGGGGATCTTTTGCTCTTTGTGATGCTATATATGCCTTGGAGAAGCTGGTTGACCTCCAGGTTATAAGGGAGAGTGAACAAATCCGCATCGGTTGGCTGTGGGTCAAACGTCTGAGAGTAATACTGCATTTTGCTTGCGAAGGCCAACCAGCGTATATCGATACTCTCAAACAATCTGTGCATGACCTTAAATTCAGGCTGAGTAACAAAGCTATTATCAATGATGACGATGTCAGGTTGTAGACGTTCAACGTCATTATAGGTTGCCATGAGGCTCCTTGTTTGGGCCAAAACGTTCAGTTTCGGTTGCGATTTCAGCTTCATAAAGATGTCATTTTGCTTCTTTTCATCACCGCTGGCTATTATAATTGAAATTTCGCGCATTTGGCCTTTCCTCTGGTTGGGTTCTTTAGCGGGAGGTCACAAAGTCGCGTACAAAAAGTAACGTCTAAAAAATTTCGAAGGTGGAGTAATCTTTCTCCGCATTATCCCCGCCGATGGTAAGAATATCGACTAATTGTCCAAGTTGAATATATGAAAGCGCAGCTGATATTTCGATTAAGGTATCATCTTGCTCAAGCGTGGATAATGAAAGGTGGAATTTGGATAAAGCAATACAGGTTTGTTGAGCCCTATCGATCTCTTGGAGTAACTGCGATTGTTCCTTGCTAATCTGACAGCTGTTTATATCGACTAAGCTAAGAACGCCAGACTCAATTCGTTTCATCTGATCGTTTAAATTTAACATAGCGAGTGACGATCGATGAAAGACTGTCTTTGTATTCGACCAATGCTCATTATGACTCATCACAGTCGACCTACAACGCTCTCAATGCATTGCTTCATGGCGTGTGATGTGAATGGTTTTTTAATCATATTATTGAGTCCAAGCGATTTTCCAGTGTTGATCATGTCAGAGGTCGGTTTTCCTGTAACAAGAATGAATCCAATTTTTTTGGTCATGGGCTGATTTCGAACAGCCCTTAGAAGTCCCAAGCCGTCTAGGGCAGGCATATTGTAGTCGGATAATACCAAATGGACAGGCGTGGTTGATAGCCTCTTTAGCGCTTCTCTTCCATCATTTTCAGTAACATAATTGGTTATTCCAATTTCATCTAGCGCTTGTGTAATAAGTCCACGACTCGTCGCCATGTCGTCTACAACCATGATACGAAGCTTTTCTTTTAGACTCATTCTCATTCCTCATGATTTGGGTTCATTGACGCCGTTGGTAAGTGGTTATTCCATTGGGGCTCAGATTGTCTAGGGCAGGTCCGGTGATGCGCTCCGAATGGCCGATAAATAGATAGCCGCCATTTCTGAGGCTCTCTGCCAATTTTTTCCAGAGAACGCTCTGCGTTTTAGAGTCAAAATAGATTGCAACATTTCTGCAAAATATCGCGTCAAATTTTGCTTCGAAGCTCCAATTAGATATTAAGTTTAAGTGTGCAAAGCGGACAAGTGATCGCACCCGTGGAGAAATTGTTATAGAGTCTCCGGACTTATGTATGTGGTGGTAATCTCTACAGTGTTTTAGGTCTTCAATTGCCTCCAGAGGGTAGACACCTTTTTTTGCGTGTTCGATTACAGTGGTGTCGATATCTGTGGCGAGAACTCTTGTATTTTGAAGGGCTGGCTCAGGCAACTTTTCCAACAAGCTCATTGCGATGGAGTAGGGTTCTTGACCGGATGAGCACCCAGCAGACCAAATCCTAATAGGCGCATCCAGCAGATTGCGGTTTCTGAAAATAGGAATGCACACACTTTCAAGTGTCTCGAAATGATGCAATTCCCGGAAAAATGATGTTACATTTGTTGTGAGTGCGATTGCAAGTTGGTCTCGCTCATCATTTGAAAGTTCTGAATTTATTCGTCCAATATATTCATGGAGACTCTTCAAGCCGAGGTTGCGTACACGTTTAGTGAGCCGGGAACCAACCAATGTTTTTTTTGATGTCGCCAAGTCAAGTCCAAATTCCTTTTTTGCAATTTTCGCAAGCGTTGCAAAGTCCGTTGAAGATAAATCATCAACGCGTGGTTCCTTTGCTTTGATCTGTTCAATCATGATATTGCTTCCACCTGTGAATTTAGAATTGCTTCTAAATTCACGACTCGCACCATATTTTCGTCAATTGATATGACTCCAGCTATGCTGTGGCGCGTAGCATCAGACTTCAGGTCAGGCGTTTCTTGGATTGATGATTTTGGGACAGACAGTATTTCTGAAACCGACTCTACGAGTAGTCCAACGGTTGTACCCTCTATTGCGGCAACAATTACCACATTTCGTTCGTTCTCTTCCGTTTTGCCTAAGTCAAATCTGGCGGAAAGGTCGAATATTGGTATTACTGCGCCGCGTAGATTCATAACTCCTAAGACATCGTCTGGAGTGTGCGGGAGGGCAGTTACAGTAGTCCAGCGACGGATTTCTCGGATTTGCGTGATTTCGAGGCAAAAGTTCTGATTTCCTGCAGAAAACGTGATGAACTCAAATTGGGACTCCACTTGGATTTCATTGCTGTCAAGCATTTCTGCGCTCCAGTCTCGTGTTTTGATAGTGACGTTCGCCTGCAGTAGTCTGCGCAAGCTGGATCAGTTGCTCCGGATCGAGTATGAGTGCGATTTTTCCATCTCCAAGAATGGTTGCCGCTGATACTCCAGGGATTTGTGCATAGTTGCTTTCAAGGCTTTTTATAACAACTTGGCGCTGATCGTGAATTGCTGAGACTCTGAGGGCAATGAATCCACACTGTTCAGTCTCTACAAGGAGCAAAATACTGTCTCTGTGCCATTCTGTATCATCCTTGATCCCCAAGTTTTCAGCCACGTCAATGATTGGAACGTAAGATCCCCGAACAGATATTACTTCACAGTCAGTCCCTACGCGGTGGATATCAGAATTTTTTGGGCGAATTGTTTCGATTATTGATGATATCGGAATAACCATTGTCTGGTTGGAAACTGATATTACAAACCCATCCATTACCGCTAGGGTTAGCGGTAATACGATCGAGAATACGCTGCCTTGATTTTGGATGGATGAAATTGATACGCGGCCGCCAAGTGCTTGCACCGCATTTTTGACTACGTCCATTCCCACACCGCGGCCAGAAAGATTTGATACCTGTCCAGCTGTTGAAAATCCTGGCAAGAATAGAAGATTATCGATTTCGGGTTCGGACAGTTCAGAGTCCTCTGGGATGAGTTTTTTCTCGATCGCTTTTCTGAGAATTTTTTCCCTGTTCAGACCTGCGCCATCGTCGGATATTTCAATGCAAACGCTGCCGGAGCGATGTGCAGCAGAGAGACGTATGGTTCCGACTGGATCTTTACCGCACCGCTCTCGGTCCTCTGGCGTTTCAAGGCCATGATCGACGGCGTTGCGCACCATATGTGTTAGTGGGTCGGCAAGTCGCTCAATCACAGTTTTATCAACCTCGGTCGAATCGCCAACTGTTATCAGCTTTGCTCGTTTGTTTGTTGCATCGGAAGCTTCGCGAACAATTCGAGACATTCGTTGGAATAGAGGTTTTACCGGCTGTGCCCGAATCGCCATGACACCTTCTTGAATATCGCGCGCCAAGAGTTTGTAGGCTTCGAGTTCATTGTTAAGGTGGGCAACGGTCGGCAAATCGAGTTCTTCGATCCGTTGCGCAATCATTGCTTGATTAATAATCAGTTCGCCAACAGTGTTGATCAATCGATCTACGCGATCTAGATCCACTCTGAGTGTGGGTTTTGGGCCCTTCGTATCTCGGGGACGAGTTGATACAGGAGCCGCTTTTTGACCTTCAGCTTTGTCTAAAGGCGTTGGTATTGCGTCGCCGTTGCCTTTGAAGGAAATTACCGGCTCAATCTTGGAAATCGCGCTTTCTTCGGATGCTGGGGTTTCTGCTTCGGTGTCGTCGCTGGAAGGATGGAGCTCAACCAAGTTTTCCGTTGGGATGACGTCTTCGGCAGAAATCTCAAGCGTGCACAGCCCCTCCACAAATTCGAAGATCTCATGCAGAACGGTCTCGCTCTCGCTGGTTTCTAGCGAGAGTTCCCATCCCAGAAGCGAGTCGGTCGGGCTGTAGGCGTCGAACGTCGGGAGCCTGTCATAGTAGGCCTGGACTTCAAGGCGGCCGAGTTCTGCCAAAGCGTCAAATAGGAGGAGCGGTTCATGGCCGTTTTCGTATAGCACCGGGTTTGGCTCGAAGCGAATGGAGAAACGCTTTGCTCCTGTTGGCCCTTCTCCAGGCAACAATGCCGGCGAAGCGCTGGGACTCGCCGTGATTTCTTCGTCGGTGTCGTCTACAGCGAGATCGCCAAACGCCACTTCTGGCGCGCTGTCGGAGAAGTCCAATGTCAGGGCGTCGAAATTGAACCCATCGTCCTCAGCCTCGTCTCCGAGATGATTTTCCAGCTCCTTGAGCAGGCTTGTTTCTGTCTCCTTGTCGAGGTCAATGCCGTCACGAGCGGCGACCACGAGATCGGAAAGTTGATCCCCGGACCGATGGAAGAGACCCATCAACCCCTCGTCGACTGAAAGCTGTCCGTTGCGAACGCGGTCCATGACCGTTTCAAAACTATGGGCGAAACCTACCAAACGGTCCAAGCCGAAGGCGCCAGCGCCTCCCTTGATCGAATGAACGGCTCTGAAAACGGCGTTGACGACTTCCATGTCATCGCCGGCCTCTTCCATCTGCGAAAGCCCCTCGACCAGAGCCTCCAGAAGCTCCTCACACTCCTCAAAGAATGTGTCCCGTATCGAATTTCCAGACATGTCAGGCAACGTGCCCCGTCAAGCGCCGGAGGACTGAAACAAGAGAGTCGTCGTCAAACGGTTTGACGATCCATCCGGTTGCGCCCGCGTCTCGGGCGCGTGCCTTCAGGTCGTCCGAACTTTCTGTTGTCAAGACAAGAATCGGCACATGCGTTCTGTTTGGCCCGGACCTCAAGGCGTCGATGACGCCAAACCCGTCCAGCTTTGGCATATTGATGTCGGTGATCACCACGTCAGGATCAACTTCGGGAAACCGCTCAACCCCTTCTTCGCCGTCACAGGCGTCGTAAAAGTCGAAACCAGCTCCTTCCAGGGACACCCGAAGGAGGTTCCGGATTGTGCGGGAGTCGTCTATCGCTAAGACCTTGGTGCTCATGATACGGGGTCCTCGTCAAATTGATCGGATGGGATGCCGAGCCGCTCAAGCCCGTCGTAGAAGGTTGGCGCCTTGTCCATCACCGTGAAACGATACCCCTCGGAGAGCCACTGCTTCTGGGCGACAAGGAGGATCTGAAGGCGATGCGAATCGAGGCGCCGGACATCTCTGGCTGAAATCGTCACATCGGCGTTGCGTGCGGTATGGAGAAAGGCAATCAGGGGGTCATCTCCAGACCGGGCGCGGACAGCACCCAGCGCGTGAAACTGGATATCCGGCATCAACGGTTTCTCCCTCTTCCAAGAAGACAGTGTCACGGCGCGCACGGAAACGCTCCGACGGTGATGGAGAGAAGGAGTAGGGGGGCTGCGTTAAGAATTGGTTCCGCGCAGGGTCAAACTGCTTCGCATTTTCTGAAACAGCGCCCCTGCAGACCCGGGATCAACTTTCGTAGCGTGTTCCGCCGCGTCGCCGCGCGTCGATGGGCAGGGTTTTCAAGAGCGGTTGGTGGGCCCTTTGATTGCATGCCTGCCTCGGACACACATGACAATTGATGCCGATGGGGGCCGCCAAATCTGGATCCTTGAGATTGAAGGGCCGGGCATATCCGATCTGATCGACGTGATCGATCTCACATCCGACAACAACAACGAGACGTCGATCGAGGCTCTGGCGATCAAAAACCGGTCGATCCGCGGTGCGGGACAAGGTGAAGAACTGGCCGCCCTCCGGCAGTTCGACGAATTGCGGGACAATCACGCCGGGTGCTCTGAAAGCCCCGTGGATGTCCCAGACCGGACAGGCGCCGCCTTGCTCGGCAAGGGTAAAGGGTGTCGCGTTGAACCGCTTGGTGACATTGCCCGCGCGGTCGATCCGAAGAAAGAAGAACGGAACGCCGCGGGCGCCGTCCCGCTGAAGCGTGGTCAATCGCTGACAGACCTGCTCAAAACTGACACCGAAACTCGCTGCGATCCTGTCGATATCGTAGCCTGTTTCCTTGGCACGATGCAGCATTCGATCGTACGGCATGAGGAGGGCGGCCGCAAAATAGTTGGTGAGCTCCACCCGCAGCCGCGCCAACCCGGCTTCTGTTTTCAGCCCGCTTTCCTGCATCAGGGCATTGACCGGGGCGGCCGCCTCCAGAAGGCCGAGGATATGGGCGAGTTGAAAGATCCTGTTGGTATGGTCCAGCGCATCGGAAAGCTGCACGCGCCCGGCATTTTCATCGAAGAACCGAAGCGCGCCCTGCATCTGTTCATGGGCAACAACCTCTGTCTGGATCGCGTGTTCAAGGCGCAATTGTCTTTTAAGAAGTGTGTACATGTCGTCCGAGCTGCCGCCGATCCGAACACGCAGCCCTTCCGCGGTGCGTTCCAAAGGATCAAAATGATTGGCATGGTCTCGGAAAAAGTCGTGAATGGCCGTTTCCGGCGTCACTGTGAGCAGCGCCTCTGCGGAACCGCTGTCGGCCATGCGCTTCACCTGCTCCACGATGGTCCGGTGATTCTGATACAGTTGCAGGAATCGGTCGACCAGCTGCGGAGCGTGATCGAGTGCCGCGCGCAACTCCGCCAGATCGGGCGCTTCGCCGCTGAATGCAGGGTCCTTCGTGGCTGCGCGCAGATCGGCCAGACGGCCGTGGTCGCTGTCTTGTGTGAGGCTGCGCATGTCGACGCCGTAATGCTCTGACAAGGCCAGAAGCACCGCGACGCTCAGGGATCTCTGATTGTTTTCCAGCAGGTTGACATAGGCCGGACTGATGCCCAGCTGGCGCGCCATTTCGGCTTGGCTGTGTCCATGTCGGCGTCGGATCTGCCGCAATTGCGGTCCAATAAGCGTCTTCTTCATGTTAACAACTTTACAAAATACAAACTTGCAAGCGCAAGCTTTTACATGCTTACCCGAATTTTCGTGAAATAAAATTTCTTCTACGTATGTATCTGCTCACGGTTTCTTGCGGCGAGGGGATATTCTCCGCTGAAGCGCCAATCATTTGATCCTAGGGAGGATATTACATGGCATACACGTTCACGCGCCGGGCTGCACTCGCAATCGCAGCATCCGCAGCTCTTGTGGCATCGTCGGCAACCGCCGTCCTTGCAGAGGGTTGGAAGCCCCAGAAGCCGGTTGAAATGGTGATCATGGCCGGTCAGGGGGGTGGTGCAGATCGCCTTGCGCGTCTTTTCCAGTCGATCATTCAGAAAGAGAGACTGGCGTCGATGCCGGTTCTGCCGGTCAACAAGGGCGGCGGCTCTGGCGCAGAGGCTCTGCGGTATCTCAAGGACAAGGAAGGCGACGCGCATGTCATCATGGCGACGCTTAACAGCTATTACACCACCCCGCTGCGCACCGATATCGGCGTCGACATCGAAGAGTTCACACCGATCGCCCGGATGGCCGAAGATACCTTCATTCTCTGGGTCAATGCTGACAGCGGCATCACAAACCTGGACGAATACGTCGCTGCCGTGAAGGCAGCCGGCAGGGATTGGAAGATGGGTGGCACCGGAACCGGCCAGGAAGACAGCCTCGTGACGGCGATGATCGAAGCCGAGTTTGACCTCGATGTGACCTATGTGCCCTTCAAAGGGGGCGGTGACGTGGCCAAGAATCTCGTGGGTGGCCACATCAATTCCACGGTGAACAATCCCTCCGAACAGATGGGCTTCTACAACGCCGGCAAGTCCATTCCGCTTGTCGCGTTCACACCCGAGCGCCTCGAAGCATTCCCGGACGTTCCCACGGCACGTGAACTTGGCCACGACATCGTCTATGCCATGCAGCGGAGCTTTGTTGCACCCAAGGACATGCCCCAGGAAGCGGTCGACTACTACACCGCGATGTTCAAGGCGCTGTCCGAAAGCGAAGAGTGGCAGACCTACACCTCCGAAAAAGCTCTGATGCCTGCCTATCTGACCGGTGACGCACTCCAGACCTACTTCCTCGAAGAGCGTGCCAAGCACAAGGCAATCCTCGACAACATGGAAGGCGAAGGCTCGTCCTAAGCGCCAGCGCCACAGTGTACTTGCTGGGCCGTCTCATCAGGCGGCCCAGCACTTTCGCATACGACATGTCATAAAGAGGGGATTGGTATGCTCGTCGCAGATCGCTTGATTGCAGGCGCCATCATGGCGCTATCGGCCTATTTCATGTGGCATGCCACTGTGCTGCCCATCGGGTGGGAGGGGGAAACCGGCGGACCGGGCGGAGGCGCTTTCCCGTTCTGGCTCTCCCTCATCATGCTGCTCTGCGCCGGCGGCATTCTGGCCCGAAGCTTTGCGGCCGATGCGAAGGCGTCGTTCTTCTTCGACCGCACGATGTTGCGCCCCTTGTTGATGGTGGTTGCGTCGCTGGTGATCACGATTGCGCTGATCCCGATTGTCGGTGCCTATGTCGCGATCGTTGCGTTTCTCTTCTGGTATCTGAGGATCTATGGCGGCCACGGGTGGACGCTGACGATGTCGCTGACCCTCGCAACGCCCGTGTTTTTGTTCTTCTTCTTCGAGGCGACGCTCAAGATCCTGCTGCCAAAGGGGATCACGGAACCGCTGTTCTTCCCGCTTTACGCGATGTTCTTCTAAGGAGCCCTCGCCATGGAAATGCTTGCTCTTCTCGGCGATGGCTTTGCCACGTCGCTCTCTCCGCTCAATCTCATGGTTGTCCTGCTCGGCGTCACGGCAGGTCTCTTTATCGGGGCCATGCCGGGGCTCGGATCGGTCAACGGCGTGGCGATCGTCCTGCCGCTGACATTTATCGTGCCGCCGTCCTCTGCGATCATCCTGCTGGCGGCCATCTATTACGGCGCGATGTATGGCGGGGCCGTTTCGTCGGTCCTGCTCGGGATCCCCGGCGCATCCACAGCGGTGGCGACAACCTTTGACGGACGCCCCATGGCGCAACAGGGCAAGGCCGGCCTCGCGTTGATCGCCGCGGCAACCGCCAGTTTCGTTGGCGGCACAATCTCCGTGGTGCTCTTTACGCTGTTTGCGGCGCCTTTGGCCGATCTCGCTCTGGCCTTCGGACCGGCCGAAGAATTCGCGCTTGTTCTGCTCGCCTTTACCACCTTCGTGGGTCTGGGAGGCGACGACAAGCTCAAGACCGTCGTGATGATCTGCCTCGGCCTCGTCCTGTCCACAGTGGGTCTCGACCTGATTTCCGGCCAGCCGCGCCTGATTTTTGGCGACATGCCCGGCTTCTACTCTGGCATCTCCTTCCTGGTTCTCGCCATTGGCGTCTACGGAATCGGTGAGATCCTTTACACGATCGAAACGTCCAAGACCGCGCCTCAGGTAACGCCCGCGAAGATCACCTTCCGCGAGCTCGGGGCGGGTCTCAAACGCATCAACAAGATGTGGAAAACCATGAGCTTGGGGTCGTTTCTCGGGTTCTTTGTCGGCATGTTGCCAGCGGCGGGGGCGACCCCGGCGTCCCTCATGGCCTACGGGATCGCCAAGCAGACCTCGAAGGAACCCGAGACCTTCGGCAAAGGCAATATCGAAGGTGTCGTCGCCCCGGAAACGGCCAACAATGCGGCCTCGACGGGCTCTCTGCTTCCGATGCTGACACTCGGTATCCCGGGCTCCCCCACGACGGCCTTGTTACTTGGTGGCATGGTGATGTGGGGCCTCGTTCCCGGACCGATGCTGTTCATCGAGCAGCCCGATTTCGTATGGGGTCTGATCTCGTCGCTCTACACGGCAAACTTTGCCGCGGTTCTGATCAACATTGCCTTGATACCGCTCTTTGTCTGGGCGTTGCGGATGCCCTTCACCGTGCTTTGCGCCATCGTGATCGTGCTGTGCATCGTGGGTGGCTTCGCGCCGAGCCAGAAAATGCACGACGTCTGGCTCATCGCAGCCTTCGGTGTCGCCGGATACCTGCTGCGCAAGGCTGATTATCCGCTTGCTCCGCTGGTCCTTGCGCTTGTGCTCGGACCGCTGATGGAAAAGAGCTTCCGGCAGACGTTGATCGCGGAACAAGGCAACGTGCTCGCCTTCATTGAGCGCCCTCTGTCGGGCTTTTTCATCGCTCTGGCCGTGCTTTTCTTCGTGCTTCCCCTAGTTCAAGCGTGGCGGAGAACAGCCCGTCGCGCTATAGCTCCCGCGGAGTGATCCTGATGAAGACTGACAACAAGAAGGACCAAAGCCATGGCCGACACAATGAAGGCTCTGATCGCCACGCACCCAGAAACCGCACCGGCGATCGGCGCTCCGGACCGGCCTTGGCTGAGCTATGGCGGGCTGCGTGCGCTGTCGGAACAGACGATGCACAGTCTGCGCGCCATGGGCATCGGCCCGTCCGACCGGGTGGCCATCGTGTTGCCAAACGGGCCGGAAATGGCGACGACCTTTGTCTGTATCGCACAAGCGGCGGTCACGGCGCCGCTCAATCCTTCGTACCGCGAGGATGAATATGCGTTTTACCTCGAGGACCTGAAGGCGCGCGCCATCGTTCTGGCCGACGGCGAAGAGGGGCCGGCCTATGCCGCCGCGAAACGTCTGGGCATCGCGATCCTGCGTGTTCACGTGCCCGAGGGGGCAGAGGCTGGGGTCTTTGCCCTTCAGGGGGACGCGGCCGACACGCCAGCCTCCGGAGAGCCTGCCGCTGACGATGTGGCGCTCATTCTGCACACGTCCGGGACAACCTCGCGGCCCAAGATTGTGCCACTTCTGCAATCAAACGTGGCCGCGTCCGCTGAAAATATTGCCGCGTCTCTCGACCTGACGGCAAAGGATCGTTGCCTCAATGTGATGCCGCTCTTCCACATCCACGGTCTGGTGGCTGCGGTGTCGGCGTCGCTGTCCGCTGGCGCATCGGTCTTCTGCACCGCCGGGTTCAACGCGATGAACTTCTTCGCGATGCTCAAGGAAGCGCGGCCCACTTGGTATACCGCCGTGCCGACCATGCATCAGGCGATCCTGACCCGTGCCAAGCGCAACGCGGATGTGATCGCTGACGTGCCGCTGCGCTTCCTGCGGTCTTCCTCGGCCTCCTTGCCGGCGCAGGTCATGCAGGAGCTCAACAAGACCTTTGGCGCGCCGGTGATCGAAGCTTACGGCATGACGGAAGCGGCGCATCAGATGTGCTGCAATCGTATGGATCTACAAAAACCAGGTAGTGTCGGTGTGGCCGCAGGGCCATTGGTGCGGATTGCGCATGAGACAGAAAACCAGCTGGTCGACGGCACCGGAGAGGTGTGCATTTCCGGTCCGAACGTTACGCCCGGCTACGAGAGCAATCCAGAGGCCAATACCAAGAACTTCTTCGAGGCGGATGGACATCGCTGGTTCCGCACGGGTGATCAGGGCGCGTTCGACAAAGACGGGTTCTTGCATCTGACGGGTCGCCTGAAGGAGATCATCAACCGCGGCGGCGAAAAGGTATCGCCTCTCGAAGTCGATGGCGTTCTTCTGGACCACCCGGCCATCGCACAGGTCGTGACTTTTGCGCTCCCGCATCCGAAACTGGGCGAGGAAGTGGCCGCTGCCGTCGTCTTGAAAGACGGGTCCGAGGCCACCGAGCGGGATATCCGCGACTTCGCGCTTGAGCGTCTCGCCGACTTCAAAGCGCCGCGCAAGGTGATCATTCTTGACGAGATCCCGAAGGGCGCAACCGGCAAGATGCAGCGGATTGGCCTTGCCGAGAAGCTGGGGCTTGTGGAAACAACCTGAGCACCACTCCCAGCCTGTGCGTTTCGCGCGGGCTGGGCTGTTGTCGGGTGTTAGCGTTTGGAAATCAGGGGGCAGTGCCCGGACCGGTGGTCCGGTGATCTGTTGTGGAGAGCGATGAAGATTTGCGTATTCGGGGCCGGTGCCATCGGCGGATACATGGGTGTGAAGCTGGCACAGGCCGGCGCCGACGTCAGCCTTGTGGCGCGTGGGCCGCATCTTGCGGCGATGAAGGACAAGGGTCTCACCCTGTTGGAAGAGGGTGGCGCGGAGACCAACGTTTCCGTCACGGCCTCGGATGATCCGTCTGATCTGGGGGAGCAGGATTACGTCATCGTGACCCTCAAGGCGCATTCGGTGCCCGGCGTTGTCGACCGGATGCGTCCCCTGATCGGAGAGAACACCACGATCGTCTCGGGCGTGAACGGTGTGCCGTGGTGGTATTTTCACAAGATCGGCGGCGAGCTTGAGGGCACGCGCCTCGAAACGGTCGACCCCGGAAACAAGCAGTGGGACGGGTTTGGCCCGGACCGTGTGCTTGGCTGTGTGGTTTATCCAGCCGCCGAGGTGATCGAGCCCGGTGTCATCAAGCATATCGAAGGCAACCGCTTTTCCCTGGGCGAGCCGGATGGCTCGAAATCCGACCGCGCCATGGCGCTGTCCAAGGCCCTTGCGGCGGCGGGTCTGAAGGCGCCGGTCCGACCGCGCCTGCGCGATGAGATCTGGGTGAAACTCTGGGGCAATCTGTCCTTCAACCCGATCTCCGCACTGACCCATGCGACACTGGACGTGCTCTGCACCGATCCCGGGACAAGGGCCGTCGCCAAGGGCATGATGCTCGAAGCGCAGCAGATCGCGGAAGCGTTGGGCGTGAAATTCCCGATCGACGTCGAGAAACGCATCGATGGCGGCGCAGCCGTGGGCGCACACAGAACCTCCATGTTGCAGGATCTCGATCAGGGTCGCCCGATGGAGATCGATGCGCTTGTCGGCTCCGTTCAGGAGTTGGGGCGCGTCACCGGGATCCCGACCCCGACTATCGACACGGTTCTGGCGCTGGTTGCGCTGCGGGGAAAGGTCGCCGGCCTCTACGGCGCGTAAGCCCTGTCATCCCGCCTCCGTCCCGCGCCGCAAGAGCACCGTGCGGGACGGAAAACCCGAAACGGTGTCATGCCGCTCCGTGAAGGGCCGTGTCGATAGCCGTGCCAAGCTTGTCGACCAACTCGTCAATTTGGTCGTCACTCAGGATAAAGGGCGGCGCCAACAACACATGGTCACCGCTTTGTCCGTCAACGGTGCCGCCCATCGGGTAACAAATCAGCCCGGCATCGAAAGCGGCGGACTTGATTTTGGCATGGGTCTTGCGCGCCGGGTCGAGCGGCGCCTTCGTGTCGCGATCCGCAACGAGTTCAAGCCCGAGAAACAGCCCGCGCCCGCGAATGTCACCAATGTTGGGATGCTGCCCGAACCGGGCCTCCAGCGCGGCGCGGAGCTTGGCGCCGACGGGAGCGACGCGCGAAACGAGGTCATCGTCAATCAAGCGGTCAAGCACGGCATTTGCGGCCGCGCAGGCCGTGGCGTGGCCGAGATAGGTATGGCCATGCTGAAAGAACCCGCTGCCGGAGCTGATGGTCTGATAGATGTCACGGGTGCAAAGCATGGCACCAATCGGTTGATACCCGGCTCCTAACCCCTTGGCGATTGCCACGATATCCGGGGCGACGCCATCCTGCTCACAGGCAAACAGCGTTCCGGTCCGGCCCATGCCACACATGACCTCGTCGAGAATAAGCAGGATGCCGAACTTGTCACAAAGCGCGCGGAGCGCCTTGAAATATCCCTTAACAGCAGGCACCGCGCCCAGCGTTGCTCCCACCACAGGTTCGGCGACGATGGCCATGATCGACTCCGCGCCCCAGGCGCCGATCTCGTCCTCGATCTCACGCACCAGGTGCTTGACATAGGCGGCGTCGCTCACGCCATCGGGCTTGTCTCGATACGCGTAACAGGGTGAGACATGGCTGACTTCCATCAGCAGGGGCTTGAAGGGTTTGCGCCGCCACTGGTTGCCGCCCACCGCAAGCGCGCCCAGCGTATTGCCATGATAGCTCTGGCGGCGCGAAATGATCCGGGCCCGCGCCGGTTGCCCGATTTCAATATAGTATTGCCGTGCGAGCTTGAGCGCGGCTTCCATCGCTTCGGATCCGCCGGACACAAAATAGGCGCGGTCCAGCGCGCCGGGTGCATGCGCAATCAGCCGGTCTGCCAGTTCTTCTGCGGGCTCGGATGTCAGAAACCCGGTGTGGGCGAAGGCCATCTGCGACACCTGTCGCTGGATGGCTTCGATGACATGCGCGTCGCCATGGCCAAGGCAGGACACAGCGGCACCGCCCGAACCATCGAGATAGGCCTTGCCTGTCGAGTCGTAGAGATACGCGCCTTCCCCGCGCGTTGCGACCGGGAGGCTCGCGTGGTTGTGGCGCGGAAAGACATGGGATGCGGAGCAATCCATCAATAGGGTTCCTGCATGGCAAACGAATCTGGTCTCGACCTTGCCACCTGTTGCCGGGTCGGTTCTACTGCAATCGTCGACTCTGTTGTGACAAGACAGGGGACTATAGGGAGACAATACATGAAAAACTTTGCATATGGCGCAATAACTGCGGCTGCGATGGCTTTCGGCGGCGCGGCTTCGGCGCAGGAGTTCATCTCGATCGGGACCGGTGGCGTGACGGGCGTTTACTATCCGACAGGTGGCGCAATCTGCCGTCTGGTGAACCGCGACCGCAAGGAGCATGGCATCCGCTGCGCGGTGGAATCCACCGGCGGCTCGGTCTACAACATCAACACGATCAAGGCCGGCGAGCTGGAGTTCGGTGTGGCGCAGTCCGACTGGCAGTACCACGCCTATAACGGCACCTCGCGCTTTGAGGGTGATGCGGCCTTCCCGGAACTGCGCGCCGTCTTCTCGGTGCACCCTGAGCCTTTCACCCTGCTTGTCCGCGCTGACAGCGGCATCGAAGGCTTTGGCGACATTGTTGGCAAGCGCGTCAATGTCGGTAACCCCGGTTCGGGCCAGCGCGCGACGATGGAAGTCGTGATGGAAGCCTTCGGCATTGGCATGGACGACCTCGGGCTCGCGACGGAATACAAGGGTTCCGAAATGGCCAAGCAGATCTGCGATGGCAATATCGATGCGATGATCTACACGGTTGGACACCCCGCGGCGGCCATCAAGGAAGCCACGACGACCTGTGATATCAAGCTGGTCGACGTTGCGGGCGAGCCGATCGACAAGCTTGTCGCCGACAACCCCTATTACCGCGTCGCCACCATCCCCGGCGGCATGTATGCGGGCAATGATCAGGAAACCACGACCTTTGGCGTCGGCGCCACCTTCGTGACATCCGCAAACGTGCCCGAAGAGACGGTGTATGTCGTGGCCAAGGCGGTGATGGAAAACATCGACGACTTCAAGCAGCTGCACCCGGCTTTTGCCAATCTTGACCCGGCGCAGATGGTGTCTGACGGCCTGTCCGCGCCGCTGCACCCCGGTGCTGAAAAGGCCTATATGGAGCTTGGCCTGAAGTAAGGTCTCGCGCGCCCTGCCATGCGCAGGGCTTCGGACAAGCAACGCGGTCGGCCCGGCATCCGGGCTGACCCTCCCGGTCCCGACATGCGCGCCCGGCCCACCCTTGGCGCATATCTCCGGACCGCAGGAAACAGCCCCGCCAGATCGCAAACAGAGCACGTCTCAAGTGCCGCGTCGACGAGGGCTCGACAAAACCCGGAACACCGGGGGAGGGACATATGACAGACACGACACAGCCCGCGCGCAGCGCCGATGACATGGTGGCCGAGGCCGATACCGGTGCCCGCAACCCGTCGGCCCGGTGGCAGGCCAATCTGATCATCGGCACCTGCATCGTCTGGTCGCTTTTCCAGCTCTATATCGCGTCGCGCATTCCCGGTGTCGTGGCGCAGGCCACGGGCATGTCGATCTTTGCCAATATCGTGGCGCAGGCGCGCTTTGTGCACCTCGCCTTCGCCATCGCATTGGCGACAATGGCGTTTCCGCTCTTCAAATCCTCTCCGCGGGACCGCATTCCGCTTTATGACTGGGCCTTGATGATCCTCGGGATCTCGGCCTGTCTGTATCTCGTGGTGTTCCGGTTCGAGATTGCCGACAGGCCCGGGCTCTGGTCAACGTCCGACATTGTCATGTCCTGCATCGGGATGGGCGTGCTCATGGTGTCCGTCTGGCGCTCGCTGGGGTTGCCGCTGGTGATCATTGCCGGGGCATTTGTGCTTTTCGCCTTTTTCGGCGGCTACTCGGAATGGGCGCGCAACATCACCAATTACGGCGGCGCGTCGCTGTCCAAGGCGCTTGGCCATTACTGGATGCAGACCGAGGGCGTCTTTGGCGTGGCACTCGGGGTGTCCACCTCGATGATCTTTCTCTTCGTTCTGTTCGGGGCCTTGCTCGACCGGGCCGGCGGCGGGGGCTGGTTCATCAAGGTGGCCATTGCGCTTCTTGGTGCGCTGCGGGGCGGACCGGCGAAGGCGTCGGTTCTGTCATCGATGCTCACCGGCATGATCTCCGGCAGTTCGATCTCCAACACCGTGACAACCGGCACGTTTACCATTCCTTTGATGAAACGCATCGGCTTCCCGGCAGAGAAGGCCGGCGCGGTCGAGGTCGCCTCTTCGACGAATGGTCAGCTCACGCCGCCCGTCATGGGCGCGGCGGCCTTCCTCATGGTCGAATACGTGAACATTCCCTATATCGAGGTCGTCAAGCACGCCTTTCTGCCGGCGGTCATCAGCTACATCGCGCTGCTTTACATCGTGCATCTCGAAGCGCTCAAGATGCAGATGAAGGGCCTTGAAAAGCCCGGACGCCACATCGGCCCGGCGCTCATCCTGATCCTGTTCCTGTCCGGGTTCCTGTTCCTCGGGGCCTGCACCTATGGCATGATCCTGTTGCGCACGGTGCTTGATGGTTTCATGACCGAAAGCGTCTATGGCGGGTTGGTCGTTGTGGCGATCCTGTATCTGGTCCTGGTCTATTTCGCCTCACGCTACCCGGACGTGGCCATGGACGACCCCGACGGCCCGCTTCGAGCGCCGCGCTTGACGCCGACGCTGCTTGGCGGGGCCTATTTCTCGCTCCCGATCTTCATTCTGGTCTGGAACCTTATGGTGCGAACCGAGAACCTCGACCGGCTTTCGCCCTCTCTCTCGGCCTATTGGGCGACGATCTTCATGATCATCGTGGCGTTGACCCACCGTCCGCTCAAGGCGTTCTTCCGCGGCGAGGGGATGGGCGCCGCAACGGTGCAGGGATGGCGCGACTTCATCGACGGGCTTATCCTGGGCGCGCGCAACATGATCGGTATCGGTGTCGCAACCGGTGCGGCGGGGATCATCGTTGGCACCATCAGCCTCACCGGCGCGCACCAGGTCATCGGCCAGGTGGTCGAAGTGATCGCGGGCGGCAATATCTGGATCCTGCTGATCCTTGTTGCCGTGATGTCCCTGATCCTCGGAATGGGCCTGCCGACAACGGCCAACTACATCGTCGTGTCGTCGCTTATGGCTCCGGTGATCCTCTCGGTCGGCGCGCAGGCAGGCTATATCTTCCCGCTGATTGCTGTGCATCTCTTTGTCTTCTATTTCGGAATTCTCGCGGATGACACGCCGCCCGTGGGGCTCGCGGCCTATGCGGCGGCGGCCATCTCCCGTGGAGATCCGATCAAGACCGGCGTGCAAGGCTTCGCCTATGACATCCGCACGGCCTTGTTGCCATTCCTGTTCATCTTCAACACCGATCTTCTTTTGATCGATGTCGGACCCTTGAAGGCGGTGTTTGTCTTCTTCATGGCGCTGATCGCCATGTTGCTCTTTGCCGCGGCCACACAGGGCTATTTCATCGCCAAATCGCGAAAATGGGAAAGCGCTGTGCTGCTTTTCATCGCGTTCATGCTGTTCAGGCCGGATTACTTCCTTGATCAGGTCGCTCCGAAATATGTCGAGGCAACGGGGCCCGAGGCCGTGGAGCTGATCGGCACCGCGCCGGAGGGAGATTTCGTGCGCCTGACAATCACAGGCCCCGATTTTGATACCGCGCAGATGCGGCCGACCACGATTTCCATCCCGGCCGTTCCGGGAGATCCGGAAACCGCACTGAGCGATCAGGGGCTTACCGTCTTTGAAGAGAACGGGGTGCTCCTGCTCGAAGAGCCGTTCCCCGGCACGCCGCATTTCGAGACCATTGGAATCGAATATGATTACTATGGCGACGATCCTGTGCAGGTGACCATGGTGCAGGTCGAAAACGACCGCATGCCGAAGGAAGTGTTCTTTATCCCCGCGCTGCTCCTGTTGCTTGGTGTCGTGGCAATCCAGCGTCGCCGCGCGACGCAACCTGCGTTCTGAGGAGGGGCACATGTTCAAAACGATCTTGCTCGCGGTAGACCTGAATGACGACAAAGGAGCCACAAAGGCTGCGAAAGCAGCGGAGCGGCTTGCCCTGCATGAGGAAAGCGACCTGCATGTGCTCAACGTCGTTCCGGATATGGGCTATGCCATCGTCGGGTCCGCCTTCGGACCCGATTACGACAAGAAGATCCGTGCCGAAGCGGCGGCCAGTCTTGAGGACTGGGTCGGCAAGACCCTGGACATCTCGGCGGAAACCCATGTCGCAACCGGCACGATCTACGATCAGATCATCCGGTTCGCCAATAGCATCGATGCGGACGCCATTGTTGTCGGTGCGCATAGTCCGGAACTGCGCGATTACCTTGTTGGTCCGAACGCGGCGCGGGTGGTGCGGCATGCGCGCCAGTCCGTTTTCGTGATCCGCTAGGGCGGGTCGGTGCAAGGCTCACGGCTCTGAAGCGGCCTCGTGCTCGCCGGGTCGCGCAAGGCGCAGCCGGATCGGACCCTTTGCGTTTGCACCATCAACCGGTGCGCCGCGTTGCGTTGCCACAAGGGGTAGGGTGCTGGCCACGTGCCGCACGCGATGCATGAGCGGGCGCCAGTCGCTGGCCAAGGCGCGGGCGACCTCTGACGGGCAAAACGTCTTGTCCGGCGCGCGCGCAAGCGCGAGCTGCATCAACGCGCGGGCAATCACCTCATCCTGCACCAAAACGACGGCGCTCAATCGTGACAGCGCCGGTCGCATCTGCGCGCACGATATGCAAATCGCCGTATTCGACCGGGGGTGGTGCTGTCAGCCGCAAGGCATCCCAGATCGCGGTGATGTTTCCGGAATTGCCGATCCAGATCACGCTCCGCCCGGCCGAAGAGGCCACCAGCCTCTGCGGCGCCGTTTCCGCGGGGATGCGTTCGATGGGCATGCCGCGCGCTTTTGCGAGCGGGCGTGCGGTGTCGAGGTTGCGTTTGATCCCCGGGGAGTGGATGGCATCGAGCGGCAGGCCATCGACCGCCTTGACCAAGGCTTCTGCCCGCGCGCGCCCCGCCTCTGTCAGATCTTCGCCGAGCCGGTCCGCATGGCGGACCACGATCAAGGTGGAATTGGGCGCCAGCGCCAAGTTGTTGGTCGTAGGGGCGCAGGCCACGAGTCCCGATCCTACCAAACCGGCCAGAAATACACGTCTTCGCATGGTCCTTCCCCGCATACACTCTGTGCCGAGTCTAGCGCGCAACCGGGCGGCAGGTCAAAAAAAGGCGCGACCCCGAACCGGAGCCGCGCCATTTTTTCACGCTTTCCACGTCTGCCATACACCCGATTGCCAAGCCCCCGGCGCATGGCGCATGGCGGAGATGCGTCAGCCCGCGTCGAGCGCCGCGTTGCAGCGTTTGCAGGTGCCGGGATGCGCATGTGTGCCGACATCGGGCAGGATTTTCCAGCAGCGCTGGCATTTCTCGCCGGACGCGCGCTCGAAGACCACGCCGACGCCGTCAATCTCGGGCAAGCGGAACGCTTCCGCCGGCATCGGGTCCGACGTCAGCACGACGTCAGAGGTGATGCAGACGTCTTCGAAGGCCACGCTCTTGAGCGCTTTCAGCATTGCGTCATCGGCGACATGCACCACAGGCGCGGCTTCCAGGCTGGCGCCGATCACCTTCTCACTGCGCTGCATTTCGAGCGCAGCGGTCACGGCACGCCGCGCCCGCCGCACATCGGCCCATTTGGCGGCAAGCGCATCGTCACGCCAGCTTTCAGGCGTGTCGGGGAAGTCCTGAAGATGAACCGAGGAGCCGTCCTGCCCGAAGCGTTCAAGCCACACCTCTTCCATCGTGAAGACCAGCACCGGAGACAGCCACGTGGTCAGCCGGTGGAACAACAGGTCCATCACAGTGCGGGCCGAGCGGCGCCGGAGGCTGTCCCCATCGCAATAAAGCGCGTCCTTGCGGATATCGAAATAGAAGGCAGACAGCTCCACCGTGCAGAAATTGAACAGCTGCTGGAACACTTTCTGGAAATCGTATTCCGCATAGCCCTTGCGCACGACGGCATCGAGCTCCGCCAGGCGATGCAAGATATAGCGCTCCAGCTCCGGCATGTCCGCCGCGTCCACCCGGTCGGCCTCATCGAAATGGGCCAGCGCGCCAAGCATGTAGCGCAGCGTGTTGCGCAACCGGCGATAGCCATCGGCGACGCCCTTGAGGATTTCCGGTCCGATACGCTGGTCAACCGTGTAGTCTGTCTGCGCCACCCACAGGCGGAGGATATCCGCGCCGTATTGCTGCACAACTTTCTCGGGAACGATGGTGTTGCCGAGCGATTTGGACATTTTGTTGCCCTTCTCGTCCAGCGTGAAGCCATGGGTGACCACGTTGCGATAGGGCGCGCGCCCGATGGTGTGACAGGCCTGCAGCATCGAGGAGTGGAACCAGCCTCGATGCTGGTCGGTGCCCTCCATATAGACATCCGCGATACCGTCCTCGGTGCCGTCTTCGCGGTCGCGCAGCACGAAGGCGTGGGTCGAGCCACTGTCGAACCACACGTCGAGGATGTCGAAGACCTGGTTCCATTCCGCCGGGTCGTAGTCGTCGCCAAGAAAGCGCTCCTTCGCGCCGTCCTTGTACCACGCATCCGCGCCTTCGGCCTCGAAGGCCTCAAGGATGCGGGCATTCACCACCGGGTCGCGCAGCAGGAAGTCAGGATCGGTCGGCAGCGCGCCAGCCTTGGTAAAGCAGGTCAGCGGCACACCCCAGGCGCGTTGACGCGACAGCACCCAGTCGGGCCGGGCCTCGATCATCGAGTAAAGCCGGTTGCGCCCCGATTTCGGCGTCCAGTTCACAAGCTCGTCGATGGACCGCAGCGCCCGGGTGCGGATCGTCTCGCCATAGGCATCGCGACCGTCACCGACCGGGCGGTCGATGGCGGCGAACCATTGCGGCGTGTTGCGGTAGATCACCGGCGCCTTGGAGCGCCAGGAGTGCGGATAAGAGTGCGTCATCCGCCCCCGCGCGAGCAGCCCGCCGAGTTCGACGAGCTTGTCGATCACGGCGGCGTTGGCCTTGCCTTCCTTGCCTTTGTGATCGAGCACGCGCAGGCCTGCAAAGAACGGCACGTGATCGAGGAATTCGGACTCCTCGCCGACATTGTGCGTCATGCGATCAAGCCAGCCGCGCTTGAGGAAGCTCTCGTAATCGTCCGCGCCGTGGCTCGGTGCGGTATGCACAAAGCCCGTGCCTGCATCGTCGGTGACGTAATCGGCGTCGATCATGGGCACATCATAGTCCCAGAATCCGTCGGCGCCCTCCGCCCCGCGCATGGGATGCGCCAGGGTGATGGCTCCAAGCTCGTCGGCCGAGACGTCGCGCAGGCGCCGCCACATGCTGTCCTCAAGCCGGGCACGGCCAAGGACCTCTTCGGCCAGCGCATCGGCCAGCAGGTAGCGGTCGCCGATCCGCGCCCAGCATTCGTCGGGCGTGCCCGTGACTTCGTAGAGCCCATAAGCGATATCGGGGTTGTAAGCGACAGCCCGGTTCGAGGGGATCGTCCAGGGGGTGGTTGTCCAGATGACGACTTTTGCTCCGGAAAAATCGGCAATGCGCGCCAGGGTCTCCGGCGGGGTGTCGGACGCCTTGCCCGCATCGGCGACTGGATCGGCCACATCGACAATCTGGAACGGCACCCAGATCGTGTGCGACTTGTGGTCGTGATACTCGATCTCCGCCTCGGCCAGCGCGGTCTTCTCCACGGGCGACCACATCACGGGCTTCGAGCCCTGATAGAGCACGCCGGACATCAGGAATGTCTGGAACTCCTCCGCGATCACACGCTCGGCGCGGAAATCCATCGTGAGATACGGATCGGCCCAGTTGCCGGTGATGCCCAGCCGTTTGAACTCGTCGCGCTGGATATCGACCCAGCCTTCGGCAAACTTGCGGCATTCCTGACGGAAATCGACCACGTCGACCTCGTCCTTGTTGCGGCCCTTTTCGCGGTATTGCTGCTCGATCTTCCACTCGATGGGCAGACCGTGGCAATCCCAACCGGGGATGTAGCGCGCGTCGTGGCCCATCATCTGATGGCTGCGCACGATCATGTCCTTGATCGTCTTGTTGAGCGCGTGGCCGATATGGAGGTGCCCGTTGGCGTAGGGTGGCCCGTCATGCAACGTGAAGGGCTTGCGTTCCGCAGGGGTGCCCTTGGCAGCGGCGGCCTTGTCCCGCAGGCGGTCATATACGCCAATCTCCTCCCAACGGGCCAGCCAGCCGGGTTCGCGCTTGGGAAGGCCCGCGCGCATCGGAAAGGCGGTTTTGGGCAGGTTCAGCGTGTCTTTATAATCGGGAGCATCCGCGGTCGGAGTGTCGGTCTTGTCAGCGCACATGGTGCTGTTTTCCTCGGTTTTGCATGTCGCGTCGCGGTCTCACGTCCTGCGCGAATGGGAGGCGCGGGGCGTGGTGCGATAGGTGTCTGGAAGGTGAAGGGCGGCGCGGCAGGCATGCGCCTTGTCCCGGCTGCTCATGGTTCAGAGCGCCGGGCTGCTAATTCGAATGATGGCGATGCACCAAGTATACATGCGCCGGGTTATAGGCAGGGGTGCGGCATTCGTCCAGAGGGGCAATGCGCCTCATGGACGAAGCCCGTGCCGCGCGGTTTCCTGCGCCTCAGGCGTCCTTGCAGGTCCTGAGACGCGGCATGAAAGCCGCGCATGTCGGGGCGTCTTGGGGAGGGGGACCCTGACGATGAGAACGCTCCGCATCGGCATTGCCGGCGCCGGCATCGGTGGCTTGGCGCTGGCATCCATGCTGGCACGCGCAGGCGTGCAGGTCACGGTGTTCGACCAGTTCGAGGCACCGCGCCCGGTTGGTTCGGGCCTGGTGATCCAGCCGGTTGGCCAGATGGTGCTCGCCGAGCTTGGAGCGCTCGACGCGGCGCTTGCGGCGGGGAACCGGATTTACCGGATGGCCGGGCGGGACGCGGAGTCCGGGCGTCGTGTGCTCGACGTCAGCTATGACGCCTCGGGCGATCCGCGGTTCGGCCTTGCCATCCACCGTGCCGCATTGTTCGACATATTGCTCGACGCCGCTCAGGCGCAGGGCGTTGCGGTCACGCCGGGGCATAGGGCAACGGATGTGGTGCGCGATGCCAGACAGGGGATGACCTTGCGCTTTGCCGAGGGGCCGTGCGCGGGCCCCTTCGACATGATTGTCGATGCCACCGGCGCGGGTTCGCGCCTGTCTCCGTTGCGGTCGCGGGCGCTGCCGTTCGGGGCCCTGTGGTCCACCGTGGACTGGCCGACAAATACGGCCCTGCCGCGCACCGATCTGCGGCAGGCTTACGTCGCCGCGCACAAGATGGTGGGGATTCTTCCGCTTGGCACCATGCCGGGGCAGGAGGGCCGGAAAGCGGCGATCTTCTGGTCTTTGCGCACCGATGCCCATGAGGACTGGTGCCGTGCCGGTCTCGCCGCATGGAAAACGGAGGCCACGCGCATCTGGCCCAAATTCGCGCCCTTTTGCGATCAGATCACCGCTCCGGAGCAGATGGTGTTTGCCCAATACAGCCACGGCACACTCGCGCGGCCCTATGACGACGGGATCACCTACATCGGCGACGCCGCCCACCGCGCCAGCCCGCAGTTGGGCCAGGGGGCCAACATGGCGCTGCTGGATGCCATCGCGCTGGCGCGGGCGCTCGAAAAAGCGAACGGCGATGTGGCGCTGGCGCAGAGGTTTTACGCTCAGGCGCGGCGATGGCATGTGCGCGCCTATCAGGCGATGAGCTGGGCGTTCACGCCGCAATACCAATCGGACAGCCGGAGCCTGCCTTGGATCCGGGACAGGATCCTGTTTCCGATCTCGCAGGTGCGCCCTGCCAATGCCCTCCTGACACGGCTCGTATGCGGTGATCTCCTCCCGCCCATCGGTTCGCTGGGATAGCCGCCCGGGGCACCATTTCTCCGCTCCCTTTCCCGCGTTGCCATTCCCGGCGCACTGTTCTACCCAAAGACTGCGGTTGCGACCTGTCCTGCCGCCTGTCCGGCCTCTTCTGGCAAGGCTGCCTGCGCAAAAGGACACACTGAAAGCAAAAGACCGGGACGATCCATGGCAACAGCATTGATAACCCATGCCGACGGGCTCGATCACGTGACGCCCGACGGCCACCCCGAACGCGTTGCGCGGCTGGAGCACCTCCTGCACGCATTGCAACCGCTCGACCTGATCCGGGAGACAGCGCCCGAGGCGCGCGAGGCCGACCTGCTGGCCTGTCATCCGCAATCCTATATCGACCGCATCAAGGCGGCCGTTCCGGCGGAGGGCTGTCATCAGCTCGACGCGGATACCTGGATGTCGCCGGGTTCTCTCAAGGCCGCAATGCGCGGGGTAGGGGCGGTTCTGAAGGCCACGGACATGGTGCTCGGCGGCGACGTCGCAAACGCCTTTTGTGCCATGCGCCCGCCCGGACATCACGCAGAGAGCGAAACGCCGATGGGGTTCTGCTTGTTCGGAAACGCGGCCCTCGCCGCCAAACACGCGCTGGACCACCACGGGCTGTCGCGTGTCGCGGTGGTGGATTTCGACGTCCATCATGGAAACGGCACCCAAGACCTTCTCTGGGACGAGGAGCGCGCGCTGTTCATCGGTTCTCACCAGATGCCGCTCTGGCCCGGCACTGGCGGGCGCGACGAGCGCGGCGCGCATGGCCAGATCGTGAACCTGCCGCTTGATCCGGGATGCACGGGGGCGCAGATGCGCGCCGTCTACGAAGCCGAGGTGTTCCCGAAGCTGCGCGCCTACGACCCCGAGTTGTTGATCCTGTCTGCCGGCTTCGATGCACATCAGGACGATCCGCTGGCCCAGCTGAACTGGGGCACCGAGGATTTTGGTTGGCTGACCGAACAGCTCTCCGCCGTGGCGGCGTCGGGTGCGGCGGGTGGCCGAGTGGTTTCGACCCTCGAAGGCGGGTATGATCTGGTGGCGCTGGCAGCGTCCGGCAAGACGCATGTAGAAGCATTGATGGAGGCTGCGCGATGAGCGAAGCGCAAAAACCGATTGAAGAGATGAGTTTCGAGGATGCCATGCGCGAACTCGAACAGGTGGTTGGCGCGCTTGAGCGTGGTGACGTGGCGCTCGATCAGTCCATCGCGCTCTACGAACGCGGCGCGGCGCTCCGGGCGCATTGCGACCAAAAGCTCAAGGCCGCAGAGGAAAAGGTCGCCGCGATCACACTGGATGCCGAAGGCACACCGACCGGGACGCGCCCCGTCGATGCCTCCTGACCTGAAGGCCGCCCTGGACAGGGCTGCGTCCCTGACGGAGGAAGCCGTTGCCAAGGCGCTCGACGGCGAACGCGGCGCGGTTGCAGATGCGATGTCTTACGCGGTGGTGGGCGGCAAGTGCCTGCGCGGGTTCCTCGTGCTGGAAAGCGCACGCGTGCTCGGGGTCGACGAGGCCGCGGCGGTGCCGGCGGCGGCGGCTGTCGAATGTGTGCATGCCTACAGTCTCGTGCATGACGACATGCCTTGCATGGATGACGATGCGCTGCGGCGCGGTCAACCGACCGTGCACAAGGCATGGGACGAAGGCACCGCGCTGCTTGTCGGTGACGCCTTGCAGGCGCTGGCTTTCGAGCTGGTCGCAACGGGCCCCTTGCCGCCGGACCGCCGCCTTTCCCTGTCCTGGAGCCTTGCGCGCGCCGCGGGGCTGCGCGGCATGGTCGGCGGACAGGCCGATGATATCGCCGCCGAAACCGCTTCGCACGCGCTCACGCTCGAAGACATCAGCGCCCTGCAACGGCGCAAGACCGGCGCTCTGATCGAGTGGTCCGCTGCCGCCGGTGCTGCGATGGCAGGCGCGGAGAGCGGCCCGTTCGAGACCTATGGCCGGGCGCTGGGCCTCGCGTTTCAGATCGCGGACGATGTGCTGGACGTCGAAGGGGACGCGGCGCTGGTCGGCAAGGCCCTGCGCAAGGATCAGGGACGCGGCAAGGCCACCTTTGTATCGCTCATGGGGCTCGATGAGGCAAAAGCACGCGCCGAGGCGCTGGTGACAGAGGCCTGTGATGGCCTATCTGGGTATGGCGAGCGCGCGGAAACCCTGCGTCAGGCCGCTCGGTTCGTCATTTCGCGCCAAAACTAGGAGGGCGCTTATCATGTCCGACACTCCCCTTTCCAACCGTCCGCACACGCCGATCCTTGATCGGGTCACCCTGCCATCGGATCTCAAGGCGCTGTCGGACAGCGAACTGGGGCGGTTGGCACAAGAGCTGCGCGCGGAGACGGTGGCGGCGGTCTCGGAAACCGGGGGGCACCTCGGGGCCGGGCTTGGCGTGATCGAGTTGACGGTGGCACTGCATGCGGTCTTTGACGCGCCGCGCGACAAGATCATCTGGGACGTGAGCCATCAGTGCTATCCGCACAAGATCCTGACCGGTCGGCGCGATCGCATCCGGACCTTGCGGACGGAGGGCGGTCTTTCGGGCTTCACCAAACGGTCCGAGTCGCCCTACGATCCGTTCGGCGCAGCGCACAGCTCCACCTCCATCTCTGCGGCACTTGGCTTTGCGGTGGCGGCGGATCTGGGCGGGGCTTGCGAGACAGGGCATGGCGACGCCATCGCGGTGATCGGCGACGGGTCCATCAGCGCGGGCATGGCCTATGAGGCGCTCAACAATGCGGGCCATCTGGGCAAGCGGCTGATTGTCATCCTCAATGACAACGAGATGTCCATTGCGCCGCCGACCGGGGCGATGTCCTCCTACCTGAGCCGGCTCTATTCGGAAGCCCCGTTTCAGGATTTCAAGGCTGCAGCCAAGGGCGCGGTCAGTCTCTTGCCCGAACCGTTCCGGGAAGGCGCGAAACGCGCCAAGGAAATGCTCAAGGGTATGACTGTCGGTGGCACGCTCTTCGAGGAACTAGGCTTCAGCTATCTCGGCCCGATCGACGGGCATGACCTCGACACGCTGTTGCCGGTGCTGCGCACCGTGCGGGATCGCGCGACGGGACCGATCCTGATCCACGCGCTGACCAAGAAGGGCAAAGGCTACGCACCGGCGGAGCACGCCGACGACAAGGGGCATGCGCGGGCGCGCTTCGACGTGGTGACCGGCAAGCAGCAAAAGGCTGCCTCCAACGCGCCGTCCTACACCAAGGTTTTTGCGCAGGCGCTGATCGACGAGGCCGCGCGGGATCCGCGTATTTGCGCGGTGACCGCGGCGATGCCCGACGGGACGGGGCTGGACCTCTTTGCCGAGCGCTACCCGAGCCGGTGCTTTGATGTGGGCATCGCGGAACAGCATGGCGTGACCTTCTGTGCGGGCATGGCCGCGGGCGGAATGCGGCCGTTCTGTGCGATGTATTCCACCTTCCTGCAGCGTGGCTATGACCAGGTGGTGCACGATGTCGCGATCCAGCGACTTCCGGTGCGCTTTGCCATTGATCGCGCGGGGCTTGTGGGGGCTGACGGCGCGACCCACGCGGGCAGTTTTGACGTGGCCTACCTCGCCAATCTCCCCGGTTTCGTGGTCATGGCTGCCGCGGACGAGGCGGAACTCAAGCACATGGTCGCAACCGCCGCGGCCCATGACGAAGGCCCGATTGCCTTCCGCTATCCGCGCGGCGAAGGGCAGGGGGTCGAGATGCCCGAACGGGGTGAGATCCTCGAGATCGGCAAGGGGCGCATGATCCGAGAGGGCGCGCGGGTTGCGATCCTGTCTTTCGGCACCCGGCTCGGTGAAGTGCTCAAGGCCTGCGAGGCGCTTGAGGCACGCGGCATCTCGCCCACCGTGGCCGACGCGCGCTTTGCCAAACCGCTGGACAGGGGGTTGATCCTGTCTCTGGCGGCGGAGCATGAGGCCTTGATAACCATCGAGGAAGGCGCGGTTGGCGGGTTCGGCAGCCATGTGGCGCAGCTTCTGGCCGAGGAGGGTGTCTTTGACACTGGGTTGAAATATCGCTCCATGGTGCTGCCTGACATCTTCATCGATCAGGCCAGCCCCAAGGCAATGTATGATGTGGCGGCGATGAATGCGGAGCATATCGAAGCCAAGGTGCTGTCCGTCATGGGCGTTGAGACGCTCAACAAGCGGGCCTGAGCCCGGACAAGCCCTGAACAAGCGGACCGGAGCACGGAAGCCCGGGTGGGCGTTTGGCGCGAGGGCCGGGCGCGCCGTCGGAATGCCCCCGGCCGGTCAGAACAGGCATCGCAAGTCAGCACAGCCCCCGACCAATCGGAACAGTCCCGGCCAGTCAGAACAGCCCCTGCCAAAAAGCGCCGAGACCGATGCCCAGCACCGCCATGAACGCAAAGCCGGCAAGCACGTAGACCCCGTCGCGCAGCATCAACCCAATCCCGAAGAGAGACACGGCGAAGGCGCCGATAGAGGTCACCATCGGCAAGGGTTCGAGGAGCGGCCAGGGAACGGTGATGGTGAGGATGGAAAGGTGCGACACGCGGTTGAGCGGCGCAACGGTCAACGCACGCCATCGCGCTCGGGTGTGTCCATCAATCCATCTTGCCGGCTTCGATAGCCAGTCCAGCGCCCTGTCCAGCCGGCGCGCGCTGATCTTTCGCCGCATCACAACAGCCGGCAACCAGAGATGCCGCCGTCCGAGCAGCGCCTGAAGCGTGACCGTGACGATGATGAGCGCGCCTATGCTGGGCGAACCGGGGATTGCCGAGAGCGGTGAGACAAGGATCAAGGCCGGCAACAGGATCACCGGTGCAAAAGACCGGCCGCCCACCCGGTGCAGCAGATCATCGAGCCGGACATGACTGTCGTCGTCATCGGCGGGCCGCACCTGCGCGATCAGATGCGTCAGGCTTTCGGCGTCTTCGGTCTGTTCCGATTTGAAGATGCGCACGGTTTTCGCTCCCTCCGCGTCCCGGCGGGGCGCGCATTCACTCAGGAAGGACGCGGGACGGCTCTCTGTCTTGCTTCTTCGGTCCGGATCCTAGTGCTCTTGCTCGTTCTCAAGCAGCGCTTGCAGCCCGGCGCGATAGTCCGGATAGAGCAGTTCAACACCCAGCTCATTCTTGATGCGGTCGTTACGGACCCTCTTGTTCTCTGCATAGAAACTGCGTGCCATGGGGGAGAGTTCCGCTTCGTCGAAGGCAACCGCCGGCGGCATTGGCTTTCCGAGCAACTCGGCGGCAAAGGCGATGACATCCTGAGGCGGGGCAGGGTCATCGTCGCACAGGTTATAGACCGCACCCGGATCCGGCTGACGGATCGAGGCCGCGAGGACCTGGGCGATGTCGGCAACGTGGATCCGGCTGAAGACCTGCCCCGGTTTGATGAGCCGCCGCGCGGTGCCTTTGCGCACCTTGGAAAATGGTCCGCGTCCGGGGCCGTAGATCCCCGCCAGGCGAAAGATGTGCAGCGGCAGCCCGGGGATGGCCCGCCATTCACCTTCGGCGGCGACACGGGCTTTCCCGCGCCGTGTACTCGGGGTCAGCGGCGTGCGCTCGTCCACCCACGCCCCGTCGTGATCGCCATAGACCCCGGTTGTCGACAGGTATCCAACCCAGGACAGCGCGTCGGCGCGAGCGGTGATCGCGTCGCGCAGGACACGCAGGGACGGGTCTCCGGAGTCGTCCGGACCTGCCGAAACAAGGATGTGACTGGCCTCCGCCACCGCGGCGCGAAGCGCGTCCGTGTCGCTCCAGACTATGGGTGTGACGCCCGTTTGCGCGAGCGTAGCGGCCTTTTCGGTGCTGCGGGTCGTCCCGAGGATCCGCCAGCCCTCGGGCAAGAGCACAGTTGCGAGCGCGCGGGCGGAAAATCCGTGACCGAGGGAAAGAAGCGAGTGTTTCATGCGGGTATAGGTGACGACGGCGCCGGCGCATTGCAAGGGGCTCAATCCGGGTTTCGAAGCTGCCAGATCGGGTGCGTCTGCCGTTTTTTGCCGATCCGGGGCCATCCGACCATGGGGGACTCGCCTTGACGCGGATGCCGCTCTAATCGGGGTTATCCTGTTTTGGAACGAACTCGCCATGATCCGTGTTTTGCTTTGCCTGTGTCTTGCAACCCTGGGCGCCGCTTGTGCAACCGAGCGCGTTGAGCCCACGCCGCCAGTAGCGGCAGTTGCCGGGCCGCCACTTCACCCCAATGAAACGCCCGAGTTGCGCGCCAGCATCAATCGCTGGGCCGATCATTACGCCTTGCCACGTTCACTTGTGCATCGCCTGGCCATCCGCGAGAGCACGCACCGTCCCTGGGCGCGCAACGGACCCTATTGGGGCTTGTTGCAGATCCTGCCTGCCACGGCGCGCAGCATGGGGTTTTCCGGCAGTCCGCCGGATCTTCTGGATCCCGACACCAACCTGAAATATGCGCTGCGCTATCTCAAGGGGGCCTACATTGTCGCCGATGGCGACCCGGATGACGCGATAAAGTGGTATGCGCGTGGCTATTATTACGAAGCCAAGCGCAAGGGGCTGCTGGAAGAAACCGGGCTGCGATAACGGATCGCGGCATAGTGGCACTGGACATTTCGCGCATCAGCGGCTGTTTATGCGGCCATGACCATGGACGAGATGAAGACCCGGATCCTTGCAGGTGAGCGCCGCGCCCTTGCGCGCGCCATCACGCTTGTGGAAAGCGGTCGCGCGGATCATCGCGCGCAGGCCACGGCGCTTCTCGAGTCGTTGCGGGGCCACGGCAAGCAGGCGCTGCGTATCGGCCTGTCCGGAACGCCCGGTGTCGGAAAATCCACCTTCATCGAGGCGTTCGGCATGATGCTGACCGCTCAGGGGCTCAAGGTCGCGGTGCTGGCGGTCGATCCCAGCTCGTCGCGTTCCGGCGGATCGATCCTCGGTGACAAGACCCGCATGGAGCGGTTGAGCCGCGCACCGGGCGCGTTCATTCGACCGTCGCCAAACCAAAGTCACCTCGGGGGCGTGGCGCGTCGCACCCGCGAAGCCATTGATCTGTGCGAAGCGGCCGGATTCGATGTGGTGCTGATCGAAACGGTCGGCGTTGGCCAATCCGAAACGGTCGTGGCCGAGATGTCGGATCTTTTCTTGTTGTTGCTGGCCCCGGCGGGCGGCGATGAGTTGCAGGGGGTCAAGCGTGGGATCATGGAGATCGCCGACCTGATTCTCGTCAACAAGGCCGATGGCGATCTGAAACCGGCGGCGACCCGCACTTGTGCCGATTATGCAGGCGCTCTGCGGTTGTTGCGCAAGCGCGTTCAGGATCCCGACGGATTTCCCAAGGCGATGACGGTCTCTGCGCTTGAAGAGCAAGGGTTGGCCAGGGTCTGGGACGAGATCCAGACGTTGATGGAGTGGCGCCGCAGCGAAGGGCATTTTGACCGCCGCCGTGCGCATCAGGCGCGCCACTGGTTCGAGGCAGAGCTGCGCGAGGGCCTGTTGGCACGCTTGCGGCGCGAACCCGTGAAGGGCGCCATGGATGCGCTCGGGGCCCAGGTCGAATCGGGCGACATCGGCGCGGCGGCGGCGGCCGAAGAGCTTCTTGGCACCTATTTGCAGATTTCCCGCGCGGAAGACGGGAGCGCCTGAGTGTCGAGGCTTGACGCCTGTCACCACCCCGTCTAGAGAAGCGCGACGAGATTCCGGGCGCTTTGGTGCTTTCCTTTCTGTCGGCCGACGGTGCGTCGGTCCCGGCAAGGCTGAAAGCAAGAATAAGGCGCCCTTTGAAATTTGGGAACCGGTGCAACATCCAGCAATGTGCCAGGCCCGTAGGATGAGGATGAACCCATGTCGCGTGTGTGCGAACTGACCGGTAAAGGCCCCATGTCTGGCAACAATGTCAGCCATGCAAACAACAAGACAAAGCGTCGTTTCCTTCCGAACCTGAACGATGTGACGTTGCAGTCCGAAACGCTCGGCAAAGGCGTCAAGCTGCGTATCTCCGCGCACGCGCTGCGCTCTGTCGATCACCGCGGTGGCCTCGACAAATACCTTGCAAAGGCGAAGGACGTCGAGCTTTCCGATCGCGCCCTCAAGGTCAAGAAGCAGATCGCCAAGGCACAAGCCGAAGCCTGATTTCTGGTCAGACAGATGTGAGGGGCCCCGGGCGTTTCGCCGCGGGGCTTTTTGCGTTTTGCCTCTCGTGCCGGCCTGACAGGCTCCTTATCTAGCAGGTCATGGTCCGCATGCAGCGCAGTCTTTCCGCCATTGCCTTGGCGATGATGCTTGCTGTCACCAGCCTTCAAATGGCGGTGGCACAAGGTCAGCCGCGCGCGGAAGGGCAGATTGTTATCTGCAAGGGCATGACCGTGGTGACCATCTCGGTCGATGCCGATGGCAACCCGGTCGAGACGGTCGGGGTCTGTCCCGACTACGCGCTTTCGCTCTTCATGGCGCTGCCCGATATGCCGGGTATGCTGGTCCCCGCGCCGGTCGTGGGGTCGGCGTTGCCCCTGCCAGACGCGGTGGTGTTGCGCCTCACCCCGGAACGGCCTCTGAATGCCCGCGCTCCCCCTTGGTCGGTGTGACCCCTTCACGCCCTCACATCTGACGTATCAAGACCAAGGACAAGTCCCATGACTTATGCTCCAATACTCTCCAGCGCTGTGGCGCTTCTTCTTTCCGTGTCTCCGGTTTTCGCAGAGATTGTCGTCTCCGACGCCTATGCCCGAGCGGCCACCCCCTCGGCCAAAACCGGCGCCGCCTTCATGATGATCGAAAACACCGGCGACGCGGATGATCGCCTTGTGGCCGCACAGACGGACGCCGCTGTCCGTGTCGAACTGCACACGCATATCGCCGACGAGAACGGCGTGATGCGCATGCGCGAGGTTGAGGCCGGCTTCCCAGTGCCGGCGGGTGGCATGCACATGTTACAGCGCGGCGGTGACCATGTGATGATGATGGGGCTGACCCGGTCCCTGAACCACGGGGACAGTGTGACCGTCACGCTCACCTTCGAAAATGCCGGTGATCTTGTTGTGGAGATCCCCGTAGACCTCGAGCGGCAACCGGATCATGGCGCCATGAAGCATATGAATCAAGGCGGCATGAAGCAGGGCACGGACGGCTAGCGCCGCACCGATCGCGGCGGCACAAAAGACAGCGGGGCCCTAAAGGGCCCCGTTTTGCGTTTGGTGCTGCCCGGTTGTTGCGGCGCTCAGTCGAATTTGCGCGATGGGGCGAGCACCATGGCTTCGCCAACGAGGACCTTCTTGCCGTCCACGGAGCAGTGGCAATCGAGCTTCACGCGCCGCTTGGCATGGTCGATATCGACCACCTTGACCTCGGCATAGACGGTGTCGCCCGGACGCACTGGCGCAAGGAATTTGAGCGATTGGCCCATATAGACGGTGCCGTGGCCCGGCAATTGTTCCCCGATCACCGCTGAGATCAGGCCAGCCGTCAGCATCCCGTGCGCGATGCGCCCTTCAAAAATCGTGTCACGGGCGTAATCGTCATCGAGGTGCACCGGGTTTCGGTCGGTCGAGACCTGCGCGAAGAGTTCGATATCCTGGTCGGTCACCTGTTTACGCAAATGGCGCGCCATTCCCATTTCGATGTCTTCGATGCAAATCGTGCCTCTGGGCATGTTATCAAGCATCTCCAGGTCTCCTCTACGCTGCGATCAAGACCCGGTGCGGCGCGCCGGTTAAGGGCGGGTGCTCGTCTTGCGCGGTAATATTAGTCCGATTGATCTTGTCCTTGCGTAATTTTATTACTTCGCAAATGCAGCATTGGCAAGTCAAAAGATGCTATCTGAGCATGCCAATCGCAAAGTTCGGGGCAATACTTTGGTCCTGAATGTATCGCTCGAGAGCGGCTGCTTCCGGTTGGTCGCTGGTTCGGGTTTCCTTGCGGGCAAGGCCGCCGGTGACAAAAACCGAATCGATATCCTCCCCCATCGCGCCCTGAACGTCCGTCAACGCGCCATCGCCGATGGCCACGATACCGTCATCTGCGATGCCCGGCTTGATCTTGGCCAGACGGCGGCGGGCGAGATCATAGATCGGCGGGTGAGGTTTGCCGAAATAGAGGCTCTCTCCGCCCATCTCGGTGTATAGCCGGGCCAGAGCACCCGCGCACCACTCCCGTGTCTCGCCCCGGTCGACAACGATATCGGGATTGGCACAGAGCAACGTCAGCCCCTTTTGCTTGGCATAGAGAAACTGTGGGCGATTGACGGCGGGGTCGGCCAGTGGGTCAAACGGGCCACAGCACACGATGCCTTCTGCCTCTTCCAACGGCACGCGGGTGATGTCCAACGGATCATCGAGCATTTCCATGGGTTTGAAAAAGCTCATGTCCCGGTCTTCGCCCATGAACCACACTTTCTGGCCCACGGCGCCCCGGAACATCGCCGCGCGGGCGGAGTCCCCGGAGGTGGCGATATCGTCATAAGCGTCTTCCGGCACCTTGAGCTTTGCCAGTTGTTCGGCAACGCTCGCGCGGGAGCGGGGGGCGTTGGTCACGAGGATCACCACGCCACCCTTGGCCCGGAACGCTTGCAACGCTTCGACCGCAGAGGGAATGGCCGTCACCCCATCATGCACACATCCCCAAAGGTCAACGAAAGCTGCGTCGTAGCGGTCCGAAATCTCGGCAAAAGAGGCGATGATCTGGGTCATGGCGAAACGTCCTTGTTCTGGCGGCCCTAACGGTCGAATGCTTCCTAGGCGCGGACGGTTCCGATGAAAAGCGCTAACGCGGGGGCGCGTCGCGGGCTTCCACCTCCGTGATCAGTGCGAGCATTGTGTCCGTGGTGGCTGGTCGGCCTGCATGTTTCGCGGTGAAATAGGCCTCATGCATGCCGAGCACCATCAACGGAAAGCGGTCCAGACCAATGACCCTTGCTATGTTGAACCGGTGATTGCCCGATCCTGTCTTGTAGAGCCGCCCATCGGCGCCGATCACGGCGCTGGATTCGTATCCGCTGAACTCCGGTTTGAATCCTTCTGTGCGCAGACTGTCGATCATCGGTTCGACATACCCGGTAAAGAACGCATGGATCTCGGCTTCGGTGTGCATCTTCTGCGTCTTGTGGAGCGCGACGCCGTCACGGGACAAATCCTCGGCCAGGGCCTGGAACCACAGACTGTCCTGCGGAGACCCGCGATGCTGCACGAAGTCGGCAATTTTTCGATAGCGGTCATCCTGTTCGATCGGGCGGTGATTGTCCCCGAAGGCGGCGGCCGGGATGAGAAAAGGCTCCCGCGCTCGCAGACGTGCCCGGAAGGCAACCGCCAGCGGCTTGGGCAGAAACCGGCGGTAGCGGCGCCACGCCGCCTTGCCGACGGGCCACTTGGTGCCGGCATGGGCCACGACGCGGGACGGATCGACCCAGATGACCGCGCGGTCGCCGGCCTCTTCGATGAAGGTTTTCTGGGTCAGCATCGTCCTGCGCCATCTGTGGGGAGTCGAGGTCTGACGGAATACACCGGGCCGTGGCGGTCACACAAGCCACGCCGAGGCGCCAAGCGCGCTGCACAAAAGCCAGAGCAGGCCAATCAGGCTCAGCCGTCGCGAGAAAGGGTGCTTGCGCGTCTTGTGCCGCAAAAGGCGCTGCGCAAGCTTGGCTCCGGGCCAGCCCCCAAGCACGGCCGCGCCAAGAAGCCGCGCTTCCGGAATGCGGCGCCGCCCTGTGACGGCATTGCGCTTGTCCCGCCAGAACAGAAGAAAGGCGAGAAGGTTCACGAAGACCCCGTAAAGGAACAGAGCCCCGTGTGCGCTGATCATTCGAGGGGCACCGCCGCGCCTAGGGGCGCGACGGTCCAGACGTGGTGGCTCACACCTTGAGGTTGGGAATGATCTGCTTTTTGCGGCTCATCACACCGGGCAGCACAACCGTGTCGCCGGTGACCGACGCACCGAAACTCTTCTCGGCCACGGTTTTCACCAGATCGTTCGGCACCAGAAGCGTGGCTTCCTCGTTGAGGATGTCGACGACAAAGAGCAGGACCTGGTCCACGCCATCTTCGGAGGCCACGGTGGTCATGGTCTCCATCAGGCTGTCCTTGCGCGACAGCGGCATGTCGGGCGCGGTCGTTTCAAGCACGGAAACGCGGAACTTGGTGCCGTCCACCTCGTATTCCTTGCTGTCCATGCGAAGCAGTTCCGCATCGGAGAAGGCCGAGACATCGGACTTGGCCGCGAACATTCTGGCTGCGAAGTCGGAGATATCGACGCCGAGATCCTCTGCCAGGCTGTGGGCGACGGCCTTGTCTTCCTGCGTCGTGGTCGGGGAACGAAATTCGAGGGTATCCGACAGGATGCAGGTCAGCATTGCGCCCTTCACGCCGGTCGGCGCCTGGGCGAGATCCTTTCCAATCATCTTCCACATGATGGTGGCGGTGCAGGCCAGAGGTTCGACGCGGATCTCGATCGGACCTTTCGTCTCCAGCCCGCCAACGAGCTTGTGGTGGTCGATGATGCCGCGAATATCGGCTGCGTTGATGTTTGCCGGCAATTCGGCCGGGTTGTTGGTATCGACGATCACGACGGGGGCGTCATCCGCAACGTCGGAGATGATTTCGGGCTTTTCGAGCTTCCAGTGGTCAAGCATGAAGGCGGCCTCGGTGTTGGGTTCACCAAGCAGCACCGGCTTTGCGGCTTCGCCTTTGATTTCGGACAGATACCAGGCCCAGATGATCGGGCTTCCAGTGCTGTCGGTGTCGGGAGATTTGTGGCCGAAAACCTGAATGGTCATGAAACGCCTCTTGGGTTGCAACTGCGGTTTGCGCGCCTTCTAGCGAGGCTCTGAGCAATTGTCACGAAGCAGACTTGCCGCATGGCGCTACAGCGGCTTTGCGCCGCCGACAGGGGCAGACGGCCCAATACGACAGACGGCCCAAGACGTCAGGGGCACCGTTCCGGCAAGTCTAGAGCGCGCTGGAGATTCACCGAGGCATGGGGTTGGTGGCGGTGTCGTAGGACTGCCAATCGGTGATGTCGGGATAATGCCGATTCCGCCAGGCGCGCACCTTGGGATTCATGATGCGCCGCCAGACGGGGGGCACCATGGCGGCCATCGTCATCACCGGGTAGCCGAATGGCAGTTGCGGGGCGGCTTCTTCGCCATGGGTTTGCAGCAAGGGGAAGCGGCGGTCCGGCTTGAAATGATGATCGGAATGGCGTTGCAGGTTGATCAGCAGCCAGTTCGACGCTTTTTGTGAGGCGTTCCAGCTATGCCGTGGTTTCACATGTTCGTAGCGCCCATCGCCGAGATGCCGCCGTGTCAGGCCGTAATGCTCGACGTAATTCACCAGCTCCAGCTGCCAGATCGCGACAAAAGCCTGAAAGACAAAGAGCAGAACGCCGGCCAGACCGCCGAGGGCAAAGGCAAGCCCGAGCATCGCACCCTGCAAAAGCCCATACCGCCAGAACGGGTTCGACAGATCCCGGGCCGATCGCCCGCAGCGTGTGCGCAAATGTCTTTCCGCCTGCCATGCAGACCGCAGGCAGCCGTGCAGGACACGGGGAAAATATTGGTAAAACCCTTCCCCGAACCGTGCCGAGACCGGATCCCGGGGCGTGCCGACATAGCGATGATGCACCAAGAGATGCTCGGACCGGAAATGCGAATACAGCACCATCGCAAGCAGGATGTCGGCCAGCCACCGTTCCAACGCGTTTTTCTGGTGCATCAGCTCATGGCTGTAGTTGATCCCGATGGTGCCGGTCATCACACCGGCTCCGAAGAACACCCCGAGCAATTCGGCCGTCGACAGATGCTCTTGCGTCGTGGTGTAGGCGATCAGTCCAAACAAAGACAGAAACTGCAACGGCGCCCAGATCAGGGTCACCAGCCGATACCAGAACAGCGCCGATTCCCCGGTTTGCGGGTCGAGGTTTTCGGTGTTCTGACCGAGGGCAAAATCGAGCGCCGAGAACAGATACCAAGTCGACAGAACGGGCAGCAGAACCCAAAACCCGCCGAGGAAAGCGCCCAGCCAGACTAGCGGGATCACGCCCAGAGACATCCAGAAGGGCAGGGCGGCGGCAAGCCTGCTGACATCGGCGGAGGGTATCTCGGTGCTGGCCATGCAACTTTCCTAACGCAAGGGCATTACGGAATTCATAAGCCCCATGCCCTGCTTCATCCAAGCGCTTTGGCGCCGCCTACCGCAAGGTCATACGCTTTTCGCATGACCGTTGGCAGTGCGCCCGGATCGAACTCCTCTGCCGTGACAAAGGCGCCCCGGGTCGGGCTGCGCTCCATCGGAACCAAGGCCACGCGCAGGGCAAGACGCAGGTGAAAATGCGTGAACGTGTGGCGCGCCTCGGCGTCGAGCGTTTTCCATTCGGCGCGGATGGGCGGACATGGCTCCGAAGTCACGTCTTCGGCCCATGTGTCGCCCGGCCAGCCCAACATGCCGCCCAGAAGCCCGCTGTCAGGACGGCGTTCCAACAGCCACGCGCCATCCACACGACGCGCGAGGAACGCCGTGCCATATCGCACCGGCTTGCGCTTTTTCGGAAGTTTTCTGGGCAGGTCCTGCGCCGTCCCCGCGTGCCAGGCCCGACAGGCCCCGCGCCACGGGCAAAGCCCGCAAGCGGGTTTGCGCGGGGTGCAGATGGTCGCGCCAAGATCCATCACGGCCTGTGCATAGTCACCGGGTCGCGTGACCGGCGTCAGATCGGCCGCCTTCTCGGTGAGCGCCGGCTTGGCCGTGGGGAGCGGCACATGGATGTCGAACACGCGGGCCATGACCCGCTCGACATTGCCATCGACCACCGTATGCGGCTGGTCAAAAGCGATCGACGCAATCGCGGCGGCGGTGTAGCGCCCGATGCCCGGCAAGGTGAGGAGCGTGTCATGGTCTTCGGGAAAGCGCCCGTCATGCTCCGTTGTCACCACACGCGCACATTTCAGCAAGTTGCGTGCCCGTGCATAATAGCCAAGCCCCGCCCATGCCGCCATGACGTCGCCATCCTCTGCGGCCGCCAGATCCTGCACGCGCGGCCAGCGCTCGGTAAAGGCATGAAAATACTTGGCCACCGCCGCGACAGTGGTCTGCTGCAGCATGATCTCGCTCATCCAGACGCGATAGGGGTCGGGTCTGATACCGGCGGCACGGTCCCGTGGCCCCACGCGCCAGGGCATCTGGCGGGCGTTGTGATCGTACCACGCGAGGAGCGTTTCGGCGCTGGGTTCTTCACGCGGCTCTGACATTTGCTTGAAACGCTCCTGTTGCGTCGATTCCGGGCTGACCTCATGCGATGGGGCCACTACAATAGCGCCACCCGGAGGGATTCAAGCCATGATGCAGCGAGCGACCGCGTGCAACCCATGCATAGCGGTCAAGAGAGGGATGACGTGACCAAACGGCGTGGCACCACCTATGGCTTTGCCCGGACGGCCAAGCTGGTCGAAGGCCGGATCCGGACGGCGTCCGAAACCCGTGGCTTTGCGCAATCGCGCTTGTTGACCCATTGGGAAGAAGTGGCCGGTCCCGAGCTGGCGGCCATCGCGCGCCCGGTCAAGGTGAGCTACGGGCGCGGCAATTTCGGCGCAGAGCTTGTGCTGCTCACAACCGGGGCAAATGCGCCCGTCGTCGAAATGCGGCGCGAGGAACTGCGCAAGCGGATCAACGCAGTCTACGGCTATGACGCCATTCGGCGATTGCGGATCACCCAGACGGCGCCGACCGGTTTTTCCGAAGGCCAGGTCGACTTCACCCATCGCAAAAAGCAGATGGGCCCGCGGGCTCCTTCGCCCCGCGCCTGCGAGAAGGCCAAAACCGTGGCGACGGATATCGCCGACCCCACATTGCGACAGGCGCTTGAACGTCTGGCCGCCAACATCATATCAAAATCCGAACGTGACGGGCGCTGAGTGGCGCTGACACGCGAAACAAAAAGAGGTCGTCAATGAACTGGATGCTTCCCGCAGGCGCTGTGGCCATCGTATTGGCCGGTGGTGGTTACTGGTATGCCACGCAAATGCAGCAACCCGAGCCACAGAATACCGTGATCGCGCAAGCATCCGGCGGTGATGCCGGGACCATGACCGATGCGGTCGATACCTCCGGCGTGACCGAAATGGTGCTTGGCAATGCCGACGCACCTGTTGAGGTCATCGAATACGCGTCTTACACCTGTCCTCATTGTGCGACCTTCCACCAGAGCGTGTTCAAGGATCTCAAGGAAAACTATATAGATACTGGCAAGGTGAAGTTCGTCTATCGCGAGGTCTATTTCGACAAATACGGCATGTGGGCGTCGCTTGTTGCGCGCTGCGACGGGCCCGAAAAGTTCTTTGGCATCACGGATCTGATCTACAAGGGGCAAGGCAGCTGGGCGCGCGCCGGATCGGATGCCGAAATTGCCGACGAGCTGCGCAAGATCGGTCGTCTTGCGGGTATGAGCGACGACCAGCTCGATTCGTGCCTGTCCGACGGGGCGAAGCTCGAAAGCCTCGTGGCATGGTATCAGCAAAACGCCCAGCGGGACGGTATCAACTCGACCCCGTCCTTCGTGATCGATGGCGAGCTGTTCTCCAACATGAGCTATGCCGACTTCTCCGCGACCCTAGACGACCGTCTGGGCGAATGACCGCGGCCCCTCGTGGCCCGCTTGAAGGGGTGCGCGTCATTGAACTGGCGCGCATTCTTGCTGGCCCCTGGGCCGGTCAGACGCTGGCGGATCTTGGCGCGGAGGTCATCAAGATCGAGTCGCCGGCGGGCGATGACACCCGCCAGTGGGGGCCCCCTTTCGTCGATCGGGAGGACGATCGCTCCGCCGCCTATTTCCACAGTTGCAATCGCGGCAAACGTTCGGAGGTTGTCGACCTGCGGTCCGAGGACGGTCAGGCCCGCATGCGTGCGCTTGTGGCCGATGCCGATATCCTGATCGAAAACTTCAAGGTCGGCGGGCTGGCGAAATACGGCATGGACTATGACAGTCTCTCGACCGTCAACCCGGGCTTGATCTATTGCTCCATCACGGGCTTTGGCCAAGACGGTCCCTACGCGCACCGCGCAGGCTATGACTACATCATTCAGGGCATGTCAGGCTTCATGTCGATCACCGGCGACCCGGACGGCCAGCCCCAGCGTGCCGGCGTTGCGGTTACCGATCTCTTCACGGGCCTGTATTCGGTCGCGGGCATTCTCGCCGCCCTGCATCAGCGCGAGCGGACCGGGCGCGGCCAGCACATCGACATGGCGCTTCTGGATTGTGCCGTGGCGGCCATGGCAAACCAGTCCTTGAACTATCTCACAACCGGAACGCCGCCCGGGCGAACGGGCAATTATCACCCCAACCTGACGCCCTATCAGGTGTTTGACTGCGCCGATGGCCATATCATCATCGCGACCGGAAACGATGGCCAGTATCAGCGGCTCTGTGGCCTGCTTGGGCTGGACGACATGGCCCGCGATCCTGCCTTTGCGACCAATGCAGATCGTGTCGCCAATCGCGAGACGATGATTGCAAGGCTGATGAGCCAGACCCGCCAATGGCGCTCCACGGAGCTTCTGGCAGGCTGCGAGGCGCATGGTATCCCCGCCGGGCCGATCAATGACATGCGTGCGGTGTTCGACGACCCGCAGGTCAAGGCAAGAGGATTGCAAATCGCACCGCAGGGTGTGCCCGGCGTGCGCGCGCCGTTTCGGTTCTCAGACGCCGAACTGGTGCTCGACACGGCGGCGCCGCGGCTTGGAGAAAAAAGCGCATCGTGAGCCTGCGGCCCGGTTTCTTTGGGCCGGAAATATCCCGGGGGGAGCCGCAGGCGGGGGGCAGCGCCCCCCTTCTTTCTTCAAACGCGCCCGTCAGCCTGGCAGCTTGGCCTTCCGAAGATAGGGCAGCACGGTTTCGATCTCACCGTATTTCGCCCGGGCGTCGTCGTCAGAGACCGCGACGGGCACGATGACATCCTGGCCGACCGCCCAGTTCGCCGGTGTCGCGACGTTCTCGCGCGCCGAGGTCTGGAGCGCGTCAAGCGCGCGCAACACTTCCGCAAAGTTCCGACCCACTGTCATCGGATAAGTCATCGACAGCTTCAGTTTCTTGTCCGGCCCGATGATGAACACCACCCGGACCGTTTGCGAATCCGCCGGCGTGCGCCCGTCGGGCAAGACATACTCGGCCGGCAGCATGTCAAAGGCCTTGGCCATTTCCAGCCCGTCATCGGCCACGATCGGAAAGCCCGGTGCCGCGCCGCCGACCTTTTCGATATCGCCCTTCCAGCGGATGTGGTCCTCGACCCCATCGACCGAGATGCCCATCACCTTCGTGCCGCGCTTTTCCCATTCATCCGCCAGTTGCGCAACGGCGCCGAACTCGGTGGTGCAAACCGGGGTAAAGTCCTTGGGATGGGAGAACAGGATGGCCCAGCTGTCGCCGATCCAGTCATGCAGGGTGATCTCGCCCTGATCGGTGGTGACCGTCAGGTTCGGGATTTCGTCATTGATGCGTAAAGCCATGGGCGTTTCCTTCGCATGATTGCATGCCTGTTACATAAGGACCCGCCCCTGGCGATTGAAGCCCCGTCTTGCACCCGCCACCACCCGGTGACACAGTGCCGCAAAATGGCTCATGTGCCGAATTTGGAGACAAGGAAGCGTGCAATGATCGAGAGAAAAGACTTCTACATCGATGGGGCATGGGTGGCACCGCTGGACGGTACGGATCACGCAGTCATCAACCCCTCCACGGAGGAGCCCTGCGCAACGATTTCGCTTGGCGGACAGGCTGACACCGATGCCGCCGTCGCCGCCGCCAAGGCCGCGCTTCCGGGCTGGATGGCGACACCCGTGGAGGAACGGATCGCTGCGCTGGAGCGCATCCTCGAGGCATACAAGGCGCGCTCCGAAGACGTGGCGCAGGCGATTTCCATGGAAATGGGCGCTCCGATCGACATGGCGCGCAGCCAGCAATTCGGCGCCGGATTCGGCCACCTTAAGGATTTCATCCGCGCAGCCAGAGCTTTTGAATGGGAGAAGCCGCTGGGCGATCATGCGCCCAACAGCCGGATCCTGCATGAAGCGGTCGGTGTATGCGCACTCATCACGCCCTGGAACTGGCCGATGAACCAGATCTCGCTGAAGGTCGGGGCCGCGCTTGTATCGGGCAATACGATGATCCTGAAGCCCTCGGAGGAAAGCCCCATTTCCGCGATGGTGTTTGCCGACTGCGTGGAGGCGGCCGGGCTGCCCAAGGGCGTATTCAATCTCGTCAACGGCGATGGCGTTGGCGTCGGATCGCAGCTTTCGGCCCATCCCGATGTCGACATGGTCAGCTTCACAGGCTCGACGCGCGCCGGCAAGCTGATCTCCAAGGCCGCCGCGGATACGCTCAAGCGGGTTCATCTCGAACTCGGCGGCAAGGGGGCCAACCTGGTCTTCGCGGACGCCGATGAAAAGGCGGTGAAGCGCGGGGTGCTGCACATGATGAACAACACGGGCCAATCGTGCAATGCGCCCTCCCGCATGATCGTGGAAGCATCGCGCTACGATGCGGCGGTCGAAGAGGCGCGGGCCGTGGCGGAGAAAGTCACCGTCGGACCCGCGTCCGAAGAAGGCCGCCACATCGGCCCGGTTGTCAACGCCACCCAATGGGAGAAGATCCAGGACCTGATCCAGAAGGGCATCGACGAAGGCGCGCGGCTTGTCACCGGCGGGCCGGGTCGTCCGGAGGGTTTCAACAAGGGCTATTACGTCCGGCCGACGGTTTTTGCGGATGTCACCAATGACATGACCATCGCACGTGAGGAAATCTTTGGTCCTGTCCTGTCGATCATGAAGTTCGAGACCGAGGAAGAGGCGGTGGCCATTGCCAATGATACGCCCTACGGGCTGACGAACTATGTCCAGTCCAGCGACGATGCGCGTCGGGTGCGCCTGGCCCGTCAGTTGCGGTCCGGCATGGTCGAGATGAACGGAGAAAGCCGCGGGGCGGGGGCGCCGTTTGGCGGCATGAAGGCGTCCGGCAATGGCCGGGAAGGCGGCGCTTACGGCATCCATGATTTCGTTGAGGTCAAGGCCGTCTCCGGCTGGGCTGCCGAATAGGGTCCACTCCCGCCGCTTCCACGACCCGCCCGCAGCAGGATCACCGCATCCGTGCTGCGGGTATTTCTGACCCAAGGACGCCTCTCATGTCGATCACGCTGGCCACCTGGAACATCAACTCGATCCGTCTGCGCGAGGGGCTTGTCGAAAAGCTGCTGCGCGAGGAGGCGCCGGATGTCCTCTGCCTGCAGGAATGCAAGAGCCCGGTCGAGAAGATCCCGACCGAGACCTTCGAAGCGCTGGGCTACGGGTATCGCGTGGCGCGGGGTCAAAAGGGCTATAACGGTGTCGCGATCCTGTCCCGCCTGCCCATAGAGGATGTCGGGGACAAGGATTTCGCGTCGCTCGGTCATGCCCGCCATGTTGCCGGCCGATTGGATAATGGTCTGACAATCCATAACTTCTACGTGCCCGCCGGGGGCGATCTGCCCGATCGAGACAAGAACGAGAAATTTGGACAGAAGCTCGACTACCTCACGGAGATGCGCGACTGGTTCCATGCCGAACGCCCCGAAAAGGCGATCCTCGTGGGCGATCTCAACATTGCCCCGCGCGAAGACGATGTCTGGTCGCACAAGCAATTGCTCAAGGTGGTGAGCCACACTCCGATCGAGGTCGACCATCTGGCCCAGACGCAGGAGGCCGGCGGGTGGGTCGATGTCACCCGCAAGGATATTCCCGACGGCCAGCTCTACAGCTGGTGGTCCTACCGCGCCCGCGACTGGGACGCAGCAGACAAGGGCCGGCGTCTCGATCACGTCTGGGCGACCCCCGACATCGCAAACGCGGCCCATTCAAGCCGTGTCCTGCGCGCTGCGCGTGGCTGGGAGAAACCATCCGATCACGCCCCGGTTTTTGCGACCTTCGATCTCTGAACGGGATGCCCCACAGCCCTGTGGCGTGCGATGCACATCCCATGCACATCTCATGCACAGTCCATGCGCATGAAGGATGCGCCGCGCCCACCTTGCGCGGGTGGCCAAGCCAACCCGCGAGACACGCCGCCGGGCTTCCGGACGCGCCGCCCGCGCCAACAGGCGGCGCGCGCCACGCCGTCTCGCCCTGTCGGGCCAGGGTCATGCGGCGTTCCCGTTCCGCCTGCATGCGCCCGATTTCTTTGGGCCAGAAATATCCCGGGGGTGTGGGGGCTGGCCCCCACTCCGTCGCGTGCCGCACGCACCATCCCTTGCAAGTAAAGCCTCTATACGCCATCTGTCCCTCAACAACCTTCAGCGCGGAGGAGACCGACATGTTGGAACTGGGTGGCGGCCAAACGGCTGCGGCGAATGACGATCTGATCAAGGACATCGCGGAGGCCGATTTCATGGCTGCGGTGGTGGATGCCTCGATGACCACGCCGGTGATCGTGGATTTCTGGGCGCCGTGGTGCGGCCCGTGCAAGACCCTTGGCCCGATGCTCGAAGACGCGGTGCGCGCCGCGGGCGGGGCGGTCAAGATGGTCAAGCTCAATGTCGACGAGGCGCAGATGATTGCAGGCCAGCTGCGCATCCAGTCGATCCCGACCGTCTATGCCTTCTGGCAAGGCCAGCCGGTGGACGGGTTCCAGGGCGCGGTCCCGCAATCCGAGATCAAGGCCTTTGTCGATCGCGTGGTCGAAGCCGGCGGCGGCGCCGCCGATAACGGGCTCGACGATGCGCTCGATGCCGCGGACGAGATGCTGGAACAGGGGGCCGCGACCGATGCGGCGCAGACCTATGCGGCGATCCTTGGCGAGGATCCGGCCAATGCGCGCGCCTATGCGGGCATGGTCTCGGCGCATCTGGCGCTCGGCGATCTCGACCAGGCCGAGGCGATCCTGAACGGCGCGCCGGCGGAGATTTCCACGGCACCCGAACTCGAGGCCGCGCACGCAAAGCTGGTGCTGGCGCGCCAGGCAGCGGATGCCGGTCCGGTGGCCGAGCTCACAGCGGCGGTCGAGGCCGATCCCGGCGATCATCAGGCGCGCTATGACCTTGCGCAGGCGTTGTATTCGGCAGGTGAAGCCGAGGCGGCTGTGGACCACCTGCTCGAGATTTTCCGGCGCGACCGGACGTGGAACGACGAGGCGGCCAAGACACAGCTTTTCGTGATCTTTGATTCGCTCAAGCCAAGCGATCCGGTTGTGCTGAACGGACGCAGAAAACTCTCGTCGTTGATATTTGCCTGACGCCCGCACTGGGCTAGCTGGTCGATCATGAAACGTTTCACCGATCTTCCGGATGTGATCGCGGTCTTTCCGCTTCCGGGTGCGTTGCTGTTGCCGCGCGCCCGGCTCCCGTTGCACATTTTCGAGCCGCGCTATCTTGCGATGCTCGACGATGCGCTGAAAACCGAAACCCGTCTGATTGGCATGGTGCAACCGGCGCCTGCGCCGGGCGCCGGCAAGGAAGACAAGGGGCTGCACCGGATCGGCTGTGCCGGCCGGATCTCGCAGTTTTCCGAAACCGAGGACGGGCGCTACATGATCACGCTGTCCGGGCTGTCGCGGTTTCGGGTGTTGAGCGAGGTTGAGGGCTTCACGCCCTACCGGCGCTGCAAGGTGAGCTGGGACGGGTTCGAACGGGATCGCGAAGGGGTCGAGGAAGACAAGGGCTTTGACCGCGCCGGGTTCATGGATCTGCTCGACCGTTACTTCTCCGCGCGCGATCTGTCGGCGGATTGGCAAACGCTCAAAGAGGCAGAGGACGAGCTTTTGCTGAACTCCCTGTCGATGCTGCTGGACTTCGACCCGGAAGAAAAGCAAGCCTTGCTTGAGGCCCCGTCGCTTGCGACGCGGCGGGAAACGCTCGTCACGCTGATCGAATACGACTTGCGGGGCGGGGATGACGAAGGGTTGGTGCAATGACGGGTGATGCAGAGCGGGGTTTTGACCGCCATATGCTCGAAGCGCTGGTCTGTCCGGTGACACAGACCGGTCTGCGCTATGATGCGGACAGAAGCGTTCTGATCAGCAAGGCGGCCGGACTGGTTTTTCCGATCCGTGACGGGATTCCGATCATGCTTGTCGACGAGGCGCAGCCAATCGACGACTGACTCTTTGGCCGCACGCAATGCATGGTGCCGCGTCCGGGGCCGGGCGCGGTTTTTTTGTGGCTGTGGGCCAGGGGATGGCCGGGTGGTCCTCCGGGGCTGTGGTGGATCGCAGGGCCGTGCAACGGGGGAGCGCGTATCGCGGTCCCCGTCTGTTCGGCGCGTCGGGTGTTATTCGGCGGCGAGCGCTGTGTCGGGCTGCGCCACGGGGGTCAGGCGGTCCTGTTCCAGCCACCAGTCCTGCGGCGGGGCCATGCGCGCGCGCAGACGGCGCAGGTGCCAGCGCTTGCGCCCGGCAAGATGCGCAGGCTCCATCTGGTAGCGGGTCTCGATCCCGGCCGCGCCGCCCGCACCGGGGGTGAGCAACAGCCCCATGGGCGCGCAGCCCGCGGCACCGGTCAGGCCGGTTTCACCGCCCGCGCCGGTTTCGGCGGCCAGGTGCAGCCGCCGCACCGGGGTCATGGGCGGCGGGTCGCGCAGATCGGTGACCACGAGCGGCACCACGCCCGAGCGCAGCACCTCCTCCATGCACCACAGCAGATCCTCGCCCCGGCCGGGGGAGAGGAAGATCAGCCGCGCGGGGTCTATGAAGGAGACGATCCCTTCCGGATTGAGCGGGTCGGCGCCCCGGCGCGGCGCGATCCAGAACACCGGACCGTCCAGCCGTGCCGCCGCCATCAACGCCAGCGTGCGTCGCGCCCGGCCGCAAAATTCATGCACACGGGCCTGCGCCAGCGCGACGCCGGGCCAGACCGAAAGCCGGGGGCCGGGGCGATGCGTGTGGCGACTCAGGCGGGGATCGAGGGTCGGTGGCATGGCCCCATAATAATAAATGTTCTTATTTTGTTCCAGCCTTGACTGCGGCGCAGCCATAATTTTCTGCAGCGCGGTTGCTTGCGGCTCTCTCCTCCCCCCAAGCAATTGACCCGGAGCAATTGCGCCGGTGCAAATGCGCCTTGACCCGGTCACCCCATGTGCCATCTGGGAAGCGACAAGATAGACCGACGAAAAACGCGAGGACAGGCGATGAAGATGAACCCCCTTGGACGCACGGGCCTTTCCGTGTCGGAGCTGTGCCTTGGCACGATGACCTATGGCCGTCACACCGATCAGGAGGATGCGCATCGCCAGATGGACATGGCGCTCGATCACGGGATCAATTTCATCGACACCGCGGAAATGTATCCGGTCAACCCGGTGGAGGCCGAAACGGTGGGCCGCTCCGAGGAGGTGATCGGGGCGTGGATGGCCCGGACGGGACGGCGGGCCGACTGGATCCTTGCCACCAAGATTTCCGGGGCTGGGCTGCAGGCGGTGCGCGATGGCGCGCCGATCACACCGGAGACCCTCGCGGTGGCCATAGAAGGGTCGCTTCAGCGCTTGCAGACCGATTGCATCGACCTCTACCAGCTGCATTGGCCGAACCGGGGCAGCTACATGTTCCGGCAGAACTGGCACTACGATCCGTCGGGGCAGAATCGCGCCGAGACCGAGCAGCACATGCATGATGTGCTTGGCGCCATGGGGCGCGAGGTGGAGAAGGGCCGTGTGCGCGCATTCGGGCTGTCGAATGAAAGCGCGTGGGGCACCGCGCTCTGGTTGCGGATCGCGGAGCAGACGGGCGGGCCACGCGTGGCCTCGATCCAGAACGAATACTCGCTCATGTGCCGGTTGGCGGACACCGATCTTGCAGAGCTGATGGTGAACGAGGATGTGGGGCTGCTGCCGTTCTCGCCCCTCGCGGCGGGCCTTCTGACGGGCAAGTATCAAAACGGCGCGGTGCCGGAAGGCTCCCGCATGTTCTACGGCCCGCAACTTGGCGGCCGGAAAACGGAGCGGGCCTTCGCGGCGGTGGACGCCTATCATGCGCTGGCCGCGGCGCATGGGGTCGACCCGATCCACATGGCGCTGGCGTGGTCGGCGCGCCGGCCCTTCGTGGCGTCGTCGATCTTTGGCGCGACCACCACGGCACAGCTGGAGCACGCATTGGGGGCAGCGACTGTGACGCTCACGGAAGAGCTTTGTGCCGAGATCGACGCGACCCACAAGGCCCATCCGATGCCCTATTGAGCGCGGCGCCGGTCCGGACGGTGTTTCGCCTGCCGGGTCTCGATGCGGCCCGCGCCGCGCCGCGCTGACGCGGCGTGTGGCTGGCCGGTCGCGTCCCGCCCGCGTTCACCGAAGGATCCGGCGAGCGGGCGGGCGGAGCACCGCGCCCATCCGGCGGGGCCGGAACGCCCTTGCATCGTGGCGCGCGGTTATTCCGCGTCGGGACGACGCGGGGGAGGTCTTTGCGATACGACCAGAGCGACACGGCTTTGGCGCGGGCCAGCGCTGCGCGCCGCGTTGTGGTGCATGCGGCCCGTGCACTGGCGCGGCAAGGGGGTGACAGGCGGGGTGCGGCGCGGCATCGTGGCGGGCAGGGAGGATGTGTCGATGAACGAAGAGCTCGATCACGCCAATGTGGCGCAGGAGATGACACCGGAGGAGAGCGCGGCGCTGGATGCGCTCTACAGGGATTTCGCGGCCAACCACATGAACCCGCTCTGGACGCAAACCGGGGATCTGATGCCGATGCACCCCAAGCCCCGGGCGGTGCCGCATCTGTGGAAATGGTCCACCTTGCTTCCTCTGGCTGAGGCGGCGGGCGCGTTGGTGCCGGTGGGCCGGGGCGGCGAACGGCGTGCAATCGGTCTGGCCAATCCCGGCCTCGGCGGCGCGGCCTATGTGAGCCCGACCCTGTGGGCCGCGATCCAGTATCTCGGGCCGCGCGAGGTGGCGCCGGAGCATCGGCACGCTCAGAACGCCTTTCGCTTTGTGGTGGAGGGTGAAGGGGTCTGGACGGTGGTCAATGGCGATCCGGTCCGCATGAGCCGCGGCGACCTGTTGCTGACGCCGGGATGGCATTTCCACGGCCATCACAATGACAGCGATGCACCGATGGCGTGGCTTGACGGGCTCGACATCCCGTTTTCGCAGACCAATGACGTGGGCTTTTTCGAGTTCGGCTCCGATCGGGTGACGGATGCGGCAACCCCGGCGTTTTCGCGCGGGGAGCGGCTCTGGGCCCATCCCGGATTGCGGCCGCTGTCACAACTGCATGAAACGGTCAGCTCACCGCTTTGCGCCTTTCGATGGACGCATACGGACCGCGCGCTTGCGGAGCAGCTTGCGCTTGAGGATGAGGGGCATCCGGCGACCTATGGGCCGGGCCATGCGGGGCTGCGCTTTGTCAACCCGACCACGGGTGGCGATGTGATGCCGACGATCCGCTGCGAGTTCCATCGGCTCAGGCAGGGCGCGGTGTCTGCCGAGCGGCGCGAGGTGGGCAGTTCGGTTTTCCAGGTGTTCGACGGGCAGGGCGCAGCGGTGCTCGACGGGGCGCGGCACCGGCTGGAGAAGGGGGATCTTTTTGTCGTGCCGAGCTGGGTGCCCTGGAGCGTCGAGACGGAGGACGGGGCGGGGCTGGACCTGTTCCGCTTTTCCGACGCACCGATCATGGAACGGCTGGGATTCATGCGCAGCATGGTGGATGGCGAGACGCGGTGAGCGGCGCACGGTTCGATGACCCGCAAGCGCCGCACGACGCGCTGTTGCAGGCGCGGCGCGGCATGGCGCAGTGTTTGCGGCTGCTTGACGGGCTGGACGATACGGCCCTTGACGCGCAGGGGCGCCGGGCGCTGATCGCGGCGCTGTCTTATGACGCGCGCGATATGGCCGAAGCGCTGGCGGCGCTACGCCGGGGCCTCGGGCCGACGCCGGTGCCCGACCGGGCCCGCCGCCATGCATATGGGATCAGCCTGCCGCCACATGCGCTGCGCTACCTGTTCCAGCATGCGGGCCTGCATCTCGACGTGGAGTGGCGCGACTTGCCGGGGCCGCTCTGGGATCGGCCTGTGGACTGGCGCGGTGGCACGGTGGCGCATGAGACCCCCGCGCTGCGGGCAGTTTCACTCTGGGCAGCATCGCTTCAGCTTGGGGGCATGGCGCGTGCGGTGCCCGCCGCGCTCGCCGATCAGGTCACGGCGGCGCGGGTCTGGTAGGCAGGATCGCGCCAGGCTTCGGTTTTCATGATTTCTTCGAGGACTTCCGCGGCGCGTCGCACATCGGCCTCGTCGAGATAGAGCGGCGTGAAGCCAAAGCGCATGATGTTCGGGGCGCGGAAATCGCCGATCACGTTGCGCGCGATCAGCGCCTGCATCGCGGCATAACCATGGTCGAAGGCGAAGCTCACCTGCGAGCCGCGGGCTTCGGGGTCGCGCGGGGAGGCGAGGGTCAGCATCGGGCAGCGGGATTCCACCTCTGCGATGAAGCCTTGCGACAGGCGTTGCGACGCGGCGCGCAGGTCGGCCATGGACACGCCCTCCCAGGCATCGAGCGCCGCATCGAGCATGGCGAGCTGCACCACCGGGGGCGTGCCAACGCGCAACCGCTCGGTGGACATGGCGGGACGATAGCCGGGCTCCATCGCGAAGGGCGCGTCATGTCCGAGCCATCCGGCGAGCACCGGTTCCACGCTGTCGATCAGGTCGGGCCGGGCGTAGATGAAGGCGGGCGCGCCAGGGCCGCCATTGAGATACTTATAGCTGCACCCGACGGCGAATTCGGCGTTGCTGGCCGCGAGATCCAGGTCCACGGCCCCGGCGGAATGCGCCAGATCCCAGATCATGACCGCCCCTGCGTCCTGCGCTTTGCGGGTGATCGCGGCCATGTCGTGGAGACGCCCGGAACGGTAGTCCACATGGGTCAGCATCACGGCGGCGACGCTATCGTCGATGGCATAGGCCACGTCCTCGGGCGCGGGTGTCTTGAGCGTATAGCCCTGTCCCAGAAGCCGCGTGAGACCCTGTGCCATGTAGAGATCGGACGGGAAATTGCCGCTGTCGGAGAGGATCACGCGCCGGTCTGGGCGCATGTGGACCGCGGCGCCAAGCGCTTGGTAGACCTTGATCGAGAGCGTGTCCCCGGTGGCCACGGAGCCCGCGGGCGCGCCGATCAGACCGGCGATGCGGTCACCGACTTTCTGCGGCAGGGCCATCCACCCCGCCGCGTTCCAGCCCTTGATCAGCAGGTCGGACCATTCTTCGCCGATCACCGCGGCCGCGCGCGCCTCCACCCCGCGCGGCACGGGACCAAGCGAGTTGCCGTCGAGATAGATCATGCCATCCGGCAGGTGGAACCGGTCCTTGACGGGGAGTGTAACGGGCATGGACGATCCTCGGACTGGGGCGTGCGCCGATCAGGGCGGAGCGGTTTTCGGGAGCGGTGGTCGGTTGGCGGTCAATCGGCACGCCCGGCGCGGTGGCCGGATCGAGCCGCGTCTTGTCATCGGGTCATAGGGTGTTGCGCGGCGAGATCAAAGGGTGGTCGTGATCACATCGGTGCCCCAGTCGGCGCAGCGCCGCGCCAAAGCGGGGGGCAGGGGCGTATCGGTGAACAGCGTATCGATCTCGGAAAGCGAGGCGATCCGGGCCGGCGCGGAACGGGTGAGCTTGGAATGATCGGCCACGAGGAAGGTTCGGCGTGACTGACGGATGATGGCCTGGCTGACGCCAACCTCCTGGATATCGAAATCCAGAATGTCGCCTTCCTCGTCCAGCGCCGAGCAGCCGATCACGGCAAAATCGAACTTGAACTGCCGGATGGTTTCGGCGGCGAGCGAGCCCACCAACCCGCCATCGCTGCGCCGCAGGGACCCGCCGGTGACAATCACCTCGCAGGACTCGTTGGGGGCCAGGATGTTGGCGATGGTCAGGTTGTTGGTCACAACCAGCAACCCGGTGTGGCGGGACAACCCGCGCGCCACCGCTTCCGTCGAGGTGCCGATGTTGAGGAAGACAGAAATGTCGTTGGGAATCCGGGCGGCGCAGGTTTCGGCGATGCTGGCTTTGGCGTCGGCGTTGAGCGAGCGCCGCTCTTCATAGACGATGTTGGTGGTTCCGGATGGCAAAACCGCGCCGCCATGGACCCGTTCGAGCCGACCGGCTTCTGCCAGTTCGGTGAGGTCGCGGCGGATGGTCTGCAACGTCACCCCGAACCGCTCGGCGAGTCCGTCGACAGTCACCTTGCCCTCGCGTCGCGCGATTTCCAGAATTTCGGGCAGACGAAACGTCTGGGACATGCGGGGGCTGGCTCCTCGAATGCAGATCTTGGTATGTAAGATGGTGACATGACCGCTGCGGTCAAGGCAAGCGCGTTCCGGGCAAAAGGGCGGCCAATTCGGCAAAAAAGCGAAAGCAAACGCGCAAGAAACTTGATCAATCGCGCGAAGATCCGCTAAGACCGCGCAAAGCATGGTTGCATCCGCTTGCGACGGAGGTGGCCGGCCGAAGGCCGCGCGACGGGTGCTTGCCGGGGGATGGCCGCCATGGCGCGGGACTGCGGCGCAGCGCGTCCGCACCGGTCGCGTCAGCACCGGGAGAGAGACCGGGGCGGCCTTTTGGAGGGATGGAACAGGGGAGCACCATCATGGGATATATTCTGGCGATTGATCAGGGGACCACGTCCAGCCGGGCCATCCTCTTTGACGGCGACCTGAGGATCGCGGCCACGGCGCAGGAGGAGTTCGCGCAGCATTATCCGGCCTCGGGCTGGGTCGAGCATGATCCCTCGGATCTTTGGTCGACAACGGCGGCCACATGCCGGGCGGCGATGGAAAAGGCCGGGTTGCGCGCCGGAGATATCGCCGGGATCGGTATCACCAACCAGCGCGAAACGGTGGTGATCTGGGACCGCAAGACCGGCAAGCCGATCCACAATGCCATTGTATGGCAGGACCGGCGCACGTCGGGGATGTGTCAGCGGCTCAAGGCGGAAGGGCACGAACAGACGGTGACGGATCGCACCGGGCTGCTGCTCGATCCGTATTTCTCGGCCACCAAGGTGGCGTGGCTTCTGGATGAGGTCGAGGGTGCGCGGGCCCGGGCCGAGGCGGGGGAGCTGGCCTTTGGCACGGTGGACAGCTGGCTGGTCTGGAACCTCACGGGCGGCGCGGTGCATGTCACCGACGCCACCAATGCCGCGCGCACGATGCTCTACGACATTCGCAAGGGCCGCTGGTCGCAAACGATGTGCGACATGCTCGGCGTACCGATGGCTCTGCTGCCGGAGGTCAAGGATTGCGCGGCGGATTTTGGCATGGCGCGGGCGGATCTTTTCGGCGCGGAAATCCCGATTCTCGGCATAGCGGGGGACCAGCAGGCAGCAACGATCGGGCAGGCGTGTTTTGCGCCGGGCATGTTGAAGTCGACCTATGGAACGGGCTGTTTTGCCTTGCTCAACACCGGGGATGCACCGGTTGTCTCCACCAATCGCTTGCTGACCACCATCGCCTACCAGCTCGATGGCAAGCCAACTTTTGCTTTGGAAGGGTCGATCTTCATCGCCGGGGCGGTGGTGCAATGGCTGCGTGACGGACTCAAGATCATCCGCGAAGCGCGCGAGACGCAACCGCTTGCGGAGCGCGCCGATGACGCGCAATCGGTGGTGCTTGTACCGGCGTTCACCGGGCTCGGCGCGCCCTATTGGAATGCCGAATGCCGGGGGGCCGTTTTTGGCCTGACGCGCAATTCGGGGCCCGAGGAGTTTGCGCGCGCCGCGCTGGAATCCGTGGGCTACCAGACGCGCGACCTTCTCGAAGCGATGAAGGGGGATTGGGCCGGGTCCGGCGCGCAGGCGGAGATTGCCACCTTGCGGGTCGATGGCGGCATGAGCGCGTCCGATTACGCAATGCAGTTCCTGTCCGACATCCTCGGCGCCCAGGTGGACCGTCCGGATGTGCTGGAAACCACGGCGATGGGCGCGGCCTGGCTCGCCGGGCAGCGCGCGGGACTGTATCCGGATCAGGACGCGTTTGCGGCCACATGGGCGCTGGAGCGCAGCTTCACGCCCTCCATGGACGCGGCGCTGCGCGCGGAAAAATACAATGCGTGGACCCGCGCGGTTGCCGCAGCGCAGGCGTTCTGAGCTATGGAGCCGTTTCAACTCAGCCTGCCATCTTCGGTGCAGTTTGGTCGTGGCACGGCCCCGGCGGCGCTCGACAGGCTCGTGCGCGATGGCGCGCCGGTTCTGCTTGTGCGCGGTTCTGCGCCCTTTGCCGACACGGCCGAGGCCGCGCTGGGCGCGGCCGGGTTGCTTTCTGGCGTGCTGCGCGGGGCGGGTGAGCCCGACCTGCCGCGGCTCGAGGCCGCTCTGGCGGATGCGCGGGACCGATCGCCCGGTCGGGTGCTCGGCATCGGCGGGGGGTCGGTGATCGATCTGGCCAAGGCCATCGCGGCGCTGGTGCCGCAGTCGGGCGCGCCGTTGACCTACCTGGAAGGGGTCGGCGAGGGACGGGCGTTGGAGCAGGCCCCTTTGCCGGTGACGGCCATGCCCACAACCGCGGGAACCGGGGCGGAGGTCACGCGCAACGCCGTGATCGGCGTGCCGAGCCATGGGCGCAAAGTGTCCTTGCGCGATCCGCGCATGGTGCCGGAGCAGGCGGTTGTGGATCCCGGGCTTCTGGAAGGGTGTCCGCGGGGGGTGCTTCTGGCCTCCGGGCTGGACGCCGTGGTGCAGGTGATCGAGCCGTATCTGTCGCGCAAGGCGAACCCTTGGACCGACGCGATCAGCTTTGCAGCGATAGAGCGCGGATTGGCGGCCTTGCGTCGCTTGATGGATGGCGACGGGGACGATGCGTTTGACGATATGGCCTTTGCCTCGCTGTGTGGCGGGCTGGCGCTGGCCAATTCGGGGCTGGGCGCCGTGCATGGTTTGGCCGGGGTGCTTGGCGGGCGCACGGGGCAGGCCCATGGTGTGATCTGTGGCCGCTTGCTGGTCCCGATCTTGCGCGCAAACGCGGCCGCGGGGGCCGATCCGCAGAGGGTGTCCTCCGTGCTCTCGGCCATCGGTGCGGCGCTGGATGTGCCTGAGGCCGAGGCGCTTGACGGCCTGGCCGCATGGATCGAAGAGCAAGGGCTTGAGCGGCTGGTCTGGGAGGATGAGGACGCGGCAGCGGCCTGGGTGTCCGAGGCGCAACAGGCCTCATCAATGAAAGGCAACCCGGTGTCCTTGTCCGACGCGGCCCTTCTTGATGCGGTGCGTGCGGCCAGCACAGCGGGACAGTCCTAAAGGGGTGCTGCGCAGTGCGCGGGGCCGTCCCAACGGTTGCGCGGGTCGCGCGGTGGGACAGGGGCGTCCCTACGTTTGCGCAGGTCGCGCAGTGCGACGATGCCGTCGCAACGGTTGCGCGGGTCGCGCAGTTGGGGGCGGTTGCGGGGCGACGCGACGGGGACAGTGCCGCGCGGTTGCGCGGGGCGCGTTTGGGGGTGGTTGCCGGGAGCCGGAACGGGGACAGTTGAGGCGGTTGGTCTGTTGATGCGACGGAAGGCGGCCGCGCGACGCGGGGTGGCCGCGTGCCGCCCGAGGGATCGTATCAGGAACACTACGAAGGGTCGAACCTGAGGCCAATCCGCAGGGTGTTTTGCCCATTCGCGCGCTCGTAGTGCAGCGTGTCTGTCAAACGGTGTACGAGATTCCAACCGAACCCGCCTTCGGGCAGGTCAAGTGTCTCGCCGTCGAGGCTTGGCGAGTCACCCCGGGGCAGGCAGCCGTCGGGCATGGCCAACCCGTCGTCGCAGATGACGGCAAAGAGCTGCTCTGGATGGAAGCTCAGACAGAGCCGGATCTCGCCCTTGTCGTCATTGCCATAGGCGTGCTCCGAGATATTGTTGAGCACCTCGGCCATGACGATTTCCCACACGGGATTGTCCTGGGCCGGGTGATGCGCCTCCACCAGCTTCTTGCGTTGATCGACCAGAAGCCCATGCACCGCTGTCGCGCTACAGCCAATTCGGTATTCGAACCGCAAGATATCGTCGCGCATCATCGCCATGAAATCTGGTTGGCTCCTCTGCGCAGCAACCCGTGTGTCAAGACCCACAACTGATTGCCTCGGCCCGTGAGGGATGGATCGTGAAGATCGAATCCATGCGTGTCATCCGGAAGACCTTGTCCACCGTGTCCGTCAGGCCGGCCAGCTCCAGCTTCGTTCCGGCGGGCATCGCTTTCATCGCGGCCACGATCGCCCCGAGTCCGCTTGAATCGATGAATTCGACCGTGGAGAGGTCCAGCACGACCCGCGGTTGGCCCTGCGCCGTGATCGTGCGCATCTCGTCCTTGAAGCGGATCGCCATGGATGCGTCGATGCGCGCGGCATCCACATGCAGCAGATCCACCCCGTCTTTTGCGTCCTTGCGGATATCCATCGTAACCTCGGGATTGCCAAACCTCTGCAAACCCTAGACGCCATTCCTTACGATTCGGTAAGGAAGTGCCAAAGCCGGCATGTGCAAGGAGGCGAAGATGCATGAGGTTGTGATCACAGGTGCGGCGCGCACCGCCATGGGTGGGTTTCAAGGCGTTTTTTCCGATTGTACGGCGAAGGATCTTGGTGGCGCCGCGATCCGTGCGGCGCTCGATCAGGCCCAGGCGCCACAGGTTGACGAGCTGCTGATGGGATGCGTGCTGCCGGCCGGGCAGGGGCAGGCGCCGGCCCGTCAGGCGGGGTTTGCCGCGGGGCTGGGCGAAGAGGTGCCGGCCACGACCCTCAACAAGATGTGCGGTTCGGGCATGAAGGCCGCGATGATGGCGTTTGACCGCCTGGCGCTGGGCGATGCGGCGACCATTGTTGCCGGGGGCATGGAGTCGATGACGCTTGCGCCTTACCTGCTGCCCAAGATGCGGGCAGGGGCGCGGATCGGCCATGGGCAGGTCATCGATCACATGTTTCTCGACGGGCTCGAGGATGCCTATGATCAGGGGCGGCTCATGGGCACCTTTGCCGAGGATTGCGCGGAGGCCTTCCAGTTCACGCGCGAGGCGCAGGACGCCTATGCGCTGGCCTCGCTGAGCCGCGCGCTCGAGGCCCAGAAATCGGATGCATTCCGCGGCGAGATCACCCCGGTGAGCCTTGCGACGCGCCGCGGCGACGTGGTGGTGGCGCAGGACGAGCAACCCGGCAACGCCCGCCCGGAAAAGATCCCGCAACTCAAGCCCGCCTTCCGCAAGGACGGCACCGTGACCCCGGCAAACAGCTCGTCGATTTCCGATGGGGCGGCGGCCCTTGTGCTCTCAACGGCGGCGGCGGCGGAGGCATCGGGCGCGACGGTGCGGGCGCGGATCATGGGTCATGCCAGCCATGCGCAAGCCCCGGCGCACTTCCCGACTGCGCCGGTGCCGGCGGCCCGCAAGCTGCTCGACAAGCTTGGCTGGAGCACGACGGATGTGGATCTCTGGGAGGTGAACGAAGCTTTTGCGGTGGTGCCGATGGCGTTCATGCATGAAATGGGGATCGACCATGAGATCGTGAACGTCCATGGCGGGGCCTGTGCGCTGGGTCACCCGATCGGGGCGTCGGGTGCGCGCATCATCGTGACGCTGCTCAATGCGCTGGAGACCCGTGGGCTGAAACGGGGCGTTGCCGCGATCTGTATCGGCGGCGGCGAGGGCACGGCCATCGCGATTGAACGGCCATGAGCGCCCGGGCCGATTACGCCGCGCTGGCGCAGACAGTTGCGGCGCTGACCGAGGGGGAGACCGATGCTGTGTCGCTGATGGCGACCTTTGCCTGTGAGCTGCATCACGCCGATGACCGGTTCGACTGGACCGGGTTCTACCGCGTTGTCGGCCCGGAGTTGCTTAAGGTGGGGCCGTATCAGGGCGGGCATGGCTGTCTCACGATCCCGTTTTCGCGCGGGGTCTGCGGGGCTTGCGCCCGCATGGGCGAGGCGCAGATCGTCGACGACGTGGATGCCTTTCCCGGCCACATCGCCTGTGCCAGTTCGACCCGGTCGGAGCTTGTCTTGCCGGTGCGCAATGCGGCTGGCGGATTGATCGCGGTGCTGGATATCGACAGCGATTTGCCGGCGGCGTTTTCAGAAGCCGACGCCTCCGCGTTGCAGGCCATGCTGGACAAGGCGTTTGCCGATTGCCCGGACCCGTTGGCGGCATAGGGTCCGCTCTGGCCGTATACGAGAGCCATGGCGCGCGGACGGCTGCGCGCAATCCGGCATGCGGATGAAAATTGGCTGGATTTTTTCATTCGCTTGAGTCATCGTGAAAATCACAAACAGATTTTCACGAGCCTGCCATGGTTTCCCGATTCGCCGATTCAAGCACTCTGGGTGCTGACTTGCGGGCGCTCCGGCGCACCCGGGGCATGACGCTTCAGGCGCTGGCCGATGCGTTGGGCCGGTCGGTTGGCTGGCTGAGTCAGGTTGAACGTGATCTGTCGGAGCCGTCGATCACCGATTTGCGCCACCTCGCCCGTGTGCTCGATGTGCCCGTCTCGACCCTGTTCGGCGCGGCCCCCGCTCCGGCGGATGAAGCGGGATACGTGGTGCGCAGCCACGCGCGGCGCCCGATCGGGTCCGGGGAGAGCGGGCTTGTGGAGGCGTTGCTGTCGCCGGACCTGACAGATGATTTCGAGGTCGTGCATTCCACCTTCCAGCCGGGAGCGCACCTTGCCGAAGCGGTGACGCGTCCAACGCAGGAAGTTGGCTATATCGTCTCGGGCAAGCTCGACCTTGTGATCGCGAAGCGGTCCTACACGCTTGAAACCGGGGACAGTTTTCGCATCCGCGCCGAACCTTTCGCGTGGTCCAACCCCTATGCCGAACCGGCTGTCGCGATCTGGGTCATCGCGCCGCCGGTCTATTAGGGGGCGCGCGTGGGATGGGACGCTTGGACTGTCTTTGCGGTGTTCTGGGTGTTGTTTGTCACGACCCCCGGCCCGAACGCGGTCAATTGCATCCAGAACGGCATGGCGCTCGGGTTTGCCCGGTCGCTTTGGGGCGTGGCGGGGATCCTGACCCAGGCGACGGCCTTCCTGCTGCTTTCGGCGGCGGGGGTCACGGCGCTGATCGCCGCGTCGCCAGTGGCGTTTCTGGGTGCCAAGATCCTCGGCGCGGGGTTGCTGATCTGGCTTGGGGTTCGAGGCTGGGTCCGTGCCAGCCGCCCGCTCGCAGCGGGACAAGCCGCGGTATCGGGACCGGCGCAGATCTATGGCCGGGCGCTGGCCATCGCCACGATCAACCCGAAATCCGTCGCAGGCTATCTCGCGGCGTTTTCGCAATTCGTCGATCCGACCGTGCCGATCGGCGCGCAGATGGGGGTGATCATGCCGACCGCGCTCACGCTGACGGCGCTGAGCTATTGCGGCTACACGGCGCTTGGCGTGGGCCTCGGCCGGGCGGCCTTGTCCGCAATTGCCAACACGGTGATCCGGCGCGTTCTGGCGGGGTGTTTCATCCTGTATGGGCTGGCGCTTGGGGCGACGGCCGTGCCGCGCAGCGGGGGATGACATGCAGGCTTTGACCGGACGCTGCGCCTGTGGCGCGATTTCCTTCACGGTGACCGGCGCGCCCGCAGGGGCTTCGGTCTGTCACTGCACGCAGTGCCGTAAGATGAGCGGGTTTGCGTGGTCTTCGTCCTATGTGCCGCAGGCGGATCTGCAGATGCGCGGGCCGGTCAAATGGGTCGCGCTCTCGCAGAGTGCGAAACGGGGGATCTGCCCCATCTGTGGCGCGTTCCTGTTCTGGAAAGCCCATGCGGAAGACACGCTGAGTTTTTCGCTGGGGGCTTTGGAGCAACCCACGGGGCTGCGCCTCGAAAAGCACATCTTCACGGCGGAGAAGGGCGATTATTACCAGATCCCGGGCGAGGTGCCGCAGCGATGATCGACACCGCGCTTGCCATTCCGCTCTGGACCTACGTGACCTTCATGGGTGCCGCTGTGGTGCTGTATCTGACGCCGGGCGCGGACATGATGTTCACCATTGCCAGCGGCTTGCGCGGCGGGGCGCGGGCCGGGGTCGCGGCGGCCGCGGGCGTGTCGCTTGGCGTGTTCACGCATGTGCTGATCGCGGCAGCGGGGCTTGCGGTGCTGCTGCTGACCTATCCGGTGGCCTATGACGCCATCCGCTATGCCGGGGCGGCGTATCTCGCGTGGCTGGCGGTTCAGGCCTGGCGCGCCGGACCCTTCGAGCCCGGCCGGAGCGGCCGGGCCGAGATGGGCCGGGCGTTTCGGCGCGGGTTTCTGACCAATATCCTCAACCCCAAGGTCGCGCTTTTCGTGCTGGCCTTCCTGCCGCAATTCACCGACCCCGCCCTCGGGCCGGTCTGGCAGCAGATCCTCATTCTTGGTGTCATCCTCACCTTCGGCGGGTTGGTCACGGTCAGCGCGATCGGGGCCTGTGCCGGGCTTGCGGCAGCGCGTATGACGCGGGCCTCGGGGTGGATGGGCCGGGTTTCGGCCCTCGTATTCGGCGGTCTTGCCATCCGCATCGCTTTGGACTGAACAGGGAGTTCTACGCCATGTCCGATTTTCCGACCCAAGCCCGTGTTGTCATCATCGGGGGCGGCGCCGTCGGTGCCTCCTGTGCCTATCACATCGCCAAGGCGGGCTGGGATGTGGTGCTGCTCGAAAAGAACGAGCTGACCGCCGGGTCGACATGGCACGCGGCGGGCAATTGTCCCAACTTCTCCAACTCCTGGGCCGTGATGAACATGCAGCGCTATTCGTTGTCGCTGTATCGCACGCTGGCCGACGAGGTGGATTACCCGATGAATTACCACGTCACCGGGTCGATCCGTCTGGCGCATTCCAAAGAGCGGATGATGGAGTTCGAGAACGCGCGCTCCATGGGCCGCTACCAAGGGCTCCAACTCGAGATCATGGACGTGTCGGACATGAAGGACCGCTATCCCTTCATGGAAACCCACGACCTTGCGGGCGGCTTGTGGGACCCGGAAGACGGCGATATCGACCCGGCGCAACTCACCCAGGCACTGGCCAAGGGCGCACGCATGGCGGGCGCGAAAATCGAGCGCTTCTGCCCTGCGACCGGTGTGAGCCGCGACGGGGACGACTGGATCGTGCACACCGAAAAGGGCGATATCCGCTGTGAAAAGGTGGTGAATGCCGCAGGCTACTACGCGCAGCGCGTCGGCGAATGGTTCAAGCCCTATGGCGGGCGCACCGTGCCGATGGCCGTGATGAGCCACCAGTTCTTCCTGACCGAGCCTGTGGCAGCACTTGAGGCATGGTCGAAAGACAACGGCAAGCTGCCGCTCCTGCGCGATGTCGACAGCAGCTACTATCTGCGTCAGGAAAAGATGGGCATGAATCTCGGCCCCTACGAGCGCAACTGCAAGGCACATTGGGTGACGCCGGACGATCCGATGCCGGAGGATTTCAGTTTCCAGCTTTATCCCGACGATCTCGACCGGCTCGAATGGTATATCGAGGACGCCATGGCGCGCGTGCCGCTTCTGGGCATGTCGGGCGTGGGGCGCGTGATCAACGGCCCCATTCCTTACGCGCCGGACGGATTGCCGCTCATCGGCCCGATGCCGGGCGTCAAGAACGCGTTCGAGGCCTGCGTCTTTACCTTCGGCATCACGCAGGCAGGCGGTGCCGGCAAGGTGCTCGCCGAATGGGTGACCGAGGGCTGCACCGAGTGGGACATGTGGGCGGTCGATCCGCGCCGCTACACCGATTACACCGACTTCGACTATTGCCGGGACAAGGCGATGGAGGTTTACGGACACGAATACGCGATGCATTTCCCGCATCACGAATGGCCCGCGGCACGCAACAAGAAGCTGTCGCCGGTGCATGACCGCGTGGTGGAAATGGGCGGCCAGATGGGGGCCTATAACGGCTGGGAGCGGGCGAACTGGTTCGCCAAGCCCGGTGACGACACGTCCGAAGCAGCCACGGAGACATGGATGCGCGACGGCCCGTGGGAGCCGCGCGTGCGCGCCGAATGTCTTGCCGTGCGCGACGGGGTCGGGGTGCTCGATCTGCCGGGGTTCTCGCGCTTCAAGGTGCAGGGGCCGGGTGCTGATGCGTGGCTGCGCGGGCTCGTGGCGGGCGCCTTGCCCAAGATCGGGCGCGTGGGTCTGGTCTATTTCGCCGATGACCGCGGGCGCATTGTCACCGAGATGTCGGTGACCCGCGAGGACGAAGACCGTTTCGTGCTGGTCACTGCCGCCAGCGCGCAATGGCATGACCGCGAATGGCTGGAAAGCCATATGCCCACGGATGCACAGTTCGCGATCGAGGACTGGACCCACCGGATGTCCACGCTAATCGTGACCGGGCCGAAATCGCGCGACCTTCTGGGCGGGCTCTGCGCGGCGGATCTCAGCCTACCATGGCTGAGCTTTCAGGAAACCGAGATCGCCGGTGGCTGGGCGGCCCTTCTGCGGGTGTCCTTCGCCGGCGAGCTGGGGTGGGAGATCCACGCGGAAAACGCCGATATGCCCGCGATCTATGCGGCTGTGCTGGATGCCGGCGCGACCCCCTTTGGCATGTATGCGCTGAACGCCCTGCGGCTCGAAAAGGGCTATCGGGCGTGGAAGGGTGATCTGTCCACCGACTACTCGCTGCTCGAAGGCGGGCTGGAGCGGTTTATCCGCTTTGACAAGCCGCAGGATTTCCCCGGCAAGGCGGCCCTTCTTGCCGAAAAACAGCGCGGCGTGTCGAAGCGCTTCGTGACCATGACCGTGGAGGCCAATGGCTGCGACGCGCCTTATATGGCGACGCTCAGCCACGGGGACGCGGTCGTCGGCGAGGTCACGTCTGGCGGCTGGGGCTACCGGATCGACCGGTCGATCGCGCTCGGCATGGTGCGCGCCGATCTCGCGGAGCCGGGCACGGAGCTTGAGGTGGACATTTTCGGCCATCGGTGCCGCGCGACGGTGCAGCCCGACAGGCCGCTCTGGGATCCCGAAAACGCCCGTCTGCGGGCGTGAGCCGTGCCGCGGCCGGGCCCGTGGGCGCCAAGGGGGCGCCATGGGCCAGCCGCCTGAAGGAGGACGCGTTTCATGACGGCGATTACGGTGCTCGACGGTGGCCTGGGCCAGGAGCTGGTCCGCCGCTCGGCCAAGGGGCCCACCGCGCTCTGGTCAACCCGAGTGATGATCGACAACCCCGGTCTCGTGGAGACCGTGCATCGTGATTTCTTCTCGGCCGGGGCAACGATTGCCACCACCAACACTTATGCGATCCTGCGCGACCGCCTGCAGATGGAAGACATCGAGGACCAGTTCGAACCGTTGCTTGCCGCCGCGCTGTCCGAGGCACGGGCCGCGCGGGCCGCGCACGGTTCTGGCCGCATCGCGGGCGCGATCGGCCCGCTCGCGGCCACCTATCGCCCCGATCTGCACCCGCCGGTGGCCGAAGCGATCCCGGCTTATGCAGAGATCGCCACGCTGATCGCGCCGGGATGCGACCTGCTGATCTGCGAAACCGTGGCGTCCCTCACCCATGCCGAAGCGATTCTCGCAGGTGCGCGCGCCGGGGGCAAACCGGTCTGGCTCTCCATCACGGTCAATGATCACGACGGCACGTGCCTGCGCTCCGGTGAGCCGGTGGCCGAGGTTCTGCCGCTCGCCGACAACGGCGGCGCAGCGGCACTTCTGGTCAATTGCTCCATGCCCGAGGCTATCGCGGATGCGCTCCCTGTTCTCGCGCGCGGCGCTCTGCCCTTCGGAGCCTATGCCAACGGATTCACCGGGATCGCACCGGACTTTCTCAAGACCGCGCCCACCGTCGACGCGCTGAGCGCACGACAGGATCTCGGCCCCGAGGCCTATGCCACCCATGTGATGGGCTGGATCGACGCGGGTGCCACCATTGTGGGCGGCTGCTGCGAAGTCGGTCCTGCCCATATCGCTGCCATCACCGACCGCCTCCGGGCGGCCGGCCATACACGCGTGTGACCTTCCGGCCTTCTTTGGGCCCCAAATATCCCGGCGAGTCCGCGCATTCTGCGCGGACGGGGCAGCGCCCCGGCCCGGCCAGACCAAAAGGACAAAGCCATGACCGCTCTTCCCTCGCATGCCCGCGCCGTGATCATTGGCGGCGGCGTCATCGGATGCTCGGTGGCATACCACCTGACCAGGCTCGGCTGGCGCGACGTGGTTCTGCTCGAACGCAAGCGCCTCACCTCCGGCACCACCTGGCACGCGGCAGGTCTGATTGCCCAGCTGCGCGCCTCTGCCAACATGACCCGGCTCGCCAAGTACAGCCAGGAACTCTACGGAACGCTGGAGGGTGAGACCGGCCTTGCCACCGGCTTCAAACGGGTGGGCTCGATCACCGTCGCGCTGACCGCCGAGCGGCACGAAGAGCTGCGCCGCCAGGCCGCCATGGCCCGCGCCTTCGGGGTCGAGATCGAGGAAATCACCACGGCGGAGGTGGCCGACCGCTATCCGCATCTCAACACCGAAAACGTCCTGGGCGGCGTCTGGCTGCCGAAAGACGGCCAGGGCGATCCCGGCAATATCGCGCTGGCCATGGCAAAAGGCGCGCGGATGCGCGGCGCGGTGGTGGCCGAAGGCACCAAGGTTACAGGCGTGCAGCGCGAAGGCACCCGTGTCAGCACCGTCGCGTGGGAGACCGAGAGCGGCGAGACCGGCATGATCACCTGTGACCACGTGGTCAATTGCGCAGGGATGTGGGGCCGTGAGGTTGGCGCGATGCTGGGCACCATCGTGCCGCTTCAGGCCTGCGAGCATTTCTATATTGTGTCCGAACCGATCGAAGGGCTGAGTTCTCTGCCGGTGCTGCGGGTGCCCGATGAATGCGCCTATTACAAGGAAGACGCAGGCAAGATGATGCTCGGCGCCTTCGAGCCGGGGGCCAAGCCCTGGGCGCTGGACGGCATCCCGAAAGACTTCGAGTTCGACCAGCTGCCGGAGGATTTCGACCATTTCGAGCCGATCCTCGAACAGGCGGTCAACCGCATGCCGATGCTCGGAGAGGCGGGCATTCACACCTTCTTCAACGGTCCCGAAAGCTTCACGCCGGACAATGCCTATTACATGGGGCTGTGCCCGGGGTCGGAGAATATCTGGGTCGCGGCGGGGTTCAATTCCATCGGCATCCAGTCGGCGGGCGGCGCGGGCATGGCGCTGGCGCAATGGATGGAGGATGGCGACAAGCCGTTTGACCTCGGCGACGTGGACATCGCCCGCGCGCAGGGCTTCCAGAGCAACCGCAGCTACCTTGCCGCGCGGGTCTCCGAAAGCCTCGGGCTGCTCTACGCAGACCACTTCCCCTACCGCCAGAAGGACACCGCGCGCGGCATCCGGCGCTCGCCGCTGCATGACCGGCTGGCGGAGCGCGGCGCGGTCTTTGGCGAATTTGCCGGCTGGGAGCGCGCCAACTGGTTTGCCGACAAGGGCCAGACCGCCGCTTACGAGTACAGCTGGGGGCGCCAGAACTGGTTCGACAACGCCGCCCGCGAACATGCCGCGATCCGCACCGGTGTCGGCATGTATGACATGTCGAGCTTTGGCAAGCTGCGCGTCGAGGGGCGCGACGCGGAAAGCTTCCTGAACCATGTCTGCGGCGGCGATCTGTCGGTCCCGGTGGGCCGGATCGTCTACACCCAGTTTCTCAACAGCCGCGGCGGCATCGAGGCGGATGTCACCGTCACGCGCCTGTCGGAGACCGCCTATCTCGTGGTTACTCCGGCGGCGACCCGCGTGGCCGACGAGGCCTGGATGCGGCGGCATCTGAGTGACCGCCATGTGGTGATCTCCGATGTGACTGCCGCCGAAGCGGTGCTGGCGGTGATGGGACCAAAGGCGCGCGATCTCATGTCCGCCGTGATCGATGCCGACATCTCCAATGAAGCGCTGCCCTTCGGCATGGCGCGCCAGGTGCATCTCGGGCAGGGCGAAGCGCGCCTGCACCGGGTGTCCTATGTGGGCGAACTGGGCTGGGAGGTGTATGTGAGTGCCGATATGGCGCTGCATGTCTTCGATACGATCATGGAGGCGGGGGCCGATCATGGGCTGAAACTCTGCGGTCTGCACATGATGGACAATTGCCGGGCGGAGAAAGCCTTCCGCCATTTCGGCCATGACATCACCTGCGAAGATCACGTGCTCGAAGCGGGGCTCGGGTTCGCGGTGCGCACCAACAAGCCCGATTTCATCGGCCGCGACGCGGTGCTGCGCAAACGCGAGTCGGGGCTTGAGCGCCGCATGGTGCAGTTCCTGCTCAGCGACCCCGAACCGCTGCTCTATCACAACGAGCCGATCCTGCGCGACGGGGAGATCGTCGGGCACCTGACATCGGGCGCCTACGGCCACCATCTCGGCGCCGCCGTGGGCCTCGGCTACGTGCCCTGTCCGGGCGAAAAACCCGACGCGCTTCTGGCCTCCCGGTTCGAGATCGACGTCGCGGGCAGCCGGGTTGCGGCCACCGCATCGCTCAAACCGCTCTACGATCCCAAATCAGAGCGCATGCGCGCCTGAGCCACGCCGCCCCTCCGCGCGCGCGCCCTGTTTCTTTGGGCCAGAAATATCCCGGGGGTTTGGGGGCAGCGCCCCCATCCGCCCGACCCGGGGGGCGCGCCTTGCAGCAGGCCGCCCCCCGTGCCACAGAGCGGCATGACACCCGATTACAATCCGCCCGCCGATCCGATCCCGATACTGCATGCCGATCACGAACTGCTGGTGGTCGACAAGCCCGCCGGGCTGTTATCCGTGCCGGGCAAGGGCCCGGCCCTTGCGGATTGCCTGATCGCACGGCTGCACGCGCTCTATCCGGAGGTCCGGCTTGTGCACCGGCTCGACCGCGACACGTCCGGCGTCATGATCTTTGCACTGACCCACCACGCCCAACGCCATCTCGGGCTGCAATTCGAGAAGCGTCAGACCAAGAAGATCTATGTCGCCCGGCTCGCAGGCAGGCTGGAGCCCGCTTCGGGGGAGGTGGATCTGCCGCTGATCGTGGACTGGCCGAACCGACCGCTCCAGAAGGTCTGCCACGAGACAGGCAAAGCCGCGCTCACGGGCTGGAAGGTGCTGAAATCCAGCGACGCGGAAACGCGTGTGCGGCTCTTCCCCAAGACCGGGCGCAGCCATCAGTTGCGGGTGCACATGGTGTCGCTGGGTCATCCGATCCTTGGCGATCCGCTCTATGCGCCGGACACGGCGGCGGATTACCCGCGCATGATGCTGCATGCCGAAGAGCTGCGCCTGCGCCATCCCGATGGCGGCGCGCATATGCGGTTCCGCGCGACGACGCCGTTCTGAGCGCAGCCGCGTCTCGCGCACAGCCCGCAGAATGATCGGCGGTTGCGCAACGCGCAGGCGGCCTGCCAGACACATCCGCGACACCGACCGCGCGCAATGGTGCTTGCCCCGTGCGCAGGTTCGGGCTAACTGCCCTTGGTCCTCGTGAGGGGCCGGTTTTCCCGCAAGGTGTCCCTGTCATGCGTCCGCCGTTCACCCTTGGAGATCAGACCATCGCTCCGGGCACCCGCCTTCGGGTCGACCTTCCGGTATCGGTGATGTCCGACCACACGCCCGTCACACTCTCGGCCCATGTGGTGCACGGGCGGCGCCCCGGTCCGGTGATGTTTGTCTCGGCGGCGATCCATGGCGACGAGGTGATCGGGGTCGAGATCGTGCGGCGCCTTTTGCGTGCGGCACCGTTGCGTTCAATGGCAGGCACGCTGATCGCGGTGCCGATCGTCAACGCCTTCGGGTTTCTCAACCATGCGCGCTACCTGCCGGACCGGCGCGACCTCAATCGCTGCTTCCCGGGTTTTGCGGAAGGCTCTCTCGCAGCGCGACTGGCGCATCTTTTCATGCGCGAAATCGTCTCTCGCTGTGACGTGGGGATTGACCTGCATTCGGCGGCAGCCGGGCGCACCAACCTGCCGCAGATCCGGCTGACACCGGGCGACGCGAAGTTGCGCGAGCTGGGGGAGGCCTTTGCCGCGCCGGTGACGTTGACGTCACGAACGCGAGACGGCTCCTTGCGGTTGGCCGCCGACAAGGCCGGCGTTGACGTTCTGCTCTATGAAGCCGGCGAAGGACTGCGCTTTGACGAATTCGCCGCGCGCGCCGGTGTTGCGGGGATCCTGCGCGTGATGGCCCATCTCGGCATGATTTCGGGCCGGGGTGTGCCGCGCGCGCGCCAGGCATCGGTGCTTTGCGAGGACAGCCATTGGCTGCGCGCACCGTCGGGGGGGCTGCTGCGCACCCTGCGCAAGCGCGGGGATTGGGTCGAGGTGGGGGCGGTTCTGGGCGTGGTGTCCGATCCGTTCGGTGAAACCGACGTGGATGTTGTCGCCGACGAAGCCGGTATCCTCATCGGCCGGACCAACCTGCCGGTGGTCAATGAGGGCGACGCGCTGTTCCATGTCGCGCGCCCCGAAAAGCCGCGCACCGCCGAAGCCCTCGCAGAAGGGTTCGAGGCACCGCTGGAGGCCGCGCCGCTGTTTGACGAGGACGAAATCATCTGAGTGTCGCGGGGGCCGGTATCGGCGGACACCGGGATCAGACCCGAGGACCGCCCCGTTTCAGACGTGATCGACGATTGTGAGGTGCTGGGCCAGACGGTCCACCTCGCCCATCCAGCGCGCGACCAGCCGCGGATCGGAGGGCGCGGCGCTCACCCCCGCAGGAATCTCCCGTGACAGGATCGCCTCGACCGCAAGCGATACCGGGATCGAGACCAGCCGCGCCATCGCGGTGCCGCGGGCATCGCCCCAGGCATCCATGACATAGGATTTGTGCCAGACCACGGCCCCATCGGCCTCGGCTTTCAGGGACACGCAGAGCACCACCCGATCAGGCTCGTCCGGGCCATAGGCGTTTTCCTGCAAAAGCTGGTCGGCGATTTCCTGCAACCGCGCGTCGCTGGCGCTGTCCATCTCGGCAAAGATGCCCGACCACGCATCGGCCCAGCCATTCAGCCGCAGGGTGCCACGCACGAAATTCTTGACCTTCCAGCGCGGATCGAAACCGTATTCCTCCATGAACGGCAGGCTGTCCCGGTTCGGGTAGACCTCGAAGGCCTCGGGCGGATCGAGCGGCGCGTCATAGCGGCTGAGCGCCTCCCATGGTTTGCTCACCGTCAGCTCCGCGAAATGCCGGATCGAGCGTGACGTGGAGCGCAGCGCCTTCAGAACGCCGACGGGGGCCCAGGAAAACTTGTAGCGAAACGCATTCGGAATCTTGGGCACGCCGCCGCAATAAGAGATGAAGCTGAGCGCATTGTCCGCGTCATAGGCCGAGGCGGCGCGATAGTCGGCGACGAGGTGATGCGCCATCAGGTGATCGATGCCGGGATCGAGCCCGACCTCGTTGACGAGGCGCAGCCCCTTGGCTCGGGCGGCGCTGTCGAGCGCGCGCATCTCGGGCAGGATATAGCTCGACGAGACAAAATGCGCCCCCGCCGCGAAGGCCATCTCCGCCAGCGGCACGTGCCAGTCCCCGGGGAGCATCGACACGATCACATCTTCGGGCGCAAGCGCGCCGGCCAGCGCATCAGGGTCGAAGACGCGGATGGCGTCGGTCACATCGCCCACCGCCTCTTCGGCCTTGGACCGGGTACGGTTCCAGACCACGACATCCTGTCCTTCGGCGATCAGGCGTTTCAGTCCGGGAACCGAAGACAAGCCCGTGCCGCACCAATGAATAGTCATCTCAGCCCTCCGGAACATGTTTGCGGAATTCTGCCTCCGCGCGCCCCCAGACACCATCGCCTGGCGCGCCCAGCGTCAAGAGGTGTGGCAACAGTTGTTCGGAGAAATCCTCCGAGCTTTCCAGCGGCAGGAGCGAAGGCAGGTTGTCGATTGCCATCACGTCCAGCGGTGGTGCATCGGCCACGCGTGTTGCGGGAGCCTCCCAACTGGTGGCGCGATCGTAAATCGGGATCGGGTTGTAATCGCTGTCGGGATCGCAGGCGATATCGCCGATCACGCGCAGGGCGCGTCCGGGATCGTCGCGCATGGCCGGCGGGACAAAAACCGGACAGCCGGGCCGCGCGAGGATGCAGTTGAAGAAAAGCCCATGCGCGGCGATTTCGGGGAAGGGCCCGCCATGGGCGGTTTCGGCCATGTCCCACTGTGTGACGTCGACACCCATCGCGCTGCAGAAATCACTCGCCCCCGTGCCGACACGCCCCAGCGCGCCGATCACCAAGGCGTCCGGGGCTGGGGCGCCTGACTCCCGCATGGCCCGTGCCACGTCATCGCGCATCGCGGCGGCATCGGGCCAGGTGCTGACCGGGGCGCAAGGCGTGCCGCGTTGCTGCGCAGCCCATGCCAGAAGCGACACCGCCGCCCCTGCATAGCCGGCCCAATAGCCAAACGCGGCGACGCGGCGGCCCGTTTCGTCGGTCAGGTATTCGAGGTCATAGAGCGTGCCGCCCCCGGCAGCAAACCGCGCCAGCAGCGGTCGGCCGAGGCTCTGGCCCTTGAAGGCATGACCAAAGAAGATGTGGCGGTGGGGCAGGGGATCGGTGCTGTCGGGCAACTCCTTGAGCCCGAAGATGAAGGCATCCTTTGGCGCTTCGACCCAGCTGCCTTCGGGCGCGATGGTGGCTCCGGCCTCTGCGAAGGCGTCGATGGGAACGATCCGGCTTGGGCTTTGCTCGACCGTGACCGCAATCCCTGCGGCCTTGAGCGCGGCGACTCCTTTCGGCATGAGGCCGACGCGCTTTTCATTCGCGCGTTGCTCGGCGCGAACCCATAGATGTGGCATTGTCGCTCCCCCCTTGTCTGGCGTGTGACCGGCGCGGCGGATGCGGCCGCGCCTTCTGCGCGCGCAGCGCGGCCCATCGGTAGTCGGTTCGCGGGCCGGATGCCACCGCGAAAATTGGCGGCGGGGATGTGTCCGCCCAACGGTTTGCGTCCGTCGGGACCACGCCGTGCGCGGCGGGCACGTGGCCGGGTCAGCCGAAAGTGGCAACCTGCTCGATCCGGCGCTCACTCCCAGTGCACATCGCCCAGAAAGATGTAGCCCGCGCCATAGATCGTCTTGATCAGGCGCGGATTTTTTGGGTCTTCGCGCAGCTTGGTGCGCAGCCGCGAAATGCGCACATCCATCGCCCGGTCGAAGCTCTCGCCTGCCGCGCCGCCAAGCGTTTCCTGCATCTGCACCCGGCTGATCAGCCGTTTCGGGCTTTCCAGAAAGAGCCGCAAGACCTCGCCCTCGGCATGGCTGAACGGCGTTTCCGTGCCGCTTTCATCTTCGAGTGCATAGCGGTCGAAATGGGCAACCCACCCGTTGAACCGCGCGGTATCGGAGCTGGTCGCCCCGCGTTTCGGGCTGCGGAGCCGTGCACGGATGCGCGCCACAACCTCGGCGGGTTCGAACGGTTTGATGATGTAGTCATCCGCCCCGAGTTCGAGCCCGGTGACGCGGTCCTGCACCTGCGCGCGCCCGGAGATGATGATGATCGTGGCGCCCTGTTCCAGCGCCAGCCGATGCACCAGCGCAAGCCCGTCTCGGTCAGGCAAGCCCAGATCCACAAGGCATACGTCGGGCGTGGCCCGGCGCAGCGCGGCCTCGAATTCGGTGGCGCGCCCGAAACACAGGGTCCGGAAGCCGGCTTCCGTGAGCGCATCCGACAGCATTTCACGGATGGCCGGTTCGTCGTCCAGAATGGTGACAAGCGCGCTCATGCGGCGGCCTCCGTGGTCAACCCCAGAAAGGCTTCGAGCCCGTCCGCATCGAAAGGTTTGGTCAGCACCGGGACCCGTGCGCGCGCCTCTGCCAGCAAGGCATCGCCCTCGGGCAGCGAGGTCATCAGGCGCACCGGCAGGTCCGGCAGCCGATCAAGAAGGTCGACACCGGTTTCGACCCCTTCCAGCGAGATATCGGACAGGACAAGCGCAATGTCGGGCAGCCCGTCGGCCAGCAAGCAGGCTTCGGCGACAGACGAGGCCTCGACCACGGAATACCCCATCCCAGTCAGCATCTCGCGCACAGTGGCGCGCAGGTCGTCGCTGTCTTCCACCAGAAGCACCAGCCCGGTCCGGGGCAGCGTGTCGGCGCGGCGCAACGGCAGGCGCAGCGTTACGCAGGCGCCGCTGTCGGTATTGGAGAGCCTTGCCTCGCCGCCGGCCAGCTTTGTCATGTCATAGACCATCGCAAGCCCGAGCCCGGAGCCTTCGCCGCCCTTGGTGGTAAAGAACGGATCCAGACCGCGCGCCAGCCCTTCGCGGGAAAACCCCGGGCCGGTGTCGCACACGGTGATTTCAAGCCATGTCTCGCGCAGTTCGCGCGCCATGATGGTGATGCGGCCAGCCGGGCCGTCCGCACCGGATTGCCCCTTGGAAACACAGGCGTCGCGGGCATTCAGGATCAGATTGAGCAGGCTGTCCTGCGTCAGCCCGGTATCGAGAAGCAGCGGCCCGTTGGTCAGATCCTGCGTTTCCAGCGTGATACCGACGGGCAGGGAGGGCACCGCAAGCGTGCGAAGATCGCTCAACAGCGCCGAAAGCCGCACCGGTTCGGGGCGCCAGTGCCTTTGTCCGGTGATGTCGGCGATCCGCCCCAGCAATGTGCCGCCACGCCGGGCGGCCTGTAGCGTCGCGGTGATGAGCGGTTCTGCTTCCGGCCCTGGTTTGAGCTTGGCCAGCTTCGATTGCATCCCGAGGATGATGGTCAGGAGGTTGGAGAAATCATGCGCAAGACCGGAAGTCAGCTGCGCCGCCATTTCCCGGCGCCGGGTCTGTTGCAAGGCGGCGCGCGTCTGGGTCTCCAGCGTGACATCCTGACTGAGAATATAGACGCCCGGCTCCAGCGGATCGGGAGTGAAGACGGCGCGGATACGCCGGGATGAGACGTCATCGGTGAATTCGAACGTGCTCTGCTCACCGGCCATGGCGCGTTCGAGATAGGGGCGCACCCGCTCGTATGCCGGACCGAGCGCCTCGGCAATATGCCGGCCCAGTAGCCGCGACGGGCGACCGGGCATGACCGCGCCAAGCTTGCGGTTGGAGAAGGTGTAGCGCCCTTCGGCATCGACGCGCGCGATATGGGCGGGCATCATTTCCGTGGTGGTGCGGGTGCGGGCCTCGATCTCGCGCAGCTCGCGTTGCGCCTCTTCGAGGGCGGCGACGGTCGCGGCAAGCTGGCGGTTGGTGCTGGCCAGCTCCTCGGAGCGTTTGAGCACTTGCTCCGAGAGCAGTTCGGAGCGCGTGCGCAGAAGGCTTTCCTGGGCCTTGATCCCGGTGATGTCGGTGTAGACCGTGACCCAACCGCCTTGCGCAAGCGGCGCGCCTTCGACGGAGATCACCCGGCCGTTGGAGCGGGTGCGTTCCATGTAATGCGGCTCGAAGGCCAGCGCGGTTTCGACCCGCGCCCGGATGAAGGCCTCGATATCGTCGACTTGCCCGTATTCGCCCCGTGTGACGAGATGCCGGATCGTGTCCTCGAAGGCGGAACCGGGCGTGGTCAGGGCTTCGGGCAGGTCGAACATTTCGGCAAAGCGCGCGTTGCACGCGGCCAGCCGCAGGTCGCTGTCATAGATCGTCAGAGCCTGTCCGATCAGGTTCAGACCGGCCTGGATGAGCGCGGTGTTGGACACTCTGTTCGCCTCCCTCGTGGTATGGGCGTAGCACCGGATCGGCCGCGCGCAAAGCCAATCCGCTGCGCCGTTACAATTCGTAAGATTTTAGAAAAGTTCAGGTAAAAGTTGACCTCGAGGATCAGGACTGGCCAACATGACGCCAAGAATCGCGAAAAGCGGTCATGGTCAGGGGCCGGTCCTTGGACCGGAGATCAGGGTCGGCTTTGATGGCGGGCTCAGGGGAGGAAAATTTGGTGCACATGTCTGATGGCGCAGAAGGTCTGCGCTCCGTTCCCGCATTGCTTGAGCGCAACGCGCGACAGTTCGGCGACAGCCCGGCCTATCGCGAAAAGGAGTTCGGGATCTGGCAAAGCTGGACCTGGGCCGAGACCGCTGAAGAGATCGAGGCTCTGGCGCTTGGGCTTATCAACCTCGGCGTGAACGAGGGCGATTACATCGCCGTGATCGGTCGCAATCGTCCGTCGCTCTATTGGTCCATGGTCGCCGCGCAGATGGTCGGCGCGATCCCCGTGCCGCTCTACCAGGACGCGGTTGCAGAGGAGATGCGCTACGTGCTGGGTCATTGCGGCGCGCGCTTCGTGATTGCCGCGGATCAGGAGCAGGTCGACAAGGTCATCGAGATCCAGGAGGATCTGCACCAGTTCGAACACATGATCTATGTCGATCCGCGCGGCCTGCGGAAATATGACCACACGCAGCTGCACCAGTATTCCCATATTCAGGCGCAGGGGCGCGCGGCGCATGACGAGCTGATCGGTGAGCTTGGCCGCCGCCGGGCGAACCCGAGCTACGACGACACCTGCGTGATGCTTTACACCTCCGGGACAACGGGCAAGCCCAAAGGGGTGGTGCTGTCGAACCGCAACATCATCGAGAGCGCGAAATCAGCGTCGGAATTCGACAATTTGCGCCGCGACGACGAGGTTCTGGCTTATTTGCCGATGGCGTGGGTCGGCGATTTCATCTTTTCCATCGGGCAGGCGTACTGGACCGGGTTCTGCGTCAATTGTCCCGAAAGCGCCGACACGCTGATGACCGATTTGCGCGAGATTGCGCCAACCTATTACTTTGCGCCGCCGCGTGTGTTCGAGACGCAGCTGACGCAGATCATGATCCGGATGGAGGACGCCTCGCCCACCAAGCAAAAGCTGTTCCACCATTTTATGGAACATGCGCGCCGGGTCGGTCCGAAGATCCTCGATGGCGAAGCGGTCAGCTTTGGGGACCGGATGAAATACCGGCTGGGCGAGTTCTTGGTCTACGGACCGTTGAAGAACGCGATGGGCTTTTCCAAGGTGCGCGTCGGCTACACGGCCGGTGAAGCGATTGGCCCGGAAATCTTTGATTTCTATCGCTCTTTGGGGATCAACCTGAAGCAGCTCTACGGGCAGACGGAAGCGTCGGTCTTCATCACCGTGCAGCCCGATGGCGAAGTGCGCTCGGATACGGTCGGCGTGCCCGCGCCGGGTGTCGAGTTGAAGATCGCGGAGAATGGCGAGGTGTTCTATCGCTCTCCGGGGGTGTTCGTCGAGTATTACAAGAATGCCGAAAGCACGGCCGACACCAAGGACGCCGAAGGCTGGGTCGCCACGGGGGATGCGGGCTTCATCGAGGAAGGCTCCGGGCATCTACGGATCATCGACCGCGCCAAGGATGTCGGGAAGATGGCGACCGGCGCGATGTTTGCGCCCAAATACGTGGAGAACAAGCTCAAGTTCTATCCCAACATCCTTGAGGCCGTTGTCTTTGGTGCGGGGCGGGATCGGTGCACCGCGTTTATCAATATCGACCTGACGGCGGTCGGCAACTGGGCGGAGCGCAACAACATCGCCTATGCCTCCTACCAGGAGCTGGCCGGTCACCCGCGGGTGCTGGAAACGATCCAGAGCCATATCGAGGAGGTCAATGTGAGCGTTGCGGAGGACCCGATGCTGTCCGGATGCCAGGTGCACAGGTTCTTGATATTGCACAAGGAATTGGATGCGGATGATGGCGAGATGACCCGGACGCGCAAGGTGCGCCGCAAGGTAATCGGCGAGAAGTTCGAGGATCTTGTGAACGCGCTCTATGACGGGTCCGACAGCGTCTATACGGAGACCGAGGTCACGTATGAAGACGGGCGCAAAGGCAAGATTTCCGCGACGCTGCAGATCCGTGACGCGAAAGTTGTGCCGGTCAACGCCAAGCCGATGGCCGCGGAATGACACAAATGACCCGCGATGACCTTGGTTGGAAGCGCGCGGCGCGCCATGCGCCGTTTCAGGGCAACGGCCTCAGCGACCGTCAGGCCCATGGCCACAGCAAACGTCAAAGCCCCGGACAAGCGGCCGCGCAACGTCAGGGATCAGAACGCATAGACGCTCCGGATGGCGGATTTGACGCGCTCATGATCCGCCTGCATGGCCGGGTCGTGGAGCATGGCGCGCGCGGTTTCGAACACGGTTCGACCACGCAGGCGGTGCTTGCGGGCGATGGCAACGAGGAAATCGAACGGTGTTGGCTCTGGCATGGAATCGCACCTGTTTCGAAGGGTGAGACCCAGCCTGCCATCAAAAGGTTAAGGCCGTGCAAACGCGGGGCAAATACTCACTTGGCCGGGCGCCCGGTTGCAACCGCGCGGCACGGTGGTCGCCCGGTCCTCCGGGAGGCGTTTTCAGGCACGATGACTCGAGGACGGAGCGCATGAAGGACACCGCTGGATACGTGACCGCGGACGGGCGCCAGATTGGCGGCACGCTCATGGAGATGCGTAACATTACCCTTAAATTCGGGGGGGTTACGGCGATCTCGGATATCTCCTTTGATATCCACGAAGGCGAGATTCGGGCTATCATCGGTCCGAACGGGGCCGGCAAATCCTCGATGCTCAACATCATCTCGGGATTCTATACACCGACCATCGGCGAGGTCTGGTACAAGGGCGAAAAGCGCCCGCCGATGAAGCCGTTCGAGGTGGCGCGGATGGGCGTGGCGCGGACCTTCCAGAACATCGCGCTGTTCGAGGGGATGACGGTGCTCGACAACGTCATGACCGGGCGCCTGACACATATGAAGTCGTCGATCCTGAGCCAGGCGCTCTGGTATGGGAAGGCCCAGCAGGAAGAAATGGAAAACCGTGAAATCGTCGAGAAAGTCATTGATTTTCTTGAGATTCAACGCATCCGCAAGACGCCCGTGGGGCGTTTGCCATACGGGTTGAAGAAGCGGGTGGAGCTGGCGCGGGCGCTGGCGGCAGAGCCGTCGATCCTTCTGCTGGACGAGCCGATGGCGGGCATGAATGTGGAGGAAAAAGAGGACATGAGCCGCTTTATCCTTGATGTGAATGACGAATTCGGCACGACGATCTGTTTGATCGAGCACGATATGGGCGTGGTCATGGACCTTTCGGACCGGGTTGTCGTGATGGATTACGGCAAGAAGATCGGCGACGGCACGCCGCAGGAGGTGCGCGCCGATCAGGCTGTGATCGACGCCTATCTCGGGGTGCCGCATGAGTGATTTCGGGCTCAAATCGGGGATGCACAACCCATGCACATTCCATGCACAACCCATGCGCATGATCTGTGTCCCCCTGTTGGATCCGCGCGGGGCCTTGAGAGCGCGCAGACATATTGAGGGAGCGACATGTTAGCCGATATCTTCATCAATCCGTGGATCGACATGGTCGAGGCACCGGATTTCCTGTTGCAGGTGCTCTGGGAGGGGCTGGTTTCGGGCATTCTCTATGCGCTGATTGCGCTGGGGTTTGTCCTGATCTTCCGGTCGAGCCGGATCTTCAACTTCGCGCAGGGCATCATGGTGGTGTTTGCCGCCCTCACGCTTGTGGGGTTGCATGCTTACGGGGTGCCGGCGTGGATCGCGGTGGCGCTGACGCTGGGGGTGATGTTCATCCTTGCGGTCACGATCGAGCGGGTGGTTCTGCGCCCGCTGGTGGGGCAGCCCGACATCATCCTGTTCATGGCAACCATCGGGATCACGCTGTTCCTCATCGGCTTCGGGGAGATCATCTTCGGCGGCGAGAACAAGCAGATGATTTCGGCCGAGCTTGGCATCCCGACGGGTGACACGGTGCTGGAGCCTTGGGGCGGTCTGTTGATCCTGCAGCATCTCGACATCACGGTGGTGATTGTCGCGACGCTTCTGGTCGCCGCACTGCTGGCGTTCCTCAACTTCACGCAGATGGGCCGGGCGATCCGGGCGCTGGGGGATGACCATCAGGCGGCGTTGTCGGTGGGGATCTCGCTTCAGACGATCTGGGTGCTCGTGTGGTTCATCGCGGGGATCATCGCGCTGGTCACGGGCATTGCCTGGGGCGCGCGGGCCGGGGTCTCCTTCGCTTTGGAAGTGATCGCCTACAAGGCGCTGCCGGTGCTCATGCTGGGCGGGCTTGAGAGCATCACCGGCGCGATTGTCGGCGGATTGATGATCGGGATCCTCGAAAAGCTGTTCGAGATCTATTGGGGTCAGCCGCTTCTTGGCGGGAACACGGAGACATGGTTTGCCTTTGTGCTGGCGTTGATCGTGCTGTTGTTCCGCCCGCAAGGTCTCTTCGGGGAACGGATCATCGAAAGAGTTTAGGACAGCCCCCCGCGTCAGGCGGGGGGCGCCACGGGCCCGACAGGGCAGACGCACACAAGGGTGGCGCGCGGTCATGGCGCGCGACACTTAAGACCGGAGAGACCGCGTGCCGGGGTCGGGGCAGAAACCCGCCCCACGCGGCAAGGAGAGAGCCGATGGCGAAACTGATGGCAATCCTCAACGTGGTGGCGTGGTCGGGCTTCTGGGCCTTTGGCTATCTGGCGGTCACGGCGGATCCCGGGGCGGTTGGCAGCATGGTGACGGCGGTGATCCTCGCGGCGGTTGGAGCAGCGCTCGGCCTGTGGGCGTGGTTGTGGATCGTGCGCCATGCCGAGGAGACGGGCTATGCACCGGCGGTGCGCCGCGCGCGGATTGATGAAGACGCGGACCAGGAGCCGTGGCGCGGCACGACCGGTTGAGAAACGGGCCGCGGGCCGGGACGGTTGCGGACCAGACGCCCCCGGCCGGGGGCGGAGAGTGGATGACGGGAGACGGGACCGCGCCAGGCGGGCCCGCCCCGAGGACAGGGCGGTCGCCGGGTCGGGATGCAATCCGGCCGGTGCGGGTGTGAGAGGGAAAGAAACCAGATGCTTTACAGAACAGCCGGACAGTTCAAGACGTCCTATCAGGCGGACCAGGCCCTTTTCCCGGTCAAGCAGGATGCGTTCCTGCTTGGGGTCATCCTGCTTCTTGCCTGGGTGATCCTGCCCATGGTGGCCTCGGAGTTCGTCTTTCAGGCGCTGCTGATCCCGGTGCTGATCTTTTCGCTGGCGGCGCTGGGTCTGAACATCCTGACCGGTTTTGCCGGGCAGCTGTCGCTCGGCACCGGCGCTTTCATGGGGGTCGGGGCCTATGCGTGCTACAAGATGGTATCGATCTTTCCGGAGATGAACCTGATCGTTGCGATCCTTCTGTCGGGCTTCTTCAGCGCCGCGATCGGCGTGGCCTTCGGCATTCCGAGCTTGCGGATCAAGGGCTTCTACCTCGCGATTGCCACGCTGGCGGCGCAGTTCTTCCTTGTCTGGCTCTTCGAGAAATGGGCCTGGCTCTACAACTACAACGCGTCCGGCGCGATCCAGGTGCCGAACCTCGACATCTTCGGCATCTTCGTGAGCGGACCGCAGGCGGCCTCCATCACCGAATACTACGTGGTGCTCTTTGTGGTGAGCCTGCTGACGATGGTCTGCATCAATCTCACGCGCGGCACCCTCGGGCGGACATGGAAGGCGACGCGCGACATGGACATCGCGGCGGAGCTGATCGGGATCAACCTGATGAAATCCAAGCTCACCGCCTTCGCGATCTCCTCTTACATCGTGGGTGTAGCCGGGGCGCTTTACGTTTTCCTGTGGAAGGGTGCGGCGGAGCCGAATGCCTTTGACATCCCGCTGTCCTTCCAGGTGCTGTTTATCGCGATCATCGGCGGACTCGGGTCGGTGCTGGGCAATTACCTCGGGGCGATCCTGATCGTCGGATTGCCGGTGGTGCTCAACCTCGTGCCGAACGCGCTGGGGATTTCGATCAACTCGGCCATGGTGGAACATCTCAACGTGATGATCGTCGGTGGCTTGATCGTGTTCTTTCTGATCGTGGAGCCGCACGGGCTCAACCAGCTCTGGCGACTGATCCGCGAGAAACTCATCATCTGGCCTTTCCCCCACTAGGGGATGGCGGAACAGGTCCGGAACCGGGCCAACCGGTCCGGCGCGCGCCACTGGACGCGCGCGGGACCCAAGGGCAAGAATAAGCGACACAGATTTCCAAGGGAGGAAACCAATGAACCACTTCACCAAACTGGCCGCAGCCACGCTGCTTGCGGGCGTCACCGCGGGAGCGGCCATGGCGCAGGAGCTTTATGCGCCGAACCTCAGCTACCGCACGGGGCCGTTTGCGGCGACGGGCATTCCGCTGATGAACGGTCAGGCGGACTATCTCGCGATGCTCAACGCACGCGACGGCGGCATCGGCGGCGTGCCGATCAACGCCGAAGAGTGTGAAACCGGCTATTCCACCGAGAAGGGCGTGGAATGCTACGAAAAGACCAAGGGCGCGGCGATCGTGACCCAGCCGTGGTCCACGGGCATCACGCTTCAGGTGCTGCCGAAGACAAATGTCGACAATATTCCGATCCTGGCGCCGGGCTACGGCTTCTCGCCGATGGCGGATGGCACCGTGTTCCAGTGGGCGTTCAACATGCCGGCGGGCTACTGGGACGCGGCGGACATGATCGTGCAATACATGGAGAGCGAAGGGTCGCTTGACGGCAAGAAGGTGGCCTTCCTGCATCTCGACCACCCGTTCGGCAAGGAGCCGCTCCCGGTTCTTGAAATGCATGCCGAGTCCAAGGGTTTCGAGCTGGTGCCGATCCCGGTTGGTCTTAAGGAAATGCAGAACCAGTCCGCGCAGTGGTTGCAGATCCGCCGCGAGCGTCCCGACTACGTCGTGATGTGGGGCTGGGGTGCGATGAACGCCGGTGCAATCACCGAAGCGGTCAAGACCAAGTTCCCGATGGACAAGTTCATCGGTGTCTGGTGGTCCGGCCATGACGCCGACCTCAAGATCGTCGGTGAGGACGGCGCTGGCTACAAGTCGATCAGCTGGTCCTTCCCGAACATGGACGCGCCGGTGATGGCGGCCATCAAGGAGCACGTGATCGACGCGGGCAACACCATGTCCAACGAAGAAGAGATGCAGGGCGTGTTCTACAGCCGTGGCGTCGTGATCTCCGCGATCCTCGCGGAAGGCATTGCCACCGCGCAGGCGGAATATGGCACCGCCGAGATCAATGCCGAGCAGCTTCGTTGGGGTCTTGAGAACATCAACATGACCGAGGAGCGCATTTCCGAGCTGGGTCTTGATGGCATGGTGCCGCCGTTCTCCACGTCCTGTGCCAACCACACCGGGCATTCCGGTGGCTGGATGCTGGAATGGGATGGCGAGAAATTCGTCAAGGCGTCGGACCTGCTGCAGGCCGATGTGGCGGGCTACCAGGCGCTGCTGGCCGAGAAGGCGGCGGAATACGCGGAAAGCAACGCACCGTGGCCGACAAATGAGAGCTGCAGCGCGATGAACTGATCGCGCCACATCCTCCGGCGGCGCGGGCCGTCGCCGGAGGACTTCGCCCTTGGGTCGGCGCGGGCAGTTCGGGCGCGCCCGGAGCGACACCCGGATCGACGGGGCGGGAAGAAACCAGGGTGGGTGTTTTTTGGAAAGCCGCGGTGGGTTGCGGCGGTTTTTCAAAAAACCGATCCGAAGCGGGGCGGGACCAAGACCGGTTCGGGCTCTCTGCGGCAGCGCCGCCGGCATGGCGCAGGGGGCGAAGCGGCTGGACGATCCGGGGGGTCGTCTGGCGCTACGGGAGGGCAGGATTTTTGCGGTGGCTTGGCACACCGGCTGTGGCCGGCGGCGGACCACCGGCGCGGCGTCCGGGCGCCAGTGCGAGGGCCAAGTGGGGCCAATGTGGCGCGGCGGGCGGCACAGGCCCGCCGGGCGTGGCGATGGTCCACCGGATCGGGCCGGCCGCGCGGGAGCGGAGTGACATCGGCGGGACCGACACGGGATCGGGACCGCAGGCGACGGGACAAGGATTGAGGATGGCACGCGGATGGGAAGCCGGCGCGGGTCTCTGACAGAAAGGACGGAAAAGCCATGCTGGATGCAGCGGATACGGCCAGGGCGGGCGCGGCGGAGACCGGCGACGCGCTGTTGGAAGTCAACAATGTCGAGGTGATCTACAATCATGTGATCCTCGTGCTCAAGGGCGTGTCGCTCACCGTGCGCAAGGGGGGGATCACCGCGCTTCTGGGCGGAAATGGGGCGGGCAAGACCACCACGCTCAAGGCAATTTCCAACCTGCTGCATTCCGAGCGGGGCGAGGTCACGAAAGGCTCGATCCTCTACAAGGGCGAGCGGGTTCAGGATCTTGATCCGGCGGCCCTTGTGAAGCGCGGGGTGATCCAGGTGATGGAGGGGCGGCATTGTTTCCCGCATCTCACCGTCGAGGAGAACCTCCTGACCGGGGCCTACACGCGGAGCGACGGCAAGGGCGCGGTCGCCGCGGATCTGGATCTGGTCTACAACTACTTCCCGCGGCTCAAGGAACGGCGCAAATCCATGGCGGGCTACACCTCCGGCGGTGAGCAGCAAATGACCGCCGTGGGCCGCGCGCTCATGTCCCGGCCAGAGACGATCCTTCTGGACGAGCCGTCCATGGGGCTTGCGCCGCAGCTGGTGGAACAGATTTTCGAGATCGTGAAGTCGATCAACGAGAACGAGGGCGTGAGTTTCCTTCTGGCCGAACAGAACACCAACGTGGCGCTGCGCTATGCCCATCAGGGCTACATCCTTGAGAATGGCCGCGTGGTGATGGAAGGCCGGGCCGAGGATCTGCGTGAAAACGCGGATGTGAAGGAATTCTACCTTGGCATGTCCGACGAGGGCCGCAAGTCGTTCCGCGACGTGCGCTCCTATCGTCGCCGCAAGCGTTGGCTGGCATGAGCGGTTTCGCAGCCTCAGTGGAGCGCGCGGTGGAGGCCGCATTGCGCCGGGACGGTCCGCCGATCCTCGTGCCGTATTGCGGCTATGCGGAGGAAGAGGCGCTGGTCCTTATTGGCCGGGTCGTCTCGGCCGTGCGGCGCGATGCGCCCGACCCGGATCAGTCGCGCTGGGTCAACTTCAAACAGATGGCGTCGCTCTTCCTGACGTCGGAAGTGGGCGATGTGCCTGTGACCGCGCGTAGCGTGACGGAAACCACCGATGCGGAGGGCTACGTGACCCTGCGCGTGCCGCGCCCGAAAAAGGCGGAAGGCTGGGTCACGGTGCCTGCCAGTATCAAGGGCAGCGCGGATGCGCCGGTCGAGATGCGCGCGCTTGTGCCCCGTGCCGATGCGGCTTTCGGCGTGATTTCCGATATTGACGACACGATGATGCAGACCGGCGCGCATAACCTTGCGCGCAACCTCTGGACCACCTTCACCGGCAATGCGCTGACGCGGCGGGTCTTTCCGGATGCGCTGGACCTGATGGAACGGCTCTCCGAGGCCGGGCGCAATCCGGTTTTCTATGTCAGCTCCAGCCCGTGGAACCTGCACAGTTTCCTCAACAAGGTGTTCGACCGCGCCGGGCTTCCGGAGGGGCCGATGTTCCTGCGCGATCTCGGGGTGAGCGGGAGCAGCGTGATCGGGGCCTCGCATCGGGACCACAAGGGACAGGCGGTGGACCGGATCATTGCCGCCAACCCGGCGCTGAATTTCTACCTGCTCGGCGATACCGGACAGAAGGATGCGCTTGTCTATCGCGATGCGGTCAAGCGCTATCCGGGTCGGATCAAGGCGGTGATCCTGCGCGAGCCGGTCAAGGGATCGGCGCGCGACAGCCTCTCGGCCCTGCTGGAGATCGAGGCGATGGGCGTGCCGACCCATTATGCGCGCAGCTTTGCCAACCTGCCGCGCCGTGTGGCGCCGCCAGACGGGGCGTGACCGGGATGCGGCGCGGGGGACAGGACGGCGCGACGCATGGCGCCGGTCGGGCGCTGACGCGGCCCTTGGCGCGGCCCGGTCGTGCGGCACCGCGGGCGGTCAGGCGCGCGGCGCGGCCAGGATACCGCGCGACACCTGCCCGCATGCGGGCTGCGGGGTCAGGAGACGGTTTCGCGCATCTCCGCGATGCGCTCCAGCGCCTCGGCGCGGGTGTTGCGCAGGTTGGGATTGAAGTCCTGGCTTTCGGCGCGCAGGCGGATATCCGCAGCGGTTTCGGAGCCGGGTGCATAGCGCACCGAGCCCAGCGAATGGGCGACGTTCAACCGCTTGCCCCGATACGCATAGCGCACCCATGCGGCCGGTTCGATGCTGCAGCCTTCGTAATTGACCACGAAAAACCATTTCTCGCGGCCCGTTCCGGCGATCCGGGTTTCGATATGGTCATAGAAGTCATCCACGTCGCGGGCGTGGTGGAACGTGAAATGCGAGAAATCCACGTCCATCAGTTCGGCAGCTTCGTCAAAGCGGATCCGACGCCGGAAATCGGCCTCGGTATAGCTCGGGTCGTGGCGGATGCGCGCCCGGCGCTTGGAGGGCAGCGTGGCCAGACGGGACAGCGCATCGGCGCGGTTGGTGAAGAGATTGGGGTCGAAGGCCTCGGTATCGGCTGCGCGTTTGATCTGGGCCGCGGTTTCGGGAGAGGCGTCGTAGCGCACGGACCCCATGGAATGCGCCATGTTCAGCGCCCGACCGCGACGCGCATAGGCCACCCATGCGGAGCTGTCGATGCGCAGTCCATCGAGGTTGACGAGGAAGAACCATTGGTCTTCGCCAGTGGCGCTGATGCGTTCCTCGATCCGGTCATAGAAGCGGTTCACGGAGGCGGAACTGTCGAAGGTGACCTTCGAAAAGTCGACCTCCATGATCTGGCGATCGGCATGAAAGACGATACGCGGGTCTATCGCGCTGAATGGCATGGACTGTCCTCCCCTGACTGTGCCGGATCTCTGGATACCAATTTGGATCAGACCGGCCTTGTTCTGGATCAAATCTTCCAGGCTCGGCGCGGTTTTGCCGACAGGACGATGAAGACGACCCCTGCGGGTCATGAAAGGAGCGCGCCATGAGCGGGTATTTCGACGATCTTGAGACGCGGAGCGCGGATGCCCGTGAGGCCGCGCAACTTGCGGCGTTCAACAGCCTGCGCGCCGCGCGCGGAGAGGCGCCGCTGGCCGATCTCGGGGCTTTGGCGACATTGCCGGTGCTGCGCAAATCCGAGCTTGTGGCGCGCCAGGCCGAGCAGCCGCCTTTTGGCGGGCTGCCGGTGTCCAACGTCGCGCATGTGTTTCAAAGCCCTGGCCCGATCTATGAGCCGGGCGGGGTCAGCCATGACTGGTGGCGTATGGGGCGGTTCCTCAAGGCCTGCGGGATCGGGCCAGGCGACATTGTGCAGAATTGTTTCGGGTATCACCTCACGCCGGCGGGCATGATCTTCGAGAGCGGCGCGCGCGCGGTGGGCGCAACGGTTCTTCCGGCGGGCACGGGCCAGACCGAATTGCAGGTGCGCGCGGCCAAGGACGTGGGTGTCACGGCCTATGCGGGCACGCCGGATTTCCTCAAGGTGATTCTCGAGAAGGCCGACGAGATGGGCGTGTCGCTTGGCATCACGCGGGCCGGTGTCGGTGGCGGGGCGCTCTTTCCGAGCCTGCGTGCGTGGTATGCGGAGCGGGGCATCACCTGTTTGCAGTGTTATGCCACCGCCGATCTGGGCAACATTGCCTATGAATCGCCGAACCCCGCCGACCCGATGGCAGCGCCGGAGGGCATGATCCTCGACGAGCATGTGATCGTGGAGATCGTGACGCCCGGCACGGGGGATCCGGTGCCGGAGGGCGAGGTCGGCGAGGTGGTGGTGACGTCGTTGAACCCCGACTATCCGTTGGTCCGGTTTGCGACCGGGGATCTGAGCGCGATCCTGCCGGGGCAGAGCGCCTGCGGGCGGACCAACACGCGCATCAAGGGCTGGATGGGGCGCGCGGACCAGACCACCAAGATCAAGGGCATGTTCGTGCGCCCCGAGCAGGTGGCCGATCTTGTGGCGCGCCACGCGGAGATCGACCGCGCGCGGGTTGTGGCGTCTCGCGCAGGCGAGCGCGATGTGATGACCGTGCGGATCGAGACGGTGGCGACGGACCCGGCGCCCTTTGCGGCGACGGTGAGCGAGGTGCTCAAGCTCAAGGGCGAGATCGAGCTCGTGTCTCCGGGGGCTTTGCCGCGGGATGGTTTGGTGATCGAGGACGCACGCAGCTACGACTGAGCGCGTTTCCCCGGCGCCACGGCTCTTGGCAGAGGGCGGCGGGGAGTATTTCTGGACAGAAGAAACCGCGACCGCGGCGCGATTCGCCGGGCGGCGATGCGGGTGTCGGAGCGGAGGCGCGCGGCCTTGGCCCGCAGCGCCGGGATGTGACGGCGCGGTTTGGGCACGCGCGACCGGTGGGTCGGCGACTGGACGGGGCGGGCGCGCCTTCGGGGGCAGGCGGGCTGCACCGGCGCGCGATGGGTCGGGTTTTTGTGGCCTGCGGGCGATTGCTAGCCGATAGCAACGGGTTGAAAGCCTTTTTCCTTGGGAGCGAGGTGTTTGGTGGTCTAGGCTCGCATCCGCAGGAGGACAGAAACCATGACCGTATCAACCAAAACCAGGGCGCTCGCACTTGGTGGGCTGCTTTTTGCAACGATGCTTCCGGGAGCGCTGATGGCGGCCGGAGATGCGCTGATCATCGGCAATGCCCGCTACGAGTCGTTGCCGCGTGTGTATGGCGCGGGCGCGATTGTCGAGGCGCGCGACGCGTTGCGGGATGCCGGCATGCAGGTCAGCGTGGCGCAGAATGCCGGGGCGGGCGACATGCGGCGGGCGTTCCGGCGGTTCGTGGACGGGTTGGAGCCCGGGAGCACGGACCCGGTCGTGATCGCGCTGGCGGGAGCTTTCGTGCATTCGGAGGCCGGCAGCTATTTGTTGCAGGCCGATCTTGGCGATGGTCAGAGCGAAGCGGTGATCTTGGTCAATGCCTTTTCGGTCGATGCGGCGCTGTCGGTGCTGGCAGGGTATCCGGGGCGGGCCTTCCTGCTTCTGGGAGAGGGTCCGGTGGAGGCCGGAGCGGGCTCGGACCGGTTTCTGGATCCGGGAATCGGGCCGTTTGCCATCCCGCAGGGGGTGACGGTGATTCGCGGTCCGGCGCAGGACATTGCCGATTATGCGCAGCGGTCGCTGCCTTTGCCGGGGCGGCGGGTGCTCAACGATGCGCGGCGTTACGAACTTGACGTGTCGGGTTTTACGCCGGTGGACCTCGTGGTGTTGCATGAAGACGATGTGGTCCGGGCGCGCGAGGAAGCGGAAGCGGCGCAGAGCGCCCTCGAACGAGAGGCCGAGGCCGCCCGGCGGGCGGCAGAGGCCGAAGCCCGCGAGGCGGCGGCACGGGCCGCGGAAGCGGCGGCCCGTGAGGAGGCGGCACGCGCCGCCGAGGCCGCCGCGCGGCAGGCCGAGGAAGAGGCGCGGCTTGGCGATGAGCGGCGGCGTCTGGACCGGGCGGCCTGGCGCACCGCCGTTCAGGCTGATTCGCAAGAAGGGTACCGCGCCTATCTCGACGCCTTCCCCGAAGGATCGAGCGCGGCACAGGCGCGACAGCGCCTGTCGGCCATCGACTCCGAGCCATTCTACCGCGAACGGCGGCGCGAGGAGGCGCTCGATCTGTCGCGCGAGGCACGCCGCAACATTCAGCGTCACCTGTCTATTCTTGGCTATGACACGCGCGGCATCGACGGGGTTTTTGGAGGCGGCACGCGCGGGGCGATTCGCAACTGGCAGGAAGCGACGGGGTTGAAGCCCACCGGCTACCTGACAGCAGATCAGATCAACCGGCTGGGCCGCGCCTCGGCGAGCCGCTCCGAAGAGCTTGAGGCCGAGGCCAAGGCACGCCAGCAGGCCTATGCGCAGCGAGACCGCGCCACCTGGCAGCGTGTCGAGGGTGTCGGCGATGAAGAGGGGCTGCGCCGTTATGTCGATGAATTCCCGGACGGGCTCTTCGCGGATCGGGCGCGCGCCATGCTGGACGATCTGGAGCGGGTGCGGGCGACGCGGGCGCAGAGCCGCGATCGCAGCGCCTGGCAGCAGGCGCGTCAGGCCGACACGATCGCCTCTTACAACGGCTATATCCAGCGCAATCCGGGCGGCGCCTTCGTATCTGCGGCGCGGTCCCGCATCGCCGAAATCGAACGGGCGCAACAAGCCAACCGCGCGCAGAATCGCGCCAAGGCCGAAGAGGACAGCCTCGATCTCAACATGACCGCCCGGAGGCTTGCCGAAGCGCGGCTCAAGCAGCTTGGGCTGGAGGTTGGCAAGGTCGACGGCACGTTTGACCGCGCAACGCGCCGGGCGATCCGCGACTACCAGCGCGCCCGGGCATTGCCTGTCTCGGGGTTCCTCGACCAGCAGACGGTGGTCCGGCTGCTTGCGGGCAGCTTGTTGATGCCCTGAGCGCAGGGGCCGGGGTCGAAACGCGCATGCAAGGGCGCGGCGAGAGCGCCGCCGCTGGCACCACGCGCCCGGCCCGGTTCCTGACCCACGGTCAGACCAGGCCCGGCACGCGGGGCGTTGGCGCGAAGAGGCGAATCATCGCTGTTCCAGCGGAATGCCGACCCCACCTAAATGGGTTTGGGACCGGCCCCCATGCGCGGGCAGGACCGGGTGCGCCGGATGCCCGCAAGGGTAGGTGCGCATGCCGAGGCGCGCGGCGTGACGATAGCAGAAACGACAAAAGCCACCCGTTGGGGTGGCTTTCTCGACAGTCCTGAACGGAACTGAAGGCGTGGATCAGCCTTGACGGGCTTTGAACCGACGCTGGGTCTTGTTGATGACATAGACCCGGCCCTTGCGGCGCACGACGCGGCAATCGCGATGGCGCTTTTTGAGCGAGCGGAGCGAATTTGCGACCTTCATGGTGGCCTCTCCTCTACTTCTCGGCGCGCGAGCGCCTGCGTTGCTTTTGCTCTACCGGGTGCCCCCGGTCAGAACGGTGAATTCCATGGTGGGCGATACTGGGATCGAACCAGTGACCCCTTCGATGTCAACGAAGTGCTCTACCGCTGAGCTAATCGCCCCTATGGCCTGCGCATGCTCCGCTTTGCCGATGCCGACCGTCTGAAAGGTCGTTATTGTCAAAGCCTGCCCCTTCCAAAGAAAGGGGCGCGGAATTCCGCGCCGGTGCGCGGTCTATAAAAGGGAATGAAACGGGGATCAAGGGCTTTTGGCGCAGGATGATTTCGGACTATGTTTCCACCCGAGGAGAGCGCCGAACATGCCCAATACAGCCTACCATCTGCTTGAGCCAGAGCACGTGACGAGCCGCGTGGTTTTTGCATCCCCCCATAGCGGGCGCGATTACCCCTGGCGGTTTCTGCGGCGCACGGTGCTTGACGAAGAGACGATCCGGAGCTCCGAAGATGCCTATGTGGACCGGCTTTTCGACTGTGCCCCCCAATTCGGTGCGCCTTTGCTGCATGCGGGCGCGCCGCGCGCCTATCTTGATCTCAACCGGGCCGCGGATGAGCTTGACCCTGCGCTGATCGAGGGCGTGCGGCGCGGTGGCCACAATCCGCGCGTCGCATCCGGCCTCGGCGTGGTGCCGCGCGTGGTTGCGGGCGGGCGGGCCATCTATCGCGGAAAGATCGCGCGCGACGAGGCCGAGGACCGTGTTGCGCGGCTCTGGCATCCCTATCATGGCAAATTGCAGGATTTGCTGGACCGCGCCCGGATACAGTTTGGCGAATCGATCCTGATCGATTGCCATTCCATGCCGCATGAAGCGGTGGAGGCGAGCGGGCGCGCGGGCTATCGCACGCCCGAGATCGTGATCGGTGACCGGTTCGGCGCCTCGGCACAGCAGGATCTCGTGGAGCGCGTGGAGGCGGCGTTTGCCGCGGCGGGTCTGCGGGTGGCCCGCAATGCGCCCTTTGCCGGCGCCTTCAGCACCCAGCATTACGGACGTCCGTCGCGCGGGCAGCATGCGATCCAGATCGAGATCGACCGCGCGCTCTATATGGACGAGCGGCGCGTGCGCCCGAACGCAAATTTCCAACGACTCAGGACCGTGCTGCGCGGCGTCATCGCGGAACTTGCAGCGCTTGGCGCACAAGAACAGCGGCTCGCGGCGGAGTAGCCGGACGGGGCGCGTCTTGGTCCCTTGGCTGGCAGCGCTTCGCGGCAGAGCTGGTCGGGCGAGGACAAAGGGCGACTATCCCGCGCCGCGCCGGAGTGCCTTTCCGGGTTTTCGTCGAAGCATGGGCCGTTTGGCGACCGTATTGTCGGCCGGTGCCGCGCGGGGGCGCATGCTGTTTCACGTCTCTTATGGTGGATGACGGGCACCATTTGTGCCGGTCGCTGTGGGACAGGGGGCAGCCCGTGCCGAGCGTCGGGCGGCGCGGTGGCGCTCGACAAATGGGTTGATCCCTGTGGCCGTTCCGCCGGAGCAGAAGGCAGCTGGCCCGTTCGCGTTCCGGACCCCCGGCGGGGCGGAGGGGTCAGGTTTTCGGCAGTGCGTCGAGCCGCGCTTGAAGCGGGCTCCAGTCCTCCACCTCGAGCCGCACCGGCAGGGTCAGCACCTTTTGTCGAAAGGATGCAGGCAGGCGGACGGCGTCTTTTTCTGTTGTCACAAGCTGGGCTCCCAAGGTCGTTGCCTCGGTTTCGAGCCGCGTCATCAGCGCGGGCGTGAGCGGCTGGTGATCGTCCAGAGCCTCGCCCCGCCGCAGGTCCGCACCCAGACTCCGCAATGTGGCAAAGAACTTCTCCGGGTGGCCGATCCCGGCAAAGGCGAGCGTCGGCAGACCCTGCCAGTCCATGCCGGTCTGGAGCGGTGCAAGTGTCCCGCGCAGCTGTGGCAGGCGCGCGGCCTCTGCGCCCCAGATCGCGTCGAACCGGGCCTGAGCCGATGCTGCCCCGATGGAGAGCAGCAGATCGCCCCGCGCGAGCCCGGGGCCGACGGGTTCGCGCAGCGGGCCTGCGGGCATCACGCGCCCATTGCCGAAGCCGGTTACCGCATCGACAACCACGATGGACAGGTCGCGCGGCAAGGCGGGGTTCTGAAACCCGTCATCGAGCACAAGGATCGAGGCGCCGGCGGCGACGGCCGCGCGGGCACCGGCGGCTCGATCGCGGGCGACCCAAACCGGGGTGAAAGCCGCAATCAGGAGCGGTTCGTCTCCGGTTTCCTCTGCGCCATGGCTGCGCGGGTCCACGGCGACCGGCCCGCGGAGCGTGCCGCCATAGCCGCGCGACACCACATGCGGGGTGTGACCCTGTGCCATGAGGTGCTGCACCAAGGCGATGACGGTTGGCGTCTTGCCGGTGCCGCCAGCGTTGATATTGCCGACGCAGATCACCGGAACAGGAGGGCGGTAATCGGGTGCACGGGCGACGCGCCGGGCGGTGAGGGCCGCGCTTAGAGCGCCCAGCGGTGCCAGCAGGCGGGCGCGCAAGCCGGGCCGGTCGGGCGGGTGGAACCAGAAGCCGGGCGGACGCATCAGGACGGCTCCGAGCGCGGTGTTTCGGCGGCGGTTCGCGATCTGTCGAGCACGTCCAGAAGTTCGGTAACGAGCCGGTCGGTCAGTGCTGCGCCGTCTGAAATGACGGTCCAGCCCGCCATGGCCATGCTCGCGGCCTGATCGGGCGCGATCAGGTGCGACACGGCGGTGCCCAACGAATCCGCGTCGCGCACGATCCGCGCGGCCCCGGCGGCCACGAGCGCGGAATAGGCGTCGAGGTGCCGCCCGACATTCGGCCCGTAGAGGATCGCCGTGCCAAGCGCTGCCGCGGAGAGCGGGTCATGACCGCCATAGCCGGGCACAAGCGATCCGCCCAGAAATCCGAGCGGCGCCGCACGATACCACAGGCCCAGTTCTTCGGGGCCCTCGGTCAGCAGGATCTGGGTGTTGTCATCGGGCAATTCGCCGTTGTCCCAGCGCGCGCAGCGGATACCGGAGGCCGCAATGATCGCGTCGATGGCCGTGGCTTCCTCGGAATTGTGCGGCACCGCGATCAACAGGAGCCTGTGGGACAGGCGCACGGCGCGCGAATGGGCCCGGAGCACGTCGCCGGTTTCGGAGGCGCGCAGATGTGCCGCGAGCCAGACCGGGCGGCCGGACAGCGTGGCGGAAAGCTCTTCGAGCGCGGCATCGGCGCAGTCCGGAGGCACCGGCGCTTCGTTGAGCGGCCCGGAGGTGCGGATCATGTCGGCGGGCAGGCCGGCGCGACGCAGGCGTCGGGCGGCTGACTGATCGATGACATGCACCGCGTCACACAGCGCCAGCGCAGCGGGCACGGGGTCGGGCAACCAGCGCGGTGCGGGCGAGTCCAGAGGCGCATCGCCGATGTCGAGGGCCAGAATATGGGTCCCATGGGCGCGCAGGGCTGCGATCAGCGCCGGGCGCACGGTTTGGCCGCACAGCAGCGCGATATCCGGGGACAGCGCCGAGACGAAGCGTTCCGCATCTGCCGGGCGGTCGGCGGGCAGGGTGACCGAAAGCCAGTCGTCTTCAGCCCGGATATTGCCGGTGCAGGCGATCACGAGGTCGGGGCTGGTCTGTTGCACCCGGGCACAGAGGCTGCTGAGCCCGCGTGAGCGGCGGTGCTCTGCGCCAACGGCGAGGATCAGCGGCCCGGGCGGGCGCGGCGGCAAGGGTGCGGGCTGATCGGAGGCGGCGTGGCTGCGCGCCCAGGCGGCATAGGCGGTGAGGCTCAGCGGGCGGACGGCCATGGCTCAGGCAGGGTCCGGCGTGGCGGCGCGACCGGCGCTGGGCTTCGGCTCGGGGGCGGACGGGCGCAGGGCGTGGAGGTGACAGGCAGCCATGGGGTCGAGGGCCTTTGCCGGTGGGGGCTTCGGGCTGAACCTAGATCAGCTTGCCCGTGACCGAAACCGAAAATCGTAGGTGAAGCGCGTGGCGCGTCATGCGGCGGGGCTGGTCATGACGGCAGGATTGGCGGCGGAGGGCGCGGGGGCGCTCGGTCGATTGGCGGCAGTGGTGGCCTGCGTGGGGAGCGGGCGGCTCTGCCTTGCAGGCGAACCGTGGCTGGGCCAGAACGGCATGCTCAAAAGGGGGCATGGCCCGCGTTTGCGCCTTTGCCAAAGGCCGCATCAACGGGCCCCGGATGGCGCGGACTGCGGCTGTGTCGGAAGCAGGGCGTGCGGCGCGGGTGTCAGTCGCGCCGGTTCCCCGCATCGCTAAGCCATTGCGGCCGCAGCACGACAACCGTGGGACGCGGTGGCAGGTTGCGCAACGAGACCTCCATTGACGGGCCATCGCGGATGTCGATCGCAAAGCTGTCCGAGATGTCTTCGAGGAACCGTCCGAGACCGAAATCCGAGAACCAGTGCATCGGAATCACCACCGAGGATTTCAGCCGGTTGATGACGGAAACCATATCTTCGACGGCCATTGTATAGCCGCCATCGACCGGCACCATGACCACATCGAGCCGCCCGAGTGCCGCGAATTGGGCGTCAGTGGGCACGTGATGCAGATGCCCGAGATGCCCGATGCACAGCCCTTCAACTTCAAACACGAAGATCGAGTTGCCCGCGTCCTCGCGACCGCCCCATTGGCTGCGGATGTCAGTGGAGACATTGCGCACGAGCATCTCCCCGAGATCGAGATGGTGGTTGATGCCCGCGCCATGGGTGTCGCCCCACCCGCGCAGCACATGCGGAATGGCGGGGTCAGGGTTGGCGGTCCAATGGGTGTCATGGGCGTGGTTCATGGTGACCACGTCGGGAATGAGCTGGGTGTTGCCGAGGAAACCGGTGAAATCCGTCGCGGCGGTCAGCCCGCCGGGGGTCTGAAGCAGGAAGGTGGCATGGGCCACGTAATGCAGGCGGACGGAAAAATCCGGAACGGGTTCGGTCCAGCTGGCCTTGTGCAGGTATTGCAGGCCGGGTGCCGCATCGGCCACGGCGATGCAATGGCTGGGGCGGCGCGTATCCTGTGCCGCAGCCGTTGTGGCCATCAGCAGGAATGCAAGCAGGGCATGGGTCAGTCGGGTCATCATGGCGCGGGCTCCGTCACGAGGCATGACGTTAGGGTAGCGCCGGACGGGCGCGGGGAAAGTGCCAATGCGCGGCAGGCGCGGGTCTGGGCGCGCGGCAAGGCGGTTGGGCGACCCCGACGCCGCTTTTGCGGGCAAGTTTGCGGCGCGCCTTGTGGCGCGGTTTCATGCTGTCGGGCTTTGGCTTGGAGACAGGCCATGCGGGTTGACGTGAGACGCGCATGCAAGGGCGCGGCGAACAAACCGCTGGGGCAGGACGCCGGCCGCTAACCCACCGTGGTGCGCCCGCGCCGGTCGGCCCTGAGCGCGGCATAGAGCACATGGGTGCGCCAGCGGCCATTGATCTGAAGATAGCTTTGCGCCACGCCTTCGTATTTGAAGCCGGATCGCTCCAGCAAGCCGCGCGACGGCACGTTCTCCGGCAGGCAGGCCGCCTCGATCCGGCTCAGCCCGAGCCGTTCAAAGGCGTGGTGGACCATCGCCTCGATGGCTTCGGACATGTAGCCCTCGCGGGCATAGGGTGCGCCGATCCAGTATCCCAGCGTACCCGCCTGTGCCGGGCCACGACGGATATTGTCCAGCGTGATCGCTCCGATCAGCGCCTGGTCCCTGCGTCGCACGAGGAAGAGCGGCACCGCCGTGCCCGAGGAGATCGAGCGCGACGCCCAATAGACCCGGTTTGTGAAAGCCCGCCGCGTCAGGTGGTCCTCTGCCCAGGAGGGCTCCCAGGGGACAAGGAAATCCCGGCTGGTCTGACGCAGCGTGGACCATGGCGTGAAATCCGCATGCACCGGCGGGCGCAGGGTGAGACGGTCCGTCTCGAGCCGTAGCTTCCGCCGGAGCATCATCATCAGGCGGCGATCCGTCGCTGTTGCAGGTCTCCCAGATCGGGCGCGGCGGAGACCGGACCATAGAGGGCGAGCGCGGCCGGAGACTCCATCACCTGCCGCGCGGCAAACGTCCGCAGGCCGTCCAGCGTCACGGCATCGATGCGCGCCACGGTCTTTTCGATCGCGGGCACTTCGCCCCAGATCTGGATCATGCGCGCCATCCGTTCGGCGCGGCTCGACGGGCTTTCCAGCCCCATCAGGAGACCGGCCTTCATCTGGGCGCGCGCGCGTTCGAGCTCCGCCATGGTCATGTCTCCGGCCGCGCGCTTCATCTCGTCGATGGTCAGTTCCGCCAGCTCGCGGATCTCCGCGCCCGACGTGCCGGCGTAGATCGTGGTCATGCCCGTATCGGAATAGGCCCCCGACTGCGCAAAGATGGTATAGCACAGGCCGCGTTTCTCGCGGATTTCCTGAAACAGCCGCGAGGACATCCCGCCCCCGAGCGCCATGGAATAGACCTGCGCGGTGTAGAACGCGTCGTCGCGATAGCCCGGCGCCTCGAAGGCCAGTGCCATATGCGCCTGTTCGAGAGCCTTTTCCCGCCTTGCCTGACCGCCCACGAACCGCGCCGGCGCGGCCGTTTTGCCGGGACGGGGCGGCAGCGCGCCAAAGAGCGCCTGTGCCTGTGCCACAATCCTGTCGTGATCCACGGCCCCGGCGGCGGAGACGATCAGCTGCTCCGGCCCGTAATGCTCCGAGACGAAGGTGGCGAGGTCGTCGCGCCCGAAGGCGGAAACCCGCGCGGTCTCGCCAAGGATCGTGCGCCCGAGCGCCTGGTTGGGGTAGGCGCTTTCCTGCAACCAATCGAAGATCACGTCATCGGGCGTATCGAGCGCCTGACCGATTTCCTGAAGGATGACGTGGCGCTCCACGTCGATTTCCTTGGGGTCAAAGACCGGGTTGAGCAGAATATCGGCAATCACGTCCAGAGCCAGCGCGGTGTCCGCTTCGAGCACGCGCGCGTAATAGGCCGTGACCTCGCGCGAGGTATAGGCATTGATATAGCCGCCCACGTCTTCGATGGTCTCGGCGATCTGCAAGGCGGAGCGCGACGTCGTGCCCTTGAAGGCCATGTGTTCGAGGAAATGCGCAATCCCGTTCTGGTCCGCGCGTTCGTGGCGGCCGCCTGCTGCGACCCAGACACCAAGAGAGGCCGATTGCATCGAGGGCATATGCTCGGTGACGATACGCAGGCCGTTGGGCAGGGTGGTCAATTGGGCTGTCACGGGGTGAGACGCTCCTCGATCAGGGTTTCAAGCGCGGTCAGGTCATTGGGCACCTGGGTGATCCGCTCTGCCCGGTCATAAAGATCCGCCATCCGATTGGGAAGGGGCGGGTGAATGCCGGTGGCGGCCTCCACCGCCGCAGGAAATTTCGCCGGGTGCGCGGTGGCCAGCGTGACCATCGGCGTCGCGCCGAGATGCTGGTTGGCCACATGCACGCCGACCGCACTGTGCGGGCAGAGCAATTCGCCGGTCTGCCTGCGGGCCGCGGCAATGGTTGCGGATGTTGTATCCTCATCGGCCATGCCGCTGTCGTAATGCGCGCGCAGCGCCGCCATGGCGTTCTCCGACACGCGGAAGCCCCCGGTCTTGAGCTCTTCCATCAAGGCCGCCACGGCCGCGCCGTCATGGTCATGGGCCCAGAACAGGGCGCGCTCGAAATTTGAACTGACCTCGATATCCATCGACGGCGAGATCGACGGGGCAACGCCGGCCTTGCGATATTCGGAGGTCTGCAGGCAGCGGTGCAGGATGTCGTTGCGGTTGGTCGCGATCACCAGCCGATCGATCGGCAGGCCCATTTCCTTGGCGATGAACCCGGCGAAGATATCGCCGAAATTGCCGGTTGGCACGGTGAAGCTGATCTTGCGATCCGGTGCGCCAAGGCTGACGGCGGAAGAGAAATAATACACCACCTGTGCCAGCACCCGCGCCCAGTTGATCGAGTTCACACCGGCAAGCCGCACCCGGTCGCGGAAGTCGAAATGGTTGAACATGTCCTTGAGCCGGGCCTGGCAATCGTCGAAATCGCCCTCCAGGGCCAGCGCGTGCACATTGGCCTCGGTCGGCGTGGTCATCTGGCGGCGCTGCACCTCCGAGACGCGGCCATGCGGGTAGAGGATGAACACATCCACATTGTCGAGCCCGCGGAAGGCCTCGATGGCGGCCGAGCCGGTGTCGCCGGAGGTGGCGCCCACAATGGTGACGCGCTCGCCCCGCGCCGCCAGCACATGCTGGAAGAGCTGGCCGATGATCTGCATGGCGAAATCCTTGAACGCCAGCGTCGGGCCGTGGAACAGCTCCAGCAGGAAATGGTTCGGCCCCAACTGGACCAGCGGCGCGCGCGCATCGTGGCCAAACCCGGCATAGGCCTTGGCAATCAGGTCCCGGAAAACCGCCGCGTCGATCTCGTCGCCGACAAAGGGCGCCATGACGCGAAAGGCGATCTCCTCGTAAGACGCGCCGCGCAGCGCGGCGATCTCGTCGACACTCAGCCGGGGCACGGTTTCGGGCACATAGAGCCCGCCATCGCGGGCAAGACCGGAAAGCATCGCGTCGGTGAAGCTGAGTGCGGGCGCCTGCCCGCGGGTGGAGATATAGCGCATGGGCCTCAGCCCTCCTTGCCTTTCAGACTGCGTGTGATCCACAGCCCGGTCATCAAAAGCCATACGGCGGCGAGCAGAAACCACGTTACGGCGTATTGCAGGTGATCGTTCGGAATACCGCTCGTGTCGACGGGCATCGGCGTCACATGCGCATCCGGGGGCGACATCTCGGCGGCAATCACAAGCAGCGGCTCGGTTCGCAGCGCCTCGGCCATGGCGCCGATGTCGCGCGCAAACCACGTATTGGCGGCCGGGTCGTTTTCCGGCGTGGAACTGGTGCGGTCATCGGGCCAGTGCAGGTTCCCGCGCAGGCGCACCGCGCCCGTCGCAAGCGGCGTGTCTTTCTGATCGACCGGGGTGAAGCCGCGATCCACCAGAACGCGCCGCCCGTCATCCGTCACGAAGGAAGAGACGATTCGCCAGCCTGCGCCCTGGCGCTTGACCGAAACCAGCACGTACAGGCCTTCGGCCTCAATCGCGCCGGTGAGCATGACGGGCTGGTAGCGTTGGGCGGAAGGGTCAACCAGAACCGGCAGCGGTTGTGGCGGACCTGCGATCACCGTCTCGATCTCGCTCAGGATTCCTTCTTTCCACGCCAGTCTCTGCATCTGCCATGTGCCAAGCCACAGCAGAATACCGGCGCCAAGCGCGCCAATGATCAAAGGAGCAAGGATCCGCTTCACGAGATCTCCATCCATTCGGTGGGGGGTGGTTTACCGCACTTGGCGGCGGGTGCAATCCCCGCAGATCCAGCCCGCCCGATCCATCTGCCCGCCTTGACGCGATCGGCCAATCCGGAGACGGCGCAACCCCGTCCGGCGGGGGCCGGCGCAAGGCCCGCAGCGACGCTGGTGTCGCCCCGGCCTGTGCCCTACGCGCCCGTCCTCGTGGCGCTCCCGGCCAAATCCCCGCCGCCTGCGTGCCTGCGCTCCGCCTCCCGCGGCGCCCGGCTTCTTTGGGCCAGAAATATCCCGGGGAGTCCGCGCGCTGCGCGCGCGGGCGGGGCAGCGCCCCAAACAGGACAACGCGGTCACCGCGCACCACGCCCGATCGCAACGCAAAACGCCCACCCCGAGGGGGCAGGCGTTGCAGGTGCTTGGTTTTGGTCTCAGATCTCTGAAAGGGTCGCCCGGTCAGCCGCCCCAGACGTAGACTGCGGCAAAGAGGAAGAGCCAGACCACATCCACGAAGTGCCAGTACCACGCGGCGGCTTCGAAGCCGATATGCTTGGTCTGGGTGAAGTGACCCTTCAACAGGCGCAGCAGGCAGACGAACAGGAAGATCGTCCCGATCACAACATGTGCACCGTGGAAGCCGGTCGCCATGAAGAAGTTCGCGCCGTAGATATTGCCCGAGAAGCCGAAGGCCGCGTGGCTGTATTCATAGGCCTGGAAGGCGGTGAAGATCACACCCAGCGCAATGGCAATGATCAGGCCCCACTTCATGTCTTCGCGGTTGTTCTCGTGCACCAGGGCGTGGTGTGCCCAGGTCGCGGCCGCGCCGGAGCAGAGCAGGATCAGCGTGTTGATTAGCGGCAAGTGCCACGGATCAAACGTCTCGATGCCCGCCGGCGGCCAGGGGCCATCGATGGCAGGGCTCAGACCACCGGGATCGATCGGGTAGAGCGCGTGCTTGAAGAAGCTCCAGAACCACGCGAAGAAGAACATCACTTCCGACATGATGAAGAGGATGAAGCCGTATTTCAGGCCGATCTCCACCACGGGGGTATGGTCGCCCACCTGGCTCTCTGCAACCACGTCGGCCCACCAGCCGAACATGGTGTACAGCACGGCCACGAAGCCGATCAGGAACATCCAGGGGCCGCTGCCATGCATCCACAAGACAGCGCCAAACAGCATGACGAACGCCGCGACGGCCCCGATGAAGGGCCACACGGAGGGGTTCAGAATATGGTAGTCGTGGTTCTTGGCATGTGCCATGAGGATCCCTCGTCTCAGGTTAGTTCAGGGACGTCTGCGCGTCCGTTTCGGTCTCGAGCGCGGCCTGTGTCTCTTCGGGCAGGTCGATCTCGTAAAAGGTGTAGCTCAGCGTGATGTGCTTGGAGCGGCTGGCATTGGTGTCGTCGACGATATCCGGCTCGACGAAGAAGACCACCGGCATCTGCACCCGCTCGCCGGGCATCAGGACCTGCTCTTCGAAGCAGAAACAGTCGATCTTGGAGAAATAGCCGCCCGCACCGAAGGGCGCGACGTTGTAGCTGGCCGATCCCGCGATCGGGCGGTCGGTCGGGTTGTAGGCCTCGTAGAAGGCCATGCCCTCTTCCCCGATGCGGATCGTCATCTCGGTCTGCATCGGCTTGAATTCCCACGCCATGCCGCGGGCCAGAGAGGCGTCGAACCGCACCTTGATGGTCTGGTCGAGGATCCGCCCGTCGATGCTTTCGGCCACGTCCGTCGCGCCGCCATAGCCTGTGACGCGGCAGAACCAGTCATAGAGCGGCACGGACGCCCAGGCCAGCGAGCCCATGAAAACCACCAGTCCCACGGTTTGCAGAACGGTTTTCGATTTTCCTTCAATTGCCATCGACAGTGCCTCCTGCTGAGCCGAGCGCGCCTTCCAGATCGCCGCCCGTGACCTTTGCCACAGTCAGGCCGAACACAATTGCGATCAGGGCTGCAAGCACTAGCCCGACGCCAAGATTCCGGCCGAAGCGGCGCTTGTGGATTTCATGCTGCTTGCTCAGGCTCATGTCAGCAGCCCCCCGAGCGATGCCCAGTCAAAGCCAAGCTTGGAGAGGGTTGCTTCGATCAGGATCGCGCCGAAATGGGCGAAGAGGTAAAGCAGCGAGAGTTTGAAGAATTTCTTTTCGACCGCGAAATTGTCGGCTTCGGATGCGCCCTCGTCGCGCTTCCAGATATCCCATGCGCCCTTGAGGAACAGCGCGTTCAGAACCAGCGCAACGGTCAGGTAGAGCGGACCGCCCACCGAGGTAAAGCCAAGCGCCACGGCCAGAATGGCGAGCAGCACCGTGTAGGCGAGGATGTGGTTGCGCGTGGAGCGGCGTCCATTGGTCACCGTCAGCATCGGCACGGTCGCGTTGTCATAATCCATGCGCACAAACAGCGCGAGCGCCCAGAAATGCGGCGGCGTCCACATGAATGTCAGGCAGAACATCAGAACGGAGGCAACGGAGATGTCCCCGGTCGCTGCCGTCCAGCCGATCATCGGAGGGAATGCGCCGGCGGCGCCGCCGATCACGATGTTCTGCGGCGTGAGGCGCTTGAGCCACATGGTGTAGATGACAACGTAGAAGAAAATCGTGAAGGCCAGCAGCCCGGCAGCGAGCCAGTTGGTCGCAAGCCCGAGGAAGATCACCGCAAAGGCCGACAGGGCCGACCCGATGGCCAGCGCTTCGTCGCGTGTCACCTTGCCGGCCGGGATCGGACGTCTCGCGGTGCGCTTCATCACGGCGTCGATATCGGCGTCATACCACATGTTGAGCGCGCCGGAGGCGCCGCCGCCGATGGCGATGAACAGCACCGCGCAGAAAGCGACAAACGGGTGCATCGCAACCGGGGCCGCGAGCAAACCGACAAAGGCGGTGAAAACAACAAGCGTCATAACGCGCGGCTTGAGCAGGGCGAAGTAATCGCCGAACTGGGCTTCGGATTCGTGGATCCGGCTGTCGAAACTGGCGTCGCTCATCATCACTCCCGAAGGACTTGCACGCATCTTGGCCGATCACCTGGGTGATCTTGCGGTAACGGTGGGTTGCAAAGCCACCCTGCAAGGCCGTCATCGGCTCCGGAGGGTGGTTTTGAAACCCACCCGGCACCCCCGTCGAAGGGGCTGGCGGGTGGGCGCGGGGCGGAGACGATCCGCCCGCCGCGCGTCAGAGCATCAGTTCGTCAGGACGGCCCGGACATCGGTGTAGCCGCCGTCGGCAACCGAGTTTTCGAGCCACGCTTCGTAGGCGGCTTCGGACACCACTTTGACCGTGATCGGCATGTAGGCGTGCGCGATGCCGCAAAGCTCGGAACACTGGCCGAAATAGACGCCCTCTTTCTCTGCGGTGAACCAGAGCTCCGCCAAACGGCCGGGAACCGCGTCCTGCATCACGCCGAAGGCGGGGATTTTCCAGGAGTGGATCACGTCCGCGGCGGTGATCTGCATCACGATCGTCTTGCCGACGGGCACGACCACGGCAGTGTCGGTGGCCAGCAGGAAGTCCTGATCGCTATAGCCTGCTTCGGAGAGCTGTGCGGACACTTCGGGGGTCATGCGGTTGTCGCCACCGGTGGCGGGCGACCCGATCATGTAGCTGTCGTATGCGAGGTCGGTGCCCACATATTCATAGCCCCAGTACCACTGGTAGCCGGTCACCTTGATCGTGACGTCGCCTTCGGGAATTTCCTGCTGCTTGAAGAGGATCGGCAGCGAGAACGCCCCGATGAAGACGAGGATCACGATGGGGCCGACCGTCCACGCGATCTCGAGCGGCGTGTTGTGCGTGAAGCTACCCGATTCCGGGTTGGCCTTGCGGTTGTAGCGCACGACGCAGTAGGCCAGCAGCGCGGTCACGAACAGCGTAATCACCGTGATGATGATCAGCAGCATCCCGTCGAGCCATTGCAGATCGCGGGCCAGCTCGGTTGCGGCGGGCTGGAAGCCGGTGCCACCGTCGACGGGGCGTCCGATGATTTCAAGCTCCTGCGCCATCGCGGGCGCCGCCAGGAAGGTCCCGAAGAGACCCGTCAGCATGGTTTTCAGTTGCATATGTCACCCAAATCTTAAGCGTCTGTCCCTGCGCCGGTTGTGCGCGTTCCGAGGCCCTTTGGAGGGGCCGCAGCAACAGCCCGTTGCGCGTCGCGGGTTTCAAACCATATTCTCTCCCAGTGATAAAGGTTTCCCGTTGCGGCAAACCGACGCTTTGCTTGATCTGGATCAAATTCGAAAGGATCCCGCCCATGTCTGCCGACGCGCCTTTCCGCCCCTTCGAGACGCATCTCGATCAGGACCGCACCACAGATCTCTTGCGCGCCGCGCTGGCCGGAGCCGAGGATGGGGAGCTGTTTCTGGAGCGCCGCCGTTCGGAGGTGCTCGTCTTTGATGACGGGCGTGTCAAAACAGCCAGTTACGATGCTGCGGAAGGGTTTGGCCTGCGTGCGGTCAAGGGCGAAGTGGCGGGTTACGCCCATGCGACGGAGATCTCGGAAAGCGCGATCAAGCGCGCGTCGGAGACCGCGAGGCTCGCGATTGGCGATGGTGGCGGGGTGATGGCCGCGCCGCCGCGCGGCACCAATACCGCGCTATATACCGATGACGATCCGATTGCCGGGGCGGCCTTCCCCGTCAAGGTCGAGACGCTGCGCGAGATCGACGCTTTCGCCCGTGATCTCGATCCGCGGGTGGTTCAGGTCTCCGCGACCATCGCGGCGTCACTCCAGGAGGTGGCGATTCTGCGCCCCGAGGGCGGTCTTGTGACGGATGTGCGCCCGATGACGCGGGTCAACGTCTCCGTCATCGTAGAGGAAAATGGCCGCCGCGAAAGCGGCACGGCGGGTGGCGGCGGGCGTGTCTCGCTTGATGGCTTGCTCGATCCGCAGGACTGGCAGGCAAAGGCCCGCGAAGCGTTGCGCATTGCGCTGGTCAACCTGTCTGCCGAGCCTGCGCCGGCGGGCGTGATGGACATCGTGCTCGGCCCGGGCTGGCCGGGTATCCTGCTGCACGAGGCCATCGGGCACGGTCTGGAGGGCGACTTCAACCGCAAGGGAAGCTCGGCTTTTGCCGGTCTCATGGGCCAGCAGATCGCCGCCAAGGGCGTGACCGTCCTTGATGACGGCACCATTCCGGACCGGCGGGGGTCCATCACGGTCGATGATGAAGGCACGCCATCGGGCAAGAACGTGCTGATCGAGGATGGCAAGCTTGTGGGCTTCATGCAGGATCGTCAGAACGCGCGGCTGATGGGCGTGGAGCCAACCGGCAACGGGCGGCGCGAAAGCTATGCCCATATCCCGATGCCGCGCATGACCAACACCTACATGCTGGGTGATGACGCCGATCCCGGCGATATCGTGGCCGACCTCAAGGACGGGATCTGGGCCGTGGGCTTTGGCGGCGGTCAGGTGGATATCACCAATGGCAAATTCGTCTTCAGTTGCACCGAGGCCTATCGCGTCAAGGACGGCAAGGTGGGCGCGCCAGTGAAGGGCGCGACGCTGATCGGCGACGGGGCGACGGCGCTCAAGCAGATCCGGGCGCTCGGCAACGACATGGCGCTTGACCCCGGCATGGGGAATTGCGGCAAACAGGGGCAGTGGGTGCCGGTCGGTGTCGGCCAGCCAACGGTGATGATCGGCGGGTTGACGGTTGGCGGCGCTGCGGCCTGAGCCGCGCGGGCCAGTGCGTCCGCTGGCCTTTCGCAGCCCACCGCGCGCCTTCCGTCAGACCGGCATCTGGCGGCCGCTTGCGGCGGTGCTTGGCGGGCTGCTTATCCCCGCGCTGATTGCATGGCCGCTCCTGATGGTGGCGGGCTTGCCGGGAGTCGTGGAGAGCAGCGGCTTGCGGCAGGGCATCCTGATTGTCCTGACGGTGCTGGCAATGGCACCGGTGCCGGGATGGGTCGCGCTGCCACTCGTCTGGCCATTGGTCTACACGCTTTATGTGCGCGGGTGGGCGGGCCTCGCCGCATGCGTTCTGGCGGCCTGCGCGGTGGGGCTGCCGGCGGCGCATTGGGTGCTCAACGGGGACGTCACAACGGAGGCGCCTGCGATTCTTCCGATGCTGATCGCGGCGCTGGCGATTCAGGGGTTCTTTGGCTGGGTAATCCTCTGGGCGCGCCAGACGCCGTGAATTGTGGCTTTCATGTGGTCAATGCGCGCATCAGCGCGCAATTGTTTCGCGAACGATAAGAATGGTTTGAGGAAAAACTGCCTCAATCTTGCCATAATTTACCTGTCGTTAAGACCCACGCTCCTACAGTCGTGATCAGCAAGAAGGCGGGGACGGAATGCCGGACACTATCACCTCTTCCAATCACCCCCCACTCCCACCCACCACGGAAGACGACCGGTTCAGCTGGCTCCGCCTCTTGCGCTCCCGCCGTGTCGGGGTCACCACGTTCTGGCGACTGCTTGCGGAGCATGGCTCCGCGCGGGCGGCGCTGATTGCACTGCCAGAGGTCGCGCGGCAAGCCGGGGTGATGGATTACCGCATCTGCCCGGAGCATGTGGTCGAGGCAGAACTCGAGGCCGCTCGCAGGTTCGACGCCCGCATGGTTTGCTTCGGAGACCGGGACTACCCATTGGAACTCGCCCATATCGACGACGCGCCGCCGATCCTCTGGACCGTCGGAACGCCGCGGATACTCGGCCGGCCCATGGTGGCGGTGGTGGGCGCGCGCAATGCCTCTTCGCTGGGGCTGCGCATGGCGCGCACGCTGTCGCGCGGGTTGGCGGAGGCGGGTCTCGTCGTGGCCTCCGGTCTGGCGCGGGGGATTGACACCGTCGCGCATCACACCGCGCTGGAACAGGGCACCGTGGCTGTCATGGGCGGCGGGGTCGATGTGTATTACCCGAAAGAAAACAGAGGTCTTGCGCGCGATATTCTCGATTCTGGCGGCGCGCTGATATCGGAGCAACCGATGGGGTTGCAACCGATGGCGCGGCATTTCCCGATGCGCAATCGTATCGTGTCCGGTCTCTCTCAGGCGGTGGTCGTGGTCGAAGCGGCGGCAAAATCCGGCTCGCTCATCACCGCGCGCGCCGCGTTGGAGCAAGGGCGCGAGGTGCTTGCAGTGCCCGGCCACCCGTTCGATGCGCGCGCCGGTGGCTGCAACATGCTGATCCGGGATGGCGCCCGGTTGGTGCGGAGTGTCGAAGATGTGCTGGAGGCGTTGCCGGCGCATCCCACGGAGACGCCCGCTGTGCAACATGTCCTGCGCTTTTCCGACCCGGAGGCGCCGGGGACAGACCGGGACAGGCCGCAAGCTCCATGGGGCGGCCCGACGGCTGCTTCGCAGCGCGACGCGGCACCCGCGCCCGACCTCCGCTGCGGCGACAGCCTGTCGCCCGTTGCGATCCCGCAAGCCGCGCCCGAGACGCGCAGCCTGTCGGAGACCGCGGCACTGCACAGCCAGATCCTCGCGCGGCTCGGCCCCGCGCCGCAATCCGAGGACAGCCTGATCCGCGATCTTGGCGCGCCCAGCCAAGCGGTATCGCCCGTGCTGACCGACCTGGAACTGGATGGGAAGATCGAACGCCAGGCCGGGGGATTGCTGTCGCTTGTGCCACCGCGGTGATCGCGTCAGACACGCCCGCCGCCGTGGCTCAACAGAACTCGGGAATCACTGCACCCCATTCGGGGCAGAAAGCCGGATCAGCCCACCAGACATCGGTTGCGCCTATGGCGTATTGGGCGGCAAACCAGCCTCCCGCACCGCGCGAAAAGAGCACTTGCATCTGTGGGCCGTCCCAAAACGCGGGGTCGATCCTGCGCCGCGCCGCCGGGGTCAGGTCGCGTGCACCGATCTCCGCGCCACTCGGGCGCACCGGACGCAGGTTGCCAAAGGCCGCGCCGCCGTGCACGCGCAGATCGTCCACCACGAAGACCACCGACGCGCCGAAGGCATATTCCGCCAGTGGGCGCGCCGCGTCCATCAGGTCCGCGCGCAGTGCGCTGCCGCGCTCCGGATGCTCCCAGGCGAGGACCGCTGTCCCGACCATGCAGAACACCAACAGCCCCGCGCGATACCATGATCTGCGCATCGTCATCCCCTCGGGCAAGATCGCCGAAATCGTGGCCATCCTAGCACGTCTGGGGGCGATATCCAAAGCAGGGGGCGCGTCCGATTGACCATTCCCCCTTGTCGCTGGGCAGGTGGCAAGCCATATGGTCCGATCAAAAGCACCGAGCGATTTTTATCAAGAGGTTCACCGCAACATGCCAGTCGTCGTTGTCGAGTCCCCGGCTAAAGCCAAGACAATCAACAAATATCTTGGCTCTGACTATACGGTCCTGGCGTCATATGGTCATGTCCGCGACTTGCCTCCGAAGGACGGATCGGTCGATCCGGAAGCCGATTTCGACATGAAATGGGAAATCGCGAACGACTCGCGAAAGCATGTCTCGGCCATTGCCGAAGCTCTCAAGACCGACAATTCGCTCATTCTCGCAACCGACCCCGACCGCGAAGGGGAGGCCATCAGCTGGCACCTCAAAGAGGCGCTCACCAAGCGTCGTTCGATCAAGAAAGACACTGATGTTCGCCGGGTGACCTTCAACGCGATCACCAAAGCCGCGGTGACCGAGGCGATGCAGAATCCGCGCGACATCGATGCGCCGCTCGTCGAGGCCTATCTGGCGCGGCGGGCGCTCGATTACCTTGTGGGGTTCAACCTGTCGCCCGTGCTCTGGCGCAAACTGCCGGGCGCGCGCTCCGCAGGGCGGGTGCAATCTGTCTGCCTGCGCCTCGTGGTCGAGCGCGAGATGGAAATCGAAGCGTTCAAGCCCCGCGAATACTGGCAGGTGCGTGCGCAGTTCACCACGCCGCGCGGCCAGAGCTACGAGGCGCGTCTGACCACACTCGCCGGCAGGAAGCTCGACCGCTACGACCTTGAAAACGCGACACAGGCCGAATTGGCCGTGCAGGCGGTCAGCTCCCGCACGCTCAAGGTGGCCTCGGTGGAGGCCAAGCCCGCATCGCGCAACCCGTCGGCACCCTTCATGACCTCGACGCTGCAGCAAGAGGCGAGCCGCAAGTTTGGCATGGGCGCGCGCCAGACAATGAACGCGGCGCAGCGGCTCTACGAGGCCGGGCACATCACCTATATGCGGACCGATGGCATCGACATGGCGCCCGAAGCGGTGCATCAGGCGCGCGACGCCATTGCCGCGCGATATGGCAAGGACTACATCCCGGACAGCCCGCGGATGTATAAGAACAAGGCCAAGAACGCTCAGGAAGCACATGAATGCATCCGTCCCACGGAGATGGAGAAGGATGCCGCGGCACTCAAGCTGACCGATGCGGATCAGCGCAAGCTCTATGATCTGATCTGGAAGCGGACGCTCGCCTGCCAGATGTCGGCGGCGCGACTCGAGCGCACGACGGTCGAGATTGCGTCCGAGGACGGGCAAGTCGGGCTCCGTGCCACGGGGCAGGTGGTGCTGTTTGACGGGTTCCTCAAGGTCTATGAGGAAGGGCGCGACGAGCCTGTGGAGGACGATGACAAGCGCTTGCCGCAGATCAGCCAGGGCGAGCCTGCAAAATTTGACGAAGGGGCACTCAAGCCGCTCCATGCGAAGGCAATCGAGCCCAATGCCGATGGGTCGGCCAAGGACGCGAAACTGGCGGAAAACGGCGCTGTTCTCGGCACCCAGAGCTTCACGCAGCCGCCGCCGCGCTACACCGAGGCGACGCTCGTGAAGCGGATGGAAGAGCTCGGCATCGGGCGCCCGTCCACCTATGCGTCCATCGTGTCGACGATCCAGGAGCGTGAATATGTCCGCAAGGACAAGAACCGGCTCATCCCCGAGGACAAGGGCCGCATCGTCACGATCTTCCTGCTGAACTTCTTCAAGCGCTACGTGGAGTATGACTTCACCGCCGCGCTGGAGGACCAGCTTGATCATGTGAGCGCAGGCGAGAGCGACTACAAGGAGCTGTTGTCGAGGTTCTGGCGCGATTTCTCCGCGGCGATTGCGGAAACGTCGGAGTTGCGGATCGCAGAGGTGCTCGATGTTCTCGACGACGCTCTGGCACCGCAGCTTTACCCGCCGCGTGAGGATGGCACGGACCCGCGCACCTGCCCGCTTTGCGGGGAGGGGCAACTGCACCTCAAGACCTCGCGGTCGGGCGGCTTTGTCGGCTGCGGTCGCTACCCCGAATGCCGCTATACACGGCCAATCGGCGGCGAGGGCGCCGAGGGACAGGACAAGATCCTTGGCGAGGATGAAAACGGGAACGAGATCAGCCTGTTGTCGGGACGTTTTGGCCCTTACGTGCAGCGTGGCCAGAAAACCGAGGACAATCCCAAACCGGATCGCGCGAGCCTTCCCAAAGGGTGGCAGGCGGACGAAATGACGCTGGAGAAGGCGCTGACCCTCCTGAGCTTGCCGCGCAGCATCGGCATGCATCCCGAGGGTGGAGAGATCAAATCCAATTTCGGACGGTACGGTCCGTATCTGATGCACCAGCTGCCCGATGAGGCCAAACCCGTCTATGCCAATCTCAAGGATCCGACAGACGTTTTCGAGATCGGCATGAACCGCGCTGTCGAGCTTCTGGCCGAAAAGCGCGCCAATCCGGGCGGGCGCGGGCGCACTGCGGCCAAACCGCTGCGCGAGTTGGGCGACCACCCCGATGGTGGGCCGGTCAGCGTGATGGAAGGGCGCTATGGGCCATACGTGAAATGGGAGAAGGTCAACGCTACCTTGCCCAAGGACGTCACGCCAGAAGACGTGACCATGGATCAGGCGCTGGCGCTGATCGCGGAAAAAGCCTCGAAGAAAGGCACGCGCAAGAAAGCAGCCCCCAAGAAAGCCGCGGCCAAAAAGCCCGCCGCCAAGAAAGCCGCTGCCAAAAAGCCTGCCGCCAAAAACTCCGCGGCGCGTAAAGCGCCTGCCAAGGACAGCTGACCGCGCGCGCAATGGGCCATTGGCGCTGCCGTGGCGCCGGGTCATTGCGCGCTGTTTCTTTGGGCTTCAAATATCCTCGGGGGGCGTGGGGGGCAGACAGCCCCCCACCGACCTTGGCCGGGGTTGGCGCGCAGACAGCCCCTCTTTGCGCATCGGTTGCGGCATCGGCCCGCCCCCGCCTGTTCAGCACGCCGCGCCGCAG
>NZ_JAFMPQ010000080.1 GCF_020667845.1 Cognatishimia sp. F0-27
AATGAAATGGAGACTGGAAACCAAGGCCGCATGAGGTCAGAAATCAACCGACGGATTCTCTGCAAAGCTGGAGGGAAGTCGGGTCTCAGGTCACCCATACCCATTCCATCTTCATCGTGCCGCCAAAGACGCTTCCACGGTTCAAGGAACTCGTTCGGCAAGACCTCAAGATTACCCGTGATCTACCCAAGACCAAGCACATCCTGACCTATGACTGCCAAAGGATGCATTGGGATCAGGACGATCTTCACCGCGTTCTGGATTACTCGTCCAAGTTCTATCGGTCCGGTTACGCCAAGACCTTTCCAGAAGACATTCGGTCTATCATCTTCAGCATGAATGGGTAGGTCCACTTCCATATAAATACATATGTAACAGACACTTATCACCAATGGAGTTTTTCAATGAACATCAACGAGTTCCGCTACCAATTATACATCAAGCGTGCCGTCCTTCAGGCACACACAACCGCGATGGACGACACGATCCTTGAGATAGAACGCGACGACGGTGACCCGGTCAGCGAAGACGACTACCGCATCAACGAAGAGGCGACGTTCGCCAAATATTGGAAGATCGTCTCGGAGGTCGAGTAATGGCAGTCATCTACGACAAGACGTACCGACCGATCCACCTCAACGTGGACGCTGATCTTCTTGGTCGCTTGGATGAGTATCGGTCGGCGTCAATGCCGCGCTCCCAGCACATCCACGCCGCTCTGGAGATGTATGTGGAACATCTACGCAAGAAGGGTGCGCGCAAGTCGGTCTGGACGATTCCACGACACATTGAAAGTTAGGAGTTTTTCGGCTGCAGGTTCCCATGCGCGAGAGTTTTGTCGCGACCGATGACCATCAACTCACCCTGATTTGTCAGTGAAACAGTAAGCTTTAGTGAAAAAATCCGCCCACTACGGCTCTTAAGTTGTGTGCTTGATCAACGGATAGCGCAGGCTTGAGACAAAGCTCATCAACAGCTAACGTGCCTTGCATTAGAGCAGGAGCCGCGCCTGAATGAAGACCAAAATTGTCCCACACACCGTGTCTGAACTTATCGAACTTAAAAGCAACAAGATGCTCACTGTTAACGCGGAGTATCAACGCGGAGCAGTTTGGAACCTAAAAGAAAAGCAACTCTTGATTGACTCTATTTTTCGAGGCTACCCCCTACCTATGATTTATCTTCACAAGAAGAAACAGTCGGTGGGAAAATATTCTAGAGATGACTTTGACGTAATTGACGGGCAACAGAGACTAAATGCACTGCATGAGTTTTTTGAGGGCGCTTTCTTTCTACTTGATCCATTAAGCAAGGCGCAGAAAGGCAAACTTCCAGCGTTCATCAGGCAAAAAAACTGTCCTTGGGCAGGGAAGCACTATGCCGAACTACCAAGTGACCTGAAAGAAGAAATCGAAAATTTCACAATATCCGTCGCCATGATTGAAACGGAAGAGGTTAACGAAGTTCGCGACCTATTCATAAGACTCCAAGGCGGTCAACCACTAAATAATCAAGAAACACGGGACGCCTGGCCAGGCGAGTTTACAGACTTTATCCTCAAACTGGGCGGAAAGCCTGAGGTGCCACGTTATCAAGGGCATTCCTTTTTTCAGAATATTCTAAAGATGAAACCTCGATCAGATCGAGGAAAGACTCGAATGCTCGCCGCTCAACTATCGATTTTGTTTCTTGAGCAACGCAGGTCAGGTACTTGGAGGCTTCCAGATATTAACAACCAAGCAATAAACAACTATTACTACGACAACTTGAGCTTCAATCAAAGCTCTGACGAGGCTCAGCAGCTGATCGATACGCTTTCACTTCTTGAAAAGATTCTAAGTGATCAAAATTTACCGAAGATGCGTGCCCATGATGCTATGCACGCGTTGCTTCTTACAGACGAACTCAACAGGAATTACGCACCGTCGTGGAAAGAACGGTTTCCAGTTGCTTTGGAGAGATTTATGAAGCGACTTTCCCTGGCAAAAAAGAATAACGACGAAGGCGAGTTCGACGAATATTGGATGGAGTACGGTCAATGTGACCTGAGACCCGACTTCCCTCCAGCTTTGCAGAGAATCCGTCGGTTGATTTCTGACCTCATGCGGCCTTGGTTTCCAGTCTCCATTTCATT
>NZ_JAFMPQ010000081.1 GCF_020667845.1 Cognatishimia sp. F0-27
CGGACTCAAGGCCCTCAACAACAACAACACCAACGTTGTCAGCGTGCTCGTGAACAAGAAGATGCGGTATCTCAGACATCAGGGGAAGCTCCATTTCTGTGTTTTGTGTTTGTTCAAACCGTGGGAGTGGCCTCGTCCACAGCGAGGATGTTTCAGGGGTTCAGTACAATCTTCGGAGCGGCCACGTGGCCGGCGCGGATATCCGAAAATGCTTGCGCTCCGTTTTCGAGCGGCCGGGTTTCTGTCCAGTCCAGAGCGCCCAAACGTCCATCAACCATGGCGGCCACGGTATCCCGAAAATCTTGTGCGGTGTAGGTATAGGTTCCGATGAAGGTTATTTCTTGCAAGGTCATCCGCCGAACATCGAGCCCACCTTGCGACGATCCCAGACCGATATGGCCGATCACGCCGCCTGGTGCTGCGTATGCAGACGCCATGGTCCGTGTGGCCTCGTAACCGACCCCGTCGACAACGATGTCAAAAGTCATGCCAGAGGCTAGAGCCGAACCATCGACCACACGCAATCCGCAACGCTCGCTGAGAAAGCTCCGGCGAAGGGCGTTCGGCTCCACGATCGTGACATCTTCGATCCCGTTCGCGACAAGGCTCAATGCAGACCCGAGTCCGATGGCGCCACCCCCGATCACAAGTGCATTGCGCGCAGTCTGCCGACGATCCTGACAAAGCCTCACAGCATGCCAGCCACACGCAATCGGCTCTGCGAGCGCCGCTTGATCTGAATTCAGGTGATCCGGCAAAGCCACGAGGTTGCGCTCTGGAATGGCCACATATTCGGCGAAACCACCTTCGCGCGGGGGCATCGAAATGATCTGTCGATCCGGGCAGAGATTGTCTTTTCCGGCCTGACAGGCGCCGCAGGTGCCACAGGTCACGAGGGGATTGAGAGTGACACGCTGTCCCTGATCCGTGACACCCGAAACTTCATGACCAAGAATAAGTGGCGCAGGTCGGCGCTCGTCATGGCCAAGATAGGCATGCATGTCCGAACCACAGATTCCGACACTTTCAATGCGAACCAGTGCATCGCCCGGACGGACCACGGGATCGGGCACGTCGGTGAAGGACATGCGTTCCGGGCCGGTGTAAATCAGAGCCTTCATCGGGTCGGGGTCTCCTTGAACGAACTCAAAGCCTCGGGGTTCAGATCGCGCTGACATGCGCCGCCTGATATTGGCTGACGATGCCCGGCGACCGTCGTTCCAGCGCGACACGGGGGTGTCTCGAGGCCATCAACCCGGATCATTTTGCGGTATACCCGCCATCGACCATGAGTGTCTGGCCGGTGACATATGCGCTCGCTTCCGAACACAAAAACAGCAGCGGACCGTCGATATCGTCTGCCGCACCATTGCGCCCCAAGCAGGTCTGCGCGGCATTGCGGGCTGCACGGTCTGGGTCCGCGAAAACGGATTGGGTAAGCTCGGTCGGAAAGAAGCCGGGTCCGATGGCATTTGCCGTGATCCCGCGTGGACCCCATGCTTCGGACATGGCACGCGCCAGTTGCGTGATCCCGCCCTTCGAGGCGCCATAGGCAATCCCTCCGGGAAAGGCGCGGGTCGATTGCAAGGACGCAAAAAGCACGATCCGGCCCCACCCTGCCATATTGGGCACGAGGGCCTGGCTCAGGAAAAATGGCGCTGAAAGGTTCAGCTCAAGGGTCTTGTCCCACCCTTCTGCTGTCACCGCATCCGCGGGTTCTCGCGTGTTGATCCCCGCAGCATGCACCAGGATCTGAGGCGGGCCAAACGGCTCTGACACCCGCGCTGCAAGGTCCGGCAAGGCCTCCCGGTTGGACACATCCGCGACAATGGATGCGGTTTTCCCAACACATTCCTCCTGCCAAGCCGCAAGCGCGTCGGCCCGCCGTGCGACGCCGACGACCGAGGCGCCGGCAGCTGCCAAGACCAGCGCTGCGCGCTTTCCCAGGCCGGAACTCGCTCCCGTCACAAGAGCCGTGCGGTTGGCGCAATCAAACAAAGCGTTGGTGTTTTGAGTTTCAGTCATCTGCGGAGAGGTCGAATGTTTCGTTTGGGAAGTATTTTCGCAGTCGGATATCTG
>NZ_JAFMPQ010000082.1 GCF_020667845.1 Cognatishimia sp. F0-27
GCCGTCGCTCGAAAACTCACCACAATCGCAAATGCCCTCGTCAAGTCAGGACAAAAATGGACTTCTCAGACTGTCTGAGAAATACAGTTGCTAACTCGTTTTGGGAAACAGCTATGCCTCATGCCCCACAGCAGGCTGCGACCGGTGTAGCGTGATCGGACCCTTTGGCTTCAGCACGACCCTGCAAGAGGGGCGCATTCTCGCCATGCTCAATAACCCTCTCCTGGTCGGTCTTATGGTCCGGTTTTGTGGGAGAAAGACATAACCGCAAAGGCTACTCGTAGCCTCGCTTGGCCTTCTTCATGTGCAGCTCGAACCGGGCGTCTTTGGCATCTGCCTCGGTGTCGAACCAGTCGGTGCGTGTCTGTCCGCCCTGACCCACCCTGCCCCACTCGCGAATGAGGCCCCAGTTACCAAACAGACCAGGCACGATATCCACGCGGTAAAAGCGATGTAGATTGGCTTCAGGCTCTGTACGGATCAGATATATGTTCCCTACCCCCACATCCTCGCCGCAATGTCCTGTTCTTCTTTGCCTACGGCGTCTGCGTAGATTGCGGTGGTGCCAAGCTGCGCGTGGCCCATCCATTTCTGGACCATGTGCAGCGGAATGCCGTTGACGGTGGCGTTGATCCCGAACCCATGGCGGAGCCCTTTGGGCGACCGATGCGGCGCGTCCGGGATACCCGCCTCGATCATCACATCCTTCACGATCTGCCAAACCCGCACCCGGCCAAGCGGCCAGATCGGCGCCTTTTGCCAGTTTGCGGGATTTCTGGGCCTCACGAATGCCGTGCGCGGTGTTAAGCGTGTCCAGGTAGTCCGGCGGAACGGGCACCGTCCGATACACCACCTTCTGTTTGCCAGGAGCATCCTTGCGCTTCTTTAGACTGCGGATCGCCACGGTGCCCCCGGCCAGATCGACACGCGCGGGCGTTAGCTCGATCAGCTCAGAAGGACGACAGCCGGTGTAATGCAGCGTCTCGCAGATCGTGCGGTCACGTGCAGGCCGACGGCGTGCGGCGGCCAGGAAATCCGCCCTCTCTTCAGCATTGAGGTAGAGACGATTGCCGTCGCGGTCATAGAGGGTCATTTCGCTCATATGAACACTATACCCGAATAGTGTTTACTGCGCGAGTAAAGATCGCCCCTTATGCACACCCCTGCCCCGCGTCAACGGCGTGTGATGTAAACAGAATTACCTACAGTGTTAAGTTTAGGTGTCTGGAAGCGATGTCCGCTATCGGTCAGATTCACCTGTAACACATCGTCGCTAAGTATTTTTTTAAATGCTGCGGCGTAGCTTGGGTGTCCAACATCAAGAGACAGCCCATGACAGTTTATCTGATTGATCCATCCAATTGGAATGATGCCAACTTTTGGAACACAATTGCGGAATCCGCCGACGGCCACGTCCTCGATTTTTCCGGGCTGCCAAGTTCATTTCAGCTTTCGATGGTGTCGAACACTGGGAAACTGTCGATCAGCGATGGCACGACTACTTTTGTCGTTGGCGATGCCAGCGCGAGCGGCCCCGTCGATGCACAGTTGGGGTTACCGACAGAGTTTGAGTATTTCTCGATCGTTGGCGCTTCCGGAAATGACACCTTTACCGGCAGCAGCGGTTCTGAGAACTTCAGTGGCAGTGATGGCAACGATAGTTTCTACGGCAACAGCGGCAATGACACGCTGAGCGGCGGCGACGGCGATGACACCTTCTCGATCTATGGATCAGGGGGTGGGCTGGACCAGATCGATGGCGGCGCGGGGTTCGACAAGATCGAAGGCAGTACGGGCAACGACGTTCT
>NZ_JAFMPQ010000083.1 GCF_020667845.1 Cognatishimia sp. F0-27
GGCGTCGACACGATGCTCGGCGGCGCGGGCGACGATTATATCGATGGCGGGCGCGGGCTGGACTATTACAACGGTGGCGACGGAGCGGACAATTTTGTGTTCCGCAGCATCGCCGACATGGGCGTGGGCGCTGCGGCGCGCGACCAGATCCGCGATTTCGACGCCGCCGAAGGGGACCGGGTCAATCTCTATTTGATCGACGCCAACACGACGATTGCGGGCAATCAGGCGTTTGCGATCACGTCGGGATATTCCGGGGCGGGGGGAGAGCTGGTGCTGTTTGACTTCGTGGTGAGCGGGGTGGACGTGACCGTGGCCAGCATGGACGTGGATGGCGACAGCGTCACGGACGCGCAGATCTATATCGTCGGCGGTGCGGATGCGGGGGATTTCGTGCTCTGAACGGCGCCGGACGGGGTGCTGCCGGAAGATACAGACGTCTTCGGCGGTGAAAAACGCAATGGGCATGGACTGGATCGGCGGATTTTGGCCGCTTTCGCGACAGCGCAGATGCCGCTACGTCAAGATGGTCGGAATTTGAGTTATGCTCGGAGTTTTTCATGCATATCGGAGTCCGATCATGGCTAATTTTTTCATCACGTCGTTTTCCTCCACAAGCCAGGCCTTGGTCGGCTTTGAAACGGGTATTGTCGCGCAAGGGGCCACGCTGGGCGTGACATCGACCGCGTCTGCTGTCTCGATGAACGGGGCGTTTTCCAGCCTCTTCATCGAAGGTGCGGTGATTTCCAGGGGCATCGGTGCCTCGGTCGTCGGCTCGCCTGAGGTCGAGATCAACGTGGGCGGCAATGGTTCGATCCTTGGGGGATCTTCAGGCATCAATTTCAGTCTCGGTTCGGGGGGCGTGTTTAAGCTCAACAATGCCGGGACGATCAGCGGCAACACAAACGGGGTTACCTGGTCGTCGATTTCCAATGCGCCATCCATCGGGGTCCAGGTCGTCAACACGGGCGAGATCCTCGGCGCAACCAGCCGCGCCTTCAATGCTTACGTGACCGACAATTCAACGCTGGTGAACACAGGCACGATTGCCGGGCGGACGGGCATCCAGTGGGCAGGCGATAGCAGCCTACGCACGGTCACAACGATCAACGACGGCGTCATCTCGGCTCAGAATGACGGCGTGCAGTTCAACGTCAACGCGGCCTTCGAGTCCGCGGATACCGGACAGGTGGATATCCTGCGCAACACGGGCACGATCAACGGTGATGTCTACCTGAATGAAGAAGACGACACACTTTCCAATTCCGGTCTGATCGAAGCAGACTACGTTGATATGGGCGACGGCAACGACCTTTACGACGGACGACTCGGTGCGGTCAGCGGACAGGTCCTGGGCGGCCACGACAACGATACGATCCTCGGCGGTGCCGCCGGAGAAGACCTTAACGGCGGGCTCGAGGATGATCTGATCGAGGGCAATGGCGGCGACGATCTCGTCGATGGCGACCAAGGCAACGACACGCTCGAAGGTGGGCGCGGCGAGGACACGCTGTTCGGGCGCTCCGGCAATGACCGGCTGGAGGGCGGCCAGGACAACGACTCGCTGCTCGGCGGGTCGGGCGACGACCGGCTTAAGGGCGACCTCGGCGATGATTATCTCGACGGCAGCTTCAACACCGACACGGTGATCTATTCCGGGGTTTTCGCCAGTGTTTTCATTGATCTGGAGAACGGTGTCGCAACGGGGGGCGGCGGCACGGACCAGCTTGTGGCCATCGAGAACGCCTTTGGATCGGCCTTTGCGGA
>NZ_JAFMPQ010000084.1 GCF_020667845.1 Cognatishimia sp. F0-27
CACGGCAAACCGCGTGTCGACGACCGGCGTGTCCTGAGTGGGATTATCTTCGTAAACCGCAATGGCTTGCGCTGGAGGGATGCGCCGAAGGAGTATGGCGCACATAAGAAGCTCTACAACCGTTGGAAGCGCTGGAGCGATAAAGGCATCTTCGCACAGATGCTGGCCGGGTTGGCGGCCGGGAACGGTGAGAAGAAGACCGTGATGATCGACGCCACCTACCTGAAAGCCCACCGCACGGCGTCCAGTCTGGGCGTCAAAAAGGGGGGGGCGGTCGCCTGATTGGGCGAACCAAGGGTGGCATGAACACGAATCTGCATGCCATCTGCGACAGCCGGGGCCGGCCGCTCAACCTGTTCGTCAAGGCTGGCCAGGTCAGCGATTAAATCGGCGCCCGGGCGCTGCTAAGCAGCCTTCCGGACGTCAACTGGCTGCTCGGGGACAGGGGTTATGAGGGCGACTGGTTCAGAGAAGCGTTGAAAGACAAAGAGATCCGCGCCTGCAATCCAGCCCGGAAGCAACGCAAGCCCCCGGTCAAATACGACAAGCGCCGATACAAACGGCGCAACCGCCCCTCTCGTGACCTTGCTGTGCAAGGCACTGCTGGGCAGCGATACGAGATCATGTTCGGCAAGCTCAAGGACTGGAGGCGTGCGGCAACAAGATACGACAGATGCCCCAAGGCATTCTTCTCTGCCATCGCTCTCGCCGCAGTCGTCATCTACTGGCTGTGAAACTCAATGAGTCCAGAGCCAAAATGCACAAAGTTCGCTTTTGACAAGGTCATTCCTAGTCATTACAATATTCACCGCTAAAAGTAGTCAATTCGTTTAAAAAGGTGGCGAAAAAGATGAGCTAATATCCGAGCGAACATAAAATACTAAGCTGACCCCCAAAGCAACACTCGATTTTAGATCAACTTCATATCTCTCAAAAAAATCTGAGCATATTAGATGTAGGTTGGCGATCCCAATTTTTTTAATCTGATCCGAATTGAAACCAGTTGTGCTACGAAACAAAAACTGCTGGTAGCCACGTCCATGCCCTCTACGGATCGCCTGAAAGAAATCCTGTTCGCAATCGGAAATCGCATGCTTGCAGCCACATGTTTCTACTACCGTCTCAAGGCGCCTAAGCGCATTATCAAGTATCGAAAAACCAACAGGCGCCCTTCGCTTTGCTTTGGATGGCCTCGGGATATGGAACATGGGCTGGCACATGAAGTAATACTCATGTATCGCCTCGATCAGCGTGTGATCATCCATTTCAGCTAGCATTTTTTCCTCGCCGCAGAGGCACGCAGCCCTAATGGGGGTGAAATTATTGAAATTCCTGAAGATGTGCAAGATGCAATGACTTCAAACTTTGATGCTTGCGGGTTTCGCCGGCTTTGTAACTATATCTGTCAGGTGGCCAAGTCGGCGTATTTTTTGGCGGGTTTTACATAGCTTGTTCGCGATGTTTACCAGCTTTCTGGCGACCGCAGTGATGATG
>NZ_JAFMPQ010000085.1 GCF_020667845.1 Cognatishimia sp. F0-27
GCATACGTGCCGTTTATCTCGACGGCGCTGTTGCCGGACATTTACAGATAGGACCTTAGGAATGGCGAGAGAGTATCTGAAGAAGGCGGTTCTGACGTCGAAATCCGACGCCTCGGAGACGCAGGCGATCGTGCGCGGCATTCTGGACGATATCGAGGCGCGCGGCGACGCGGCGGCCCTGGAATATGCCGCGAAGTTCGATGGGTACGAGGGAGCGATCCTGCTCGGCGAGGCCGATATTGCCGCCGCCGTTGCGCAGGTTCCCGAGAAGCTCAAGCGTGACATCGAATTTGCGCATGCCAATGTGAAGCGCTTCGCCGAGGCCCAGAAGGCCACCGTCAAGGATTTCGAAACCGAGGTGTTGCCCGGGTTGATCGCCGGCCAGAAATGCATCCCCGTGCAGGCGGCCGGCTGTTACGTGCCCGGCGGGCGCTACAGCCACATCGCCAGTGCGATCATGACCGTGACCACCGCCAAGGTGGCGGGCTGTTCCAACATCACCGCCTGTTCACCGCCACGGCCCGGCGAAGGGGTGGCGCCGGCAATTGTCTATGCCGCCCATATCTGCGGAGCCGACCGGATCCTGGCCATGGGCGGCGTGCAAGGTGTCGCCGCGATGACCTTTGGTCTGTTCGGCCTGCCCAAGGCCAATATCCTTGTCGGTCCCGGCAACCAGTTCGTGGCCGAGGCCAAGCGCATTCTGTTTGGCCGGGTTGGCATCGACATGATCGCCGGGCCCACTGACAGCCTGATCCTTGCGGATGCCACCGCCGACCCCGAAGTGGTGGCGACCGACCTGGTGGGACAGGCCGAGCATGGCTACAACTCGCCGGTCTGGCTTGTCACCGACGATCGTGCGCTGGCCGAAGCGGTCATGCGGCGTGTGCCGGACCTGATCGAGACGCTGCCCGAGCTGAACCGGGAGAACGCGACCGCAGCGTGGCGCGACTATGCCGAGGTGATCCTGTGCAGCGATCGCGAGGAGATGGCGGCCTGTTCCGATGCCTATGCTCCCGAGCACCTGACGGTGCAGGCGGCGGATCTCGACTGGTGGCTGGAGCGGCTGAGCTGCTACGGCTCGCTGTTCCTGGGCGAGGAGACGACGGTGGCCTTCGGCGACAAGGCTTCGGGCACCAACCACGTGCTGCCGACCAGCGGCTCGGCCAGCTATACCGGCGGGCTGAGCGTGCACAAATACATGAAAATCGTCACATGGCAGCGCTCCACCCGCGAAGGCGCAAAACCCGTGGCCGAGGCAACCGCCCGCATCTCAAGGCTCGAAGGCATGGAGGGACACGCCAGAACCGCAGATATCCGACTGCGAAAATACTTCCCAAACGAAACATTCGACCTCTCCGCAGATGACTGAAACTCAAAACACCAACGCTTTGTTTGATTGCGC
>NZ_JAFMPQ010000086.1 GCF_020667845.1 Cognatishimia sp. F0-27
ACGCGGATCTGTAGAGTTTTGTCATTGAGAACTCTCTGTGTCCGAGGGCTTCAGCGGCGGTGTTTCTGCCGTTTGCGGTGCGCCGGATCATGTCGATGAGCGCGTCCCCGGCCTCGTCGATGGTCATCTCGCGGCGCAGGATGCCCGAGACATCGACATCCACGTGTTCGGCCATGGTCCTGACGGTGCGCGGGTTGGCGGTGATCTTGATGACCGGCACGATCGGGTTGCCGACCACGTTGCCCTGCCCGGTCGGGAAGGTGTGGATCACAGCGCCGCCTGCTGCCATGAGCGTCACGCATTCGGCCGCGGCGGACGAGCTGTCCATGAAGTAGAGCCCGTTGCCCGAAGACGGGGCTTCGGCAGGATCGAGGATGTCGATATACTGCGACGTGCGGCCGATCTTCTCCAGATTGCCGAGCGCCTTTTCCTCGATCGTGGTCAAGCCGCCTTCGATATTGCCCTTTGTCGGCTGGCTGTCCGACAGGTCATCGGTCTGATGCGCAAAGATCACATCGTCCTGGTAGGCCTTCCACATCTTGTACCAGCGCTCTCCGACCTCCTCGTTGATCGCGCGCTTCTTGCAGATATGCTCCGCCCCCGTGATCTCCGAGGTTTCTCCGAAGAACCCGGTGATGCCCTCGGGCAGAAGCTTGTCATACATGTTGCCCACCGTCGGGCAGGATCCCAGCCCGGTGGTGGTGTCGCTCTCGCCACATTTGGTCGAAATCCACAACTCGTTGAGCGCGCATTCCTCGCGCTGGATCTCGGACGCCCAGTGAACATACTCCTTCGCCTTCCACGACGCCGCGCGAATGGTCTCGAAATCGCCCTTCTGTTCGATCGAGAACTCCGCCACGGGTTTGCCGGTGGCACGAATGCCCTCGGCGATCTTGTTCGTCCAGCCAGGCTCGATGCCGATCACCACCACAGCGGCCACGTTGGGATTCGCACCGGTGCCAATCATCGTGCGGAAATGCAGCTCGAGATCCTCGCCGAACTGCAGCCGCCCGTAGGCATGCGGGATCGCCAACGTGCCCTTGACGTTGTTGGCCACCGCCTCGCAGGCAGCGTTCGAGATGTCGTCCACCGGCAGGATGAGCACGTGATTGCGCACACCGACGCGCCCGTTTTCCCGGCGGAAGGCCTTGACTGTGATGTTGGAGTATTTGCTCATGATGTTAATCCTCTATGAATCTCGCCAGATTTTTTTCACGCGCGGGTTAGGCCTTTCTTCAGACCTTGGCATTACACCAGACGCGCAGTGATTGATGCGGGCCCGGT
>NZ_JAFMPQ010000087.1 GCF_020667845.1 Cognatishimia sp. F0-27
CGGGGCGCCCTGCGGCGCCCCGTATTAGTCTGATTGTCCGCCTGCGCTGTGCCGGTTGTATGGCGCGCGGCGGCGGACGGATCGTTGCTTATTCGACGATCTTGGAGACGACGCCGGAGCCGACGGTGCGGCCACCTTCGCGGATTGCGAAGCGCAGGCCGTCTTCCATGGCGATCGGCGCGATCAGCTCGACCACGAACTTCAGGTTGTCGCCCGGCATCACCATCTCGGTGCCCTCGGGAAGCTCAACCGTGCCCGTCACATCCGTCGTCCGGAAGTAGAACTGCGGGCGGTAGTTCGCGAAGAACGGCGTGTGACGGCCACCCTCTTCCTTGGTCAGGATGTAGACCTCGGCCTCGAACTTCGTGTGCGGGTTCACCGAACCGGGCTTGCAGAGAACCTGGCCACGCTCGACACCGTCACGGTCCACACCGCGCAGCAGCGCGCCGATGTTGTCGCCGGCTTCACCACGATCCAGCAGCTTGCGGAACATTTCAACGCCCGTGCAGGTCGTCTTCTTGGTGTCGCGGATGCCCACGATCTCGATCTCGTCGCCCACGTTGATCACGCCGCGCTCGACACGACCGGTCACAACCGTACCCCGGCCGGAGATCGAGAACACGTCCTCGATCGGCATCAGGAACGGCTGGTCAATCGCGCGTTCGGGCTGCGGGATGTACTCGTCGACCGCCGCCATCAGCTCGCGGATCTTGTTCTCGCCGATTTCCGGATCACGGCCTTCCATGGCCGCAAGCGCGGAGCCCGCAACGATCGGAATATCGTCGCCCGGGAAGTCATACTCGGACAGAAGCTCGCGCACTTCCATCTCGACGAGCTCGAGAAGCTCCTCGTCGTCGACCTGGTCCACCTTGTTGAGGAACACGACCATCGCCGGGATACCAACCTGACGGCCAAGCAGAATGTGCTCGCGCGTCTGCGGCATCGGGCCGTCGGCCGCGTTCACCACGAGGATCGCGCCGTCCATCTGCGCCGCACCGGTGATCATGTTCTTCACGTAGTCGGCGTGGCCGGGGCAGTCGACATGCGCATAGTGGCGCGCATCGGTCTCGTATTCCACATGCGCCGTCGAGATCGTGATCCCGCGCGCCTTCTCTTCAGGCGCACCGTCAATCTGGTCATAGGCCTGGAAGTCACCGAAATACTTCGTGATCGCCGCCGTCAGCGTCGTCTTGCCGTGGTCAACGTGACCAATCGTGCCGATGTTGCAATGCGGCTTGCCGCGCTCAAACTTTTCCTTTGCCAT
>NZ_JAFMPQ010000088.1 GCF_020667845.1 Cognatishimia sp. F0-27
CGGCGATCATCCGCGTCGACGTAGAGACCGCCATCGGCATATAACCGTGCAAGGCGAAAGAAATCGGATTGTTCGGCGGGATGGCGCGCCATCGCAAAGGCGCGCACCCAATCCGCCCCGAGCGTATCGCCAAGATAGTCTTTCGCCGTCTGGAGGTCATAGCATGTGTATGACACGCCCTCGAGGTCTGACCAGCTCGACATGACTTCTTCGACGGCCTCCGGAACCAGACGCTTGTCCCAGAACTGGAAAACGCTCGGAGGAATGGGAGCGATCCCGGATGAAGGCGCGTTTGTGCCGTTGTGCTCGGAGACCCACTTTTCAACGATACGCTTGCACGGGTCAAAGAACTGCAAGGGATCGTAAGACAACCCCGACTTTTCAAATTGGTCCAGCAATTTGAGTTCCGTCAGAAGGTTCCCTTCCAGCGTTGTGGAGAAATGCGGAGCGAGCTGATTGTCATCGCCGCTGTCCGGCTCGCCCATAACCGCAGCAGCCCGCGCAAGGCTTCCATCGCGGAGCAAAAGCTGGAACCGGTGAACCGGGTTCAGGCGCGGGTCTCTGCCAGCGGCCTTCAGGATCTCGATGCTCTTCTCGGGCTTCCCCATAAATGTGTAGATCTGCGACCGCAGCATTTTTCCCCGGAACCGGTCAAAGCTTTTGTGGGACGCTTCAAACGCCGCGATCTCTTCCAAGGCCGGCGGACCTCGCGCGTCGCGCGAAAGCGCCAGAGCGCGCTGCACCAGCAGGTCTGCATCGTCTGGCCAACGCTTTCTGGATCTTGCGAGATAGGCCGCGGCAACCCGTGGACGGCCCGATGTGCGCAGGAGTGCCCCAATGGATGCTGCCTGTGCTGCGGTTTGAGCGGAGAGCGGGCCATCAGAGCGCACGCGCTTCAAAGCAAGCGCCGGTGACGAAAGTCGCGACAAAGCAGCAAGCCGGGTGAAGCGATCTTCCACGCTGGTCCGCGCCCGCTTGGCCAATGCGTCCAGGGCGGGCTTCAGCAAGGTCATGCTCTCCGCATGACCGCGACGCGCAACGAGACAGTCCACCAGCGAAAGCAGGGTCTTATTCGGCAAATCCGTGCGCGCGACAAGGTTGGACTGCACAACGCCAAAAGCGCGTTCGGCGCCAAGCCGCGAGGCCAGCAACAGCAGAGACAGGGCCTTGGATGCGGACATTTTCGACAGGT
>NZ_JAFMPQ010000089.1 GCF_020667845.1 Cognatishimia sp. F0-27
CGGCGATCATCCGCGTCGACGTAGAGACCGCCATCGGCATATAACCGTGCAAGGCGAAAGAAATCGGATTGTTCGGCGGGATGGCGCGCCATCGCGAAGGCGCGCACCCAATCCGCCCCGAGCGTATCGCCAAGATAGTCTTTCGCCGTCTGGAGGTCATAGCATGTGTATGACACACCCTCGAGGTCTGACCAGCTCGACATGACTTCTTCGACGGCCTCCGGAATCAGACGCTTGTCCCAGAACTGGAAAACGCTCGGAGGAATGGGAGCGATCCCGGATGAAGGCGGGTTTGTGCCGTTGTGCTCGGAGACCCACTTTTCAACGATACGCTTGCACGGGTCAAAGAACTGCAAGGGATCGTAAGACAACCCCGACTTTTCGAATTGATCCAGCAACCGGAGCTCCGTCAGAAGGTTGCCTTCGAGCGTTGTGGAGAAGTGCGGCGCGAGCTGATTGTCATCGCCGCTGTCCGGCTCGCCCATAACCGCAGCAGCCCGCGCAAGGCTTCCATCGCGCAGCAAAAGCTGGAACCGGTGAACCGGGTTCAGGCGCGGGTCTCTGCCAGCGGCCTTCAGGATCTCGATGCTCTTCTCGGGCTGCCCCATGAACGTGTAGATCTGCGACCGCAGCATTTTTCCACGGAACCGGTCAAAGCTTTTGTGGGACGCTTCAAACGCCGCGATCTCTTCCAAGGCCTGCGGACCTCGCGCGTCGCGCGAAAGCGCCAGAGCGCGCTGCACCAGCAAATCTGCATCGTCAGGCCAGCGCTTTCTGGATCTTGCGAGATAGGCCGCGGCAACCCGTGGACGGCCCGATGTGCGCAGGAGTGCCCCAATGGATGCTGCCTGGGCTGCGGTTTGAGCGGAAAGCGGGCCATCAGAGCGCACGCGCTTCAAAGCAAGCGCCGGTGACGAAAGTCGCGACAAAGCAGCAAGCTGGGTGAAGCGATCTTCCACGCTGGTCCGCGCCCGCTTGGCCAATGCGTCGAGGGCGGGCTTCAGCAAGGTCATGCTCTCCGCATGACCGCGACGCGCAACGAGACAGTCCACCAGCGAAAGCAGGGTCTTGTTCGACAAATCCGTGCGCGCAACAATGTTGGACTGCACAACGCCAAAAGCGCGTTCGGCGCCAAGCCGCGAGGCCAGCAACAGCAGAGACAGGGCCTTGGATGCGGACATTTTCGACAGGT
>NZ_JAFMPQ010000008.1 GCF_020667845.1 Cognatishimia sp. F0-27
GCCGGGCGCAAAACGGTAGGTGTCGGCCCCTGCCCCGCCTTGCAGAAGGTCGTCGCCGCCAAGGCCGATCAGCGTGTCGTCCTGCTGCGTGCCGGGGATCGTTTCAGGATCAGAAGAACCGGTAATTTCCATAAGAGACCTATAAACTGCAAGAATGTCATCAAGATTTTAGGGTTAAGTATTGGGACCGTTTTAGCAATAGCCATTGCAATGGATGCGGGCCGCTTTCGGGATTTTGCGCGATTGGGATCGAGACGGCAACCGGCGCGCGAAGGGCAGACATTAGCAGGGCGTCACGACCCGCCGCCCGCGAAAAACTCCGCGAAACGCGTCGCGGCGGCGGCGATCGGCAATGGGTGGCTACGCCCCCTCTTGGACCAACGCCCCCCGTCGGAGCGCAGAGGCGGGAGATATCGGCGCGTCAAAACCGGCCTGATGCAGGGTGATTGCACAAAGACGGGCGCCCGGTCTCATTTGCCGGGCAACATTCGGCCACAAACACTTTCGGGCACGTTACCGGACCCGGCTCTGTGCTGTGAGGTGGCATTCCTGGGTGCGTGCGGATTGCCGCCCTCTGTGTGGCGCGGCAATCCTGCGCCGATCGACGCAATCACCATTGGAGTGTCTTGGGGCGGCAAAGCGGCTCAAACGGTCGGCCTCGGCCACGCCTTGCGGCCACATGCCCGCCCTGTGCGCCCGCGCATGACAGGGGGGGGGGCGCTGTGTTCAGTGGCCAGCGCTTGGGCCTGTGCACGCTTGGGCAACCCGCGTTCGGTTCGCATCGGCCGGCGCTGCCTGTCCGCCACGGCAAGCAAGGAACGCGCAGGGCGGCGATGCCTCAGCCCTGCCCGCCCTGATCACTCTCTGCCTATTGGCCAATCTGATCATTGGCCGCCCGGATCATAGGCGCAGCGGAAGCCCACATAGACTGCGTAGAAATCGGCGGGTTTCCACTGCATGCCGCTGATGCGGGTTTGAGCCGGGCCATACCACCAACTGCCCCCGGCGGTGAGCGCGTCCCCGTCCCGACGGTCCGCAAGCCACTCCCAGACATTGCCGCCCATGTCGAAGAGCCCGTTCACGCCCGGTTTGGTGGTGCCGACGGACACATGGCCACGGCGGTTGTTGTTCATACCCTCCGGAGTGTCGCCCACCGGGTAGGCATAGGTCTGCCCTGTCCGAAAACCGCCCTGCGGGGTCGCGCGCCTTTCGGTATAGGCCGCTGCTGCCCATTCCTCGCGCGTGGGCAGGCGACCGTCTTGCGCGGCGCAGAAAGCCTGCGCCTCGTGCCAGGTGACATGTACGGCGGGTTCATCGGGCGCAGCGGGCGTGCCTTGGGGCGCGGCATAGGTCCAGCCGGCGCGGCGCTCCCACCCTGCGCCCCATTCAAAGCCACCGCCCTCACGCTCGGCCGTGGTCTCGGTCCCAGCCTCTGCCAGGTAGGCGGCAAAGGCGCCGACCGTCACTTCGGTTCGGTCGAGGGCGAACCCGTCGAGCGCCACGGGCTCGGCCGACGCCGGCATGCCCATCAGCAACGCGAGCGCCGCGCCAGCCCGGATCAAAGCGCGCGGCCCATGACCCGGGCAAGGCGTTGGGCAAAAGCCGCGGGGTCTTTCGGGGTTTCCCCTTCGACAATCCGGGCCTGGTCGAACAGCAGGTGCGCGGCATCCTTGAGGAGCGCGTCGTCCGCATTGTCCGCGCGACCGGCCAGCCCGGTGATGAGCGCATGAGACGGATTGAGTTCAAGCACGCGCGGCATGCCCTCTTGCAACTGACCATGGCGTTTGAGCAGGCGTTCGAGGTTTACATCCATATCGCCTTCATCGGCGATCAGGCAGACCGGGCTGTCGGTGAGGCGCTTGGAAGGGCGCACGTCTTTGACTGCCTCACCCAGTTCGGCCTTGATCGCGGCGATGAGGCCCGAGAGGTCGGCGTCCTCTGATGCCTCCTCCGCCGGTTTGTCCTCGGCTTTGATCGCATCGAGATCGGCCGCGCCGCGGGTGATGGATCTGAGCGGCTTGCCTTCGAATTCCTGGATGTGCTGCAGCCAGAACTCGTCCACGTGATCGGACAGCAGCAGCACCTCGACCCCCTTGGCCTTGAAGCCTTCCAGATGGGGCGATTGCGCGAGCTTCGCGGCATCCTCTCCCGCGATGTAGAAGATCGCCTCCTGGCCCTCCTTCATCCGTTCGACATAGGCGGCCAGACTGGTCAATCCCTCGTCGCCCGTGGAGTCAAAGCGGCAAACCTCAAGGATACGGTCGCGCAAGGCCGGGTCCTCCACCAGACCCTCCTTCAGCACCGCGCCGAAATTGCCCCAGAACCTCGCATAGTCCTTGGGTGCCTTGTCGGCCTTTTTCTTGAGCTCGCCCAGCACTTTCTTGGTGACTTGCGTCTTGATCTTGGCGAGCTTCGGATCGGTCTGGAGCATCTCGCGGGAGACGTTGAGCGACAGGTCCTGGCTGTCGATCACACCGCGCAGGAAGCGCAGATAAGCCGGGATGAGATCCTTGGTCGTCTCGGAGATGAAGACGCGGTTCACGTAGAGTTTCACATGGCTCTTCCGTTCCGCGTCGAAAAGGTCAAAGGGCTGAACCGAAGGCACGAAGAGCAGGCTTGTATGATTGAGCGTGCCCTCCACCTTGTTGTGCATCACGTGCCAAGGCGTATCGAATGCGTGCGACGCATGCTTGTAGAATTCGGTATATTGATCGTCCGAGATGTCTTTTGCGGGCCGCGTCCACAGCGCTTCAGCCGCGTTCAGGGTCTCTTCGCCAAGTTTGACCGGGAAACTGATATGCTCGGAATAGGTCTTGATGATGCGGCGGATCCGGGCGTCTTCTGCAAATTCGCTGGCGTCCTTCTTGAGGTGCAGCGTGACGGTGGTCCCCGCAGTCTCGCGCGTCGCAGGCGCGATCGTGAAGGATCCCTTGCCGTCGGAAGACCAGAGCCATGCTGCCTCTTCGCCCGCCTTGCGGGTCAGCACCTCCACGTTTTCCGCGACCATAAAGGCCGAATAGAAGCCGACACCGAATTGCCCGATCAGTCCCGGGGCGTCTTTCTCCTCGGCTTTGAGCGCCTCGATGAACGCGCCGGTGCCGGATTTCGCGATGGTGCCCAGGGTTTCAAGAAGATCGGCGTGGCTCATGCCGATGCCATTATCGGAGATCGAGAGGGTTTTCTTGTCGGCCGTGAGCGTGATCGCGAACGCGCCCTCCGGAGCGAGGCTCGAATCCGTCAGCGCCGCATAGCGCCGCTTGTCGCAGGCATCCGACGCGTTGGACACGAGCTCGCGCAGGAACACCTCTCGGTTGGAATAGAGCGAGCCCGCCACGATCTCCAACAGCTGGCCCACTTCGGTCTGAAAGGAAAAAGTCTCTTTCTCAAGCACTTCAGTCATAGCGCACCTCCGATGTCTGTTTGCGGCGAAGATTTAAGCGATGGGCCGCAGGTTTCAACTAGCCCCAGGGACCGGTGTCTTGCGACTGTCTCAGGCGCCCCCGTGGCGCTGCATTCCGCGGAGCACGAAGCTTGCGAAGCTCTGCAATCCGCTTTTCGATGGGCGGGTGTGTGGCAAACAGGCTGTCGACCGCTTGCATGTGCAGCGGGTTGACGATGAACATATGCGCCGTGGCCGGATTGCGCTCCGCCGCAATATTGTCGATCCGGCCTGAAAGTGCCCCGAGGCGCGCGAGCGCGGAGGCCAGCCATTCGGGGTTGCCGCAGATTGCAGCGCCTTCCGCGTCGGCCTCGTATTCGCGGACACGGCTGATCGCCATCTGAACCATGGCCGCCGCCAAGGGCGCGAGAATCATCATCGCAATGGTGCCGATGAGCCCAAGCGGGCGATCCCGCCCGCCACCGAAAAACATGGCAAAATTAGCCAGCATCGACACGGCCCCCGCAAGCGTTGCGGTGATTGTCATGGTCAGCGTGTCGCGGTTCTTGATATGGGCAAGCTCATGGGCGACGACCCCGGCCACTTCCTCGCGCGACATGTTCTGCATCAACCCGCGCGTGACCGCGACGGCCGCGTTTTCCGGGTTGCGGCCCGTGGCGAAGGCGTTGGGCTGATCCGTCTCGATGATGTAAAGCGCCGGCATCGGCAAGCCGGCCCGCCGCGCCATGCTTTCGGTCATCGCCCAAAGCTCCGGCGCGGTGCGTTGATCCACCGCCCGCGCCCCGTGCATGCGCAAGACCGCCTTGTCAGAATTCCAGTAGGCGTAGGTGTTCATGCCCGCGGCGATCACAAGCGCGATGATGAGCCCGGCTTCACCGCCCAGCATCAACCCGACGACTCCCACGAAAGCCGTCATTGCTGCCATCAACAGATATGTGCGTGCCATCGCCTCAAGCCCTTTCGACCACGTCAAAAGGGGATATAGGAATGCAGCCGCCTCTGGACAATGGCCCTGGAATGCAAACGCGTTGCGATCAAAGTGCTGATTTTGCTATAGATAATTCCGCCTTACGTCACGAGGCCGGCTCACGCGCCGTCCTGTGTCAGGGATTTCTTCGGCTTCTCGAAAAGGCGCGGTGCAAGACTGCGGTGCACCTCCTGGAAGTTCGCCGCCTAGCGATTTTTCCTGTGACGGAGAAGCATGGCCCGTCGGCCCAAGGCTGCACGGCTTGGAGCCAGCGAGTCGCGGTCGAGGCGAACCTTGTCTTGCAGCGCGGTGCACGCTTGGACATGCAGATCGAGACGACAAACGCTTCGGGTGATGACCGTGCCACGACGACTTGCATCTTGCGACCTCTTCCAGGGACCGGCCCCGGCGCCAACCCAATGCGGATCGCCAAGATTCCGGAACTCGGCAAGACCACCGGAGAGCACGCGGCCGCGCGCATAGGGCTTACGCCAATCGCTCATGACAGGGGTCCGATGCGCAGCAAACGAGCCATCGGTGGTGGACGCCGGGCGTTGCGGCACGGCGTATTCATGGCACCTCTCGTCGCCCGCGATCACAATCCGGTCCTCAGGACCTTCACCAATCGCCATTGCGAGCGCGGTAGAGCGCACACGCCCGGCATCACCGCCCTTGCTCGAAAGCCCGTCACAATCGCGCACGCGCTCCGTAGAGCCCACCACCCTCGGACCAGACAACGCGCCTGAGAACGATAGCTGCTAGGCGATTGCCTTGGGCAACGCGCGTTGATGATCTTCAGACGCCAAAAGCACCTCGGCCAAACCGACGTGAGCCTGTGATTTTGGCCACGTCACCAGCAATATGGCGCATCCCGCGACCCGATTGCGCTGCAACGTCTCGGAAAGCGTTGCGATTGTTGCACTGTAATGGCGCTCGCTGGGTTTGGAGACGTCGGTCGCAATGTCCACGGGGGCATCGGGCGGCAAACCTTGACCCATGAGGCTGCGGGCCAATCTGGAGGATTGCCGGACCGACATATAGAAAGCTGTCGTCGTTCCCGGTCCTGCCAGTCTCGTGCAATCCGGTGTCGGATCGTCGCCGCACCCGGTTCCGGTCGCAATCACGAGCGTATCGGTCACGCCCCGCTCCGTCAGGCTCCGCCCCAGCGCCGACCCAGCTGCCGTCGCTGCGGTAACGCCCGGCACCAGTTCGACCGCGATACCGGCCTCGCGGGCCGCTTGGATCTCTTCGTTTGCCCGGCCGAAAATGCCCGGATCTCCCGACTTCAAGCGGACCACCCGGCGCCCCTTGCGCGCCTCGGCAACGATCAGCCGATTGATCTTGTCTTGCGGCCACGCGTTTTCGCCCACGTTTTTGCCGACAAAGACCCGTTCGGCATCGCGACGCGCCAGTTCCAGAACGTCCTCGTCAACAAGGCGGTCGTAGAAAACGACATCCGCCTCCTGCAGGCGTTCCACGGCGCGCAATGTCAACAGGTCCCGCGCGCCGGGGCCGGCCCCAACCAACGCGATATGGCCCGGCGCAGGCATGTCAGGTGGGCCTCCATTTGCAATTGCATCCTTTATCGCCAGTGCCGCGTCGCGTTCCTCCCCACGGGTCCAGGCTGCACGGGGTGCGGACTTGAAGACCCAGGCCCACAAAGCCCGGCGCCGGGCGCGTGGCACATGCCGTTCGACACTGGGTCGCAGACGCCCCGCCAAAGCGGCCAACCCGCCAAGATTCTGGGGGAGGACCTGTTCAAGCTTCGTCTTGATCTCGCGCGTCAATACAGGGGCCGTGCCTTCGCTCCCGATGGCAAGAACCACGGGATCGCGATCGACGATGGACGGAGTTGTCAGGTCACACAGATCGGGCTGATCCACAACATTGACCGGACACCGCACCGATTTGGCCAATGCGTGTGCGGCGATGTCGATGGCAGGGCAGCCGGTGCCAACGAATGCCATAGCGGCATCCTCGAAAACCTGCGCCGACAGCTGCCGGACATGCTGCGCGCGCCCTGAATCCGACAGGGCCAGCAGTTCGTCTTCGAGAGCGTCGGCCACGACGACCAGATCGGCATCCGTTTTCAGCATCAAACGGGCCTTCTGCGCGGCTTGCTCTCCGCCGCCGACAATGACGACCCGGCGACCGGTCGTACGAATGAACATCGGGAAGGCTTTCATGCTCTTTCTCCTGTCAGGCGTGGTGAAAAACCGGGATGCGCAAACCAGATATCGCGCGCGGTGGTCTCGGCCTGTGTCTCGCCCAGCGTGTCGAGCGCCAGCGCAGCGGTACCGGTCACGATGTCGACTTCGAAAGCCGTTGGAGGCGCCGCCGCAAGGCTTTGCGCCGATGCGTCCGAGAGGCGACGCACCTCATCGCGTGTGGCGGGATAGGTCGCACACCATGGAGCGGCGTTGCGCAAGCCGAAGGCGGCGGCATCCTTGGCGGGGTTGCGCTCGAACTCGCCCCCACCGCCCTTGATCACGCTCAGGCCATGCCACCCCAAGAGCGCTGCCGCGTCGGCCTGCAGCAAGCGGTAGGACGGGTGAAAGACGCCTTGCACACTGGACGGCGCGCGACCCGGATTGAGCATTCGGCACACCGTGTTGATGCAGGATCGCAAGCCCAGCACACGGCGCAAATCGAGCAATTGGAACAACCGGGGGTGCAACACCTCGAGCGGCATATAGGCGATCCGGTCACGATCGAGCAGGCGCGCGGCGTCCGAGGCATCGCGCGCGACGCCAATGCCAGCATCTGCGAGGCCTGCGCGGACGGCGTTGTCCTGTCCGTTCCAGCCATGCAACAGGACACGGTGCCCTGCCTCAGCGATCAATCGCGCCGAGAGCAGGAACCACGGAACGCCACGCGTGCGGCCCGCTGCGTAACTTGGCCAGTCGAGATCGACAGCAGGCAGCGCTGGTGTGGACGCTTGCGCCGCTGCGGCGAACCCGGCGATCTCTTCCGCCGTTTCCCCCTTCATCCGCATCAGCATGAGAAGGGCCCCGATAGCCTCTGGGGCGCAGCCTTCCTCCAGAATCAGCGTCATCGCGTTCTGCGCTTCATCTCTGGTCAGCGACCGCGCGCGACCCGGGCCGCGTCCAAGTGTGCGCACATGATCCGACAAACTCATTCGGCGGCCTCTCGGCTGTGCACCATCTTGAGAAGCTCTGCGATCTCGGGACGGCATGACCCGCAATTCGTGCCTGCGGCCAGCACTTCGCCGATGCTCTCGACCGTCATCAGGCCCTTGGTTCCAATGGCGTCGACTATCGTGTTGACCCCGACCCCGAAACAGGAGCACAGGACAGGACCCGGGTCGGGCATGTCCGCTGGCGGGCGTCCGGAGAGTGCATTTGCCGCCTCCGTACCCGGCATGTCAGCGAGATAGTCGCGCATCACCGCCACAGGGCGCGGCGCGACAAACAATGCGTGCGCAAGAATGCCATCCCGGTAAAGCGCAACGCGGGCGCTGCCGCGTTTGGCATCGATGATTGAGCAAGCCTCGGCCTCGGGGGCAGAAAAGAGACGTCGTGCCTCGGCTTCCCAATCGTCGACAGGACGATCGCCTGCCAGTTCGGCCCGGTAACCACGCGACGTGCGGGCCAGGGCCCAGTAGGCACAATCAAGGGTCATGGGATCCGATGAAACGGCAAAACCATACCATGCCGCGTCAAACCGCGTAGCATCCACAACGCTGGCCTTGCTTTCGGGCTGGCCTGACACCGGGTCCGTTTCGGCGGCCACAAGCGTGTCGATGCGCGCTGATGGCGCGGTTTCAGCAGTCCAGTGCATCGGCGCAAAGAGCTGCCCGATTTGCACCGCCGGTGTGATCCGGGCGCGCAGAATGCACTTCCCCGTTGGGCTGACAAGTTGCACCAAGTCGGATGCGGCGATGTTCCGGCGCGCGGCATCTTCCGGGTGCATGTCCACGAACGGTTCTGCCAGATGTCCCGACAATCGCGGACTCAACGCGGTGCGTGTCATCGTGTGCCATTGGTCGCGCACCCGCCCGGTGTTGAGGCGGAACGGGAATCGCGGCGATTTTTTCGAAGCGGGCGGTTTCCAGGACACCGCAACCATGCGCGCCCGGCCATCCGGATGGAAAAACCTCCCATCGGCGAAAAAACGACCACCCTTTCGCGTCGTCGTGACGGGCCAGCGCTGTGGCTGGAAACGGGCGTATCCCTGATCGGAGATATCCGCGAAGCCAGAAATATCGAAATCGCGCCCGAATTGCCCTGCCAGGCCAGACAGCGCGGCATATTCGCGAAATATCTCTGCCGGGCTTGCATAATCAAACGCCTTGTCGAACCCCATGCGCCGACCAACATCCGCGAGGATATCCCAGTCCGGTCGTGCCTGCCCGGGGGCCGCCAACACAGCGCGTTGCCGGCTGATCGTGCGGTCGGAATTCGTAACCGTGCCGTCTTTTTCACCCCAGGCAGTGGCAGGCAAAAGCACGTCGGCAAGCCGGGCGGTATCCGTGCGCGCGGTGATGTCGCTGACAACGGTGAAGGGGCATGCCGCGATCGCGTCGCACACAGCATCGGCCTCGGGCATGGACACGGCGGGGTTGGTGTGGATCACCCACAGCGCCTTGATCCTGCCGTCGCCGACCGCGCGGAACATGTCCACGGCCTTCAATCCAGGCGTCTCGGGCAAGGGTGAAGATTCCCAGAACCCGCGCACCGCAGCGCGATGGTCGGCATTTTCGAGATCGAGATGGCAGGCCAGCATGTTGGCAAGCCCGCCCACCTCACGCCCGCCCATGGCGTTGGGCTGCCCGGTGACCGACAGCGGCCCCATGCCCGGCCTGCCGATGCGCCCGGTGGCAAGGTGGCAATTCAGGATCGCATTCACCTTGTCGCTGCCCGAGCTCGACTGGTTCACGCCCTGAGAATAAATCGTCACGACCTTTTCGGTTCGCATCCAGAGATCGCAGAAAGCGCGGATCTCCGTTTCGGTCAGCCCGGTTGGCGCAGCAGTATCGTTTTGCGCGGCATGCAGGGCTTCATCGAAGCCGTTGGTGTGCGCGATGAATGCCTTGTCGAGCGCACCGCCCTCGTAGAGGGTCACCAACAGACGGTTGAACAGGGCAACGTCGCTGCCCGGTTGCAACGCCAGATGCATGTCCGCCCCGTCGCAGCTCGCCGTGCGGCGCGGGTCGATCACGACGATCCTCGTGCCGCGGGTTTTGCGCGCTGCCATGAGCCGCCGATACAGAACCGGGTGGCACCATGCGAGGTTCGACCCGACCAGCACCACAAGGTCGGCCTCGTCGAGGTCTTCATAGGTGCCGGGAACAGTGTCGGACCCAAAGGCGCGCTTGTGGCCCGCCACCGAGGACGCCATGCAAAGCCGGGAATTGGTGTCGATATTGGCCGAGCCAATAAAGCCCTTCATCAACTTGTTCGCGACATAGTAATCCTCGGTCAGCAATTGGCCCGAGACGTAAAAGGCCACGCTGTCCGGCCCGTGCTCTTCAATCGCACGGGAAAACCGCTCAGCGACCCGTTGCAGGGCGCTGTCCCAGCCGACCTCGGCCCCATCCATCTTTGGGGCCAGAAGGCGGTGCTCGAGACCCACTGTCTCGCCCAAGGCTGCGCCCTTCGAACACAGTTTCCCGAAATTTGCGGGATGCTCCGGGTCACCGCGGACAGCCAGACCGTCGCCGTCCGGGCGCAGCAGGACACCACACCCGACCCCACAATAGGGGCAGGTGGAGCGGGTTTCGGGGAGGCTGTTGCCGTCCATCATCAGGCGGCACTCCGTCCGGCCAGGCGGGAGGCATCAATCAGGACGCGCCCCGCTTCGACGCGCACGGCAAAAGTTTCGACGGTTGCATCTTCACCCTTGGCCACGCCGGTGTTGAGGTCGAAAACCCAGTTGTGCAACGGGCAGGTGACGCTTTGGCCGTGCACGATCCCCTCGGAGAGCGGACCGCCTTTGTGCGGGCAGCGGTCGGTCAGGGCAAAGACTTCGTCCTCGGCGGTGCGAAACACGGCCACGCAGCCCAACGCGGTTTTGAGCGTCCGTGCGCCGCGTACGGGGATATCTGTAACAGGTCCAAGGTCGATCCAGCTCATTCCGCGGCCTCCAGGGTCAGGTCTGCAAGGGTTTGGTAGCGGTCCGCTTCTTTGGCGTGTTCCGCCCATGGGTCTTTCCGGTAGATGGATTGGGACAGTTCAAATGCGGCGATCAGGCGGGCGCGTTCTTCCAGATCGTCCACGACGCGGGCCTTGACCCAGTCAAGGCCGACCTTGGCCACCCATTTGTAGGGTCTGTCCAGATACTTGGCGTTTTCGCGATACAGCTGGATGAAGGCGACAGTCAGGTCGATGGCCTCTTCTTCGGTGGGTACATCGGCCAGACGTTCGGTTTGCTTCACATCCATGCCCGCCGCACCCGCAACGCCCACCTGATACCCGCTGTCCACGCAGATTATGCCCACATCCTTGCAGGTTGCCTCGGCGCAATTGCGGGGGCAGCCCGATACCGCCAGCTTGACCTTGTGCGGTGTCCACGACCCCCAGAGCACCTGTTCCAGCTTGATCCCGAGGCCGGTGGAATCCTGCGTCCCAAAGCGGCAGTGATCCGTTCCGACGCAGGTCTTTACCGTGCGCAGCCCTTTGGAATAGGCGTGGCCCGAAACAAGACCAGCCTTGTTCAGATCGGCCCAGATATACGGCAGATCTTCGCCTTTGACGCCAAGCAGGTCGATGCGCTGGCCGCCGGTAACCTTGACGGTCGGCACGTTGTATTTGTCAGCGGCGTCCGCGATGGCGCGCAATTCGGTCGGGTTGGTGATCCCGCCCCACATGCGCGGAACGACGCTGAACGTGCCGTCTTTTTGGATATTGGCGTGTTTGCGTTCATTGACGAACCGGCTTTGCGGGTCGTCCTGATACTCCAGCGGCCAATCGGCCAGCAGGTAGAAGTTCACCGCCGGTCGGCAAACGTGGCAGCCGTTGCGGGTTTTCCAGCCAAGCTCCTGCCAGACGGCCTCCTGGCTTTTCAGCGCCTGACTCTTGATCAGGCGGCGAACGTCCTCGTGTGTCAGGTCACAGCAGCCGCAGATGGGTTGAGCGGCGGGAACCCGGAACGCGTCGCCCAGCGTGACCTGCAGCAGTTGTTCGACCAACCCGGTGCAGGTTCCGCAGGACGCCGAAGCCTTGGTGGTGGCCCGCACAGCGGCCAGATCACCTGCGCCGCCCTCGATGGCCTCGGTGATGGTGCTTTTACAAATGCCGTTGCAGCCGCAAATTTCCGCCTCAGGCGGCAATGCTGCAACGGCTGAGAGAGGGTCCACAGAGGATCCTCCCTGAAAGGCCGGACCAAAGATCAGCGTGTCGCGCATCTCGTCGATGCTTTCGCCGGATTGGATCAGGCCAAAGAACCAGTTCGAGTCCGCCGTATCGCCATACATCACGGCGCCGATCAGCCTGTCGTCTTCAATGACCAGCCGCTTGTAGACCCCGCGTGCGGGATCTCGGAACACGATATCTTCGCGGGTTTCGCCGTCGGCAAAATCGCCCGCGCTGAACAGATCGCAGCCGGTGACCTTGAGCTTGGTCGACAGCGTTTTTTGCCGGAACGCCGTCTCTTGTCCCAGCAGCGTTTGCGCCGCGACCTTGGCCTGATCGTAAAGCGGGGCGACGAGACCAAAGAGCGCGCCCTGATGTTCGACGCATTCCCCGACGGCCATGACATCCGCGTCCGACGTGATCATCTGGTCGTCCACATGGATGCCTTTGCCGACGGCAAGGCCTGCCTCCTGCGCCAGAGCCACGTTCGGGCGGATGCCGACGGCCATGACCAGCAGGTCACAGGGCAGTTCGGTGCCGTCGTCCAGCAGCAATGCGCGGACATGGCCGTCTTGCCCGAGAATTTCCTTCGAGTTCGCCTGCAGCTTGACGGTGATGCCTTTGGCTTCGAGCGACTTCTTGAGAAGATACCCCGCGGCCTCGTCCAACTGACGTTCCATCAGGTGGCCCATGATGTGAACCACGGTGACGTCCACGCCGCGCGCGGCCATGCCGGCTGCGGCCTCCAACCCAAGAAGCCCGCCGCCGATGACAACCACTCGATTGCCCGCGCCCATGGACATCATGCGCTGGGTGTCTTCGAGATCGCGGTATGCAATCACACCTTCAAGGTCACGGCCCGGCAAGGGGATCATGAAGGGAATGGACCCGGTCGCCACAACCAGTTTGTCATAGGGCACATGGCCATGCGCGCCCTCGACCACCTTCATGTCGCGGTCGATCGCCACAACCGGTTCGCCGAAGCGGCAGGTTACGCCATGCTGTGCATACCAGTCTTCGTCATGGGTGACGATTTCCCGATATGTCTTGTCGCCCGCCAGAACCGGGCTCAGCATGATGCGGTTATAGTTTCCCCGTGGCTCGGCATTGAAGAGCGTGATGTCGAATGCGTCCGGGGCGGCTTCCACCAGATGTTCGATCATCCGACCCGATGCCATGCCGGCACCGATGATTACAAGTTTTTCGGTCATGGCTGTTACTCCGCCGCAATTGGCTTGGGTGCAGTTGCCTTGGGCTTGGGTTTTGCGCCGTGCTCGTACTCTTCGAGGAAATCGAGCACCTCCTGCCGATACGTGTAATAGTCAGGGTGCTGGAGCAGCGCTTTTCGGGTCCGCGGGCGTGGCAGGTCGACCTCGGTGATCTTGCCGATCGTGGCCTGCGGCCCGTTGGTCATCATTACCACGCGATCCGCCAGAAGGATCGCCTCGTCCACGTCGTGGGTCACACAGATCGCGGTAACCTTGGTGCGCGACCAGACCTCCATCAGCACTTCTTGCAATTCCCAGCGTGTGAGGCTGTCAAGCATGCCGAAGGGCTCGTCCAGCAAGAGCAGCTTGGGCGACAGCGCGAAGGCGCGCGCGATGCCAACGCGCTGTTTCATGCCGTTTGAGAGTTCCGCCGCTGGCTTGTCCATTGCGTCGGCCAGACCCACGCGTTCGAGGTAGTATTCCACCACGTCCTGACGCTCTTGCCGGGACGCCTTGGGATAGACCCGGTCGGCCCCGACGCTGACGTTCTCCTTGGCAGTCAACCACGGAAACAAGGACGGTGCCTGGAAGACGACGGCGCGCTCGGGGTCTGCGCCTTCGACGTGCCGGCCATCCAGCTTGATCGCCCCCTTGGAGATGTCATTGAGCCCCGCCGCCATGGTCAGCACCGTGGATTTACCGCAGCCCGAATGCCCGATCAGCGATATGAACTCGCCTTTATTGATCTTGAGATCGAAGTTCTCGACCACTGTCAGCGGGCCCTTGGGGGTGGGATAGACCTTGTGCAGCTGAGAGAAGTCGAGGAACCGGCCCTCGATCATGCCTTCCTGTGCCTTCGCCACCGCTGTTGGCACACCATGTATCGGGGTCACGTTTGGCAGCGATCGGCTGCCTTCGACCTTGGCCTCGATGCCAACATCCATCAGGTATTGGGTCACCTCCGCGCGCAGCGCCTTGAAGGTTTCATCGTGGTTCATTTCGGTCCGGTCGCGCGGACGCGGGATCGTCACCTTGAACTCGTCACCAAGCGTGCCGTCAGGGTTGAGCGCGATGATGCGGTCGGCCAGGACAATCGCCTCGTCCACATCGTTGGTGATTAACACGCAGGTTTTCTTGTCCGCTTCCCAGATGCGCTCGATCTCGTCGGCCAGATTGGCGCGCGTCAATGCATCCAGCGCGCTGAGCGGTTCGTCCAACAGCAGAACCTCGGGGTTCATGGCCAGAGCGCGCGCCACGTTCACCCGCTGGCGCATGCCGCCTGAAAGCTCTGCCGGACGTCGCCCGGCAGCGTGACCGAGCCCCACCATTTTTACGTAGTGCTCGACTTTCGCCGCTTTTTCCGACCGGCTCAGACCGGGAAAAATCGCATCGACCGCCAGCCCAACGTTTCCAGTCACAGTCAGCCATGGCATCAGCGAATAGCTTTGAAAGATCACGCCGCGCTCCGGGCCCGGACCGGTGACGGGCTGGCCCTTGAACAGAACCTTGCCCTTCGTCGGCGTGTCCAGCCCCGCAAACATGTTGATCAGCGTCGTCTTGCCGGTTCCGGAAAAGCCCAAGAGAACGAGGAACTCGCCCTCTTTCACTTCAAGCGATATGTCGTTCAGCACATCCGTTTGTGATGGTCCTTCGCCATAGCTTTTCGAGACGCCATCGAGTGTCAGAATACCCATGTTGATTTCCTTTCCTGCGCTACCGCTTTGCTACTGGAGCGTGGGCCTCAACGGTGGTTAGTGAAGGTGAAGAGCGACTGGATCGCGTACATCAGTCGGTCCAGCAGGAAACCAATGATACCAATCGTCAGAACGGCAACCATGATCTTGGCAAGGCTGGACGATGATCCGTTCTGGAATTCGTCCCAGACGAATTTGCCCAGGCCCGGGTTTTGCGCCAGCATCTCCGCTGCGATCAGGACCATCCAGCCAACCCCAAGGCTCAGACGCAGCCCGGTAAAGATCAGCGGCAAGGCCGAAGGCAGCACCAGTTTGGTGATCTTGGTCCAGGTGTTCATTTTCAGCACCTTCGAGACGTTCACCAAATCCTTGTCGATGCTCGACACGCCCAGCGCCGTGTTGATCATTGTGGGCCAGAGCGAACACAGCGTCACCGTGATCGCCGAGTTCAGGAAGGACTTGGCAAAGAAGCCGTCATTTGTCGTGTAAAGCGCCGAGACAACCATCGTGACGATCGGCAGCCAAGCCAGCGGCGAAACCGGTTTGAAAATTTGAATGATCGGATTCAACGCAGCATTTGCGGTTGGTGACAGACCGGCAGCAATCCCCAGCGGGATGGCCACAGCCGACGCGATGAGAAAACCGAAGAACACCGTCTGGATCGACGTCCAGATCTGTGCGTAGTAGCTCGGCGCGCCGGTATAGGCGCGTTCGACGGGCTCTTTGCCCTGTTGGATGCGGCGCTCGTTCAGTTGCGCGACCTGTGCTTCGAACTTCTCACGGCTTTCGACCTTGGCCACCGCGTCTTGGTGCAGGTTCACGGCTTCGGTCCAGACCTGAGCAGGCCCCGGAACGGCCCCCAGAGATGTCTGCACGGTTGGCGCCAGCGTGGCCCAGAGCGTCAGGAAGCCAGCAATGGCAAGCAGCGGAACCCCGAGAAGGCGCCAGATCTCGCTCATTTGCGCCCGTGGATTGTCACCGGCAGCGGCTTTCAGGATGGGGGTGAGCCAACTGAGGCCAAGCACCTGAAACCAGCGATCAGCCTTGTTGATGCGGGTGAAAAGACGCGCCTTGCGCGCGTCGCGCTCGGCATCTGTGATCTGAGAGGGGTCAATGGCGGTCATGATCTTGTCCAGCGGTTTTGCTGCATGGCAGCGTGAATCGGGTGCGTGCGTTCGAGGGAGCGACTTGGGCGTGCTGCACATCCGCGCCGCATGATCGGTGCACGGAGGATCCCTTGTTGCTGCCGGCGCAAAGCGCGTGCGCCAGCAGCACTTTCAGGACGTTCAGCCCTGGATTTCGTTGCCGATGACCTTTTGGTCACCTTTCAGGCCAATCGGCAGGCTTTCGAGATAGGCGTTGGGTTGGCGGCCGTCATAGGGGATGCCGTCAATGATATCGAACGCGGGCGTCGGTTCTTTGAAACCATCGCTCTCCCAGGGGAAATCGGCTTCATTCGCCAATCCCTCGTCCACCAGCAAACGCGCCGCCTCGAGATAGATGTCCGGGCGATAGACGCTTTTGGCGACCTCGAAATACCATTCGTCCGGCTTGCCATCGGCGATCTGGCCCCAGCGGCGCATCTGCGTCAGATACCAGATGGCGTCGGAATAGAACGGATAAGTCGCGTTGTAGCGGAAGAACACGTTGAAATCGGGGATATCGCGTTTGTCACCCTTTTCGAATTCGAAAAAGCCGGTCATCGAATTGGCGATCACGTCGTAATCAGCGCCCACATATTCCGGACGGCTCAGAATTTCGACCGCCGCGGGACGGTTGGCGTTATCGTTTTCGTCCAGCCAGATGGCGGCACGGATCAGTGCCTTCACGAGGGCTTTTGTCGTGTTCGGGTTCGCATCCGCGAATTCCTTGGTGATGCCGAACACCTTCTCGGGATTGTTTTTCCACATCTGGTAGTCGGTAATGACCGGCACGCCGATGCCTTTGAAAACCGCTTGCTGGTTCCATGGCTCGCCGACGCAATACCCGTGAATGGTGCCCGCTTCGAGCGTGGCTGGCATTTGCGGCGGCGGCGTCACTGACAGAAAAACATCGGCACCGATTTGTCCTGTGATGTTTTCAGGGCTGTAGAAGCCGGGCTCAAGCCCTCCGGCGGCCAACCAGTAGCGCAGCTCGTAATTGTGCGTGGAGACCGGGAACACCATGCCCATGTTGAAGGGTTCGCCTTTTGCGCTGAATTCTTCGACCACGGGCTTCAGTGCGGCCGCGCTGATCGGGTGCTGAGGGCGGCCATCGTCCATGGTGGGAATGTTTGGCTTCATCATTTCCCAGACTTCGTTCGACACCGTGATGCCGTTGCCGTTCAGATCCATCGAGAAGGGCGTTATGATATGCGCTTCGGTGCCGAAACCGATGGTGGCGGCCAATGGCTGGCCTGCCAGCATGTGCGCGCCGTCAAGTTGTCCGTCGATCACACCGTCAAGAAGCACCTTCCAGTTGGCTTGCGCTTCAAGCGTCACAAACAGGCCTTCGTCGAGGAAATAGCCCTGCTCATATGCCACCGCGAGCGGAGCCATATCGGTCAGCTTGATAAATCCGAAGGTCAGTTCGTCCTTTTCCAGATCCAGCAGTTCTGCCGCTGCCGGACCGGCCAATGCCGTCGCAGTTGCGAGACTGATCAGCACGTTTTCCATCCTCGTTCCTTTCTTTGGACCGGGCGCGGGAGGATAACGCACCGGCAAACGCAAAAAAGCCGCAGCATGCACGTCGGGAGGCGACGCGATGCGAGCGGCTTTGCTCAGAGATCCCAGTCATAGGGAGAATTCGGTACGGGCTACGCCATTGCAGACCGGTATTACAGTGATGCACGACGGAGCGGCTGGTCTCAAAGAAAAAATGCGCAGAAAGCCTTGTGACGGGCGGCAACATGCTGCGTTGCAGCAATTCTGCTCAAAAAACGTTCACTTCTGCGGGCTCGGGTCGAATAGTTGGCCATCAAAAAACGCATCCGGCAACAGGGTCATCTGTCCGCGGGTCGAGGCAACGGCGGTTGGATGCCGAATCGCGCCTTCCAGTTTTTCCGACGCGCCGGGCATGTCCGCGCCGATCTGGGCGAGGTGCTGACGATAGAGATCAGAGCGGAACACACGCGCAGCTTCGTCAAGTGACACCGAAGACCCGCCGCCAAGTCTTTCCTGCAACCGAGTGGCGATCCACTTGGCCTGACTACGCCATGGAAAGGTTGCCGCACCGCGGTGAAAGCAGAGGAAATCCTCGACATTCCGCAGATCACCATCGCGGGTAACCGTCAGGTGACCCCTCAATGCACGGTCGATCAGTTCCGGCGAGATATCCAGATACGCCTTGCGCGACAGTATCTCGCCTGCGGTCGTCCGGCTATGTTGCTTGGACAGCCAACGGCCTGCTTGCCAAACCGCGCGCATCAATCGTCCCAGGAGGTCTGGCTCATTGTCGGCCCAGTCGGTGCGCGCGGCCAAGACCTTTTCAGGGGCGAAGCCCCAGATCGCCTTGCCGGGCAGTAAGAGTGCTCCCGCTCCCTGATCAACCGCAACCGATCCCCATGGCTCGCCCACGCAGAACGCATCCACATCGCCAGCCGCCAGCGCATCAGCCATCAAAGGGGGCGGCACGGTCCTGATTTCGATACCACCGATGCCAAGGGCGGATCGGCCGCACCAGTAACGCAAAAGCTCCACATGTATTGAAAAGGGGAACGGGACACCGAACACGATTGGCCCGTCCCGGACGGACGCCAAAGCTTCGGCAGCCCGGTAGGGATCGTGAAAATCAAAACCGAAACCTGCGTCACGCAGTCTTGCCTCCAGCGTTCGGCCGACCCCAATGACATTGCCGTTGACCGACAGAACAGAAACTGCCGAAATCGGTGTGCTTACGCCGCCCAGCCCCATTGCCATTGCGACCGCGACCGGAGAGAGAAGATGCGCTGCATCGACTCGCCCGAAGGCCAGCATGTCCCGCACCGAAGACCACGAAGGCGCGGCGATCAGGTCGAGATTGATGCCTTCGGTCTCGGCAAACCCCATTTCCTGCGCGATGATGACCGGGGCTGCGTCGACCAGCGGCATATAGGCCAGGGGCACGTTGACCGTCTTCATCCCAATAGTCCCGCAGCGGTCACGAGCGCTTCAGCCACGTCCGCGACCCGCCGTCCCTGATCCATCGCTGTCTTGCGCAGCAATGCATAGGCTGCGTCCTCGTCGAGACCTTTGGCTTTCATCAAAAGACCCTTGGCGCGATCGATAACCTTGCGCTCCTCGAGCGCACGGCGTGTCTCGGCCAACTCAGTGCGAATCTGGCGCACCATCTGAAAGCGCGCGATGGCTGTATCTATGACGGCTTTGATCCGCTCGGGCTGCAGGCCATCCACCACATATGCCGAGACCCCTGCCTCAACCGCCGTTTTCGCCAGCCCCCCTGCGGCTCCGGACACGAACATGGCCACGGGACGTTCCAAAGGACCGGAGGCCAGCGTCAGTTCCTCCAGAATGTCCCGGGTCGGATTATCGATATCGATCAGCACGATATCCGGCTCGTGCACGGCGATCTTTCGGGCAAGCCCGGAGGAATTGCCGATCACGAAAACCCGACAATCGGCTCCTGCCCTCAGCGCATCCACAATGGCTATTGCACGGTCGCGGTCGTCTTCAACGACAACCACAGTCAGTTCTCTCGTCATACAGGCCATTGGCTCAGAACCGTTTTCAGGAGCAAGTCTGATGAGAAAACTTGGCGCAGCTTTTTCGTATCAAGCCAGACAAGCAGCGCATTTGCTCAAAAAGAAGGCGCTCGCGACAGATTGCGACGTATCCTGAGGGTCGCGACGATGCGTCAAGGCAACCAAGCCATACCCTGAGCCACGCGAATGATGGCCATGTGGTTCCTCGGTTTTCTTGGAGTCAGGATTCATAACCTGTAGATGACGGTAGCCACAAGAACGATGGCAGAGAGAAACACCTCTGGGCAGCGGTCATAAAGGAACGCCCCCAGCAGTGAAGGGAGCGTTTCCGTCAGATAAGAGGGTATCAATTATTGTAGGTATAGAAATTCCACCGTCAGACATCGTATACCCCCCTTTACGCGAGGGTCAGGACCCATTGATTTCCGGGAAGTTGCATGATTCACGGCTGGAAAAACGAGTGGTGACATGTCTGATCTTTTCTGGTTGAGCGATGCGCAGATGGCGCGTTTGAGGCCCTATTTTCCAAAGTCCCACGGCAAACCCCTCGTTCGGCGCCTGGTCCCGCGCGGCATCGAGTTGGGCATGCAGAGCCCGCCCCGTCATACGAAACTCGATCAACGCAACCCCGGGCGTCAGTGCTGGTTCAGGCGTGGCGGTAGCTGGCGGGGCAGCCAGGATCAAAGCGGACTTGCCGACGGCACAAGTGGACAGGTCGTGCCGCGGCACTTCTATGACGGCATCTTGCGGCGCTGTGAACGGCGACGTAGAGCCTATCGCCTACTGCGTGATCCCACGCAAGAGCGCCACCGCGGCGTCACGTACGGACTCGGCATTATGGAGCGGAACCGCTTCGGCGGCTTCATGGGCGGCCATACGGGCTTCGACCGCCGCCCAACGGAGCTGCAGGACATCCATCTGGGTCAAGCTGCTGCCAGCCTTCGCGCGCTTTTGAATTTCCGAGTTGAACGCCGGTGAGATGAACTCACGGAACATCTTCGACTGAGTGTCTTGTGCAGTCTCGCGCTCTATCGCGTCCAGCCTCTCAAGGCGCTCGGGTGCCATCTGCTCCCGCAGACCATCCTCGACCATGCCACGCAAGACGAATGTCTCTAGGCGATTGCGGCGCGCCTTTTCCACGGTAAGGCTTCCATCCATACGCTCGACCATCCGCCCGCGGCGGACCGTATCCACACAGCGCGGCAATTCGGCCTTGAAAAAGGCTGCCACTTCCACTGCGGGCAGATCGACATGAAGGTCCTGGTCGAGCATTTGGTCCATGAGTGCAGTCACTTGCACGCACAACTTAGTCGCTAAAGCTCGATCCGTCGTCCCCAGCGATACCATCACGGGCACGGTATATGTGGATAACCCCGGCAAACGCCTGCGGAAATAGAATCGTCCCCGCCTCGTGCAGAGAAATGGAACTGTCGCCATGACAACCGCCCTTCACGTCGGTCATCACCACGGAACGTCCAGGGCCGACGGCAGGAAGGTCGTGTAACCTTCTGTGTGAACGCACGTGTAACCTGCGCCCCGACCCTACTGAGCCGGAAAAGACAAGCGTCTGAGATATGAGGGACTTTCGGAGTTACTGGCTGGGGTGGTAGGATTCGAACCTACGGTGCGCGGTACCAAAAACCGGTGCCTTACCACTTGGCTACACCCCAACCGTGAGCGGGCTTTTACGACTTGTCCCAGCGAGGATCAAGACCCATCTGGTGCAAATTTTTGCCCATCCGCAGCACGACATGTAACCGCGTTATTGCGTCCCCAGCGGCTGCTCCATATCGGCCAATGCATATTGTGCGCGTCCGGCACGCTTGGCTGCGTAAAGTGCTTGATCGGCTTGTTCAAGCGCTTCGTTGGCGGGTTTTCGGCCCTCGGCATCAACAGCGATCCCTATGCTTGCGGAGACTTCGAGGCTCACGCCCTGAAACGGGATCGGGCGCTCCATCATTGCGATCATGGTCGCCGCCTTGCTGGCGAGCCGATCGCGCTGAACGGCGTTGGGAAACACGATCACGAATTCATCGCCACCAATACGTGCAACGAGATCGTCCTTGCGCGTAAGCTCAAGCATGATTCGAGACACGACCTGAAGCACATGGTCACCGGCCGCATGGCCGTAGGTATCGTTCACATGTTTGAAGAAATCGAGGTCGATATGCATGATGGCGAAAGGGTTGCCCGCCCGATCGATCCTCTTCAGCATTGCGTCCAGCGCACGCCGGTTCTGCAGGCCGGTGAGCGTGTCACTATGCGCCCGCGCCTCTGCTTCGTCCTTGGCCCCCTGTAACCGTCTGTTAAGCCGCCGCGAGGACGACATCGCCGCACTGTTTGCTTCCACCAGGTAGAGCAATTCGATGGCGAGATCCGTTGGTGCAAAATCAGCGTTGTTGAGGGAGAAGGCCCGCACGCCCTGACTGACAGCGAAGCCGAACGAAATGTTGATCAGGCTGCCAGTGTCATCCAGCGGAACCACATGGCCCTTGAGCGGGATTGGTGGCCCGCCCCTCAATGTCAGATGCAATTTGCGCCCAACGGCGCAGGCCATTTCCGCAACGGAGTCGACGGAGCGCGGACGCGAAAGGAGAAAGGTGTCAAAGAATTGCTCACCGCACGGATCGCGGCCCAGCATCTTGCAGAGCGTCGGTCCTGCCTGCTTGATTGTACCGTCATTCAACACGATGACATGCATTGGGCACAGGCTATGCAGCGCCGTTGCAGGGATCGTCATGCCCGCGCCTCCTGTCGCCGTGTTTCCGTGCCGCCCTCTTCGCTGCCGGCAAGATCGAACGAGCGGCCTTCTGCGAAGGATGTTTCGACAAGGGTGATTTCAATCCGCTCCGCCCCCTGGAAACCATCAGAGTAGTCGAGCAACGCCAGCGTCCCGTAATCGTCGGCCATGGCGCGCAGCAAACCCACCAGCACATGACCGAAACCCGGCAGGCCTTCTCCAATCCTGAGCGAGAAATGCGCCGGGCCATGTTCACGCAACTCCAGATCCGGCAGATCGAGGTCCGAAACAGCCAGTCTCGTCCGGTCGGGCAGTTCATCGAGAGAATGCAGGAAATCAATGAAATCGACGCCCCCAAATCGAAGCAGGCGCCGCAGTCCTTCACAATTCGGGTGGGAGACGAGATACAAGCCAAGATCTTCAAGAAACGCCTCGGGCGGCTTGCCAAGCTCTTGCGGGACATGGCTGAGCAATTGATCAAACACCTGCGGTTCATAGTGCAGCATGGCTTCGAACGTCGTCGTCCCAAGCTCGGCGTTGTCCGCCAGCCTTTCCCAATCTGCCTGCCCATGAGTATCGCGGACAAACATCTCGAATGTACGCAGGATCAAGCCATGCATCGTGTATGCGCCTCTTGTAATGCTCAAACGATGAGGCACGGATCTTAATTTTCGGGTAAAGTCTTCAATTGATCGGAAAAAATTCGATCCCGCCCAAGAAAAGTGATTTGCGGGTGCTGGGTGCGATCACCGCCTCACCCTCGCGCAGGCGGCCCAAAACACTTGCGGGAACGCTCGAAATCGCGGCATCGTCATTGATGGTGGCGACCCGGCCAATATGTTCGAACTGCCCGTCCGGATTACGGGCAACCAACCACAGTCTCACATCCCCATCCTCGTCGACAGCAAACAGAATGGCCTGTTCCGTCTCGGCCGCACCAAACTCACCAAAGTAAAGCGCACAGCCCGGCACCCCCTGCACATCGATCCGGCAACCGGACGCGAGTTCTTGGCGCAAGAAGATGGAAAGCCCTTCAAGATTATCTGGCATGACGGAACGCCCGACGGGATAAACCGCCAACTGCGCGGCAATATCCTCGACATCCGCAATCGGTTGACGGCGCCCGGTCATTGTCCTTTCGATCTCTGCAACAAGGTCAGGACGCTCGGTCCTCAGAGCGGCAACTGAGCGCGCACCTGCGACGCCCCAGTCCTGCGCCATTGCCCGCAATGGAATGCCAGAAGCGTCGGTCTGTTGCAGGGCGCGTTGCAACTGGTCTCGGGCGGCGATCTGTTCGGGATGGATCAAGGGGGTGAACCATGACAGTGCAAAAAGCACAGTGGCCAGACTCAACCAGATATTTGCTTGTCGGAGGCGCTCAGGCCATCGCGACCGCCACAGCACGATCACCGCGTAGGCAAGCCCGTGCGCGGCGCTCACGCCAGCAAGCGCCGTTGCAATGAGGCGCGCAGGCGTCCAGCCGTATTGCCCGACCCGCAATGCAATGGCCCAAAGCGCAAGTCCCGCCAGCACCGGTGTCGCCACAGCAAGGGCTGCCGTCACCATGCGCATCCCCTGCCCCGACACCTCCCGCTCGGGACCGCGATCCAGCGCGATGGTCACCAAAGTGATCGCGGCAAAGGCAAACGCGATAAGGCTGGCAGCGGGTGAAAGCCCCGCAAGCAACCCGTCCCATCCGCGCACGGGCAGCATAACAAGGAAAACCGCCACGACCGTAAGCACAACCGGCGCCAGCAGCCGCAGCAAACGCAAGAGCAGGTCCGGCGCCATCATGGCAGAGAGCGCGTTGGTCACCGCAAGCGCCAGCCCGAAGACAGCTCCCGTCAGCATGGCCACAAACCAGTCGGTGGCCGTCAGGACGTCGAAAAGTGCCAGGCCCACGATTTGCAACAAAGCATCCGACAGCAGCACCAGCGCCCAGAACAGCGCAACGAACAGCGCCGCGCCGGCATAGCGGATCAGGATACGCCAACTGTGATCGAACAAGCGCGCATAGTCGCGCCAACCACCGCGCCGTTCGATCGCGGCGGCGGCAAACGGTGTCGAGACAAGCAGGACGCTGGCATAGGCCGCCAGAGGGTAGCCGAGCGCAAGATAGCCTTCGACATGGGCATGACGGAATGACCCAAGCCAGAACATCATGCCCAGACCACCCCCGATCGCGAGCGAGGGTACCACCGCCCGCCTGAGCGGCGCGGGTCCGACCAAAGCCAAAAGCACGGCAAAGCCGGCAAACGCCACGCCGGACAGCCCGAGAATATCGCGATCCGGGCGCAGCCCACGCGATCCCGCCTCGATCAGCGCCCAGCCGCACAAGCCCGCGAGCGCCCCCAACGCGGTCAACATGACGTAGAGCGTCCGGTCATTGTCTTGTGTCAAAAGGCTCTCCTTTGTTGACAGCCGAACGCGCGGAAGAAGGCAGCACCCGCTCAGTCGGACATCTATGGAAAGTGTCACCTCAAGCACCTTACCTGCAAGGTCGGGTTTCCCGCCGCTGGAATACACCGTTCGGGTGATCCGCCCGCGCATAACGACGGGCCTTTCCCGCCCTGTCGGTGACATCTACGGGACGCGCTCTTTGATCTGACGCGGTCCCTTCGGAGCCCCGGCGGTTTGTCCGCTGTGAATGGCGCGCACCCGGACCTGCCGCCCCTCGGGGGCGCTCTTATGCGGCTCGCATGGCTTTCCTAGAAATCGGTCGGTGCCCCGCCCTCTTGCTTGCGGTTTGCAACAAAGCGCTCGAGCGCCTCTCGGATCGTGCCATCCAATTCCGGCGGTTCAAAATCGGCGAGGATCGACTTGTAGATCAGATGCGCGCGCTCAGGCGTCCAGACGCCGCCCGCCGCCTCCCAGGCCTCGTAATTCTTCCAGTCCGACAGAAAGGGCTGGTAAAACGCCGTCGTGTAGCGGTCCTGCGTGTGTTGACAGCCAAAGAAATGGCCGTCCGGCCCCACGTCCCGGATCGCCTCGACTGCCAAGGCGTCTTCGGACACGTCCCACAGGTCGGGATTCATATAGCGTTGGATTTGCTGCAAAACCTCGCAATCCATGATGAATTTCTCAGGGCTGGCGATCAGACCGCCTTCGAGCCATCCCGCCGCGTGATAGACCATGTTGGAGCCGGACTGCACTGCGGCCCAAAGGCTGTGTTCGGTCTCCCACATGGATTGCGCGTCCGGCACATTGGCCGCGCACACACCGGACGAGCGCATCGGCAACCCATAAAAGCGGGCCATTTGTCCGGTGATCTGGGTGGCGCGCATGTATTCCGGCGTGCCAAACGCAGGCGCGCCCGATTTCATGTCCACATTGGAGGTGAACGTGCCGATCACACAAGGCACCCCCGGCCTGATGATTTGCGCCAGCACCACCGCCGCCAGCCCCTCTGCAAGGCTCTGCGCAACAGCGCCGGCCATGGTGACCGGGGCCATCGCACCGGCAAGCGTGAAAGGCGTGACGACAAGACCCTGCCCGCGCCGCGCCAACCGCATCCAGCCATCAAGCATCGGATGGTCATGCTTGAGCGGAGAGGTCGAATTGATGTTCGTATACATGTGCGGCTGCGCCTCGAATTCATCATTCGAAACACCGGCGGCGATGCGCACCATCTCCATCACATCCTCGACCCGCTCGGCCCCCAGAGAGTAGGCGTGCGGCACCTTGTCCGTCAGCACCAGCTTGTCGAATGTCGCGTCGAGATGACGAATGCTGGCATGCACGTCGACCGGCTCGACCGGGTAACCGCCGGCGAAATGGATACAGTTGAAATACTGCGTGAGCTTCAACAGGTTCTGAAACATCGCCCGCGTGCCGGTCACCTTCTTGCCGATTTCCATGTCCCAGTAATTCGGGGGCGACGACACGTTGCCGAACAACAGATGCCCGTCTCCGACGGTGATCCTGCGCTCCGGATTGCGTGGCGTGATCGTGAAGGAAGACGGGGCCATCCCGACATACTCCATGACCATGTCACGCCCCATGCGGACGTTGTCTCCGGTCACGGTACAGCCGGCCTTGCGCAGGACAGACAAGGCGTCGGGGTTGAGAAACTCGATCCCGATTTCTTCAAGAATGCGCATGGCCGCGTCATGCAGGCGCGCGACACCGTCCGCGCTGAGCGGTTCGGTGGGCTGGTCCCGATTGATCGGTGGGTCCCACGGCATCTGTTCGATGACGGCACCGCCACGGCGCTCTGCCAATCCGGCGCGACCACCGCCGCGCTTGCGGCGGCTCGGGCTGCGGGTGGGGCTCAAGCTTTCGGTCATCACGCGCTCCTGATCTCGGCTCTGCGGATCAGCAGACACGCCACGCCTTGGAACTGCCTGCCCGATTGCGACGTGATGCGTCGTTTTTCAGGTCCGGACCGACACGCCCGTTGGCGCGACGCGCAACAACCAGCGCGGCAAATGTCCGATATCGGGCAGCACCACGTCGGCCATGGGGGACAGCGTCTCATGCCCGGCCAGCCCGGTGAGCACCCCGACCGTGCGCATCCCCGCCGCGCGCCCGGCCCTGAGATCGTGCAAGCTGTCGCCCACCATCACGATGCGCGCAGGCGCGATGGCCATGGCCTCGGCGAAGGCCAGCAACGGGCCGGGCTCCGGCTTCGCGCCATGGCCGCTGTCAAAGCCGGCGATGAAATCAAAGCACTGCTCCACACCGGCCGCACGCAAATGAGCCCGGGCCGGCTGTTCGGCATCGTTGGTCGCGACGCCCAGCCGCAAACCGCGTGCCTTCAGATCACTCAGAAACGGCAACAGTGGCACGGCTTCGCGCTGGGGCGCTCGGGCCGCTTCCTCGTTGAGCAGGGCGATCAATTGCCCGGCGTCGAAACCGGGCAAGGACGGGGACAAGGCGGCGGCGATCTCCGCCGGTGTTCCCGCGATCACGATACTGTCGCGGGCAAAGCGCCTTTCCCGATAGGAAAACCCGACGCTTGCACCAAGCCGCTCCGCGCGATCCGGATCGCCCCGCGACAGCCGTTCCAGAAAGGCCGCGGCCCAGGCTTCCCAGGTGGCGGCAAAGTCGAAAAGCGTTCCGTCCTTGTCAAAGATCACCGCGTCAACGGTCATGTCCAATGCACCTGCCCTCCACCAGGCAACAGTGCACGCGCCGCCATGGGCTGGTCCGGTGCAAGCCCCGTCTCATCGCAGAAGGCGACGATCCATTTGTCATCCATCAAGAGAAAATCGAGCACAGACCCTTGAAAGACCGGGTCCTGCAAATTCGCGCGGAAGTCGTCTTCCGACGCGCCCGTGGCCCCCATGAACACGGGCAGCAGTTCGTCATTCGAAGCCAGCCATGCGACGGCCTGCAAGCCGATCGTCTCGGCGGATTCCTGCGAAAGCATCTATTTTTTACCAATCTCGAAAGGGTTTGTTAACCTGGATGGATCAAAGCTGAAACACCACGAAGAGACAAGTCATTGGCAAGCCCAATGACTGACCCAAACAGGGACAGATCACGCATGACAGCCCGAATTCTGATTGTTGATGCGGTGCCGACAAACCGGATCGTGCTGCGTGTGAAACTGGCCTCGGCTTTTTACGAGGTAACCCTCGCAAGCTCCGGAGAAAGCGCCATAAAGGCGCTGACGCGCCAGCGCCCCGATCTTGTCATTACCGCATCCGAGCTTCCGGACATGACCGGTCAGGCGCTTTGCGGCCGCATTCGCGCGCACAGCTTCGGCGCGTATCTTCCGGTCATCCTGCTGCAGGCCAATGCAAGCCCGTCCGAAAGGCTGGCCGCGCTGGCCGCGGGGGCGGATGATGTTATGCAAAGCCCGGTCGACGACCTCGTGATGCTTGCGCGTCTGCGGTCGCTCTTGCGCGCGCGGGATGCAGAAACGGAGTTGCGCCTGCGCGAGGATACCCGTCGCGCGCTGGGGCTCGCAGAGGCATCGGCCGGGTTCGAGCGCCCCGCCAATGTCGCGCTGATCCCCTGTGGCGCCGGGCGGGCTGCGGCCGAGGATCTGCAGGACGCGCTGGGCCATTGCCTGTCCGACCGGCTTCGCGTGGTGTCTCCGGAGGGGGTGTTGAGCGGCAATCAGCGTCCACCCGACGTGGCGGTCTTGCTGGAAGCCCGGCAGAGCGAAGGCACCGGTCTGGCGCTATTGCCGCAATTGCGGGCTGGTGGGGCGACGCGGCACATGTCGATCATCTACGTGGCCCATCCCTACCAACGGCACGAGGCCGCCACGGCGCTGGACCTTGGTGCGAATGATCTCTTGTCGAATGGCCCCGACCCACAGGAACTGGCCTTGCGCATCCGCAAGCAGGTGGCCCGCAAGCGCACTGCCGACCGTTTGCGCGAAGACATGCGCGACGGCTTGCGTGCCGCGGTCATCGATCCGCTCACCGGGCTCTACAACCGTCGCTACGCGGTGCCTCACATGACCCGCATCGCCGAGCAGAGCGAGATGCGCAAACGCCCCTTCGCGTTGCTGCTTGCCGATCTCGACCACTTCAAGAGCATCAACGACAAATTCGGACATGCGACGGGGGACGCCGTGCTGCGCGGAGTCGCAGAAATGCTGTGCAACAACCTGCGTGCCGCAGATCTGGTGGCGCGGTATGGCGGCGAGGAATTCCTCGTGGTCATGCCGGACACCGGTCGCGAAGCCGCGCAGGCCACGGCGGAGCGGCTCTGCCGGACCCTGAACGCGGAACCCTTGAAGCTGGAGGACGGGCGGAGCATTCCGATCTCCATCAGTCTGGGCGTGGCAGTCGCCCATCCCGGGCGCGAATTCGGCCCCGAGGCCCTCGTGGAATCGGCCGATCAGGCACTTTATGCCGCCAAGGATCTGGGCCGCAACACCGTGGTGATGGCCGATCGGCTCATTCCAGATGCCACGGCAAAAGCAAAAGCCGTCACCTATGAGCCCCGCGAGAAGATGTTCAGTGCACCGCGCTCTATGCGCGGGGCGTCATAACGGGACGCAGCCTCGCGTCCGTCGGCTTGCCTGACGACAGGCGCGGGGCGCGTCCCTGTGCCGCTTATCACCCCCGCGTAGCACGCGCCCACGGCCCCACCAAACAGATTTCCGCAAGGCGCGGCGCGCTCCCGCGTTTCCAGCCCGCGGCAGCGCAACAAGCAGCGTATCGCGCCGTCCGTCGCGCGGCACATGACGCGGTCCGCCGCGAAGCGCGCTATTCAGATCGTCGCGAAGCGTTTCATGCAGACCGAGGCACGGCTGCGCCGCTCACCGCTCGTCCGCGGCACGGTCCCGGTGCTTGCCGAACCGGGAAATCTCCTGTTCGAGCCTGTCGGCGAAGGCCTTGCGCTCTTCGGAACTCAGCCCCGCCAGATATTGCGCAAGCGCCTCCTGTCCCTTGCGACGACGGTCCTCACCACGGGCAGACTGGCGGTCCAGCACGACGCGCAGCGGATCCGGGTCGAATGGGTCCGCCCGCAACGTTGTCAAAGCGTCGCGGTAATCCTCAAGGATCCCCGCACGCCGCTCCGTCCGGGTCTCGCGGTCCTCGACCAGAAAGTTGCGCCGCAACGAGCGCCGCAAGTCGTCGCGCTGCGTTTCGGTCAGGGCGCGGGTATAGGGCGCCACCGGGTCACGGGCATCCCGCGGGCCGATACCCGGCCCCCCTCGCACAAGAAAGCCCGCGACCGCGCCCAGAATGAGCAGGTTCAGAGCAAGCGAGCCGATCAGGAGGTAGCGCGTCCAACGCCGGACTGCGCGGGGCGGCGTGTCATTCCCAGACATGTGCATCACTCCCAAACCGCCAGATCATATCCGGAAAGCGGGTCGAACCCCAGTCCCGCGCTGCTCAGCTCGTCGCCAGAGAGCCAGCTTGCCGCGGCTTCCGGCGGCGCGATACCGATCCAGAGCCCCGCCACCGAGGCGGCAGCCAACCCTGCCAGCGACGGCGCGCCGCCCAGCGCCTCCAGCATACCGCGCCACCATGGTGGCTGGCTGCGCACCGCGTCCCTGTTGCGCCGCTCAGCCTGCACCGCCGCACCATCCGCTTCGATCCGCGCCAACAGATCCCGCGCGGGCTCCGGGGGCGTTGCCCGCGCTTCGGCAAGAAGCGCATCAAGCCCGCCAGTCCCGGAACCGGGTCGCTGTGTATCATGCTTGGGATCAGTCATCGTCCTCATACCCCAGTTCGGCGCGCCGACCGGCAAGAAGTGCCTCCAGCGCGCGCTTGCCTCGTGCCGTCAGACTTTCGACAGCACGTGGGCCAATGTCCATGATCTGCGCAATCTCGGGATTGGAGAGCCCCTCGATATGGCGCAGGATGACGGCTTGTCTCTGCCGGTCAGGCAGGCGCATCAACGCGTCCTGCAGCGCGTCCGTGCGCGCCCGGCTCTGCAGTGCCGCGACGGCGGACGGCGCGTCCGACACAGGCTCGGGCACGTCGTCGAGCGCCGGACCGCCGCGACGCTTGCGCAAACGGTCGATACACAGGTTGGACGTCACACGAAAAAGCCAGGTTGAGGCTTTCGCCGCACCCGGCTCCCAGCTTTCCGCGGCGTGCCACAGACGAAGCATCGCGTCTTGGGTGACGTCCTCAGCCTCGGCGGAATCCCCTCCGAGCATCCGCATGGCATGCGCATAGATTCGCGGAGCAAGACGCGCCGTCAGCGCCCGTGCCGCAACCGGATCGCCGGCCGCATAGGCTGCGATGAGCCTGTCTTCTTCCGTTTGAGCCATGGCGTCGAATGCCATCCCGTATCAGTCCTTCCGCGCTACAGAACCGCGCGCTTCAGCGCAACGCCCGGGGTCGCGTCTGTCGCATGGCCCGATGAGCACCCGCCCCCCGCGCCATACGTTTTTTGATCGTCGCCCCGCGTCAGTCGGCGGGCATCCACCACGGCGCGCCATGGCCGCGCCCCTTGTGGTCGCCGCGGCGTCCTTCACCGCGCCGTTCGCGCATGTGGTCCCCCGCTGCTTCAAGCTCGGCTTTCGTCACAGCGCCATCGTCATCAGCATCGAGCCGCTCGAACATCCGCATCGGGAGCGCGCCGGCCTCTTCGACGCTGAGCGTGCCATTGTCGTCCGAGTCCAGCCGCTCGATCATGCGCTCGGCCCCACGGGCCGCACGGCGGCTGGCCCGCTCTTCGCGCTGGGCTTCCATGAATGCCACGATCTCTTCCACGGTCAGCGCGCCATCGCCATCCGCATCGGCCTCGGCAAACCGGGCATCGCGTGCGGCATTCATTTCGTCCAAAGTCACACTGCCGTCTGAATTTGCGTCAAAGCGTTCAAACATCGCCGCGCCGCGCTCTCCTTGACCACCCCGTTCCCGACCATGGGCATCCGCGGGAAGCGTCGTTGCAGCCATGAGCGTTGCGGTGATCAGAGCGAACCCGCCAATATATCCTGCCTTAGTCATCGCGTGTCTCCTTCTGAGGTCTGTCGCGTTTCGATCCACCCATCCCGGGCGTCTCTGTGATCTTTCACGCAGCAGCGCGGGCGTCCCGTCGCAGAAATCGAAAAAAATCGTCTTGAGCCTCACGCGCCCGTGATTTGCGACATCCAGACGCAAGGACAGTTTGCGTCCTTCATAAACGCCACCAGCGGCATCATTTTGCGCCACGAAGCGAGGTTCCATGACACAGAATTCATACATCGAGCCGCCCGATACCGACCGGGTCGAGGCGGCACAGACAGCCGACAATGCCGATCCTGCGGAAACAGGCACCGACACCGGCCGCTCCCTGAAAACCGCCCTGTGGCGCGGGTGGCGCCGCCGTTGCCCGCAATGCGGCTCTGGCGCGATGCTGTCGAGCTATCTCAAGGTGCGGGATCACTGCCCGGTATGCCGCGAGGATCTGAGCCACCAAAGGGCGGATGACGGCCCCGCCTATCTGACAATTCTGATCGTCGGCCACCTCATGGCACCGGCGTTGCATGTGGCATTCACCACATTCCGACCGGACCCTCTGGTGCTTTTCACCATCTTCGCGGTTGGATGTGTCGCCCTGTCGCTCTACCTTTTGCCACGATTGAAGGGCATGGTTGTCGCGTTCCAGTGGGCACGCGGGATGCATGGCTTCTCTCCTTCGCAGTGACACGCCCGCCCCGTGCCGGCAAGCGTCACAAAATCGCGCGGACAAGGAAGGACTCACAGACGTGCAATCAGGCGCCCCCGCTCCGGTGATCGACAAGACCGCCATCCGGCATGCATCCACAGTCATCGCGTTGCGCGACAGGACCACCCGGCCAAGGGTTCTGATGGGGCAACGCGGTGCCCGAGCCGCCTTCATGCCCAACAAGTTCGTGTTTCCGGGCGGCGCCGTCGATGCAGAGGACGCCCGTGTTCCGCTCGCCCGCCCGGTCAGCCCGCTGTGTGAGGCGCGCCTCGCAGAGGATGCGCCCTCCGGGATTGCCCACGCGCTGAGTGTCGCCGCAATCCGCGAACTCTTTGAGGAAACCGGCCAGATCCTTGGGCTTCCCGGGCCATGGCCCGATGCCGTCCCCACCGGCTGGATGGATTTTGCCGGTTCCGGCCACCGGCCCTCTGCGGAGCCGCTGCAATTCGTATTTCGGGCGATCACGCCGCCGGGACGTCCACGCCGCTTTGATGCGCGGTTCTTTCTCGTTGACGCGGACGCGTTTGCCTCCGATCCTGATGATTTTTCAGGCGCGGAAGATGAACTGAGCCATTTGCAGTGGATCCCGCTCGACGAGGTGCGTAGTTTCGACATGCCATTCATCACACAAGTTGTGCTGGCCGAGGTCGAAGCGCGCACCACCGACAACAGTCCGCCAGCCTCCGTGCCGTTTTTCCGCAATGACGACGAGGAAAGCCTGTTCCTGCGCCTGCATGGGCGTCCGATGCCCGAGTGACGCGACCATGTTCCGCGCGCCTGCTTCGCCACAGCCCATCGGTTTTCCATTGCTTGCTCCGGACGCGCTGAACGCATAGCTATCGGCCCATGTTGAACACGATCCTGCACGGCACGCCGACCGACCGCCCTCCGCTTCTTATCGTCCACGGGCTCTACGGGTCCGGGCGCAACTGGGGGGTGATCGCGCGCCGCCTGTCTGATGAACGTCAGGTGATTGCGCCGGATATGCGCAATCACGGGGAAAGCCCTTGGCGGGACAGTCATGGGTATGACGACATGGCAGCGGATCTCGCGGCGGTCATCGCCGCGCATGGCGGGCGGTGCGACGTGGTCGGGCATTCGATGGGGGGCAAGGCCGCCATGGTGCTCGCGCTCAAGCACCCTGACATGATCAATCGCCTGATCGTCGCCGATATCGCGCCCGTGGCCTACACCCACAGCCAGATCCAGTTCATCGAGGCGATGCGCGCGGTCGACCTGTCGGCCGTGACCAAACGGTCCGAGGCGGCGGCACAGCTTGCAGCAATGGTGCCGGACCCCAGCCTGCAAAGCTTCTTTACGCAGTCTCTCGATATCGCTGAAAAGCGATGGCGCCTCAACCTTGATGCCCTGGCCGCTGAGATGTCGAAAATCCTAGGGTTTCCCGATATCGAGGGCCAGTTCGACGGGGAGACCCTGTTCCTGTCAGGGGCCGCGTCGGATTATGTCCGCCCAGAGCATCGCGGGCGGATCCGGGCGCTGTTTCCAAAGGCGCGCTTCGCCAAGATCCCCGGCGCCGGGCATTGGCTTCACGCGGAAAAGCCGCGTGAATTCGAGGCGTCCGTGCGCGCGTTCCTGGACCTGGGCACCTGATGCGACCGTGCCGGGCAGCATCCCCTTCGTGGTGATCAACTGTCTTCGAGCAGGCGCAATTCGCCATCCAGCCAGGGCAAGGTGCGGGCCGCCGGTCCGATCACCATGTCCCCGATAAGCGCACGGGTGGTGCGCGCCACATCCCGTGGGACGCGGTCGGACCAGTCGGTTGCCGCAAGCAGCGCGATGCCGCGGGAGAAGGACTGAAAGGGCAGCGGATGCGCTTCAAGCGTGTCGTGGTATCGCCCGGCACGCATATAGCCAAGCGGCGTCGTCAAGGCCCAGCCGACGCCGCGCGCCGCCAGCACCATCAAGGACAGATGCGCCCCGATCTCGAACCGCTCGGCAAAGCTCAGTTTCAGCCGCGCGAGATGGGTGTCGATCTGGCGGCCGATCATCTGGTCACGGTCATACCGCAGGAAAGGCAGGCTGTGCATGACCGCATCGACGCCGCCATGCTCCGCCGCCAGACCACGCTTGCAGACAAAGATGAACGGATCCCGCACCAGCGGATATTCCACAATACCTTCAAGAGCTTGACCCGTGGTTGCCGCAATTGCCAGATGCAGCTTCCGAGACTCGATGGCCTCGGAGATCTCGTGGCTCGGCGCGGTGATGAGCTTGAAGCGGCATTGGGTCATGTTCTCTGCCAACATGGTCACCAGACGCGGTGTCAGGTCGTTGTCGAAATCATCAATCACACCGAGGTTGAGCACCGACAGATGCGCCAGATCCATGACGGTCAGCTCGTTCTGACCGAGCCGCAACTCCGAGAGAACCGCCTTGGCACGCACCAGAAAGGCGCGTCCCGCTGGCGTCAGTGCCATGGGGCGGCGGCCATGATCCACAAGGTCGGTGCCCAGCGCGGTTTCGAGGTTGCGCATCTGCTGGCTGACCGCGGGTTGACTGAGCCCGGTGATCTGCGCGGCGCGCGCGACGGAGCCGGACCCGGCGAGCGCCTCGAACACCTCAATGCCGCGCAGCGTTACGCCCTTGGCAATCATGTTCCTGCGCTCCCGTCACCGTCTGATTTTGCGATTTTGGAAACCACAGGCCGGAAGTCAAGCGCAGGGCGGCACTGAATTCACGATTATCAAATGCGCGGTTCTTGCGCGAAGCGGACGTGCTCAGTATCCGCGACAGACGCGCTCGGCGCGGCCGGCAAAGGCCTTGTAGCGCTGCCAGAACGCTTCATGGCTCGCCCGATCGGATTGCCGGATCACCTGCGCCTGGTGCGGATCCCTGAAGAACTGCACCGCAAGTCGTTGATCTGACGAGGAAAGATCACGGTTTGCCACAGCCTGGATACAACCACAAAGCTGCCTGTTGGCCGCGCGGCGATCCGAACGCAGACACGCGCTCTGAATCGGACCGGAGGCAAAATTCACCGATGACAGCGATGCGCGACGGTCGGTGCGATCCCCCCCTCCCCCGCAGGCTGCGAGGGTCATTGTGACGACGAGAAGCAAAGCGATCTTGTTCATGTTACCTGTCCAATAGGCCGGGGGCGGGTTGGCCCGTCTCTGCCCGGCAATCTGCCCTGTGGACAACGTGCCTCAATTTCGGCTCGGGATCAATCCGGCGCGAGAAATGGCGATGCTCAAAGCATGCACATCCTATGCACAATCCATGCGCATGATTGTGTGGGTTGGAATTAGACCTCCCAAGTCGGCGGAAGGTCCGTCTTTGGCAGCGAAACAGGCCTATCTACTTCCAGACATTGCCAAGGCGTCCCGCCAAAATATTCCCAGTAGGCACTGATGTTCTCACACTTATGCGCGGGGCCTTTGTCGTCTTGGGCTATCCAGATCACCGCTCCCATTGCTGCCGCCAAACCACCGGTGACATATTTAACGCTGCCAAACCACGGCTTGCTTTTCACGTCCGCGTCTTCGGTGGCTTTGGAGAGTTTGATTTCAAGATCGGCGATGCGTGCATTGAGTCTTCCGATCTCCTCACGCAGGGCTTGTTCGGTCTCCGCTGATCGCGATTGCGTGGCGAGGATTTCCGCGATCCGGTCGAGACTGGCCGGGACCGCTTCGAGCGGCTTGAGAAATTCCGGCGTTTCATTGAGCCATTGCGTGGTCTGTGATTGGAAAACCTCGAAATTCTGAATGATGGTGTTGGAGGCGAGGGCCAGCGAGGCGGATCTGCTGCGCGGGTAGTCGAAGAGATGGGCGACGGTGTTCGGCTCAAACTCCGGGGCGCGGTTTGTGTTGTCAGCCTTCTGCGCGTTCCAATCCGCTTCGATCTGGGCGATCTCAGTTGCGACGGTTTCCGCACCGCTTTCCCATGTCTCGCGGTCGATCTCGGTGACGATGCGGGTGAGCAGGTCAGTTGGGAGGGGTTTGCCCGCGACCATGCCGTCATACCAGCGTTTGAAAAAGGAGAAATGCGGGTTGGTGTCGAGGATGGTCTCGCCAATGTCTTCGGGGCGGAGGCCTTCGGGTGGGCCAGTGTCGTGCCAGAGCGGTTGGCGGAGCATGTCTTCTGGGGGGAAATCGGCGTCGTGTTGGGCTTGGGCAAGCGTTACTAAACCTGCCATTTCTATACTTGCGAAATTTGCTGCGTTTGTTGACGAGAAAACTGGTATGCCCGCTGTAAAAACCGTGCCACCAACAGTCACGCAATTGTGTCGAACAGATCGAGTTGCCTGCAACCGCGCCATATGAAGTAAGCTTGCATCGCCGCGTCCAGTCAAATGCTGCTCAGCGGAGGTGTTCGAGATTGCCGCCTCATAAGCAGATTCTCGTAGCTCGGGGTAGTCTTTACCAACAACAGCCGCCGCAGTCGTAACAAGACCCCAACCGGTTCTAAGGACCAAACTTTTTTGCTTCTCGAATGAATCGTCACCGTACCGCCAATTGGAGTTAGCGAGTATGATCGGCCAAACCCGCAATGCCGCGCGGCATCCTATTGCAACGCAAACCTCCTGGCTTTGGGTCTCAAGCCAGCTTTCGAATTCTTCGTGGGAGTCGAACTGCACTGTCGGCCTCAGAGTTGTTTGGCAAACGGTAGCCCGCGCCGGGCGTGGGGCGCAATGGGCGGCGACGGTGGCGGAGGCGCGCATCGTCGGGCCGGGGAGCGGCGATCTTCGGGATGTTCTGGTGTGCTTGATGGCTGTCACTGGCGCGCTTTGTTCGAGCGGGGCGGCGACGGTCCCCTAATCGCCGTGCCGCCGCACCGGAGGTGCGCCGGGATACACTTCACACCTTTGGTGTGACGGACGGCCCGGCGATGCGCGGCGGCTTTGCCTTGATTCCGCGCGGGTTTGGGGTTTGGAGGGTGCTCACATAATCACCAGGGCATTGTTCGGGCGCGATGCACTGAAGGCTCCGCGCAGAGGATTTTGGATCCGAGCCGCGATTGCGTTCCCTGACCTTGCAAATCCCCATCAACCACCGCGCTCAAACGCCGGCCCCCGCACCACATGCCACCTTGACCAGACCCGTGTTCCGCCGCATATCGCAAACCATGAGCACACCCCTGTCCAGAATCCGCAATTTCTCCATCGTGGCGCATATCGACCACGGGAAATCCACGCTCGCTGACCGCCTGATCCAGATGACCGGGACGGTGCAGGATCGCGACATGAAAGAGCAATTGCTCGACGCGATGGATATCGAGCGCGAGCGTGGCATCACGATCAAGGCGAACACCGTCCGGATCGACTACGTGGCAAAGGATGGCGAGGCCTATGTGCTGAACCTGATCGACACGCCCGGCCATGTCGACTTTGCCTATGAGGTCAGCAGGTCCATGCGCGCGGTCGAAGGATCGCTTCTCGTGGTGGACGCGACACAGGGCGTTGAGGCGCAGACACTGGCCAATGTCTACACGGCCATCGACGCCGATCACGAGATCGTCCCGGTGCTCAACAAGATCGACCTGCCGGCGGCGGAGCCGGACCGGGTGCGCGAGCAGATCGAGGACGTGATCGGGATCGAGGCGCATGACGCGGTGGAAATCTCCGCCAAGACGGGCCTTGGGATTCCCGACGTTCTGGAGGCGATTGTCACCCGCCTGCCCGCGCCAAAGAGCGGCGACCCGGATGCGGCGCTGGTCGCGATGCTGGTGGACAGCTGGTACGATCCTTATCTCGGCGTCGTGGTGCTTGTGCGGATCATGGATGGCACGCTCAAGAAGGGCGACCAGATCAAGATGATGCAGACCGGCGCGAAATACGGCGTCGATCGGCTGGGCGTGTTCCGCCCCGCGATGCAGGACGTCAAAACGCTCGGGCCCGGAGAGATCGGGTTTTTCACCGCCTCGATCAAGCAGGTGCGCGACACCAAGGTGGGCGACACGATCACCCACGAGAAGAAGGGCACCGACACGCCCCTGCCCGGCTTCAAGCCGTCGGTTCCGGTGGTGTTCTGTGGCCTGTTCCCGGTGGACACGTCGGATTTCGAGGACCTGCGCGACGCGATCGAGAAACTGGCGCTCAACGACGCGAGCTTCTCCTACGAGATGGAGACCTCCGCGGCGCTTGGCTTTGGCTTCCGCTGTGGCTTTCTCGGGCTGTTGCACCTTGAGGTGATCCGCGACCGGATCGAACGGGAATACAATATCGAGCTGATCACCACGGCGCCGTCGGTGATCTACCACGTCTACATGAAAGACGGGGAGATGATCGAGCTGCACAACCCCGCCGACATGCCCGACATGTCGAAGGTTGATCACCTTGAAGAGCCGCGGATCAAGGCGACGATCCTTGTGCCGGATGAATACCTTGGCGATGTGCTCAAGCTTTGTCAGGACCGGCGGGGCATCCAGCTTGACCTGACCTATGCGGGTCCGCGGGCGATGGTGGTCTATGACCTGCCGCTCAACGAGGTGGTGTTCGACTTTTACGACCGGTTGAAATCGGTGACCAAGGGTTATGCCTCTTTCGACTACCAGATGACGGAATATCGCGAGGACGCCTTGGTCAAGATGCAGATCCTCGTGAATGATGAGCCGGTCGACGCGCTGTCGATCATGGTGCATCGGGACCGGGCCGAAACGCGTGGACGGGCGATGTGTGAAAAGCTCAAGGACCTGATCCCGCGCCACATGTTCAAGATCCCGATCCAGGCGGCGATTGGCGGCAAGGTGATCGCCCGCGAAACGCTTTCGGCGCTGCGCAAGGACGTGACAGCGAAATGCTATGGCGGCGACGCAAGCCGGAAGAAGAAGCTGTTGGAAAAGCAGAAGGCCGGCAAGAAGAAGATGCGCCAGTTCGGCAAGGTGGACATTCCGCAGGAAGCGTTCATCTCGGCGCTGAAGATGGACAGCTGAGCCCTTTGTCCGGAGCGCCGCGCCACGCGAGGGATCTGTGATGAGCGGGATCAGCGGCGCGCTGCGGCACTGGTATTTCTGCGTCAACGAGGCGGGGTTCGAGCCGAGTTGGCCGCTTGTCGAGGTGGCCGTGCGCTCGGCGCTTGCCAACACGCGGCTGGAGCCGATCTGCCTTTACAATGGCATGGACGACGCGCAGGTGGCCCGGATCGAGGCACTGGGGGCACGCGTGATCCGGCATCGGTCGCGGCTGGAGGATGTGCTCCGGCGCGGTTATGGCGATCTTTACGACCAGTTTTCGGGCCATTGGCTGCGGGTCGATATTCCGGTGATCGAGACCACCGAGACCCACGTGCTCTATACCGATATCGACGTGATGTTCCGCAGCCATCCCGAGCCGCGGAGGATGCCCCGCGTGCTGGCGGCAGCGCCGGAGCGCTATCGCTGGCGCTGGCCGCATTTCAACTCGGGCGTGTTGGTGATGAACGTGCCCGCGCTGCGCGCGTTGCAACCGGCCTTTGATGCGGCGATCACGGCGCGCATGGCGCAGGGCTGGAAACCACCGGGGCACGATCAGGTCAGCTACAACGGCTTTTTCCGCTGGCGGCACAGCCGTCTGACGCATGGGTTGAACTGGAAGCCCTATTGGGGCGACAATCCGGAGGCGCAGATCATCCATTTCCATGGGCCAAAGCCCGCGCATATCCACAAGATCAAGATTGGCCAGACCGACGGGATGTTGCCGGTCTATCAGAGGCTGTGGCGGCTGAGCCCGGATGGCTACACACGGTATTGTGCGGAATTCGAACGCTATCGCGGGTCGTGAGGCGCGCGCAGCCACGGCGTGCCCGGACGCCATGCGCGTGACAGGCGGCCGTGCAAGGGGCGGAAGACTGACACAGACTGGGCTGGGCGGCGCAGCGATGGCGGGTGATCCCGACACGCCGCACGCGAGCCAGTCTGCCCGGGACGGTGACCCGGCACGGCGGTGACGGGCGGCACGACAGGCGGCATGGTGGCCCGGATCCCGGCCACGGGGTCAGTGGCTGCGGGGCCACATGAAGCCCGCGGCGGGAGACGAAGCGCTGTCAGGACACCCCGGCGGGATGCGCGGACGATGGGCCTGCGCACCGCCTGCCTGAGACGTCAGAAATCGCCGCTGCCGAAGCCGCCGGAGCCGAAGCTGCCGAACCCGCCAAAATAGCCCTCGCCGAAATACTCGCCTTCGTCAAAAGACCCTTCGGAGCTGGAGGACATGGCGTCGTCGTCCCGCGCAAGGCCGGGTGCCGGGTATTCGGAGAGGATCTGGCGCTCCTGTGCGCCGAGATAGCGCAGCAGCGCGCCAAAGGGCGGGTTGCTGGACTCGACGAAGCTTTTGGTCTGGCGCATGGCTTTTTGCATGCGCGGCGCGGGCACATGGTTCAACCCGCGTGTCGTTTGCCAGCGGGGGCCGCCCAGCCAGACCGCCGCGAACATCAGCTTGGCGGTCACTTCCTCGGTGCCGCCGGTGATCAGCCCGTCAAAGAACATCTTGTGCACGTCCTGCCACGTGCCGTCATGGTAGCGTGCACCCGTTTCGTTGCCGATGCCGCAATAGGCGTCATGCACGGCGGCGGCGTTGATGAAGCTTGGGTCGGTCGGATCACCCACGATGCTCACGAAGATCGGGGGAATCGAGGCGCCATCGGTCAGCGTGCGCCGGGGCGCGATCCATTGCCGCCCGTTCGGGTCGATGAAGGTGAGGGGCTCGGCTGTCGGGAAAAACTGGTAGGGGCGTTTGGGGATCGTGACCGGTTCCGGCAGAACACGCAGCGGCGATTGGTCAAAGGTGCAGCCCCCGTCGGGATGTGTGGCGCAGGTGACGATTTCGGTGTCAACGGCTTCAAGCTGGCTCAGGGCGGCCGGAACGCATCCCGCAACAAGCAGCGCACCCAGGCCAAGCATGGCGAATCGGATCATCGGTTTATCCATTGGTTAAATAGCAGCAAGCACGATGGTATCCGATGGCGCTGTCAGGGCAAGGAGCACCGGACGGGATTTGGCTTTGAACGTGTCCCTCGACGCGGATGGTGGGCAGACCCGGCCCATCCTGCGTTGCGGCGCGCCAGCGTCTGGCAACGGTGGAACGGCCCGGATGATGCGCGCCTGCAAGCTTGGCGGCGGTGGGATTTGGCGCCGATGAGGTTTGGCGGCGGGACCGTGATTGACCGTCTATTCGGATCTCCCCCGATGGCTGGGGGTTGGCTCGATTGTCAGACTCTGCCCGGAAGGACGGGTTTGGGACCGGAGGGCGTTGGCTCCCGTGGATCGCGCTGGCCCCGGTTGGCTGGCCGGGGCGCAGCGCAGAGGCGGAGGCTGCGGGTCGGATTGCCGCGTGGTGGCGGGGGTGCCGGTGCATGACGATTGCCGCCACGGCCCCGGCAGCCGCGCTCCCGGTGCCGCGGTGTATCGGCGCGCGGAGCGCGGAGCGCCCGCTTGGGCCCCCGTGATCAGGGTCGGTCAGTGCATGACGCGCCGTGCCGGGCCGATACGGCACGGCCGAAAGCAACTCACCGGGCCGAGCCGATACGACACGGCGGAAAGCAGCGCTCCGGGCCGGGGCTTGCCGGGTTTGCCCCTCAAAGCGTGGCGAGCAACCCCTCCGCGCAGGCTTCGATCAGGCGCAGCGCACCCTCGAAATCGCGCGTATAATAGGGATCGGGCACGTGATCCATCGCGGCGCCGGGTGCAAAATCCGTAAACAGATGCAACGTGGCGCCCTCGCCGGTCGACGTCCCGGCGCGCGCACCGTTCCGCGCCGGAGCAAGCGCCACAAGGTCCGCATGGTTCTGTGCATCCATGGCGATGATCTTGTCGAACCGGGCGAAATCCCGCGCGGTGACCTGCCGGGCCCGAAGCTCGGCCATCTCGTAGCCATAGGCGCGGGCGGCCTGCTGCATCGACCCATAGGGCGGCTTGCCCACATGCCACGCACCGGTGCCGGCGCTGTCGATCTCCAACGCCACACCGCGCGCAGCCGCCTTGGCACGGGTCACCGCCTCGGCAGTGGGAGACCGGCAGATATTGCCCAGACAGACAAAAAGGATACGCTGTGCCATGCGTCACCCTTGCGCGGGCCGCGCCGAATGGCAAGGCAGATGACGCGGCGCACGGACTTGGAGGCCGACGGTGTGAAAGGCAAACTTGTAATACTGACCGGAGCGGGCATCTCCGCCGAAAGCGGGCTTGGCACGTTTCGGGATCCGGGCGGCATCTGGACCCGCTATCCGTTGGAAGACGTGGCGACCCCGGAAGGCTTCGCGCGCAACCCGGCGCTGGTGCATGGGTTCTACAATGCCCGGCGCGCACAGGCCGCCACCGCGGAGCCGAACGCGGCGCATGACGCGCTGGCGCGGTTGCAACGGCTCTGGCGCGATCCGGTGATCATCGTCACGCAGAACGTGGACGGGTTGCACGAGAAGGCCGGCGCAGAGGTCATCCACATGCACGGCACGCTGGCCGGGGCGCTTTGCGCGGCTTGCGGCGCGCGATGGCCGGCGCCGATGGAAATGGCGCCGGAAGACACCTGCCCCTATTGCGGCCTTGCCGCGACGCGGCCCGACGTGGTGTGGTTCGGGGAGATGCCATACGCCATGGACGAGATCCTCGGGCATCTCGAAGAGTGCACGCTGTTTGCCGCCATCGGCACATCGGGTCAGGTTTATCCAGCGGCAGGCTTCGTGCAGGAGGCCTTGCGCAACGGGGCGGAGACCACTGAGATCAACCTGGCACAGACCGATACCAGCGGCGCGTTTGAGCACCATATGACCGGCCCGGCGAGCACCGTGGTGCCGCGCTGGGTGGCGGCGCTTGTCGGGTAAGGCATGCGCTTGGGGTCAGCCGATTGCGCCACCGAGCCGGTGCGCGCCGTGGCAGCGGGCCATCCGTGACCGGCGGGCCGGTGGCCGGACCGGAGCGTGACCGGCATCGCGCGTTGGCGTGCGCGGCGCGGGAGAGGCAAGCCGAACCGCGGCACGGCGTGGGAGGAGAACATTAACGCATGGCACGGCGCGAGGGCAGACGCCTGATCGCGGTGCAGAAGGGGCTACCCCGGACCAGGGCACGGCGCGGCCGCACGCCCGCAAGCTTGCACGCACTCGGATTTCGGGCAGCGGCGGGCTTGGCGTGAACGCGGCATCGCGGTCAAGACAGGATCGCGCACCCCGCGCCGGTCACGCGGGCGGGGGCTGGATGCCGTGAGGCCGGAGCGGAACAGGGATGCACAGGGAATGCCGCCCGCACGGGCACGCGCGGAGCGCGTGAGAGCCCCAGGCGCAGGAGGGATCAGGCCAGGCTCTCGAACAGGAAATCCGTCGGAATCGTGTTTTCTCCGTCAAGGATCAGCCTTGCCATCGCTTCGGCGATGCCCGGGGCCATCCCGAACCCGATCTTGAATCCGCCATTGGCCACAAAATGGCCCGGATGGCCGGGCAAAGCGCCCAGAAGCGGCGCGCGGGAGCGGGCGCGTGGGCGCACACCGGCCCAGCGGCGCAGAACCGGCGCGGTGTCCAGCGCAGGCAGCGCGGCCAGCGCCCGGGCGATCAGCGTTTCACATTGGGCGTCGGTGGCATCGGGGCTGTCGAACACGCGTTCCGACGTAGAACCCACCGCGAGCGTGCCATCCGCATGGGGCACGAGGTGCAGCCCGTCGACAAAGAGCTGTGGACTGTCCGGTGCGGCATGGGCGAAGAGCACCGCCTGCCCCTTGACGCCATCTCCGATCTTGCGGCCGTAGTCCTCCGAGAGCCGAAGCAGCCCGCGCCAGCCGGTGGCATGCACCACCGCGCCCCGATCCGGCGCTTCGGTTACCACCCTACCGCCGCGCGCGGTGATCGCGGCCACAAGCGCGCCGCAGGCCTGCGCAGGATGCAGACGGGCGCTCAGCGTATCATGGATCAGCAGACCGGTGGGGCTTGGCGGCGCGAAGGGACCGGCATCGGAGACAGGGATCACCCGCCAGTCCGCGCGCCCCTGCCAGAGGCTGCGCGCGCCCTCCGCGCGGGATCTGGCCAATTCCACGGCATGGGCGTCGGCCAGCGGTTGCAGACGCCCGGTGCGGCCATAACCGGGGGTCTTGCCGCCCGTTTGGGCGACATCGTCCCAGAACCGCTCCGCCATCAGGAGGCTTTCGAGCTGGAAGGCTTTCTTGGGGTTCCAGTTTTCCGGCACATGCGGCGCAAGCGCGCCGACGATCCCGCCGGACGCACCGGCGCCCGGCCCGTGCGGGTCGACCACCTGCACCCGCGCGCCGCGCGCCTGGCAGGCAAACGCGATGGAGAGCCCAAAAATCCCCGCGCCGCGGATTGTCACGTCGATGCTTGTCATTGGCCTGCCCTGATCGCATGTAGGGGCCTTCTATTGTGTAACGGCGCGAGGGGCCAGCATGTCTCATGATCTGGAATGGCGCGATGGCGTGCCGGTTTCCATTCGGTTTGACGACCCGTTCTATTCGCTTCAGGACGGGCTGGCGGAAACGCGGCATGTGTTCCTCGCCGGCTGCGGGTTGCCGGACAGGTTCCGGGACGGGTTCCAGATTGCCGAACTGGGTTTCGGCACCGGGCTGAACCTGCTGGCGGCGTGGTCCGCCTGGCGCGCGGCAGGCGCCCCGGGTGTGCTGCGCTTCACCAGCTTCGAGGCTTTCCCGATGGCGGCGGATGCGATGATCCGGGCGCAATCGGCCTTCCCGGAAGTGGCGGAGGAGGCTGCCACGCTGGCGCCGTTCTGGCGCGCGGGTGACACGCGGATCGCCCTTGAGACGCTGGAGATCACGATCGTGATCGGGGATGCGCGCGAAACGGTGCCGCAATGGGACGGGCGCGCGGATGCATGGTTCCTCGACGGGTTTGCCCCCGCACGAAACCCCGAAATGTGGGATCCGGCGCTGTTGCGGGCCGTGGCGACGCATTGCGCGCCGGGCGCGCGGCTGGCGACCTACTCGGCGGCCGGCCATATCCGGCGCGCGCTCGCCGAAGCCGGTCTGGAGGTTGCCCGCGTGCCCGGGTTCGGACGCAAGCGTCACATGACCGTGGCGCGCCACCCCTGACCGGCGCCCGCCCCGCGGCACGCGCGACCAGGGCGCGATACAAAGAGGCTGGTCATGCAGGCAAGATGCGTGCATGGCTTGGCGCAGGACCCCGACGGAGCAGCGAGCACCCGCGCGATGACCGAACAGAACACCCGTCTTGGCATTGCGCTCATGGTGGCGACCACCTTTGTCTTTGCCATGCAGGACGGCATTTCGCGCCATCTGGCCACAGAATACAACGTGATGATGGTCGTGATGATCCGCTATTGGTTCTTTGCCGCCTTCGTGATCGCGGTGGCGGCGCGCGCGCCGGGAGGGGTCGCCGCCGCGGCGCGGACTTCGCAGCCCTGGTTGCAGATCTTTCGCGGTGCCCTTCTCGTGGTCGAAATCAACGTGATGGTCGTGGCGTTTGTCTATCTGGGTCTTGTCGAGAGCCACGCGGTCTTTGCCTGTTATCCGCTGCTGATCGCGGCGCTGTCCGGGCCGGTGCTGGGGGAGCATGTCGGCTGGCGTCGCTGGGCGGCGATCGGGGTCGGGTTTGTGGGTGTGCTGATCATCCTTCAGCCGGATGACGGGGTGTTTTCGCCCTATGCGGTGATCCCGCTGGTGGCGGCGTTGATGTTTGCGCTCTATGGCTTGCTCACGCGCTATGCGGCGCGGCTCGACAGCGCCGCGACCTCGTTTTTCTGGACCGGGACGGCGGGTGCCGTGACGGCCACCGTGATCGGGGTCTGGTTCTGGGAGGCGATGACCGGAACGGACTGGCTCTGGATGGGGGCGCTTTGCGTGACCGGGGTTCTGGGCCATGGCCTGCTGATCAAGACCTATGAGGTGGCCGAAGCCAGCGCGGTGCAGCCCTTCGCCTACCTTCAGCTGATGTTCTCAGCAGCGCTCGGCATCCTCGTTTTCGGAGAGGTGCTGCGCTGGAACGTGGCCTTTGGCGCCGCACTCATCGTGCTGGCTGGGGTCTTTACGCTCTTGCGAACGCGCAGGGTCACACAAGCGCGCTGATGCGCGCGGGGGGCTTCCGCGAGTGGCGCGCTGCGCGACCCCTTCGCTGGCGTGCGGGGCGGAATGCCGTGGGTGCGAGGTGCGGGAACCGTGGGCGTGCGGTGCCGGAATGTCCGCGTCGGGGCCGCGGCATGATTCCGGGTCGGGCATCGCCGATTGATCCGCGCCAGTCGATCAGCGCCGGTTCGTCAATCAGCGTCGCCGTCGGGCCCACCCCTGCCCCGCGGCTGAGGGCTCAGGGCCCGCGCCACAGGCGTCAGGAAGGAACCGCCCGCTCAGCATGCCGGCCCGCGAGGTCAGCCGCCGTTCCCGGACCCCGGGGCCGCGGGCAATGTGGCGCCGCGCAACTCTTCGCTGAACGGTATCGGAAGCGGATCGCGGCCCAGCCGCGCGCGGTAAACCGGAAGGCTTTCGGCCACGCGCATCACGTAATTGCGGGTTTCGTCGAACGGGATGAACTCGATCCAGTCGATCATGTCGACCGAGCCGTTCACCGGATCGCCGAAACGCGCGATCCATTGCGGCGGCCGGCCGGGACCGGCGTTGTAGCCCGCCGCCATCATCACCACATTCGCATCGAAGCGCCGCGCGAGATAGGCAAGGTATTCGGACCCCAGCACCGCGTTATAGGACGGGTCGGTGATCAGCTTTTCGCGTGAATAATCAAGGTCGAGCCAGCCGGAGACATCGCGCGCGGTGCCGGGCATGAGCTGCATGAAGCCCCGCGCGCCGACGCCGGATTGCACCACCGGGTCGAACTCGGATTCGCGGCGGGCGATGGCATGGACCAGCGCCTTGTCGACCGGGTAGTCGTTGGCGACGATCACCGGGTGCAGCGCGTAATACGGGCCCGGGATCTCGATCCCCATGGTGGCCGCCCGCTTGCCCAGCATGACCTGAAGATGGGGCTGGTTCATCTCTTCGAGCATGGCGCCGATCTGGCCAATACCAGTGCGGTCGAGGCTTTCGGCCAGATGGGTCAGGAAACGCTCGGCGAGGCTGATTTCATTGGCCGCCAGAAGCAGCAGCGCGGCGTTGAACACGGTCGTGTCCGTAAAATCGGCTGTGCGCCAATCCGGAAATGTCTCCGTGCCGGCCAGCGTCGGGCTGGGCGGAATGCGGCCCGCTTCGGCGGCGAGCAGACCGTAAAACGATGTCTGATACTGGGCGCCATCCTCGAAAGCGGCTTGGGCGGCGTCGAGATTGCCGAGCGCGGCCTGCGCCCTGCCAAGCCAGTAACCGCCGCGCCCGACCGAGATAGGCGACCAGACAGCTGCCCGAAAGCGGGTGAAATGCTCCACCGCGAGCGCCGGATCGTTCAGAAAGCGCAGCGCGATATAGCCCGAGAGCCATTCCAGATCCGCATAGTTTGAGCCAGCGGTCAGGTAATGCGAGGAGGCGATGCGGTAGGCCAGCGCCACATCCCCGTCGCGCATCACGTCGCGCGCGAGATCGCGGCGCGCCCGCGCCCAGCGCTCCGGTTCGCCCAGTGCCTGCGCCGAGGTGGAGCGTTCGAGCAAAAGCGTGATGGCGTCGTTGAGCCGCCCCTTGCGATAGCGCCAGAGGAAGCGCTCGTAGGCCAGACCGGGATGGTCGGAGAGCGCATCGGGCACCGCTTCGATCAGCGTGTCCACGCCGCCTACCTGATCGCGCAGGCCAAGCCGCGCTTCGGCAAGCGCCTTCCAACCGTCATCGACCAGCGGCAGCATGGCGCGGGCGTTCAGCTCCCATCCGTTCCAGAGCGCCATGTCGAGCCGCGCGGTGTGATGCTCGTCCAGAAACCCGGTGAAGTCGCGCAAAAAGCCGGATCGGGTTTCCTGGTCGAGCGAAAGCGTGCGCCAAGCGATCACCGCCTCGGCGATGGCGGCCCCTTCCTCGCCATCGGCCATGAAGGCGCGGGCCAGCGCCAGCGCGCCTTCGCCTGTGCGCGGCGGCTGGGCTTCGAAGAAGGTGCGGATCGCGGCGTTGCTGGCCTCGGCCACGGCCTCCTCGGATTGCTGGCGCAGATAGGGCATCCCCGGCCAGTCGGGATTGCGGGCGACGAAATCGAGCACTTCGGCGGTGTCGCCCCGCCCGGCGCGCAATTCGTGCCAGAGCACGATATCGAGCGCAACCGGACCGGCGGTGCGCGCCTGCGAGCGGGCCTGCGCCCAGTTTCCCGCACGCAAGGAGTCCATTGCCTGCCCGACCGCCTCGGCGGCGGAGGCCGCGATCTCGGTTCGCGCCGCGGCGGGCGTGGCCTGCTGTTGTGCCGCTGCCGGGGCAAGCGGCGCGAGGATCAGGGCCAGAACGGATAGGAATCGGGACATTGCTTGCAATTTGTCTCCTGAGAAGGAATAGACCCTTTGAAAGTAATCGAATGCCTGACGGCTTCAAATCACGAATAGCGCAGCCCTGCGCGAGCCCTCGCGCACGGGTTGCATATGCCGCGTCAGGATAGCACGAAAAAGAAGGAGCGTGAGATGTTCAAGGGATCGATGCCAGCCCTGGTCACGCCGTTCAAGGACGGCGCCGTGGATTTCGACACGCTCAAACGCCTTGTCCTGTGGCATATCGAGCAAGGCAGCCACGGGCTTGTGCCCGTGGGCACCACCGGTGAGAGCCCGACCCTGAGCCATGACGAACACGAAGACGTGATCGAATGCGTGGTCGAAACCGCCGCGGGGCGGATCCCCGTCATCGCGGGAGCGGGTTCGAACAACACCGTGGAGGCGATGCGCTTCCTGCAGCATGCCGAGCGCGTGGGGGCCGATGCCGGGCTCGTGGTGACGCCCTACTACAACAAGCCCACACAGGCGGGGCTGATCGCGCATTTCACCATGCTGCACGAGTGCTGCACGCTGCCGATCATCATCTACAACATTCCCGGACGTTCGGTGGTGGACATGACACCCGAAACCATGGGCGAACTGGCCAAGCTTGACCGGATCGTGGGCGTGAAGGACGCGACCGGTGACCTGGCGCGGGTTTCGGCGCAGCGGATCACCTGCGGGAAAGCGTTCATCCAGCTTTCGGGAGAGGATGCCACGGCGCACGGCTTCAATGCACAAGGCGGGGTGGGCTGTATCTCGGTCACGGCCAATGTGGCGCCCCAGCTCTGCGCCGCGTTGCAGAATGCGTGTCTCGACGGCGACTACGCCAAGGCGCTGGAGATAGCCGACCGGCTGATGCCGCTGCACCAGGCGATTTTTGTCGAGCCGGGCTTGTGTGGCGCGAAATACGCGATGTCGAAGCTTGGGTTGTGCGACGAGGAGGTGCGCGCGCCGCTGGTGCCCGTGACCGAGCCGACGCGCGCCAGGCTCGACGACGCGTTGCGGTTTGCCGGGCTCCTGAACTGAGCCGGACGCGGTTGATTCGCCGGATGTGACTTGCGGGGCCGGTGTGCCGCGGGGGAGGCCGGGCGTTCCGGCGGCGGCACGCGTGCAGGAGTGAGGGGCCAGCCCCTCACACTCCCCGGAGTATTTCACGACAGAAGAAACAGGGGCGCGGGCGCGAAGGTTCTGCCGTCATCCCAGTGTTCATAGGTGGTCGGGCACCGTGCGCAGGTCTTGCGCCGCCCGGCCGGCACTCAGGCGGCCATCGGGCGCCGGGGCGCAAATGCCCGGTTCTACGCCCCATGTTGCTGGTTTCCGGGAAGCGGCGCGCGGACCCTGCACCGGGTTGGCACGACCGCGGCCAAGCGCCAGCGCGGTGTCCCCGACCTGCGCGGGGCCGGAGCGCCGGCGAACCCGCCTCTGAGTTGCGCCATGTCGGCACCCTTTGGCCGAAAAGCGGGCGCCGAGACGCAGGAAGGCCCGGCGTTTTTCACCGGGCCTTGCGCGTTTTGCAGGGATGGGGCGCGACTATTGGCCGATGCCCGAATCGAGCCCTTCAGGCTGACCGACCACCACGAAATGCAGCGCATCCGGTTGCAGCACCTCGGAGGCGACACGGGCCACATCGTCGAGCGTGACGGCTTCGATCCTGTCATTGCGGGTCACCACGTAATCCGGCGAGAGGTCATCCATCTGCATCCCGACGAGGATCTGCGCAATCGGACGGTTGCCGTCGAACCGCAGCGGATAGGCCCCGGTCAGATAGGTCTTGGCCGCGCTCAGCTCCTCTTCGGTGACACCGTTTTCAGCCATTTTGGCCCATTCCTCGGAAATCACCGCGACCGCTTCGGCGATCCGGTCATTGGCCGAGGCGACCCGTCCCATGTAGAGCGCGGCGTGGTCCTTGGGCACGAGATAGGAATAGACCCCGTAGGTGAGGCCGCGCTTTTCGCGCACCTCGGTCATCAGCCGGGCTTCGAACCCACCGGCGCCAAGAATCTGGTTCATCACGAAGGCGGCGAAGAAATCCGGGTGGTCGCGCGGCAGGCCCGCATGACCGAACACCGCCACGGATTGCGGCGTGTCAAACGGCACAACCGTCACGCCGCCGCTTGTGTCGACCGCGATGTCGGCTACTTGCGGCAGGCCTGTTTCGGGCAGATCGCCCAGCACCGTGTCGAGCAAAGCGCCGAGTTCGGCGGGCGTGATGTCACCGGCAGCGCCGGCATAGACGCGGTCGCGGGCGATGGTGCCCTGATGCGCGGCCACGAGATCGTCGCGGCTCAGCGCCGAGACGCTGGCTTCGGTGCCCTCGAGGCCGGTGCCGTAGGGATGGTCGCCAAAGACCATGGCGTTGAATGCTTCGGATGCAATCGTGTCGGGGTCCAGCAGGTCGGAACGGATGCCGGAGAGCACCTGTGCGCGCACACGGTCGATGGCGTCCTGATCGAAGCGTGGATTGACCAGCGCCTCGCGCAGCAGTGCCACCGCCGCGTCGCGGTTTTCCGTCAGGAAACGCGCGGAGACGGACACCGCATCATCGCTCACATCGAAGCTGATATAGGTTGCCAACTCCTCGGTTGCGGCCGCGAAGGCGCGCGCGTCCATGTCGCCCGAGCCTTCTTCGAGCAGGGCCACCATGAGGTTGGTGGCTCCCCGCTTGGCGGGCAGATCGAGCGAGGCCCCGCCCTTGAAGCGCAGTTCCAGCGCAACGAAGGGGATGGAGTCGTCCTGCACCAGCCAGGCGGTTGTACCGCCCGGGCTTTCGACCACGTCGATGTCGATCTCGGCGCGGGCGGTGACGGTGGCGGCGAGGAACAGGCCAAGGGCAAGGATCAGGCGGGTCATTGCGTCACCTCCGTTTCGGTGGTCATCTCGGCCTGCGCCAGATCGGTGTCGGGCGCCATCAGCCAGCCGGTGACCGATTTGTTGCGGTCGAAGATCATGCGCGCGGCGGCCATGATGTCCTCTTCGGTCACGGCGTCGAGCACGTCCGGCCAGTCCTGCACATCGGCAACGGTCAGACCGGAGGTCAGCGCCGCGCCGTAACGCCGGGCGAGCGTGTTCACGTCATCGCGGGCGTAGATGAGCTGCGCGCGGCGCTGGAACTTGATGCGGGCAAGCTGGTCCGGATCCACCCCTTCCTCGAGGAACTCCGCGATCGCCTGATCGAGCGCGTCTTCGGCCTCCTGCATGGGCACGCCCGGCGCGGGAACGGTCACGATACCGAAGGTCGTATCGTCGAGCGACAGGCCGCTGTAGAAGGCCGACGCATAGACGGAATCCTGCGTGTCGAACTGGAGCTTGCGCACCAGAACCGAGGTCTGACCGCTGCCCAGCACATCGGCCAGAAGGGTCAGCGCGGCCGCGGTTTCCTGATCGCCCGGGTCGCGTTCAGGCGCGAGATAGGTGCGGATCACATAGGGCTGTGCCACGCGCGGGTCGCGCATCTGAAGCCGCCGTTCGGCCAATTGGCGCGGCTCGTCCACGCGGTCGCGCGGGCCGATCGCCGGATTGGCGGGGATCACGCCGTAGTATTGCTCCGCAAGCGCGCGGACCGCGTCGGGCTCCACATCTCCGGCAACCACGAGCACCGCATTGTTGGGGGCATAGTGACGTTCGTAGAATGCCAGCGCGTCTTCGAGCGTGAGCGTTTCCATCTCGTGGCGCCACCCGATGATGGGCGTGCCGTAGGGATGGTTGAGGAACTGCGCCGCACGGCGCTGTTCGCGAAACAGGGAGCCGGGGTCGTTCTCGACACGCTGGTTGCGCTCTTCGATCACCACTTCGCGCTCTGTCAGGATGTCTTCCTGCGTGATGTTGAGATTGACCATGCGATCCGATTCCATCCGCATCATCAACTCGAGCCGATCCGCGGCGACGCGCTGGAAATAGGCGGTATAGTCATAACTGGTGAAAGCGTTATCCCGGCCGCCATTCTCTGCGACAACGCGGGAGAACTCGCCCGCTTCCATGTTGTCCGTTTCCTTGAACAGCAGGTGTTCGAGGTAATGCGCGATCCCAGACGCGCCGCGCGGCTCGTCCGCGGAGCCCGCGCGATACCAGACCATGTGGACGACGGCCGGAGCGCGGTGGTCCTCGATCACGACAACGTCCATGCCGTTGTCGAGCGTGAAGCTGGTGACGTCGTCCTCGATGTCCTGCGCATGGGCGAGCGTTGTCGCGCAGCAGGTCGCGGCGATACAGGCGAGTCTCTTGAGCAAGGCAGGCCTCCTTTGAAAAACCATGCACACAAACTGTGCTTTTTTGCGGTATGTTCAACCATTCCTGACGGACGGGAAACGGGATTCATGGCGATTGCCGGCCCGGTCACGCGATTGTGCGCAGCCTTGTTTCGGTCACGTGGCGCAGACCTTTCGGCCGTAACGCGCCCGGGCGGCTGCGCTCTGCACAGTGACAGGTCGTCAGGGGGCTCTCGCGCGGCCGGGGCGCGCCAGGGCGCGGGCCGGACAAGCAATCCGCGATGCGTTGATCAAACACGAGGCCCCCGAGCCTATCCGACATGGTCGGCGCGACGTGTCTGAACCGCATTGTGCGGGGATGCGGCGCCGCGTGCCGCGGGGATCAGTTCCGCTCCAAGCCTTCCGGCGGGGCAGACGGCGTGCGGCGATTTGCGCGACGGAATTGTTCAAGCCAGAGATACGGGTCGAGAGCCTGGCTGCGATAGACGCGGTTATACTGATTCTCCGGGATCAGTTGCCAGGTAAAGCGCCCACGCCTCTGGCGGAAGGCCTCGTCTTCGGCCGCAAGGGTGGTGCGAATATTGCCATCACGTCCAAAGCGGCTGGCCGCTCCGATCAGGCCGGTGTCCGCTCCGGGCACGGCCCCGCCGCGGCCTTCGGTCACCCGCGCGGGGTTTCCACCGAGCACGGCAACCGCGTCCTGCAACGGGCGTTGGTCGGTTCGGTTGCTGCCACCCGGTGTTGGCGGCGGCAATGCGCCGATATCCTCAGGCGTTTGCAGCGGCTTCGGCGGGACAATCGCGAATTCCTCCGGCTGGCCGGAGAAGGTGCGCAAATCCCGCAGCTCGGGGGTGCCTCGCGCACAGGCGGACACCGCCAGAACGCCGATAATGATCATCAGATGCGCAGCCCGCATCGCACCCTCCAGTTTGGTTCGCGTTCAGCTTTACCCGATCCCTCGGGCGGCGTCACCCGGCCTTTTTACCGCCCGATCCCTCGCCGGGAAAGAGCACCAGCCCAACAGCCCCTATGAAAATTGCGATATCGGCGACATTGAAAGCGAAAGGATTGACGATCCCGCAACAAGACATGTTGAGAAAATCCGCGACAGCCCCGTAAAGCACGCGATCGACGATATTGCCAAGCGCCCCGCCGATGAGGAACCCGGCGGAAATCAGCCCCAGGGTCCCGGGCGGGTCGCGCCGCATCCAGACCAGCACAAAAAGCACGATGCCGATAGCCACGGAAATCAGCACCCAGCGCGTGCCCGGCGCATCGCCCGAGAACAGCCCGAAATTGATGCCGTAGTTCCATGCCATGCGCAGGTTGAGAAAGGGTGGGAACACATCGATGGAGAGCCGTGTGGCGAGATCCATCGCATGCACGACCCAGTATTTGATCGCCTGATCGACGACAAAAATTGCCGCCGCCACGACCCAGACAAGGCGCATGCCGCCGGGTTTTCTGCCGGATTGCGTTGCGGATCGGCGTGGTGTCTGGGTCTTGCTGCGTGCCATCGGGGCGGGGTCCTCATCGCTATGGCGGGACAAGCCGCGCCAGTTTTGGCGCTATACAAGCCTTCACGCGGTTTCACCAGAAGCCGACACGGTCTTTGCCGGCGGGGGTCGGCATGGGATTGCCGGTCGGGCGGGGTGGTCCGGCGCCTCTGTCGCGGACCGGGCTGCGCCCTCGGCCCGGTCAGGCGCAGGGCAAGCGCGCGGCCTGCGGCACCGGGCCGGTGACGCTTGACAAGACGGGAGTGTCGGGGCCTGCTGACCATTGACCGAAGGAGCGACCATGACCGACACGCGCGATCCGGGTGTTTCATCCGACCCCGGCGGCCCTGCCGCCAATTCAGAGGCCAGAGTTGCGAAAGCCAGAGTTGCGGAGGCCAGTGTTGCGCAGGCCAGCATTGAAAGCGCCGCTGTTGCTGGAGACACGCAAGCCCACGCCTTTCATGACGAACTGAAGTCGCGGCTCGTGCGATACTGCGCCATCGACAGCCAGTCGGATATGGACAGCCCCACCGGCCCTTCGACCGAATGCCAGCATGCCATGCTCGACCTTATGGTGGAGGAACTGACCGATATGGGGGCGTCCGACGTGGTCAAGACCGCCTATGGCACGGTGATCGCGACGATCCCGGGCACCGCGCCGGGACCGACGGTGGGCTTCCTGGCGCATGTGGACACGGCCCCGCAATTCAACGCAACCGGGGTCAAGCCACGCGTGATCGAAGGCTATAACGGCGGCACGATCAGCTTTCCCGACGACCCGGATCTGGCGCTCAGCCCGGAAGAGTTTCCCTACCTCGCGAACAAGGTCGGCCATGACATCGTCACCGCGTCCGGGCTGACCTTGCTTGGGGCGGATGACAAGGCCGGCGTCGCGATCGTGATGACCGCCGCGCGCCATCTGCTGCAGAACCCGCAGATCGCACGTCCGACGATCCGGCTTGCGTTTACCCCCGACGAGGAGATCGGGCGCGGCGTCGATCCGGCGCTGCCGGCGGACCTCGCCGTGGATTTCGCCTATACGCTGGACGGCGGCGAGGTCGGTGAAGTGGTTTATGAAACCTTCTCGGCGGATTTTGCCAGCGTCACGATCACAGGGGTATCGATCCACCCGGGCACCGCCAAGGACCAGCTCGTCAATGCGATCCATCTTGGTGCGAAGATCGTCGATACGCTGCCGCAAGCGACCCTGACACCGGAAACCACCGATGGGCGGGACGGGTTCATCCATGTCGTCGATATCGAAGGCAGCGCGGCAGAAATGACCGTGCGCTTCATCCTGCGCGACTTCGAACGGGAGGGGCTGGCGGCGAAAGGCGCGCTGTTGCGGCAGGTCTGCGAGACGATTGCGGCGACGGAACCGCGCGCCGAGATCACCTGCGAGATCACGCCGCAATACCGCAACATGCGGTATTGGCTCGAAGATGACATGACGCCGGTCGATCTGGCACGGCAAGCGCTTGCGGATCTCGGGATCCCGGAGCTGTCCGTGCCGATCCGGGGCGGAACCGACGGCTCGCGTCTGACGGAACTGGGCGTGCCCTGCCCCAACCTGTTTACCGGCATGCAGAACGTGCACGGACCGCTTGAATGGGTTTCGGTGCAGGACATGGCGCAGGCCACCGCCTTTTGTCTGCGCATCGCGGAGCGTGCCGTGCGATCGGAATAGGCGGGCAGCGGGGGCAGAGGCCGCACGGCTCGCCCGCCCCCGATCGCGGCGGTCTCGCCCGTTGAGGACAGCGATCGCGTGGCCTGCCTCCGGGCTCGCGGCACGCCACAAGGCTTGTCCCGGAACCCTGATGGGCTCCGCTCTTTGGATCATGGCCCGGTTGACGGCACAGCCTGCCCACCGTGCAGAGTTTTGATCTGTGTCGCCCACCAACCGTTGCCAACAGAAAAGGGGGCTGGCGCCAGCCCCCCGATGCCGTCCGAGGCGCGCAGCGCTTCTTGATACGTGCAGACGATGCGCGCGCGGAGCCCGGTTGCCCGCGCTGGCCGCGGTGGACGGTCCGGACAGCGGACGCGCCCCCGTGGCCCGCGCAGGATCAATGGCGGAAGTGGCGCATCCCGGTGAAGACCATCGCAAGCCCGGCCTCGTCTGCCGCCGCGATCACCTCGTTGTCGCGCATCGAGCCCCCCGGCTGGATCACGCAGGACGCGCCCGCCGCGGCAGCTTCAAGCAGCCCGTCGGCGAAGGGAAAGAACGCGTCCGATGCCACGACAGAGCCCTTGGTCAGCGGTTCCGGCAGGCCCAGCGCCTCCGCCATGCGCTCCGCCTTCTTGGCGGCGATCAGCGCCGAATCGACGCGGCTCATCTGGCCCGCACCGACGCCAACGGTGGCCCCGTCACGGACATAGACGATGGCGTTGGATTTCACATGCTTGGCCACGGTCCAGGCAAACCGCATATCGGCCATTTGATCTTCGGAAGGCTGGGCCTTTGTGACAACCTTGAGCGCGTCTGAGCCAAGCTGTCCGGTGTCGGCGTCCTGCACGAGGAACCCGCCGGAGACCTGTTTCCATGCCGCGCGAGATTGGGACGTGTCCGCGAGCCCCGCGGTGGTCAGCAGGCGCAGGTTCTTCTTGGCGGAGAAGACGGCGATGGCGTCCTCGTCGGCGCCCGGCGCAATGACCACCTCGGTGAAGATATCGACAATCGCCTCGGCAGTGGCCCTGTCCAACGGTTGATTGAGCGCCACGATCCCGCCGAAGGCCGAAGTGCGGTCGCAATCAAAAGCGCGCCGGTAAGCCTCTTCGAGCGTCGCGCCCCGCGCCACGCCACAGGGGTTGGCGTGTTTGATGATCGCGCAGGCGGGGCCGTCCTCGGGGCGGAACTCCGACACCAGCTCGAAGGCAGCATCGGTGTCGTTGATATTGTTATAGCTCAGCTCCTTGCCCTGATGCTGGATCGCTGTGGAAACGCCGGGCCGGGCGGTTCCGTCACGGTAGAAGGCGGCGGCCTGGTGCGGGTTTTCGCCATAGCGCAGCGGCTGTGCCAACTGGCCGGCGATCACGCGGCGGCGCGGATTTGGCTCCCCGATGGCGCCCGCCATCCAGGTGCTCACCGCCGCGTCATAGGCGCCGGTGCGGGCATAGGCGATCTGGGCCAGCCGCTGGCGGAACGGCAGGCTGGTATGGCCGTCATTCTGCTCAAGCTCATGGATGAGCGCGGTGTAGTCGGCCACGTCCGTCACGACGGAGACATAGGCGTGATTCTTGGCCGCGGCGCGCAGCATGGCCGGGCCGCCGATATCGATATTCTCGACACAGGTGTCGTAATCGGCCCCCTTGGCGACCGTGTCTTCGAACGGGTAGAGATTGACCACCAGAAGGTCGATCGCGCCGATGCCATGCGTCTCCATTGCCGCCTTGTGGCTCGCGTCATCGCGCAGTGCCAGCAGCCCGCCATGCACGGCCGGGTGCAGTGTCTTGACCCGCCCGTCCATCATTTCCGGAAAGCCTGTCACGTCAGAGACATCGCGCACGGTGAGACCGGCATCGCGCATCGCGGCGGCGGTGCCGCCGGTGGACAGCAGCTCGACCCCCCGGTCGGACAAGGCCTGGGCAAGATCGATCAGACCGGTCTTGTCGGAAACGGAAAGCAGTGCGCGGCGCACGGGTTGGAGATCGTTCATCGGTGTCCTCTGGCGTGGTTCAGCTCGTCACATCCACCTCGTCCCGGCTCAGGTCGCGCACGGCGATGGCCGTGTCCTGCGCCTTGGCCAGAGACCAGCGGATGCGCGTCGCATACTCCATCGCGCGGCCGGATAAAACGACCTGTTTCGTCGCGCGCGGGCGCAAACGCCCCTTTTCGAGATAGACAGAGGGTTCGAGCGTGATTTCCGTGCCCATTTCGCTACGCAGAACCCAGATCTCGCCGGAGCGCAGCGCCATGGAAACCGCCGTGCCGCCCATATCGAGCGCCACGTCCACATCCGGGTGAAGGTGAAAATGCACACGAAACGGCACGCCGGCGAGCCGTGTGCGGTCGAGCGCCGCGTCGAAGGTCTTCTTGTCGCTCCGTTCGAGGGCCACCAGATACTCTTCGCCTTCAAGGGCGCGCCCGTCGAGGCTCAGCATCAGGCTGCGCGCATGGGTCAGACCGTAACCGGACACATAGCCGTCATGGCCGATCTCGATGCGGTGGCCTTCGGCACGGCGGTCGAATTGCACCGGGACGCGGGCTGGACCCGCATCGAGGCGCTCTGTCCTGTCATTGCGTTTGCCCTTGGACTTGGTCAAGCGCGCGCTCGACGTGCCATCAAGGCAGAGCGTGGAATGCGAAGGGGTGGCGCGCCCGGCCCGGCGCCATTTGGCGCCAAAACTCACCCCCGACCCGCAGCTCACGATGAAGGGGCGCCGCCCGGAAGTCAGCTCGAAGGCGGTGGAGGAGGCATGCGCCTGTCCGGCCAAAGCGCCCTTTGGAGGCGGCGCTGCATCGATGATGACGGTGGTCCGCCCGGCGGCCAGCCGGGCAAACCCCATCGCCAGCCCCTCGCGGCGCTTGCGCCGCACCCCTGATGCGGCAAGCGCCTGGTCCAGCCGTCCTTCGAGGCCGCGCCCGCCGCCATGGAACCGGGCCAGCCCGCCATCGGCGTGGCGCAGACTGCGCAGGGTGGGCGCGATCCGTTCGATCGCGGTGCGATGCGCGGCGTCCGGCCTGCGCCCGCTCTCCTCAATGGCGGCCAGCGCCCAGGACAGCAGGGTGAACACTTCCAGAAGCTCTTCGGGATTGCGGGTCGGGATGCCTCCCTGTTCGTCGATCAGCCGCGCGCAATCCGCGCCGAGCCCGGCAATCGCCCCGGTGGCGTGGTCTTCCATCCCTTCAAGCGCAAGCGAGGCATAGACAAGGCCGGTCAGCGCCTCGAACCGTGGCAAGCCCGGTGCGGCGCGCGCCCCGCGCCGCGCGAGAAACAGCGTCTGGGCGGCCAGCGCCGCGAAATAGGCGCGGGATTGCTCCGGTGTGACACCGCGCAACAGAAACACCGCATGGTGGATCCATCGGATGACGCGTCGCCCGGTCAGGTCCGGGGTCCAGCCGGGGCCACGCCCCTTGCCAAAGCGGTCAATCCACGCCCAGAGCCAGGCCTGCGCGGTTTCCCGCGCCGCGGCATCGCCGATGGCGGCCAGATCGTCGAGCCAGCCAAAGCCATGGCACTCGGCGGCAAAGACCGGATCCGGAGCGGTCACATCCCACAGCAGGGTTTCGGGCGCTTCGACCAGATGGCCACCGAAGAGCAGATTGCCAGCGAGCAGTTGGCGGCCCCGGGTGAAGGCGCCCACAGTGCGCGGTTCGGGCTGTTGCACGAAGGCGGTGGCGGGGCGCGCATGCGCCGCGAGCCGGGCATGCAGCCGGTCAATCAGGCGCGGCCCGGCCGCGCGTTGGTCTGAAAATGCCTTTGGCATGGCCCACCACCTTCACCGCCCGTCCCTGTGCGACCTTCTCCACGGGGCGCGGCCATGCACCATGCCCGGGCCTGTGGATAACGCCGTGGATAACCCTATCGCGGCGGGTCGGGCTTGTCAGGACACCCGATGGCGGAAGGCGCCCAGACTGTGGCCAAGACGCCAGCCCCGAACATGCGCGCCATCAGGATCGGGTCAGGGCTGCCATGTAAAACCCGTCCATGCCGCCCCGCTCTGCCCAGAAATCGGGCCGCAGGCGCAAGCCGCCCTCTGCGCTGCGCCACCCGTCTTCGACCCACGATGCCTCCGGCGGCACCACGCGCAGGCCGGGGTGACGCGCGAGCGCCTCGTCGATCTGCACCTCGCCCTCGTCCGGGATCAGGGAACAGGTGGCATAGACCAGCGTGCCGCCCGGCGCGAGCAGTTCAAGCGCGTGGTCAAGCATGGCCGCCTGAAGCCCGATCAGCGCGCCGATCCGGTCCCCCTGATGGATATGCGGCAGGTCGGGATGGCGGCGGATGGTGCCGGTGGCCGAACAGGGCGCGTCGAGCAGGATCGCCTCGTAGCGGCCTTCATGCTCCAGCGCGTCGCCTGCAACAAGCGTCGCGCTCAGACCGGTGCGGGCGAGATTGTCAGCCACCCGTTTGAGCCGGTCGGCGGAGAGGTCGAGCGCCGTGACCGCCGCGCCACGCGCGGCAAGCTGCAGGGTTTTCCCGCCTGGAGCGGCACACATGTCGAGCACGGATTTGCCCGCAACATCGCCCAGAAGCGTCACCGGCAGCGCGGCGGCGGCGTCCTGCACCCACCATTCACCATCGTCGAAACCGGGCAGAGCCGTGACCTGCGCCGCGTCGAGCCGGATGGAGCCGGTTGGCAGAAGCGTGCCGCCGGTGGCCTTTGCCACGGCGGCCGCATCATGGCGCGCGGTAAGGTCGAGCGGGGCGCCACGCAGATGCGCGGTTTCGATGCCCGCGACCGCCTCCGCACCCCAGGCGCTGACAAGCGGGCCGCGCAACCATTTTGGCAGGCGCGGCACCCGCAGCAGCGGCCATTTCTCGGGGGCGTCCTGCGCCACCTTGCGCAGCACCGCGTTGACGAGCCCTTTGAGGGCCGCGTGACGTTTATGCGCGGCCACGAGGGTCACGCAGTCATGCACGACGCCGTGTGCGGCCCCGCCTTGCGCAAGCTCGATCGTGCCGAGGCGCAGCACCGTCTGGACAAAGAGCGGCGGGCGTTTGCGCAGATGTGGCTTGAGCACCCTGTCGGCGCGCTCCAGTTCGCGCAGCACGGCCATGGCCAGACGCATCGCCGCGGCCCGCTCGGACGGGTCGAGCCGTGCCAGCGCGGGCCCGGCTTCGGTGATCGGGCGGCCGTTTTCGAGGGCATCCATCAGCAGGGTCACGGCGGCGCGACGGGCCGGGCTTGCTTCTTTGGACATGGGCTCTCCGATATGGTGGGTTGCGGTGCGGCGGGGTCGGCCCGATCCGGGCCATGGCCTTGTCCCGCGTCGCGCGGCGCGTATATCAACGCTCAGAGCGCAAGGAAAGCGCCGCCGCGCCGAAAACCCGCTGCGAGCGGATGGCAGGCGCGCAGCGACACTGTCGAAAGGACGAGATGATGAGCGACGACACAGCGCCGAAGGACCTGCCCCCCGCTGCACAGCGTGCCCTTGCAGAGGCTGCGGAGCGTCGCGCCAAAGCGGAGGCCGACGCGAAGGCCAATCCGATGCCCACAGAGCTTGGCGGGCGCGACGGGCCGGAGCCTGTCCGCTATGGCGATTGGGAGAAGAAAGGCCTTGCGATCGATTTCTGAGCGGCGTTTGCCTTAGAGGGCGCAAGGCGATTGTTGGGCGTGTGGTCCGGCGTTTATTGCCGCCCGGAGAGACGTCGAACGGCCGCGCAAGGACGGTCAGATCACGCGCACGGATTTTTGGCGAGGCGCGGCACGGGCTGTCCCAATTCGGGAACCCGATGTGCCGTTTCGCACGACGGCTCCGACGACGCGCCGCGCTTCAGGGGACGGGCAAGCCAAAGACTCCCCTCCATCAAGCCTTACTGAGTGGAGGGCCGCTTATTGCAGTCGAAAATCTGCAGAGCGTCCTGCCCCGCGATCCGAGGTGAACCGAATCCGGTTCCCATCCGCACGCACTTCCTGACAATTGTAGCCAAGATCATCGCCGCCCCAGTAGAGGTCGCGACAGAAGAACCCGTTCTGCCATTGCCAGTTTCCGGTGACATCCCAGCGCGCGCCGCGCCCTGCGATCCCGCCATCCGGCGTCACCTGGAGCGTTACAAAGGGCCGCTTGAGCGTTTTGCCCTGAACGAGGGACAGGAACGCCGACTTGTCGTCAACCTTGGCAAAATCTGCCTGTGCGGCCGTCGCGAGGCCAAGGCAAGCGGCGGCGACGATCATTCCAAGAGCATTTGTCATAGATACCTCCCGCATGCATCAAAGGCGTTGCCATTGAAGATAGCGGGATTGACGCGCATTCAAGCCCAAGGGTGCCGCGGCATCCGAAGCACCGGCGCGATATTGCGCACGGGGGCGTCGCCCGGCTCGCGCGTACAGGCGCTGCCCTGCCCCGGCCTTGCCACGGGAGACGCCGTCAGCGGGATTTGCGCCGTCCGCCGGATTTGCCCTATCCGCCGGATTTGCGCTGTCCGCCGGATTCACCGCGTCAGACGGATTTGCCCGCGTCAGACGGCAGGCCGTAGCCCGTCATCCGGACTTGAGACCGAGCACGTCAAGCATGTCATAGGCCCCGGGGTCGCGATCCTGCCCCCAGAGCGCGGCCTTGAGCGCGCCACGGGCAAAAAGCGCGCGATCGGAGGCAATATGCTTGAGAACGATCCGCTCACCCGCGGCGGCAAAGATCACCTCGTGCTCACCAACCACATCCCCGCCCCGTATCGCGTGAAACCCGATATGTCCGCGCTCACGCGCGCCGGTGATGCCGTCGCGCCCCCTGTCGGATACCGTATCGAGATCGACCCCGCGCCCCTCTGCCGCAGCCTCGCCCAGCATCAGCGCGGTGCCGGAAGGTGCATCGACCTTGCGGTTGTGATGCGCCTCGACGATCTCGATATCCCAATCGGCGTCCAGCGCCGCGGCCACCTGTTTGGTGACTTGCGTCAGAAGGTTTACCCCGAGGCTCATGTTGCCCGCCCGCACGATCACCGCGTGCCGGGCCGCTGCGTCGAGACGGCCGAGGTGCCGCGGCTCGAAACCGGTGGTGCCGATGACGTGGACGGCGCGGGCCTGCGCGGCAAGGTCGGCATAATCGCAGCTCGCATCCGGAGAGGTGAAATCGATCACCGCCTGGGCGCGGGCAAAGGGTTCCAGCGGGTCGTCATCGACCCGGCAGCCCAGCGGCGCACCACCCATGGCTTCGCCAAGGTCCTGCCCGACCCACGCGTGGCCGGCCCGTTCAAGCGCCCCCACCAGGCGCAGATTGTCAGATGCCTGCACCTCGCGCACCAGCATCTGGCCCATACGGCCCGAAACGCCCGTGATCACCACGCCCGGTATGTCTGTCATTTGCCTTGCTCCCCATCCCGCCCGCGCGCGGGCCCTTTCGATCCATTGTTTCTCCCTTCCATACGCCGCCGCGTCGCGCTTGGCAAAGCGTGTCCGGACGCTTAGATGGGGGGCATGGGAAAACACCGCACAGACCCCGCTTCCGGACCGAGCCAGCGCCAGCGGCGCGTGGCCGAATTGATCCGCCGCCAGCTTTCCGACGTGCTGATGCGCGGCGAGATCCACGATCCGGATCTCAACCGCCTGTCGATCACGGTGGGCGAGGTGCGGGTCTCTCCGGATCTCAAGGTCGCCACCGCATATGTTGTGCCGCTTGGCGGCAAGGGGCAGGACGACATGTTCGAGCTGCTCAAGCGCAATGCCGGGGAACTCCGCCGCGCGGTCTCCAAGGGGCTGACGTTGAAATACGCGCCGGAACTGCGGTTTCGCCTCGACGATACGTTCGATCAGCTTGACGAGACCCGGCGGCTCTTCTCCCAGAGCACGGTGCGGCGCGATCTGGATGATTGAGCGGGCGCGCCTTTTGCTTGGCTTCGGGCTGGCGGTTGCCATCTCGGCACTCGGTCCTGCTCCGGCGCAGGCGGTCACGTGCAACACCATCGACTTCGAGGAAAACCGGTTCACGCTCTGCGAGGTCACGCTGCCGCAAGAGACCTTGCGGCTCTATCGCACGGACCCGCTCGGCGTGCCCTACGGGCATTTCTCCGAGCTGGCCACGCGGGTCGAGGCGCTTGGAGAGACACTGGTTTTTGCGATGAACGGCGGGATGTATCATGACGATCGCGCGCCGGTGGGTCACTATGTCGAGGACGGCGTCGAGCAGATGCGGGTCATCGCAACGCCCGGACCCGGCAATTTCGGGCTGCTGCCGAACGGCGTGTTCTGCATCCGCGAAGGGCGCGCGGACGTGATCGAGACCGGTCTCTATCTCGAAAGCGATCCCGGCTGCACCTATGCCACCCAGAGCGGGCCAATGCTGGTGATCGACGGAGAGCTGCATCCCCGGTTTTTGCCGGACAGCACGTCGCGCTATGTGCGCAACGGTGTGGGCACGTCGGAGGATGGCCAGCGCGTGGTTTTCGCCATCTCTGAAAACGCGGTGACGTTTCACGAATTCGGACGGCTCTTTCGGGATCAGATTGGCGTGCCGAACGCGCTGTTTCTGGACGGCAATGTCTCGCGTCTTTATGCGCCGGAGATCGGACGATCCGATCTCGGGCGACGCATGGGCCCGATCATCGCTGTCACCGAACCGGCCCGCTGACCTGTTCACCGCCCTGCCCGTCTTGCCGCAGGCCGCCGCATCACTTGGTCCGGGACGGCGGCTCAAGGCTCCCCCAAGACTGCGCCAACCGCCGCTCCGAATAGACAGGACTGCGCATCTTCCCGATCCGGTGTCCGGGGTGGCGTCTGGCATCATCGATTGCACCGGACTTGCGCCTCATGGTCAACCGGCCTACCTCTCGCCTGTGTCAGCGCCGGAGCCATCATGACAGTCACGCCCGAAACCCTCACCCACGCCTTGCTCGATGCGGCCCGCGCCGCAGGGGCGGATCACGCCGACGCGATTGCAATCACCGGCACGGCGCTGTCGATTGACGTGCGCGCCGGCGCGCTGGAGCAGGCTGAACGCGCGGAAGGATCGGACATGGGCCTGCGGGTGTTTGTCGGCCAGCGGAGCGCCATCGTCTCCGCCTCCGATACGCGGCGCGAGACCATGGACGCCATGGCGATCCGCGCCGTTGCCATGGCGCGCGAAGCGCCGGAGGACCCGCATGCGGGGATCGCATCGCCCGACCAGATCGCAACCGATTGGAACGTGGACGCGCTCGAACTGGCCGATCCCGCACCCGAACCTGCGCCCGCAGAGCTTGAGGCCGATGCCCGCGAGGCCGAGGCCGCGGCGCTGAACCAGACGGGCATCACCCAGGTGCAATCGGCCTCCGCCGGGTATAGCGCCCGCCAGATCCATATCGCGGCGACAAATGGCTTCTCGGGCGGGTATGCGCGCACCTCCCGCTCCACCGGCTGCGTTGCCATTGCCGGCGAGGGGCTGGGCATGGAACGGGATTACGACGGCGACAGCCGGACCTTCCAGTCCGAATTGCGCGCGCCCTCCGAGCTTGGCCGCGTGGCTGCCGAACGCGCCCTCGCCCGGCTTGACCCGCGCACCCCCAAGACAGGCGCCTATCCGGTCCTGTTCGACGAGCGCATCGCCGCGTCCCTGATCGGGCATCTGATGGCAGCGATCAACGGGTCCGCCATCGCGCGCGGCGCCTCGTGGTTGCGCGAGGCCAAGGGCGAGATGATCCTCCCCGAGACCCTGTCATTGCTCGAAGATCCGTTCCGCCCGCGCGCCTCGGGGTCGCGCCCGTTTGACGGCGAAGGCCTGCCCACCGCGCGGCGCGCGATTGTCGACAAGGGCGTGCTCACCAACTGGACGCTGGACCTGGCGACGGGGCGCAAGCTGGGCCTGCCAAGCACGGCCAACGGTGCGCGTTCTGTATCGGGCGGCGTGTCGCCAACCGCATGGAACCTTGCGCTCACCCAAGGCACTCAGAGCCGCGCGGACCTGATGAAGGAGATGGGCAGCGGTCTTCTGGTGACATCCATGATCGGTGCCACGATCAATCCCAATACCGGGGATTATTCGCGCGGGGCCGCCGGCCATTGGATCGAGAACGGAGAGATTGCCTACCCTGTCTCTGGCGTAACCATCGCGGGCAACCTGCGCGAGATGCTGCGCAGCCTGCGCCCGGCCAATGACGCGCGGCCGTGGCTGAGCCGGGTGGTTCCGTCGCTGCTGGTCGAAGGGCTGACACTTGCCGGATCCTGAGGCGCGCCTTTTCTCCCGAACCGGTCCGAACCGGATGGCCCCGGTCGCCACCGCGCGCGCGGAACCCTGCCCATGAGCACGGCGCAAGACGATCTTTCGCTGCTGATCCGCGCGGCCGACTCCGCGGGTGCGGTGGCGCTCAGCCATCACAAGGGTGCGCTCGACATCCGCTACAAGAGCCATGATCAAAGCCCGGTCACGGATGCCGACCACGCGGTGAATGCGCGGCTCGAAGAGATCCTGCGCGACGCACGCCCCGGGTATGGCTGGCTCTCCGAAGAAAGCCCCGATAGCGCGGAACGGCTGGACACCGAGCATGTGTTCATCGTCGATCCGATCGACGGCACGCGCAGCTTTATCGACGGGTCGCGCTCCTGGGCACATTCCATCGCGGTCGCGCGCAACGGGGCCGTGACGGCGGCGGTGGTCTATATGCCGGCCCGCGGCTTTCTCTATGCCGCCGCACGCGGCCGGGGCGCCACGCTCAACGGCGCGGCGATCCGTCCGAGCGCGCAACGCGATCTCGAGGCCGCGACGGTGCTGGCCACGAAACCCACGATGCGCCCCGAACACTGGCGTGACGGGATCCCGTCCTTCCAGCGCAACCATCGCCCGTCGCTGGCCTACCGGCTCAGCCTGGTGGCCGAAGGGCGGTTCGACGCGATGCTGACTCTGCGGCCTGCCTGGGAGTGGGACATCGCCGCGGGCAGCCTGATCCTGTCCGAGGCCGGGGCCGCGGTCGGCGACCGTCGGGGGGCCCCCTTGCGGTTCAACAACCCCCATCCCCAGACCGACGGCGTGGTGACCGCCAATCCGGTGTTGCATGACGCCCTGCTGGCGCGGCTTTGGTGACCCTGCGGCGGCCCGGTTTGGCCAGTGCCTGTCGATGCATCGCATATGCCGGCGTGCGCGGAACAGCCCCCGCCTGAACCAGTCCCCCTCTGGACAAGCCCGCGCACCCATGCCCATTCTTGGCAGACCGCGACTGACCAACAGGGGACAAGACCATGACACTGCGCGCGACCTCCGCCTTTTGCCTTGCGCTTTGCGGCCTTGGCGTCGCCGCTCAGGCACAAGACAGCTGTGCCTCCGGCAAGACGCTGACCGAAGACACATTGACCATCGCCACAGGCAACCCCGCCTATTACCCGTGGGTGATGAATGACGCTCCGGAAAGCGGCGAGGGCTTCGAGGCCGCGGTGGCCTATGCCCTGGCGGCAGAGATGGGCTTCTCCGCCGAGCAGGTGCGTTGGGTCCGCACGAGCTTCGATCAGTCCATCCAGCCCGGCGCCAAGGATTTCGACATCAATCTTCAGCAGTTCTCGATCACCGAGGAACGCGAGAAGATGGTCGATTTCTCGATCCCCTATTACAGTTCCGCCATGGCCGTGCTCACCACGCAGCGCGTGATCGACGAAGGCGCGACCGCCACGATCGATAGCCTCAAGGGGTTGCTCTGGGGCGCGGATGCCAACACGACAGCCGTGCCCATGCTCACCGGCCTGATCGATCCGGCGCGCGCTCCGCTGCTCTACGGCGACAACACCGACGTGACCGCGGCCATGCAGGCCGGCCAGATCGACGCGGCGCTGTTTGACCTGCCCACCGCGCTCTATCTTTCCGCCGTGGTGCTGAACGACGGTGCCATCCTCGGACAGTTCCCCGCGGACCGGTCCGACAACCCCGACCAGTTCGGCATGCTGATGGAAGAGGGCAGCGCGCTCAAGGAATGCGTCGACGCCGCGCTCACCCGCCTCACCGAGAGCGGCCAACTGGCGGAGATCGAAGCGGAGTGGCTGTCCCAGACAACCGGCGTCCCGGTCATCGAGTGACACCGAAAACCGCAGCACGGCCCGGGCTTCTTTGGGCCTCAAATATCCCGGGGGGAGTCTTTGCCCCGCAAAGACGGGGGGCAGCGCCCCCCACCCCTCCCGCTTTCCCGCAAAGCCTGCCGAACACACGGCCCGATCCCCAATGAGCGCTCCCACCCGCCGCCAGATCTTCGAGACCCGCCAGCGTCGCCGCGCAAACGGCATCGCCGCCGCGTCCACCTGCGCCGTTCTCGTGTCGGTCGTCCTGCTGGTCCCCCTCGCCCCGGGCTGGGAGGCGGTGCAGCGCAGCTTTTTCAACGCGGAGGTGTTTGCAAACACCTTCCCGGGCCTGCTCAACGCATTCCTGCTCGATGTTGCAATCTTTGCCTGGTGCGCGCCGCTGATCGCCGCCCTCGGCCTGCTCGTGGCCCTTGCGCGGGATCTCCGCACGCCGGCGCTTTACCCGGTCCGGCTGCTTGCCATCGCGTATACGGATGTGTTCCGCGGCCTGCCCGTGATCCTCGTGATCTACCTAATCGGCTTCGGGATTCCGGGGCTCGGTCTGCCCCGCCCATGGAATTCACCCTATATCTGGGGCAGTCTGGCGCTGATCCTCGTCTATGCCGCCTATGTGGCGGAGGTGATCCGTTCGGGCATCGAATCGATCCACCAGAGTCAGCGCGCCGCGGCCCTGTCGCTGGGGTTGAGCGGCGCCGACACGATGCGCTTCGTGATCCTGCCGCAGGCGCTGCGGCGCGTGGTGCCCGCCAACATGAACCTCTTTGTCGCCCTGCAAAAGGACGTGGCACTTCTGAGCTTCATCGGGCCGGTGGAGATCTTCCGGCAAGCGGGCGTCTACAAATCGCTGATGGCCAATTTCACGCCCTATGTGGGCGCCGCGATCATCTTTCTGGCCATCACCATCCCCGCCACGCGCTACGCCGATTACCTGATGAACATAACCCGCCGGACGCAAAGCTGATGCCGACGCTGTCCCTGCACGACGTGCGCAAGAGCTTTGGCGGCAACCGGGTGCTGGACGGGATCGACCTGACCGTCCGGACCGGTGAAATGATCTGCCTGATCGGCGCTTCCGGGTCGGGCAAGTCCACCCTCCTGCGCTGCATGAACCTGCTGGAACCCATTGACGACGGGCGCATCCTGCTCGATGGGGCGGACATCTCTGAACCGGGCCTCGACCCGCAGCCGATCCGCGCGCGCATCGGCATGGTATTCCAAAGCTACAACCTGTTTCCGCATATGAGCGCGCTCGACAACGTCATGCTGGCACCGCGCCGGGTCCGGGGACTGACGCGCGAGGCCCTGCGCGGCCCCTGCGCCGCCTTGTTCGAGCGATTCGGCCTCTCGGACCGGATGGCGCATTACCCCGATCAGCTGTCCGGCGGACAGCAACAGCGCGTGGCCATCATCCGGGCGCTGGCTATGGAGCCGGAGATCATGCTCTTCGACGAGATCACCTCCGCGCTCGACCCGGAACTGGTGGGCGAGGTGCTCGACGTGTTGCGGGACCTGCGCGGCACGGGCATGACCATGGTTCTGGCCACCCATGAGATGGGGTTCGCCCGCGATCTCGCGGACCGGATCTGCTTTCTGGATCAGGGTCGGATCTGCGAAGAAGGCCCGCCCTCCGAGATCTTTTCGCGTCCGCGCGAAGCGCGCACGCGGGCGTTCCTGTCGCGCGTGCTGCAAGGCGGGATGGCGGGATGAGCGACGAGGCGCCCCTGTTTCTGACCACCAGGGAAGTGGCCGAGCTGCTGCGCGTGCGGGAGCGCAAGGTCTATGACCTTGCTGCAGAAGGCGCGATCCCGCATCGCCGGCTCACGGGCAAGCTGCTCTTTCCGCGCGATGCCCTGATGGAATGGATGGCGCCCGACACCGCACCACGCCCGCCGGTGCTTGCGGGGTCGCATGACCCCTTGCTCGACTGGGCGGTGCGGGAATGCGGCTCCGGTCTGGCGCTTCTTTCCGAAGGCAGCGCGGCGGGATTGTCGCGTTTTGCACGCGGCGAGGCGATGGCCGCCGGGTTGCACTTGCCCGAACCCGGTGGATGGAACGAAGCCACCGTGGCCGCCGAACCGTTGCGCGAAGCGGTGCTGATCACCTGGGCGCACCGGACGCGCGGGCTGATCCTGGGGCCTGCCTTTGCCAGCGCGAGCACTCTGTCGGACCTCGCCGGCGCGCGCCTCGCCACGCGGAGCGCCGGGACGGGAACCGCGGCGCTTTGGGAGCGCCTCAAGCACGAAGCCGGCCTGTCGGACGATGCGCTCCAGTGCGTGGGGCCAGCCCATAGCGAAAGCGACGCGGCCGCGCTTGTGGCGGAGGGCGGCGCCGATGTCACCCTTGGTCTCGCCTCCATGGCGGCGCAGTTCTCGCTGCGTTTCGCGCCGCTGATCACCGAGCGCTTCGACCTCCTGCTTTGCCGGAGGGCTGCGTTCACCCCGCCGCTGCAACGGCTGCTGGACTTCGCGCGCGGGCCGCAAATCCGCGAGAAGGCGGAGGCGCTCGGCGGCTATGACCTGCGCGAGACCGGCACCGTGCGTTGGCTTTCACGCTAGCCACTACTTTGCGTTTGGAAAGAAAAGCTGTTCGCCTTCCAACGTGTAGGAGGCAATCGCGGACTGCCCCTCCTCTGACAAGATCCAATCGACAAAGGCCTGCCCCGCAGCGGCTTTCACGTTTGGATGGCGTTCTGGGTTCACGAGGATGATGCCGTATTGATTGAACAGGCGATCATCGCCTTCCACGAGAATGTCGAGCGCTCCCTTGTTGGCAAAGGCGATCCAGGTGGCGCGATCGGTCATCGCATAGGCCCCCATGCCCGACGCGATGTTGAGCGTCGCGCCCATGCCGGACCCGGTCTCGCGATACCAGCCGCCGGAGGCTTCGGAGACACTTACGGGCGTTTGCGCCCAGAGGCGCAACTCCGCCTTGTGCGTCCCGCTGTCGTCACCGCGCGAGGCAAAAGGCGTTTCGGCCTCGGCAATCCGGGCCAAAGCAGCCGTCACATCGGTCATGCCGCGCACCCCTGCCGGGTCGGAGGACGGGCCGACCAGCACGAAATCGTTATACATCACGTCATGGCGTGCCATGCCGTTGCCCTCCGCGACAAAGGCCTCTTCCGCCGGTTTCGCATGCACGAAAAGCACGTCACCATCGCCATTGGCCGCGTTCCGGATCGCCTGCCCCGTGCCCACGGCCACCACCCGCACAGCGATTCCGGTTTCGCCGGTGAATTGCGGCAGGATGTGATCAAAGAGTCCGGAATTCTGTGTCGATGTGGTGGATTGCACGAGGATGAACTCCTCCGCTGCCATGGCGGGTGCCGCAACGGCGAGCGAAAGACTGGCGGCCATGGCGAAAAGCATGCGGCGATACATGGGAATTTCCTTTTCGAGGACTGGAGAGCGGTGACAGGATGGAAGACTGCATGCCTGTTCAGCGGGTTTCGGGAATATAGAGACGCCCCTCCATCCACGCGCGCAACGGGGCGGAGCGCGGCGCGGCGAGCCGTTCGGTCAGCGGACCGGTTTCGGCAACCATGCCGTCTTGCAGAAAGACAAGATCGTCGCCAATGCGACGGGCCTGACCGGCGTCGTGGGTGACGGTTACAAGGGTGACACCGGCAGAGCGCGCCTCTCCAAGCATGGTCTCCACAAGCTGGGTGGAGGCCGGATCGAGGCTTGCGGTGGGCTCATCAAGAAACAGAAGACGGGGGTTGGCGGCCAGCGCCATGGCCAACGCCAGACGCTGTTGTTCGCCACCGGAAAGACGCCGCGCGGGGCTGTTGGCGAGCGGTTCGAGCCGCGCGCGCACAAGCCCTGCGGCGACCCCCTCTGCGCGATAACGGCGCGGCACGCCACGCGCAGCGAGCGCGAAACGCAGGTTCGCGGCCACCGAGCGGCGCAGAAGCACGGGCCGCTGGAACACCATGGCCTGCTGCGCGCGCGCGGCGGCATCAAGCGGTCGGGCTTCCCAGAGCACCGCGCCGCCCGTCGGGCGCGCCAAGCCGTGCAACACGCGAAGCAACAGGCTCTTGCCGGCACCGTTCGGCCCCATGATGACGCTGTGGCGCCCGGCCCGAAGATCCAGCGTGACATCCTTCAACAAGGCCCGGCCTGCCGTCTCGAAGCGCAAGGCCTCCGCCCGCATCAAGACCGCAGCGGCGGTCTGCGGGGAGTGACCGCGGCTCAAGAGATCCTGCGCAGCCAGATCACGCATAAGCCGCCCGCTCCGCCGTCTGGCGCACTGCCATGACCGCTGCATTCACGATCAGAGCCAGCATCAGAAGCACAACTCCCAGCGCCAGCGCCAGATGCAGATTGCCCTTGGAGGTCTCCAGCGCGATTGTCGTCGTCATGACCCTTGTGACGTGGTTGATATTGCCGCCCACGATGAGCACCGCACCAACCTCTGCAACCGCCCGGCCAAAACCCGCGAGCGCCACGGTCAGCAGCGCGTAGCGCGCATCCCATAACAGCGCCGCGATCCGGTCGTGCCAGCGCACGCCGAGCGAGGCGAATTGTTCGGCATATTGGCCGTCGAGATCCTCGACCACCTGACGCGTCAGGGCGGCGATGATCGGCGTGACCAGCACGGTCTGCGCAATGATCATGGCCGTGGGCGTATAGAGCAGGCCCAAAACGCCAAACGGCCCCGAGGCCGAGAGCGCAAGATAGACCATGAGCCCGACCACAACCGGCGGCAATCCCATCAGCGCGTTGAGCAAAAGCGCCACGCCCCCGCGCCCCGGAAACCGCAGGGCGCCAACCGCCGCACCGAGCGGAAAGCCGATGATGCAGGACAGCGCCACGGCGGTCAGCGTCACACGCAAAGACAGAAGCACAATGGCCCAGAGGTCCGGATCACCGGATGCGATCAACCCCAAAGCTTGCACCAGCGCATCCAACATGACTGTCTTTTCTCCCTATCGCGGGAAAAAATGCACCAAAACACATAAAAGTGCCATGCCTTTCTTTACGACTTTGGTCGGATCGCCCCGGTCGCAGACAGGGTATGGTTTTCGTTCGTTGACAGGATGACCCGTCGTAACCCACCATCAGATCACTCATTTGCTGCTCTCAATTCTTTGCCACAGGGGGTTTTCATGCGCTTTTTTGCTGTCGCCGCGGCCTTCGCGGCATGTTTTGCCGCCAGCGCTCTGCCCGCGCAGGACTTCGTGGGGTTTGACCGTGCGAGCTTTGGGAGCGTTGTGTTGAAGCGCAATCAGACTGCGGGGGCGGGCGACGTCTCGCTCGAACTGTCGGTCGGCAGCTACAACAACGAGTCGATCACCAATTATTCGGATGACAGCATCTTTGCCCGGATCGGCCTGTCGGTCGGGCGGCTCGACATCCTGACCGACAACGGCGTATTTCCCTGCACCGCCTTCATCGTGTCCAGCAGGCATGTGCTGACGAATTACCACTGCGTGCCCGGCATTCTCGACAATGAGCGCGCCCGCGCCACGCGGATCGATGCGGTGCAGTTTGTCGCCGGATACACCCAGACCGGGGTCGAGGAAGGCACGCAGAAATTTGTCGTGCTGCCCAACCCGGTCGAGGCGCATCAGGATCTCGATTACGCGCTGCTTGAGGTGATCGGCAATCCGTCTGCCGATTACGGGATGCTGGAGTTGTCAGACCGCACCCCGCGCGACGGCGATCCCTATTGGGTGATCGGACACCCGATGGGCGAAGCGCAGCGGATCAGCCGCGAGCAGTGCCGCGCCAACCGTCCCGCCGTCTCGGGCGCGCGCCTTCTGCACACCTGTGACACGCTGCCCGGCAATTCCGGCTCGCCGGTGATCGATGCATCGTTGCAAAAGGTGGTCGGTCTGCATCATGCGGGCTCCAAGAAGGACAGCGTGAATTTCGCGATCCCGATGCACGCGATCATCGCACGCTCCGAGGTGCTGGAGGCGGCGCTGCGCGCGCCCGGCGGCGGCACGGTGAGACCGCCCGTCACCGACGCCAGCCCGCCGCCCGTGGATCCCGGCCCGGTCGTCACGCCCGATGCACCGGAAGCCAATATCTGCGACACGCTGTATGCCGAAGCCAAGAATTTCGGGCGCTGCTTTGCCTATGAGGCCTATATCCAGCGCTGTGACGCGCATACCTTCGCGCCCTTTGCCGCCGCCTTCATCGCCGATCAGTGCAGCGCGCCGGAGACTCCGGTGGAGAAACCGCCCGCGCCAATGGCCAAGGCGCCGCTGCGTCCGTGGTGCGCCAATGGCGGGCTGAACGCGACCGAGCGCGCGATCTGCGGCAGCGAATGGCTGGCCGGGCTCGACGCAGATCTTGAGCGCGCCTATCGCACCCAGTCCGGCAAGGCCACGGCGGCGCAGCAGCGCGCGTGGATCGCCAATACCCGCAACGCCTGCGGCAGCAACGAGACCTGCATCGGGCGCGAGACCTCCTCGCGGGTGGCCTATCTCACGGCGCCCGTCGCGGCCCCGCCGCCATCGGGTGGCGCGGATTATCGGCTTGTGCGCGGCAATTACCAACTGCCCAGCGGTCAGTGCTATATCGTGACCGCCTCACGCGCGAGTGTGGCCGAGGCGCGGGCCTTCGTGCGGCAGTGGTTTGCAGGGCGTAACGGCGTGCGCATCTTCCAGTCGCAGAACGGCTTTTTCGGCATCACCGTGGAGACGATTGCCACCTCCCGGAGCGATTGGCGGCTGAACCAGCTCAAGTCGCAAGGCGCGATTCCCGGTGACAGCTTCTGTTCCTCCGGGCGGCTCTATGTGGCGGAGGTCGTCCGCGCGGCGGGCGGCGGCGACGCTGGCGGTGGACGCGTGATGTATGCGGACAACAACGCCGATGGCGGGCTGAACGTCCGCTCCGGCCCCGGCACGCAGTTCAATGACTTCACCGAAATCGCGCCGGGCACGGCACTCACGGTGCGGCGCAGCTCCGGCAACTGGTCCAATGTCACGCTCCCAAACGGGCGCGAGGGCTGGGTCTACACGCCGCTGCTGACCGCGACGAAACCCTATGTGCAGCAGTGTTCCGCCCGTGTGGTGCGGCTCGATCCGCGCAATTGGGGCGGCTCCAACAGCTATCTCAACATGCGCGACAAACCCTCGACCGCCGCGCGCAAAGTGTCCGAAGTCTACCTCGACGACAGCGTCCGCGTGCTCGCACAGCGCGATGGCTGGGCGCGGATCGCCTGCGTGTCCGGCGGATGCACCAACCCCAACAACGGACAAGCCCGGGCAACCGGCTGGTCCAGCGCAAAATTCCTTTCAATCCGATGCAATTGACGCCGGCGGTCTGCACCAGGCCGGCGGTTCCAGAACGATCAGGAGAGCCGACATGACATTTTCAGATTTCCTCCGCAGCACGGCCCTTGTCGCCGCAACCTTCATCGCGGGCCCCGCGCTCGCGCAAGACGATCAGGCCCCGCCGATGATGGATCTGCCGATGGATGCCACGGCGGAGGAGCAGGCCGCCTTTGCCGTGCTCGACAAGCATTGCGCGCGCTGCCATCAGGAAGGCGCGCTCAAGGAAGGGCTGACCAAGCCGAAATCCGGGTTCGGCCATGTGCTCGACATCCGCCGCCTCGCGCAGGATCCCAAATTTGTGCTGCATGGCAAGCCGGACGCCTCCAAGCTGCATCAGGTCATGCTGCCCTCCGCGGCCCCACCGATGCCGGACGATTGCTCCTATGACAATCTCGACTGCTTCCCGACGCAGGCGGAGATCGAGACCGTGCAGATGTGGATCACCTCTCTTGCCGATCAGGCCCCGCCCGCCCGCGAAATCGTCACCATGGCGGAGATGTTCGAGGCCGCGCATCAGGATCTTCAGAAACAACCCACCAACCGCCAGGACCGGATCCGCTACCTGTCGTTGCGCCCGGTGCATAACGACACCGATGTGAGCGCCGAGAACCTCGAAGGCTACCGGCAGGCGACGATCAAGCTGATCAATGCGATGAGCTGGAACCCGACGCCGTTCAAGTTCGAGCCGGTGGACGAGCATCAGACGCTGATCCGGATCTTCCTGCCGGATATCGACTGGGACGCGGCCAACTGGCACCGGCTCGAGGAGCTTTACCCTTACGGCGTGACCTCCAGCGTCGACGCACATCTGCAACAGCTTCAGCACCTCAGCGGCAGCCAGATCCCGGTGATCCGCGCCGATTGGTTTGCGGCCACAGCACCCGTCTCGCCGCTCTATTACGACCTGCTCGGCATGCCCGACACGGTGCAGGGACTGGAGCGGATGATCGGCCTCGACATGGTCCGCAACATCAAAAACGAACAGGTGATCCGCGCCGGGTTTCAGGACAGCGGCGTCTCCACTCATAACCGGCTGATCGAACGCCACGCGCTTGGCACCGGGTTTTTCTGGACGTCGTATGATTTTGCGGGCTCCAAGGCGCGGCAGAGCTTCTTTGAATACCCGCTTGGTCCCAAGGAAGCGTTTGGCGAAGAGCTGTCCTTCGAGCATGACGGCGGCGAGAGCATCTTTACCCTGCCCAATGGCTTTCACGCCTATTACCTCAACACCGCCGATGGCGCGCGTCTCGATGTGGGCCCGACCCAGATCGTGCGCGATGACGATTATACTGATGGCACCGGCGAGGTGGTGAACGGCATTTCCTGCATCTCGTGTCATTCGCGCGGCATCCGCTTCAACGAAGACAAGGTCCGCGACGTGGCGATGGCCAACCGCGCGCTCTCCCCTGCGCAGCGTCAGACAATCGACGCGCTCTACCCCGGACAGCCGGCGGTGGATGCGATCATGAAGCAGGACATGGACCAGTTCTTTGGCGCGATGCGCTCCGCCGGGCTTGACCCGGAGCGCACGGCGGGCGGGCTTGAGCCGGTGCGCGGGCTCTTTGTCTATCACGTCGATCAGTTCGTCGATTTTGCGCAGGCCGCCAACGAACTGGGCCTGACCGAAGACGAGCTGCGCTCGCGCGTCGCTTTTGTCGGGCACGATCTTGCCTCGATGATGACCCGGCTCGACCAGTCGCCGATTGCGCGCGACGAATGGGCGATGGCCTATGCCGCGCTGCTGCCCAAGGTCACCGATTACCAACCGATCCTGACGGATGCGCCGGTGCCCGACACGCTGAGCTATTCGGTGCAGCAAGTGGTCGGCGCGCGCCATGTGCAGGCCGCTGCCCCTGCAAAACGCGAAGCGCCGGACACGTATGACGATGCGCGCGATGTGGCCCAGCACAAGCCTGCCGATCATTCGGTGCCGACCCGCTCGCATCTCACCGTCTATACCGATCAGCCGACCTACAAGGTGGGTGAGGCGCTCAAGGTGATCATCGAGCCGCGCCACGATTGCCGGCTGACCCTGATTTCAGTCGATGACAAGCATCGCTCCTGCGTGCTCTACCCCTTCCCCGGACTGGAGGACATCGTGATCCCGGGCGGCACGCAATACATCTTCCCGCCACGCGGTGGGCTGCGCACCACCGAAGCGGGTCTCGAGACGATCATCGCGATCTGCAACGGGGGCGACAAGGCGATCGGGCTGGAGACGCGTGACACGTCGAAGGTCTCCTGTGACGCGAACCACCGCACGCAGGACGACGTAACCTACCGCGATATCGTGCAGGAAACGCTGGTGCTCGATCTCAATGACGACGCCAAGGTAACGGATGCGGGCGTGCAATACCGCGCCACCTCCGATCACAACCCCGACGTGGCCAAGGCGCGCATCACGGTTCCCGTGACCGATCACTGAGCGCCTGACCGGGGCGCGGCTTTGTGCCCCGGTCGCTTGTCCGTCTCTCAAAACCCGTCCCATCCGCCTGCAATCACCCGAAAGGGGCCCAAGATGAAACCGCTCCTGACTGCCCTCTCTTTCGCACTCGTCACCGCTCTGCCACTCGCGGCTCCGTCCCCGGCACCCGCGCAGGTCTTCATTCCCGGCGAAGACGACACCATCACCATTGAACGCGCGCCGCGTGACCCGCTGGCTGCCTGCCTTCTGAACGCCGATAGCCAGAATTGTGCGGCAGCAGCACTGTCGACGCAGAACGAGAGCGGCGGCATGGTCTTTGAGTCCACCGCTGACATCGCCTACGAGACGCTGGTGCTCGATCTCGACGAGGGCAAGGTGACCAAGACCGACGCCCCGCCCCCCGCGCCCGTGGATTATGCCGAGCCGAAACCGAAGGATCACGGGCGCGTGGCGCTCCCCTCCGTCGCGATCACCATCGAGTTCGACTACAACTCTCATCTCGTGCGCGGCGATCAGCGCGGCAAGCTCGCCTCTCTGATCAAGGCGATGCAGGATCCCGCCTTGCAAGGCGCGCAATATGCGGTGATCGGCCATACGGATGCAAAGGGGTCCTTTGCCTATAACTGCGACCTGAGCCGACGCCGCGCCGCAGAAGTGACCCGCGCGCTGGAAGCCAATTACGTGCTCACGCCGCTCTATCCTGTTGGGTTCGGGGAATACGTGCTCAAGGACGCCGCCTACCCCGATGCGGCCGCCAACCGGCGCGTGACATTCCTGCGGCTGCCCGATCATGCGGGCGAGGTTCTGCGCACCGCCCAATCGGTTTGCGGCTGAGCGCCGTCTTCTCGCCTCATGCGGCCACGCCCAGCGCGTGTCGCGCATCTGCCAGCGCAGTCTTGAACCGGGGGTCGTGCCTGGCGCCCAGGACCGAACCGAACAGCGCCTTGTATCCGCCGCATCGAGGTCCTGCCGCCCCGAAAGATCTTGAGAGCATAGGCATGCACCGCTCGCCATGCGTTGCATCTTGGCGTGACTCCGCGCGAGGACGGGCCTTTGCTTCGCCGTTGCTTGGCGTACCGTGTCACTGACCGCCACCCGCCGACCGATGGCTTGAGGGGCGGCGCCTTGTTTCGGAGCCTCTACCGGGCCGCGCCCACCGCCCGTCGGCAAACAGAGGGCACGCCCTTTGGCGGCGTCGCCAATCCGGACCCGCATGGCCCCTTTCGGCACAGGGCCTCACAGCCCAGCCATCCCCGATTTGAGCCCCCGCCTGTCCGGCAAGCGGGCGCATCGAGACGGGCCCCGGCGTTTCGCCTGTCTCCGACGCGCGGTTTTCGGCACAAACGCTCGGTCCGGCGGCCAAGGACCAGACCGATCAAGGCCGGCCATCGCTCAGATGGGGATGACAGCACCCGGGTTCAGGATCCCGCGTGGATCCAGCGCCGATTTGATCGCCCGCATGCTATCGAGCGCCACCGCGTCCTTGCGGCGCTGCATCGAACTCAGCTTCGTGCGTCCAATCCCATGCTCGGCGGAAAACGACCCGCCAAAGGACATGAGCACGTCTTCCACAGCTTCAACCAGCATATCCTTGTGCGCATCCGCCGTCTCACCGGGCCAGACAGAATAATGGATGTTCCCATCACCCAGATGTGCAACGACAACCGAGGCCGCTTGCGGATCGACCGCGTCCAACCGGGCATCGAGCGCTGCAAGCGCGGGCTCCACGTCATCAAGCGCCACGGCGAGGTCACAGACAATGGCGCCGGGCTGCGACAGCGAGACCTCTGCCGCGGATTCACGAATGGCCCAGAACTGCGCGCGCTGCGCTTCGGACTGCGCCACCACCGCATCCAGAATCGCTCCGTCTTCCATCATTTTGGTCAGGACCGCTTCCATATATCCCGCAAGCACAGGCCGTCCGTCGAAATCCTCCGCCATGTCACGCTCTGCGGTTCCGGCAAGCTCCACCAAAACCGTCACGGGCTGCGGCTTCGACAGGACCGGGCGGATTTCCGGGTGAAGCTGGCCATGCGCCTCCAGGAACCGCGGCGACATGTATTCAAACGCCTCGACCGCGCCGCCCGAGACATCCTGGAGAAGGTTGAGCAGCTCCAGCGCCTCTCCCAACGTCCGCAAACCGACAAAGCCCGTTGCGCGCGCCACCGGTTTTTGCACCAGCTTGAGCATGGCGCGGGTGATGATCCCGAGCGTGCCCTCTGCGCCTATCAACAGGTGCCGAAGATCATAGCCCGAGTTGTTCTTGTGCAGCGCCGAGGTCAGATCCATGACCCGGCCATCGGCCATCACGGCCTCCAGACCAAGCACCAGATCGCGGGTATTGCCGTAGCGCAGCACGTTGCTGCCCCCGGCATTGGTCGACAAAAGCCCGCCAATCCGCGCCGATCCGCGGGCGCCGAAGGTCATCGGGAAGGCGAGCTTGTGCTCTGCGCAGGCATCGTGCAGGTCGCTCAGGATGACCCCGGCCTCGACCTCGGCCACGCGGGCACGTGGCCGGATTTTCGGCGCTGCATTGAGACGCTCCATGGACAGCATCACGGCGCCCTGCCCGCTGGTGCCGCCCGCCAGTCCGGTGTTGCCGCTGATCGGGACCACAGGCTGTGACGCATCATGGCAAAGCGCCATCACCGCCGACACCTCCGCCGTGCTGCCCGGGCGCACGACGCATAGCGGCGTCCAGCGATAGGCCCCGGTCCAGTCCCGGGACCATGGCGCGCAATCCGATCCCGTCAGCACGTGGTGCGCGCCGAGACAATCGCGAAACCGGGAAATCAGCGCGTCGCTCATGGGATGCCCACGCCAAAGGTCAGCGACGCCCAAAGGCTTTCCCAGACCGGGTCCGTCTCCGATTCCGCGACGAGCGGGCGCATCACCACGTGATCGGCCAGATACATCCATCCCGGTTCCACCGGCAATCGCGCGACCCCATCCGCGTCCGTGCGGTGCAGCGTGACCGTCACGGTGCCCTCGGGATCACGCGCAAAAAGCTCGACCTGGACGTCGGGCCGTGGAGCCCCCTGATACAGCACGCGCACGGGAAGGCCGTCGCTCACGTCGTCGGTGTAGGGGTTTGCAAGCGCGACGATCTCCGTCTCAAGCCCGACTTCGCTGTCCGCGCCCTGCCCCCCGGCCACCGCGATCAGGCTTTTGGCGTGGCGCGAGTATCGTTCGCGGAAGCCCTGTTGCGGCAAGCCCCGCTCGGCATGTTCCGCAAGAACCTCTTCGAAATCCTTGTGCTCCGTGAAATTCACGAACTTGTCCCACTCGCGGTAGGTCAGGGTGTAATCCTTGGTGACATGCACGATCACCGCGAGCCCGTCATCCGGTGCGACCATGGTGAGCGCCGGTCGATCGCCTGCGCGCCCGTCGACCGGGGTCACCGTCCCGTTCATGACAATGTCAAAGCGTTTGAAATTCGGCGGAACGTAGCTGTAGGAGGAGCCCTTGAGCGTCTCTCCGACCCGGATTGCGGCGACGATCTCGCCTCCGCTTTCCACTGTGAACCGGTCCGGATCAATCCAGAATTCATGAGCCAATGCCGGCGCCGCCAGCATCAACAGACCCACTATCATTGTCCGAATTCTCACGACATGCTCTCCTCTTGCTCTGACACAGAGCGTAGTGCGGTGCGCTGCAAGCGCAATGACCGAAACTCGCCAGTCACGCGCCCGTCATTCTGGCGAAAGCCCTGCGCCACGGGACCAGCCCGCCCCATCGCGTTATGGCGCGCGGACGAAGGGCGCGCGGAAGCAAGTCCGCCGTTCATCGCGCCACCACCCCGGATGCGATCGCGCGTTCCAGTTCGGCCGCATAAGCGGCGATGCGTGCGTCGAGTTTGCGTGCGATCTGCGCCTTGGCGACTTTCATCGGTTGCATCAGCACCTTTGCGGAGAGCGATTTGGCCAGCACGTCGACCGTTACCGTCGCCACGGTGCCGCCGGTGCCATGCGGCGCAAGCGCGAGCGCTGTCACAAACTCCACCCCTCCCGCCCGCGCGAGAAAGCCGATCCTGACCGGCTCTGTGCAGTCCTGCACCACAACAGAAATATCGCGGACCACACCATGCACCTCGCTGCGCATCTGCCAAGCCGTGCCCACCGCAAAGGCCGCGTCAGGAGGCACGCGTTTCGGGTCCAACCCGCTGTTGCGGGCGCGCGCCTCGATCCAGTCGCAATCGCTCAGCAGTGCAAAGACATGTTCGGGCGCGGCCGCGATCTGCGTTGTCGACGTGAACTTCATGCACCTTTCACTTCCTGAAGCCCCGGGGCAGGCGAACCCGTCCCCCAGGCGATTCGGCCTGTTTATCGCGGAACCACTTAATCCAAAGTATCCGCGAGCCAATTGCGCAGGAGAAAATGCGCGATAGCCCCTTTGCGCGCGGGCTTGAGCCACGGGTGGTCGCCCGCAAAGGCAAGCGCCACCTCTTCGCGCGTGACCCATTGCGCGTCTTCGATCTCGTTGGGGTCGATGGCCAGTTCCCGTGACAGCGCTTCGCCCTGACAACCCATCATCAAGGACGCCGGAAACGGCCATGGTTGGGACGCGAGATAGCGCACGCGGCCAACCGTGATACCGGCTTCCTCGAACACCTCGCGCCGGACCGCCGCTTCGATTGTTTCACCCGGCTCCACAAACCCCGCGAGGCAACTATACATCCCGTCCGGCCAGCCCGGAGAGCGCCCCAGCAAACACGCATTGCCTTGCGTGATCAACATGATGACCACCGGGTCGGTGCGTGGAAAATGATGCGCCCCGCAATCGGGACAAATCCGTTGCCATCCGGCCTGATGGATTTCCGATGCCGCCCCGCAGCGCGCACAAAACCCGTGTGTCGCGTGCCAGCCCAGAATGGCCTTGGCCGTGGCCGCTAGTTCGGCATCGCGCGCGTCAAGCCGGATCATGATCGCGCGCAGTTCTGCAAAGCGCATCGTCGGTGGCAGCGCCGGATGGTGTTGCTCCGAGGGATCGAGGAACCCGCCCAGCGTATCGGGATCAAGATCGCCCGGCGTCCAACCCGAGATGTCATGGGCAAAAACCGGGGCCTCACCTTCGCGCCCGAGAAAGATCGGCGCCTCCGTCGCGTGTGACAAAACCGGGTGCGTCGCCGCCAAACGCACAACGCCAAGCGTGTCATCGCCATCGACAAGCACCTTGCCGCGCCAGAGCAGGATGATCCGCGCCCGCGCGTCCTGCAGGGCTCCGGCAACAGCCCCGATATCGCCACGCAGCTCTGCCGCGCGATCAAGGCCGGAGCCCCCGAAGGTCACCGTTTCTGCGTGCTCCATGATCCGCGTCTCCCCTCTCGTCGCGCGGACCCTGCACAATGCAGGCTGTGAGGGCAAGCGTTCGCCAATGTCATCCGTTTCCAGCGACCAAAAAAGAAGAAACGCAGCGTCACCGGTCTTCCTATGGTTGCAATGCAGATGGAATTACGTTTCTTTTGATGAAACAATCGATGTTAAGATCGTGCGAACCCCTCGCTCAGGAGCCACGATCATGACCCATCCCTTCACCTCGACCTTGTCTCGCAGAGGTTTTCTCGCGGGCGCCACCGCCGGAGCAGCCGTGATCACGCTTCACCCCTTTTCCGCCCGTGCCGCCACCAACCAGGCGCATCTGAGGATCATGGAAACGACCGACCTGCATGTGCATGTGTTTCCGTATGACTATTATGCGGATCGCCCGCGCGACACGGTCGGCCTGTCGCGCACGGCCACGCTCATCGACGGGATCCGCGCGGAGGCCACCAACACGCTGCTTGTCGATAATGGCGATTTCCTGCAAGGCAATCCGATGGGGGACTACATTGCCTATGAGCGCGGCATGAAGGAGGGCGACACCCACCCGATCATCGATGCGATGAATGCCGTCGGCTACGACGCCGCGACCATCGGCAATCACGAATTCAATTACGGGCTGGATTTCCTGATGAAATCCATGGCCGGCGCCGACTTCCCGGTCATCCTGTCGAATGTCGCGCTGGAGGCGGGGGCGTCCCCGCGCGAGGACAAGACGCTTTTCAAGCCTTACGTGATCCTCGAGCGGATGCTGACCGATGGTGCCGGGACCAGCCATCCGATCAAGATCGGCCTCATCGGCTTCACCCCGCCGCAGGTGATGAACTGGGACCGCAAGCACCTCGAAGGCAACGTGACAGCGCGCGACATCGTCGAGACCGCGGAAGCCTACGTGCCGGAGATGCGCGAGGCCGGGGCGGACATCATCATCGCGCTGAACCATTCCGGCATCGGCAGCGCGCAGCGCAGCGACGGGATGGAAAACGCGTCGGTTCCTTTGGCCGCGCTCGACGGGGTGGATGCCATCGTGACCGGGCACAGCCATCTTGTCTTCCCCTCGCCGGCCTATGCCGATTTTGCAATGGTGGACGTGGACGCGGGCACCGTCTCGGGCAAGCCCGCCGTCATGGGCGGATTCTGGGGCAGCCACATGGGGCTGATCGACCTGATGCTGGAACGCGAGGGCGGTTCCTGGCGCGTCGTCTCTTCCGAAACCGAAGCCCGTCCCATCGCGCGGCGCAACGAAGACCGCTCCGTCACGGCGCTTGTGGAGGACAGCCAGACCGTGTTGGACAGCGCCGCCAAGGCCCATGAGGAAACGCTGGCCTATGTGCGCCGCGCCGTGGGCAAGACCGATGCGCCGCTGCACAGCTATTTCGCGCTGGTCGCCGATGACCCCTCGGTTCAGATCGTGAGCCAGGCGCAGCGCTGGTATCTCGAACAGATGCTGAGCGGCACCGAATACGCGGGACTTCCCTTGCTTTCGGCGGCAGCCCCCTTCAAGGCCGGTGGCCGCGGCGGTCCCGACTACTACACCGATGTCGCGCGTGGCGATGTCGCGATCAAGAACGTGGCCGATCTCTACCTCTATCCAAACACTGTCCGCGCCGTGAAAGTGACCGGCGCGCAGCTGCGCGACTGGCTCGAACGCTCGGCCGGCATGTTCAACCAGGTTGCACCGGGCAGCGCGGATGCAACCCTCCTCAATCCCGAGTTTCCGTCATACAATTTTGACGTGATCGACGGGGTCATCTATCAGATCGACCTGTCTCAACCGTCAAAATTCGGCCCGAGGGGCGAGTTGGAAAACCCCGATGCCAACCGGATCAAATCCCTTGTCTACAACGGCCAGCCCGTCACGGATGACATGGAATTCGTGATCGCGACCAACAATTACAGGGCCTCGGGGGGCGGCGATTTCCCCGGTGCGGGTGGCGATACGATCATCTTCGAAGCGCCCGATACCAACCGCGACGTCATCGTGCGCTATATCGTGGAGCAGGGCACAATAGACCCGAAGGCCGATTTCAACTGGTCGTTTGCGCCAATGCCCGGAACGTCGGTGCTGTTTGAAACCGGGCCGCGGGCCGCAGACCATGTGGACAGCGTCGAGACGCTCGACATCGAACCTGCCGGCGACGGTGCGGACGGCTTCGCACGATACCGCATCAACCTGTAATCTCGTGCCGGGCGGAGGGTGCGCCCCATCGCGCATCCTCCGGTGACCCGCGCTGTTCCGGAATGCCGGCAAGGCGCGCAACGGTTTCAATTCGCAACAGATTTTATCGGTAACCCTTCGTTAAGCCGTCTTCTCTAGGCATTGCGTCTGCGACAGATGCTTGGAGGTTGCGGGGATGTTCACACCAACGGTCATTGGTTCCGGCTTGGCGGGCTTCAACTTCCTGCAACGGACCCGCGAGCAACAGCAGTCGGTGTTCGAACAATCGCCGCAAATCTCCCGTGACACGCAGAAATTCGTTGATCAGCTCGCCGACGTGCAGAGCTCCGAACAACTGATGGAAAACCGCGACCTGCTGCGCGTGGCGCTTGGCGCGTTCGGGTTGAGCGACGATATCGACAACCGCGCCTTCATCCAGAAAATCCTCGATTCCGACCTCAGCGATTCGAAATCGCTTGCCAACCGCCTTTCCGACAAGCGGTATCTGGCCTTTGCACAGGCGTTCAACTTTGCCTCGGAGGACGGCCCGCAGCTGCCCAATCCAAAATCCGCCGATGAAGTGGCGCAGCAGCTTGCCGATCTCCAGAGCGCGGATGACCTGCTGAACGATCCCGTGCTGCTGCGCGCGACGCTGACCAATTTCGGGCTCGAAGACGATGCGCGGAACAGTTTTTTCCTCAAGAGCGTTCTGGAATCGGATCTGTCCGATCCGGACTCCTTCGTCAATCAGCTCAGTGATCCGCGTTACGTTGAACTTGCGGAGGCCTTCGGCCTTGGGGAAAAACTGTCCCGGCAGGACACGATCTACGGTTTTGCGGATCTCTTCGCGGGCAAGGCGAGCGAGATTCGCACCTATGACGATCTGGCCGCGGAGCCGGAGCTTCTGGACGCGGCGTTGCGAATCTTCGGTCTTGAAGAGGATGCTGCGCGGCCGGGCTTCATCGAAGCGGTCCTGAATTCGGACCTGAGCGATCCCGCCTCGGTCGCCAACAGCGAGGACGATACCCGCTACGCGGCCCTTGCCGACGCCTTCGGCTTTGCCGAGCGGGTTGCCGATGAGGCCAGCGGATTGACGTTCACAAGCAAGCTTGAGGGTTTCGTCGACACCGTGGCCTCACGCAGCACGGAGATCGCGAGCCCCGCCGAGTTCTTTGCCGATATTCCGCTGATGCTCGATACGATTGAGTTTTTCGACCTGCCGCGCCGCGACGATCGGGTGGCTTTCGCCAACCGGATCCTGACATCTGACCTTGCGAACCCGAATTCGCTCGTCAACGCGGTCAGCGATGACCGCTACCGGGCCTTCGCGAACGCTTTTTCCTTCAAGGAACCGGAAAGCGCGCGCGTCTATCCCGCCGGCTTTGCGGAGCAAATTGTCCAGAACTACATGGATCGCCAGTTTGAAATCAGCATCGGCAATGTGGACCCGACAATGCGGCTGGCCTTGTCGCTCGAACGGGACCTGTCGCAGGTGATGGAGACGGCAAGCACCAAGGATGCCCGATGGTTCGCTGTCATGGCATCAAAACCGCTGCGGCAAGTCTTCGAGACGGCCCTCCAGCTTCCTCAGAGTTTCGGGACACTCGATATCGACCGGCAATTGGTCGACTTCAAGGAGCGTTCCGAGCGGTTCTTCGGAACCGACGACCTGAGCGCCTATCTTGAGCCGGACCGCCTTGAGGAATTGCGCAACCGCTTCCTGTTGCAAGACGCCGTGCGTGTCGAGCCGCTGGCGCAGCAACCGTCCGCGGCACTGTCTTTGCTCGGGGGGCTTTAGACGCCGCTCGCACGACCCTCGCGGCTCTCGGCCCGGTGGTCCGCGGCCTGATAGGGGGCATTCGGGTTGGACTTGCAACCCAAGCCCGGGACCTCGGCGGCACGGCCTTGGACCGACGAACACGGTCGCACATACCGCTTTTGCCGGAACGAAGGCGGAAACCCTCTGCGCACAGGTCATCCTTACGGATTTACCCCGGGACCGTCCCGGATTACTTGGGACAGGAACATCCGATGAGGTCTTTCGATGCTGCGCTTTCTGTTGCTTTTGGCCGCGCTTGCTGCGCTGGCGGGATTTGCCACCCGCCCGGGCGTCGATGACGCCGAAACCGCCATGCGCGAACAGGTGCTGCTTGCCGTGGCCAATCAGGAGTTGCGGGGCAAATCCACCGCCGAGCAAGCCGCCCTTCTGGCCTGCAGGCTCGATCCGACAAGCTGCTATGATCTTATCCGGTCCGGGATAGACATCACGTTCGAGGCGCGCTTGGTGTATGCGCGCGTGGATCTCGAAGGGTTCGGCAAGTCGGCCACGTGTTACGGGCTCTTCACCCGGTTCTTCTGTCCCGGCGGATTGCGCGACGCATGACCTTTGCCGCGATCCTTTTTGACCTCGACGGCACATTGATCGACACCGAAGCGCTGGCGCGTGCCGCCGGGCAATATGCCTTCGATCAGTTGGGACTTTCGCTTGAAGAGGATCTTTGGACCATGCTGGTCGGGCGCGATCAGGAATCCGGAGAGGCGATCCTCAAGAACCATTTCGGCGAAATCGATCTGCGCAGGCTCGAAACCCTTTGGAACGCAGAAACCCGGCGGCTCGAGGCCGGCGGAATCGCGTTGAAACCCGGCGCGCGGGCCTTGTTGGCCGGAACCGATGCGCTGGGCATTCCGCGAGGGCTCGCCACCTCATCGCAGCGGCATTCCGCGCGGCGCAAGATGCAACGGACCGATCTCGGCGGCTTCGGTGCGGTGGTCACGGCCAACGATGTCGACAATCGCAAACCCGCGCCTGACGCCTACCTGCTCGCCGCGCGGCTGCTGGGTGTCGACCCACGGGATTGCCTCGCCTTCGAAGACAGCGAAACCGGCGCGGAGGCGGCGTTCCGGGCCGGGATGCGCGTGGTGCAAGTGCCGGATCTCGTTCCGTCTACCGGCCGGTTTGCCCATCACGTCGCGGAGGATCTGCTGACCGGAGCGCGCGCCGCCGGGCTTGCGACCTTCTGATCGCGGCGAAACGTGCTCACCGCAGCGCCGCTGTCTTGTAAAGTTTGACCGTCAGCCCGCCATGCGCAATCGGCGGACCGGGTTTGTCGAAGGGAAGGCCCGTGGCCTTTGCGAGACCGCCATCGCTGGTCACGATGCCCACACGCCAGCCTGCGAAACGCTCCTTCAATACCGCGCCCAAGGTGCCGTAAAGCGCAAAAAGCAGTTTGCGATTGCCGATCCGCGCGCCATAAGGCGGGTTGACCATAACAATGCCCGGCGGGCCTTCCGGACGCTCCAGATCCGAAATCGCTGCACGGTGAAACCGGGTGACATCGGACACACCGGCGGCTTTGGCGTTGCCCGTTGCCGCGCGAATGGCCCCGTCGTCACGGTCGGATCCGTAAAACCGGAGTGCCGTTTCATGCGGGTCATGGCGCGCCTTCATCGCATCCCATGCAGCGATGTCAAACCCGGCCAGTGCCTCAAAAGCGAACCGGCGCGCCCGCCCGGGCGCGAGACCGGTCGCGATTTCGGCCGCTTCGATCACGAATGTGCCGGACCCGCACATCGGATCCAGAACCGGCTCCTGTCCGTCATACCCCATTTGCCGCAGGAACAGCGCGGCCAGCGTTTCCCGCATCGGCGCCTTGCCCACAGACGTCTTGGAGCCGCGCTTGTGCAAGGGGGCGCCGGAGGAATCGATGCTCAGCGTGACCAGATCATCCTCGATCCGCCCCATCACCCGGAACGCGTCCGGATCGTCTGCGCCCGCCACGGTTGCGCCCAGTGCCGCGACAACGGCCTGTTCCACGCGCTGCCGCGCGGCCCGGTCATGGTAGATCCTGGAACGGCGGCAGGTCATCTCGACCCGCACCGCGCACCCTTCATGCAAAAAGTCGCGCCATGCCAGCTTGCGCGCCCGCTTGTCGAGCTGTGCAAGATGCATGGCACGGAACGACGCGAAGCGGATCAGGACACGCCCTGCCCCGCGCAACAACAGGTTGGCGCGCCACACGGCGGGCCAGTCCCCACGTGTTTCCACCCCGCCGGGCACCACCGTCACAGGCGCGAATCCCAGGCTTGCGGCTTCTTCTGCAAGGGTTGTCTCAAGTCCCGGCGGCGCGGAGAAAAACAGATCGAACAGCTCCATGGGCTCCGCTTATCCCGTGTCGCCCGAATTCGCGAGGAGAAACCGGCAAGGCGCTGCGCATGGGCCCACCGGGCAAGGCGCAAAAGGCTAGGAATGGTTGCATCATGCGCCCAAGGCGACTATGTGGAGCGGTGAGAGGTTGGCGCGGGCAAGCGCCTCGCCAACCCGGTCAGGTCCGGAAGGAAGCAGCCGCAACGAGCCCCGCTTGGGTCGCAGTCAATCTCTCACCTTCTTCGAACATCGTCAGCGACGCGCCATTTGCCGCGCATTCCCCGCCCGCGTGTCGTGCCGGTCACAGATCGCGACGCCCGGCGGCGGCGGGCGGCAGTCCGGCGGGCTTTGCCGGGGCCGCCGCGGGGCCATTGGTGATTCCGATGGCGCGACGCACAGCGCTGTCCGACGGGCGGGCCGCAAATGTTGCGCCCTGCTCCGCAGCCATGGCCCAGCGCATCTGCTCTTCGGTCTCGATCGCCTCGGGATGCACCTGCCGAAGCCGTGCAAGCGCCTCCTGAGGGTCCTCTCCCGCTTCGATCATCAGCCGCAGCGCGATCATGCCCGTGCGGCCGCAGCCGCCCTTGCAATGCACAAGCACGCGCCCACCGCCAAACAGGGCACGCCGCAGACGCGAGGACACTTCCGGCCAGGCCAGCGCAAAGTCATTGTCCGGCACGCCGTAATCGACAATCGGCAGATGCACCCAGCGCGTGCCCTTGTCCTGAATATGCTGGCCCAGCTGTGCGGCGCCCGCTTCGAAGAACTCCGCGGCGGTGGTGAGCGACACCACAAACGCCGGCGCCAGATCGTAGACATGGCCAAGATCGCCGAAGTAATCTCCCCCCGCTCCCGGAACCGGCGCCATCACAAGAAGCCCGCCACCCGCTGCAAGCGCCCGCATCACGATCGGCTTGGTGGGAACATCCGGCGCCGCTTCGACGGGAACAACCGGCTGGTCGCTGAGCGGCGTCGCCTTGATCACCCGTTTTATGCGCGGAGCCGGGCCCTGCCTTGGTGCCAGATCAACCCCGCGCGGATCCGGTCCCGCTGTGGGCCGCGTTTCGGTCTGGGCGGCATCGCCGGGTGCGGGGCCTGTCGGCGCGGCGGGTTTCTGGTCCGGATCAAAGGGCGGTTGCATTGAACGTGTCACAGGCATTGATGTCTCCGGTCTCGAAGCCTTGCGCAAACCAATTCTGGCGCTGCTCCGACGTCCCATGGGTAAAGCTGTGCGGGTTGGGCACGCGCCCGGCCCGCTTTTGCAGGTAATCGTCACCGATACGTCTTGCTGCATTCAGCGCCTCGTCGAGGTCGCCGGGCTCCAGCAGCCCCTGGACATTGCGGGCCCATACGCCCGACAGGCAATCCGCCTGAAGTTCGAGCCGCACGGTGAGCGCGTTGGCTTCCCGCGTCCCCGCGGTCTGGCGCAAGGCATTGACCTGCCCCAGAACCCCAAGCTCGTGCTGCACGTGATGCGCCACCTCGTGTGCAATGACATAGGCACCGGCAAAATCGCCCTCCGCGCCCAATTCATCGCGCATGAACGAAAAGAACGCGACGTCGAGATAGGCTTTTTCATCCGCAGGGCAGTAGAAAGGCCCCGTCGCGCCCGAAGCATTGCCACAGGGCGATGCCGTGGCGCCGGAAAACAGCACCAGAACCGGCGGCTCATAGACCGCGCCGAGTTGCTGCCGGAACACCGCGCTCCAGACGTCCTCCGTCGTGCCAAGCACCTGAGACACAAACCGACCCGCCTGCCGCTCGCTTTCGGTCAGCTCCGACACCGACCGCCCCGGATCCGGTGCCGCCCCGGGGTCGAGCGCGTTGAGCAGCGGACGAATATCGGCCCCGGTAAACCATCCGATCGCCAGCACCGCGAGCAGACCAAAGCCACCGATACGGACGCCACCGCCCCCCCGCCGCTGTCCCCGGCGGTCTTCGATGTTGCGACTCTCGCGCCGGCCGCGCAAGCGCATGGCTTTCCTCCCCAGATGTGCGGAATACAGGGTTACACAGCATCCCATGCATGCACAGAAAATTTCGGTTTCCGGGCACGAACCCCGCGGATGCGCCGCGCAGGCACCGTCCGGCCCAGCACAATATCGCACAAATTTTAAGCAAATCCAGTATTTCGAGTGAATTTCTCTTTTTGGTGCAGCGATATGCTGCGAATCGGCAAGCACCGCGCCCGGCCAAAGCGCCCGCAACCGGCACCGCCCGCAACGCAGGCCAAGGCGGGCCAAGGCCAGCGCGCGCGTTTTCGCAGAAGTCGGTCCGATCGGGGGGCGCATATGCGGAATACCCGTGCGGAGCATGGACGAACCGCTCCCGGCCTTCTACTTTGCCAGCGACTCGTCCTCCCACATCCCGGTGCCCATGTCCGATCAACCCGCCTATCAGGTGCTTGCCCGCAAATACCGTCCCGAAACCTTTGCCGATCTCGTCGGGCAAGACGCGATGGTGCGCACGCTGCGCAACGCGTTCGCCGCCGACCGGATCGCACAGGCCTTCATCATGACCGGCATCCGCGGCACCGGGAAAACGACAACCGCGCGGATCATCGCCAAGGGCATGAATTGCATCGGACCGGACGGGACCGGCGGCCCGACAACAGATCCCTGCGGAGCGTGCGAACATTGCGTGGCGATCATGGAAGGCCGCCATGTGGACGTGATGGAAATGGACGCCGCCTCGCGCACCGGTGTCGGCGACATTCGCGAAATCATCGACAGCGTGCATTACCGCGCCGCCTCCGCACGCTACAAGATCTACATCATCGACGAGGTGCACATGCTCTCGACCAGCGCGTTCAACGCGCTGCTCAAGACGCTCGAAGAGCCGCCCGCGCATGTGAAGTTCATTTTTGCCACCACCGAGATCCGCAAGGTGCCCGTCACAGTCCTGTCGCGCTGCCAGCGCTTCGACCTGCGCCGCATCGAGCCCGAAGAGATGATCGCCATGCTGCGCCGGATCGCGACGTCGGAAGGCGCCGAGATCAGCGACGACGCGCTTGCGCTGATCACGCGGGCCGCCGAAGGCTCCGCGCGCGACGCGACCTCGCTGCTCGATCAGGCGATCAGCCACGGGGCGGGCGAGACCAGCGCCGATCAGGTCCGCGCGATGCTCGGTCTGGCGGATCGGGGCCGGGTGATGGACCTGTTCGAAAAGATCATGCGCGGCGATGCGGCCGGCGCTCTGACCGAGTTGTCCACCCAATATGCCGACGGGGCCGACCCGCTGGCGGTGCTGCGCGATCTGGCCGAACTCACCCATTGGATCTCGGTGGTCAAGATCACCCCCGAGGCGGCCGAGGACCCGACCGTGTCGCCCGACGAGCGCGTCCGCGGGCAGGCCTTCGGCGACAGTCTCGGCATGCGGTCGCTCAGCCGCATGTGGCAGATGGTGCTGAAGGCGATCGAAGAGGTTTCCGCCGCGCCCAATGCCATGATGGCGGCGGAAATGGCGGTGATCCGCCTGACCCATGTCGCCGAACTGCCCTCGCCCGAAGACCTTGTGCGCAAACTGGCCGAAACCCCGGCGCCACCGGGGGGGACGCCCCCTGCCACAACGGGCGCCGGTGCCGCATCCGGGCCGCGCGGGGCGCAGACCCCGTCCGGCGCGCCGGTGGCCACACAGGCGCCCGGTGGCTTCGGCGCGCAGACCCCGACATCCGCATCCGCGCCCCATGGTGGCGCCGCGACCGCCCCTGCCGCCGCGTTGGAACAGGCGCTTGCCCGCTATCCAAGCTTCGAGCACGTGGTGGAGCTGATCCGCGCCAACCGCGATGTCCGGCTTCTGGTCGAGGTCGAGGGCGGCGTTCGGCTGTCCAGCTATCAGCCCGGCCGGATCGCCTTCACCCCAACGGAAACCGCCGCCCCCGATCTGGCCCAGCGCCTTGGCTCTGCGCTGCAACGATGGACGGGCAACCGCTGGGCCGTATCCGTGGTCAACGACGCCACGAGCGAAACCATTGCCGAAAAGCGGGACGCCGCAAAGCTCGCGCTCGAAGCGGAGGCCAAGGCGCACCCGCTGGTCAAGGCCGCGCTGGAAGCCTTTCCCAAGGCCAAGGTGGTCGAGATCCGCTCCGCCGAAGACATCGCCCATGCCGCATCCGAAGAGGCCCTGCCCGAAGTCGAAGACGAATGGGACCCCTTCGAGGAATGACAGGCGCTGCGCCCCGTCGTGCTCCGCCGCTCCTCCGCGTCACACAAGGCGGGCTGCGCGCGGCGCCGCTCTCGGCACTGGTCGCGCTCGTGCCCGCCGCGGCACGGGCCGACGCCTGCGCCACGGCGCGCCCCTTCTGGGACGCCGGAACGGGCCACGCCACAATACTCGATGAAGCGCTCCACTTTGCCGCTTCACCGGCCACCGGCGGTCTTTTGCTGGCCACGGCGCTTGCCTGGCGTCTGCGCAGCGCCCGCGGCGGGCTGGCCGTTGTCTGTGGCTGGTCTCTGATGGCCGGCATCATCGCCTTCGGCCGGACGTCGGACGCCTTCGGTGTCAGTCAATCCGCGCTCGAACAAGGCTGCGTGGCCTCACCCGCCTTGTTCATCGGGGTCGTGGCTGCAATATGTATTGCAACCGTTCTTTACACCGCGCCCGACACGGGCCGGTCCAACACTCAGGAGTAAGCAATGCTCAAAGGTCTCGGCGGGCTTGGCGATATGGCCAAGATGATGAAACAGGCGCAGGAAATGCAGGGGAAGATGGCCCAGATGCAGGAGGACCTCGCCACCATGACCGTGATCGGGGAATCCGGCGCGGGTCTGGTGAAGGCAACCGCCACCGCCAAGGGGGAGCTTACCAATCTCGACATCGACCCCTCCATCTTTAACGGTGACGACAAGGAAGTGGTCGAAGACCTGATCCTCGCCGCGATCAAGGACGCGCAGTCCCGCGCCAATCAGAAAGCGCAGGAGGAAATGCAGAAACTGACCGAGGGGCTCGGCCTTCCGGCGGATATGAAGCTGCCGTTCTGAACAGCCCGCCATCCGTTGCGTCCCGATCAATCACGACACGAGCCCGCGCCCGTGCCGTCAGCGGCCGGGCGCAGACACACCCATGCCACCCCAAAGCCCGGATCCAAACGCCCCGATGTCCAACCGCAGCGCCATCGATGAACTCGTCTCCCTCATGGCCAAGCTGCCGGGGCTCGGCCCGCGATCCGCGCGCCGCGCGGTGCTGCACCTGATCGCAAAGCGCGGCGTGTTGCTCACCCCGTTGGCCGAAGCAATGGCAGAGGTGGCGCGCACCGCCCGGCCTTGTCTCAATTGCGGCAATGTTGGCACGGCGGACATCTGCGAGATCTGCGAAGACGAAACCCGGGCCACCGGCGTGCTCTGCGTGGTCGAGGACGTGGCGGATCTCTGGGCCATGGAACGGGCGCGGGTGTTTCGCGGCCGGTATCACGTGCTGGGCGGCACGCTGTCGGCGCTTGATGGCGTCGGACCGGAGGACTTGCGCATCCCGCAACTGGCCTCGCGCCTCGATGCCGAAGGCATTACGGAGGTGATCCTCGCGCTCAACGCCACGGTCGACGGGCAAACTACGGCGCATTACATCGCCGATCAGCTTGACACCCGCGTGACGCTCAGCTCCCTGGCGCAAGGCGTGCCGATTGGCGGCGAGCTCGATTATCTCGACGACGGCACGATCTCTGCGGCGTTGAACGCGCGCAAACCGCTCTGAGCGCGGCCCGCCCCGGGCCTGTCCACACCAAAACCCGAATCCCGATCATCGATTTTTCAGGACATGCGCGCCATGGCGGTGCCCTGAACGCAAAACGCCCCGTCCGAAGACGGAGCGCCGCGCGCGGGACAATCCCTCAAGACCGCCGGATCATGTCCGGGGCTGGTCATCCTCATCATCCTCATCGTCCTCGCCGGACGGCAGGTTGAAGAAGCTGTCCGCATCGGCGAAATCGCTGTCCGATCGCGAATCGGTGTCGTCTTCCGCGTCTTCACCCCGCGGATCGGAAAGCGAAAAGGTCTCAAGGCCTTCGATGGCCGAGGGCAGGCGCGGTTCGGCGCTGTCCATCTCGAGGCTCTGTTCGGTCGACACAAGCTTGCGCCGCTCGTCGTCGGTCATCACCGCATCCAGCTTCTTGGCGGCCTTGGCCACGGCCGCATCAAGCTCCGACTGCTTGCAAAGCCCAAGCGCCACCGGGTCGATGGGCTGCATGTTCTGGATGTTCCAGTGGGTGCGCTCGCGAATCGAGGTGATCGTCGGCTTGGTCGTGCCCACCAGCTTGGAAATCTGTCCGTCGCTCAGCTCCGGGTGGAATTTCACCAGCCACAGAATCGCGTTGGGCCGGTCCTGACGCTTCGAAAGCGGCGTGTAACGCGGCCCGCGACGTTTCTCTTCGTCTGCGGCCGCCGGGTTGTATTTGAGCTTCATCCGGTAAAGCGGGTTGGCCTGCGCCTTGTCGATCTCCTCCGGTTCGATCTGGTTGTTGGCAACCGGATCGAACCCCTTGACGCCGACAGCCACATCGCCGTCGGCAATGCCCTGGATCTCCAGCTCGTGGAACCCGGTGAAATCCGCAACCTGTTTGAAGGTCAGCGTGGTGTTGTCGACCAACCAGACCGCGGTTGCCTTCGGGTGCAGCAGCTTTGCCATGTTCGATCTTCCTTCGTCTCTTGCGCCCCAGAGGCGCGGGTTTCGCGGTGTCACGCCCGATGGCGCGTGGTCCGTCATCCTGTTCGCCCCGGTCGGGGCGCCGTCTGTCTTCTCGTTCGACCCCATCGGGGCGCCGTCTGTCTTCTCGACCGCGTCCGCCCCGGTCCCGCCCGTCTTCTCGCGCGCCGCTACGGGCAAACGCCTGTCTCCTCGCGCGCCCGCAGGCACCGCTTGTCTTCTCGCTCCCGCCTAGCGGCGCGCGGCCTTGTATCGGCGCCGCGCCGGGTCATGCAATGCCGGCACCGCCCTCGCGGTTCCGGCCCCCCTGCCTCGACCGCTGCACGCGGCGTCCCATTCGGCCCTCAAGGTCCTGCGCCCCCGATCCCGACCGACGCGCCTCAGCCAACAGCCTTCCCGGGCAACAGCTTTCCCGGGCGCCAAGGCTTGCGCCAGGGCGGTCCCGAAGGGCGGGACAGTTGCCGTTGTAGGGGAACTGGCGCTGTATATAGTCGTCGATGACTTTGGAGGGAAGAGAAAATGCACGCGCCGCGCTCGTTTCGGACATCAGATACAGATACGGTCATCTCTCGCGCCGCCCGGTGGCTGCGTGCGGCCGCGCCGAGGACCGCCGCTTTGTGGCGTGCGCTGCCCTGCCTTGTTCTCGCGCTTCTTGCCCCGCCGGTCGCCGCCGATGGCGAGAAATCCGGCGCGTTCGACTACTATGTGCTGTCGATGAGCTGGTCACCGACCTGGTGCGCCCTCGAAGGCGATGCGCGCCAATCACCGCAATGCGACGAAAACCGCGATCTGGGCTGGGTGATGCATGGCCTCTGGCCGCAATACCATCGCGGATGGCCCGCCTATTGCCCCACCGCAGAGCGCCCGCCGTCGCGTTCCATGACCGCAGCCATGGCGGATATCATGGGCACGTCCGGCCTGGCCTGGCACCAATGGCGCAAACACGGCGTATGCTCCGGCCTCTCTGCACCGGCCTATTACGCGCTGTCGCGCGAAGCCTTCGCGCGCGTCAGGCGTCCCGAGATCCTGCGCAAGCTCGATCGCCCGATCCGTCTGCCCGCCTCGGTCATCGAAGAGGCTTTTCTAGAGGCCAACCCCGGTTGGGAGCCGGACATGCTGACCATAACGTGCAAATCGGGCCGCATTCAGGAAGCCCGCCTGTGCCTTTCCAAAACCCTTGACCCAGTGCCCTGTGGGCAAGACGTGGCCCGCGACTGCCGCCAGAAGGACGCATTGCTCGACCCGATCCGCTGAGCCCCCGGCGCCGCCTCGCCCCCCCTTGCGGGTCAGGGGGCCAAGAGATCGAGGCCAGCACGGGCCGGTTTCTTCTGTCCGAAAATACTCCGGGGGTCAGGGGGCAGCGCCCCCTGCGCGCGGCACGCGCCACCAGGCATACGCGCGCCCTATCCCGGCCCGCCGACCGCCCTCCGGACAGCGCCACGTCCCCCGCTGTCACAAAAGCCCTGTCACACCGCACCGCCACGGCCTATCTTCCTTGCCAGACCGATACGAGGGGAGACCTGTCATGGGCTGGCTCAAAGACGAAACCGGGTTGGAGAAGACCCGCGCCAATCACGTTCCGCTCACACCGCTGAGCTTTCTGCAGCGCGCTGTGCAAATCTGGCCCAACCACCCCGCTGTCATCTACGGCGCGCATCGAAAGAGCTATGCCGCCTATGCCGAACGGGTGACGCGTCTTGCGTCGGCGCTGGCGCAATCCGGTGTCAGACCGGGAGACGTGGTGGCCACGATCCTGCCCAATATCCCCGCCCAGGCCGAGGCGCATTTCGGCGTGCCCGCCTGCGGCGCAGTGCTCAACACGATCAACACCCGGCTCGACCCCGACACCATCGCCTACATCCTCGACCATGGCGAGGCGCACACCGTACTGGTCGATCCGCAGTTTCTGCCGGTGCTCGACGCGGCGCTACCCCGCATGCAAGGCCCCGCCCCAAAGATCATCGAGGTGGCCGACCCGCAAGCGGGCCATCCCGCCAGCGGCCGCAACATGGAATACGAGGCGTTTCTTGCCAGCGGCGATCCCGCATTCGCGTGGGTCCTGCCGGAGGATGAATGGGAAAGCCTCGCGCTCAACTACACCTCCGGAACAACCGGACGGCCCAAGGGCGTGGTCTATCACCACCGCGGCGCCTATCTGAACGCCATGGGCCAGGTGCTGAGCTGGCGCATCGTGCTGCACCCGGTCTATCTGACCATCGTGCCGCTCTTTCACTGCAACGGCTGGTGCCACACGTGGATGATGCCCGCAGTGGGCGGCACGGTCGTCTGCTGCCGCGACATCACCGCCCGCAATATCTTCGACGCCATCGCCGACGAAGGCGTCACCCATTTCGGCGGCGCCCCCATCGTGCTCAACACACTCGTCAACGCCCCCGAAAGCGACCGGCGCAGCTTCGACCACATCGTCGAGGTGTTCACCGCCGGTGCGCCCCCCGCCCCGGCAACGCTGGCCAAGATCGAGCCCATGGGCTTCAACGTCACGCAGGTCTACGGGCTGACCGAAACCTACGGGCCGGCCACCGAATGCACGTGGCAGGCGCAATGGGATCCGCTCGGGCCCGATGACCGCGCCGCCCAGAAGGCCCGTCAGGGCGTTGCCATGCCCTTCATGGACGCCGTCGACGTCTGGACCGAGGACGGCACCCCGATCGAGCGCGACGCGGAGGCCAAGGGCGAAGTGGTCTTTCGCGGCAACGGCGTGATGAAAGGATACCTGAAGAACCCGGAGGCAACCCGCGAGGCCTTTGCCGGCGGCATGTTCCGCTCCGGCGACATCGCGATCATGCATCCAGACAACTACCTGCAAATCGCGGATCGCGCGAAGGACATCATCATCTCCGGCGGTGAAAACATCTCCTCGGTCGAGGTCGAATCGACCCTGATGGCGCATGACGCGGTGCTGCTCTGCGCCGTGGTGGCCAAGCCGGACGAGAAATGGGGCGAGGTGCCTTGCGCCTTTGTCGAGGTGAAACCCGGAGCGACCGTCACGGAAGCAGAGCTGATTGCCTTTGCCCGCGAACGGCTTGCCGGGTTCAAGACGCCAAAGGCCGTGGTGTTCGAGGAACTGCCCAAGACCTCGACCGGCAAGATCCAGAAATTCGAACTGCGCAAGCGGGTCAAGAGCCTGGCCGGCTGACCGGCAAGGCAACGGCGCCGCCCTGTAAAGCCCCGGCCTGTAAAGCCCCGGCCTTTAAGATCACGTCTGCGCACTGGTGTTCCGGGCTGACCGGCGCCATGCGGTGCAAGCGCAACGCGGCTTGGCGCCACCGGCTCCGTCGCGCAAAAGTCATCCGGTTCGCGACCTCGGCGCAACATGGTTCGTGGCGCGGGGGAACCGACTTCGTCGTGCCGGCGTCATGCGGTTCGCGGCGCAGGCGTCCCCCGGTCGATGACGCGAGCGCATCCCGGCACATGACAAAGCCCCGTGCCGGTGCGCGGCGCAGGCGCGGACACCCGGTGAGACGCGCGCCCTCCCGTGCCCGCGCCCATGCAACCCACCACAACCGCAGCGCATGCATCCCCCGCACCGCGCAAGCAAACCCTCGGAATCACCCCGGAAATCGGGCCGAAATGAACCATCCACCCGCAGACGGCGTATATCTTTCAGACAGTCTGTCGACGCACCCAAAACGGAGATGCCCGATGCAAGATCAGACCCGCCGCAAGGCCACCACCACGATCCCACGCTCTGGCACGCCCGCCGGCCGCGCCGCGTTCGGCCCGTTCATCCCGCAACCAGACGAAGTCTTCGATGCCCTGTCCCCCCGTGACATCCGCGGGCAGCAAACCACATCGGGCGATCAATCCCGCCATCGCCGGTATCAATGGCTCTACGAGGACCTCATTTCCTGACGCGCGGCCCCGGCGCCCCTTGGACCGGGTTCGGCAACGGACCCGAGAATGCAGCGCGGCCCAACCTGCGCTGTCTGCATCTGCTGGCCCTTTCCCCGGCGCACGCGCTTCTATAGTCTGGTCATTCAACGACCCAAGGCAAAGCACCACACCCCCGCATGACCGCGCTTAAAGACTTTCAACGGCTTGAAGCCTCTGCGCTCTGGCGGGCCTCGGTCGAGTCTCAACGCCGCGAGGTGATCGTCTCCCTTGGCGATGCAACCCTGACCATATCGGACCCCCAAGGCCGGGTGCTGACCCACTGGTCGCTGGGCGCGGTCACGCGCGCAACAAAGGTGCCTGCGCTCTACCACCCGGACACGGACCCGGCGCAAACGCTCGAAATCCCGGCGGATGAAACCGCCATGATCAACGGGTTGGACCGGGTTCTGCGCGCGATTGACCGCAAACGGCCAAAACCGGGCAAGTTGCGCTTGCTACTCGGGGTCGCAACCGCCGCGGCACTCATGGGCCTTGCCACGCTCTGGCTGCCGAACGCGCTGGAACGCACCGCCACCCGCGTCGTGCCGGACGTCAAACGCAGCGAGATCGGCGCTGCGCTCCTGTCCCGCGTGTCGCGCGTGACGGGCGCGCCCTGCACCGCACGCGATGCGCAAGCCCCGCTGGGGCGTCTCGCCGCCCGGCTTCTCGGCGAGGCGCGGCGGGATGCGCTCGTCGTTCTGCCCGACGGGATCGCCGAAAGCGCCCATCTGCCGGGCGGGATCGTGCTTCTGAACCGCTCGGTTTTCGAGGATTTCGAGGATCCGGACGTGGCCGCCGGGTTCATCATCGTGGAAACCGTCCGCGCCGAAGAGACCGATCCGCTGGCGGACCTGCTGGATCATGCGGGCCTGGTCCCGACTTTACGGCTTTTGACAACGGGCGCGCTGCCCGATGAGGCGCTCGACCGATATGCCGAACATCTGCTGAGCGCATCACCCGGCGACCCAGAACCGGCGCGCCTGCTCGATGCCTTCGCCGCCGCGGGTCTGCGCTCCACTCCGTATGCCCGGGCGCGCGACATCACGGGCGAAACCGTCCTCCCCCTCATTGAAGGCGATCCGCGGGCCGGTGGTGCCAGCCGGCTCGTTGTCTCGGATTCGGACTGGGTGCGGCTTCAGGGGATTTGTGGCGCATGATGCGCCGGAGCTGGTCCTGCGCGCCTTCCGGACGGGCGCGCATAGACCGCATGGGCCGCAACCTGCGCCAAGCGACCTGCGGACTTGGCGGAATACGCGGCCCAACGGCGCCCAAACCGAAGGCGTAAGCGCAAGAATTGAACAAAGCGACGCAGCATTATGTATTTTTGTTGCGCTGCAGCTGCAAAGTCTCTATCTCGTCTGCTCAAAGAGAGAAGAGCGCAAAAGGAACACCAACGATGGCCCATGATGGACAAGACCTGCGTCTCGACGAGACCGTGATGCCGGACCTTCTGCTGACCTCCGCCGCGGCGCTTGGCCCGGTTGATGCCGTGTTTGACCTGGCGCGTAACCGTGTGCGCGCGATGGTCACCGTGGATGGCAAGATCTCCGGTGCCGCGCTTGAAGCGCATCAGACCGCCGTGCACGGGCTTGCATGGCTCGCCACTTACGCGCAGGCACTGCGCCAGATGCAGGGCTGGGCGGAACGCCTGCAAGCCGAAGGCACCTTTGGCGAAGTCGAACAGCTGCTGCACCAGATCGCCTTCGGCGAATATCTCTGGCAGATCTATGGCGGTATCCAGATGAACCAGGGCGAGATCGTCCGGCTTCAGGATCTTGGCCTGACACAGGATGACATGCGCGTGCTGATGGCATCCGAAGTCATGCAGCTGACACAGCATGGCAACACGCAGGACGCGCGCAGCCGTCTTGTTGCGCTGATGCAGGAACGCGCGGCAGAAATCACCGTCGGCCGTTGCGGCCTCGACGATGAGCTCGAGATGATCCGCGAGCAATTCCGCCGCTACACCGTCGACAAGGTCGCGCCCTACGCGCATGAATGGCATCTCAAGGACGAGCTGATCCCGATGGAGGTGATCGAAGAGCTCGCCGAAATGGGTGTGTTCGGCCTGACGATCCCCGAGGAATACGGCGGGTTCGGCCTGTCCAAGGCATCCATGTGCGTGGTTTCGGAGGAACTCTCTCGCGGCTATATCGGTGTTGGTTCTCTGGGCACCCGCTCCGAAATCGCGGCCGAGCTGATCATTGCCGGCGGCACGGATGCGCAAAAGGAAAAATGGCTGCCCGGCCTCGCCTCCGGAGAGATCCTGCCCACGGCCGTCTTCACCGAGCCGAATACCGGATCGGATCTCGGCGCGCTGCGGACCAAAGCGGTGCGCGACGAGAATGGCGACTGGATCATCAACGGCAACAAGACCTGGATCACCCATGCCGCGCGCACCCATGTGATGACCGTGCTGGCCCGAACCGTGCCGGACACCACCGATTATCGCGGCCTCTCGATGTTCCTGGCGGAGAAAACCCCCGGAACGGACGAACAACCTTGGCAAGATCCCGGCATCTCCGGCGGCGAGATCGAGGTGCTCGGATACCGTGGCATGAAAGAGTACACGGTCAATTTCGACGACTTCAAGGTCAAGGGCGAAAACATGCTCGGCAGCGAAGAAGGCAAGGGCTTCAAGCAGCTCATGGAAACCTTCGAGAGCGCCCGTATCCAGACCGCGGCCCGCGCCATCGGCGTGGCCCAGTCGGCAATGGACGAAGGTCTGAAATATGCCGAAGACCGAAAGCAGTTCGGCAAGTCCCTGATTAATTTTCCACGCGTGTCCGGCAAGATCGCCATGATGGCTGTGGAAATCATGATCGCGCGGCAGCTGACCTATTTCTCCGCGCGAGAAAAGGACGAAGGGCGGCGCTGCGACCTCGAAGCGGGCATGGCGAAGCTGCTGGGCGCGCGCGTGGCTTGGGCTGCGGCGGACAACGCACTGCAGATCCATGGTGGCAATGGTTTTGCGCTGGAATATGGCATTAGCCGCATCCTGTGTGACGCGCGTATCCTGAATATCTTCGAGGGTGCGGCCGAAATCCAGGCGCAGGTGATTGCGCGCCGCCTGCTTGGCTGAGATCCCGTCCTAAACACCCACCGTGCGCGCGTGCCGAGCTCGGCGCGCGCGTTTTCTTTTCATCATTATCGGGGGCAAGCCCCCAAACCCCCGCTGGGGCGCTGCCCCAGACCCCGTAGTATTTCTGGACAAAAGAAACCAGTCATTAACCTTAATGGGTTTTGATTTGACTACGGTACAGGCTGGAGAGCCGATGACCGTGACAGGAGAAGCCTCACGCTTCCCAACCCGCGCGGTTTCAGGCCGCGCGGGACCCCTTGCACCAAACCGCTGGTTTCTTCTGTCCAAAAATACTCAAATCACTTCGGTTGCGCTTTGCGAGACGCCTGTTTGATGCGATCGAAAACGCGTCAGGCCAGAAACACCAGCAACAAGATTGACGCCGCCAAAATGGCAATTCCGGTGACCTCACGGCGTGTGACGGTTTCCTTGAAAAACACCACGGATGCAATGAGTGAGAAGATCAGCTCGACTTGTCCCAGCGCAAACACGTAAGCGGCGGTTTGCAGCGTGAACGCGGTGAACCAGCCCAGAGAGCCAAGCATCGACGTCACCCCGAGCCAGATCGCGGTCTTTCGGGCGCGCCAGACCGCCACGACCTGCCCCGGTTCGCGCCAGACAAGCCAAGGCCAGAGCGTCAGGACCTGCATCACGTTGACGCTGAGCAGGGTCACACCCGCCCGCAGCAGCGGATCGACGCTGTCCACTGTGAGCGAGGCCGCGCGATACCCGATTCCCGAGATCGCGAAGAAGAACCCGGACGCCACCCCCAGGAGCACCGCACGGCTGCGGAGCGCTTGCCAGATATCGTCCACCAACCCAGGGGTTTGCGACAGCATCAAGACACCGGCCAGACCGAGTCCGATTGCCAGCCATCCGCCCGGCGTGATGGTCTCCCCAAGCAGTACCAGCCCAAGCAGCGCGGTCTGGATGACTTCTGTCTTTTTCAGCGTGATGCCGACGGCAAAATTGCGGCTCTTGAACAGCAGCACAACCAGCACTGTTGCGAGGATCTGGCTGACGCCGCCCAGATAGGCCCATCCCCAAAAGGCAGAGCCCACGGTCGGGACGAGCGTGCCGGTGGCCCAGAGATAGCCCGCAAGCACAAGGACAGCGCCCGGGATCGCGTAGGCAAAACGCGCAAACGTGCTGCCCGTGGCCGACAAGGGTCCGCTCGCCAGCACTTTCTGCAGCATGAAGCGGAAGGTTTGAAAGAGGGCCGCGGCCAGCGTGGCGACAATCCAGAGATCCATCCCCTCCTATCGCGCGACTGTGTCGCTTTTACCAGAGGCGAAACCGATGCGCCGCAAGACGGATGGTGTGCCCGTCGTCGGAGCCGTTGTATCCACAACCCCGCCGGGATCGGGCCACAAGGGGTGAGCGACCGGATCCTTGGCATGCAGAAGGTAGCGCGCGAGCACTTCTGCGTAGGACCGGTAGCGATAGCCGTGGTTCGCCCGCAGGTATCGCTCCGGATCCGCCCGGTAGAGCAAGGGCAGCGCGTACCAAGGCGCCGCAGCGTGCAGGTGATGCACGAGATGCAGGTTGTTGTTGAGAAAGATCCACGCCAGTGGCCCGCGATCCTCGATGATGACGGTGCGCCCGGTCGCATCGGTATGGGCGCGGTGCTCAAGGAACGTCCGCAGCTTGAGGAGCGCCAGGCCGCCATAGACACAGACGCCCCACGCCCATAGCGGCATCGCCGCAAAGCGGTCGATCCACAGCATGACCCCGGCCACCGCCGGCAGATGCAGCACCCAGCCCACCAGCACGCGCCGCTCTCCGCGACGTATCGCATGCCAATCCGACATGACAAATGCGCAGGTTCCAAGTGCCGGCCCCAGAACCAGCCGCCCGGCGAGGCGGTTGTTGGCGCGCAAGACCGCGCGCTGCCAGCGCGCCAACCGGCGCCACACGGCCGGATCGAGATAGTTGCTTTCCGGGTCGTCATACGGATCGGTCAACCGGGAGTCGCGGTGATGCGCGAGATGCGTGTCGCGAAAACGCAGATACGGCACCACGAGGGAGAGCGCCGGAAACACCAGCGCGGCGTTTATCACCCGCGAGCGGGTAGGATGTCCGTGGAGCGCCTCATGGGAGAGCGAGGAATGCAGCGCTGTCATCACCGTCACCACAGCCATGGCCAGAGGCAGAGACACCGCCACCGCGCCGGTCATGCCCCAGGCCCAGCCGCCGTAACACAGGCCCAGTAGCCCGAGCGTCGGCCACTCCACTGTCGCAAGGCCGGGTCCTGCGCCGCGGCGCACGGGCTGTCCGCCTGACGCGTCGCGCGTCGTGATATCTGCCGGTTGTGTCATGGGCAGAGCCTAGCGGCTGGCGGGTGCCTCGCGCAGTCTGAGAACGGTTAACATACTGCGCAAGACGTGATTAAAATCACCTCATGGTGGAGACACTCAACAAACGAGACCGCGCGGCCCTGTTACGGTCTCGACTGGCGGAGGCCATGCAAGCCGCAGGGTCGAACCAAACCGCGCTGGCCCGCGCCATCGGGATCAACCGCTCCACCCTGTCGCAACTGCTCAAGGGGTCGGGCGCGCGCCTGCCCAACGCGCATCTGGTCGGCGCAGCCGCCCAGGCGCTCGGCGTGTCATCCGATTGGTTGCTCGGCCTCTCCGACCGTCCGGAAAGCGCATCAGCGCTCATGGCCAATGCACTCACCCTCACGGAAGCCCCCCGCGCGCTGGTCGATGAAGCCATCTTTGGCTGGCATCGCGAGGCCGAAGGCTACAAGATCCGGCATGTGCCAGCGATGCTGCCCGACATGTTCAAGACCCGCGCGGTCCTCGAATGGGAATACACGCCGCATCTGGGCCGCACGACCGAACAGGCCATCAATGCCTCCACGGATCGGCGGGAGTGGATTCGCGGGTCGCGCTCCGATTACGAGATGGCCCTGCCGCTCTATGAGCTGGCCAGCTTTGCCGCCGGGACGGGCTATTACGAAACCCTGCCGCGCGCCGATCGCCTGGCCCAGCTCGACAGCCTGATCGAGGAGAGCGAAACGCTCTATCCCCGGCTGCGGATCGTGCTGTTTGACGCCCGGCGGCTGTTCTCCGCCCCGGTCACGGTGTTTGGTCCGCTTCTCGCTGTGCTTTATGTGGGTCGGCACTACCTTGCCTTTCGCGACCGCGAGCGGATCACCGCGTTCTCCGATCATTTCGATCACCTGACGCGCGAAGCGACCGTCCGCGCGCATGACTTTCCCGCGCATCTGCGCGCGCTGCGCAGGACCTGCCGTTAGGCGTCGCGCGACGCGCGCATGCGTCAAACCGCGAAACGGGGCTTGGGTGTGACCCGCGAAACGCTTAGCGTCGGCCCAAACCAGACACGGAGCCAGAGATGTCCCATCGCCCTGCTGACGATGCCTTTGTTGCCACCCTCGCAAAAGCGTTGCCCGACGACACGCTGCGCCGCGCAGAGCCGCGCTATCTCGAAGAGCCGCGCGGTCGCTGGACGGCCACGGCACAATGGGTGGCGCTGCCCCGGACCACGCAAGAGGTGGCAACCATCCTCAGCGCCTGCAACGCTGCCGCCGTGCCCGTGGTCCCCTATAGCGGCGGCACCGGGCTCGTGGGCGGACAAATGGCCGTTGGCGAAGCCGCACCGCTGCTCTTGTCGTCCGAACGCATGACGGCGATCCGCGCGATCTACCCGGACGAAAACGTGGCCCTTGTCGAAGCAGGCGCGATCCTCGCCGATGTGCAGGCCGCCGCCGAGGAGGTTGACCGCCTCTTTGCCCTGTCGCTGGCCTCGGAAGGGTCGGCGCGGATTGGCGGGCTGCTGTCGACCAATGCGGGCGGTGTGAACGTGCTGCGCTATGGCAATGCCCGCGATCAGGTTCTGGGCCTCGAAGCCGTGCTGCCGGACGGGCAGATCTGGCACGGGATGAAACGGCTGCGCAAGGACAACACGGGCTACGATCTGCGGCACCTGCTGATGGGCGCGGAAGGCACGCTCGGCGTCATCACCGCCGCTGCGCTCAAACTTGCACCGCGCCCGCACGCCACCGGCACAGCCCTTCTGACCGTCGCCGGGCCGCAAGCCGCGCTGGAGCTGCTCAGCCTCGCACGCGCGCGGATCGGAGAGAGCATCACCGCCTTCGAGTTGCTCAGCGCGCAGGGCTTTGCCTTCATGAAAGAGACCCTGCCCGATATCCGCCAACCGTGGGAGACAGCGCCGGACTGGTCGGTCCTGATCGAAATCGGCGTGCCGCGCGGCCTCGACCCGCAGGACTGCCTCGAAGATCTTTTTGCCGCCGGGAACGAAGCCGGTCTGGTCAGTGACGGGCTGATTGCGCAGACCAAGGCGCAACAACACGACTTCTGGACGTTGCGCGAACAAATGCCCGAGGCCAACCGCCGCATCGGGTCCGTCTCTTCGCAGGATATCTCGATCCCGTTGGGCGAGGTGCCGCGCTTCATCCGCGAGGCTCCCGCGGTGCTCGATGCCATCGGAGAATTCCGGATCAACTGCTTCGGCCATCTTGGGGACGGCAACCTGCATTATAATGTCTTCCCGCTGCCCGGTGAGAGCCGCGCCGATCACAACGACAAACGTCCGGCGATCAAACGCGGCTTGCATGACCTCGCCCACGCGCTCGGCGGGTCGGTCAGCGCCGAACATGGGATCGGCCGTCTCAAGGTGGATGATCTGGAACGCTACGGCGATCCGGCCAAGCTCTCGGCCATGCGCGCGATCAAGGCCGCTCTGGACCCGCGCGGCATCATGAACCCCGGCGCGGTGCTGCGCGCCAACTGAGATCGGTCCCTTGCGCCCGCCTCCGGGATGGGCGCAAAACGCGTCCCGGTGCGGACTGGCCGCTGTGGGATCACCCGGCTTGCACCGCCCCGACCGCGACGTGTCCCGCCCGCAGGCCTCAGCGTAACGCCGAATGTCTGGAAATTGGATGGGTCGGCCGCTTGGCGCGCCCCGGCTCCTGCCCGCGAGCCCCCAACGGCCTCTTGCAACGAGACGCCTGCGCCCCAACACCCTGCGGAGCGCGCCCCCTGCCCTGCACCACTGCGGGAGGACTGCCCCTCCCTGTTCCAAGTCCTGAGCGCGCGCCGCCCCCGGCGCGCGGATTGGCAAAGGTGCCCTCCCCAAGCCCCGAATGGCCGGCAGCGGGCGCAGCGATCGGCCGCCCGCGACCGGTGTCGTCACCTCACCGCGAAATGCGGAACACGCATCCGTCCGAAATCAGCTCTGGCCGCGTCATACACAGACCGCGCGCCGTATCGAATGCCGCAAGCACCTTGGGCACGTAGTCGCGCGTTTCGGCATAGGGCGGCACGCCGCCATGTTTCGGGATCGCGTTCTCGCCCGCATTATAACCGGCCAGAACAAGGATCGGGTCGCTGTCGAACTTCTCCATCAGGAAATCGAGAAAGCGCACACCGCCGGCGATGTTCTCCGCCGTGTCAAAGGCGTCTTCCACGCCAAAGCGCTCCGCGGTGGCGGGCATCAGCTGCATCAGCCCCTGCGCCCCCGCGCCCGAGACCACGTCCTCACGGCCCGAGGATTCGACCGCGATCACCGCAAGCGCCAGCGCCGGGGAGACACGGGTGCCCACCGTTGCCATGAGAATGTCGCGCCCGTAGCGCTCCGCGATGTCCTGCAATGTCTGCAAACGGGGCGATGCGACGCTAGAACCCGCCGGCCCCTTCCCCAAGCCCGAGAGGGCGGCGCTCAACCGGCCGGGGCCGCTGTCGTCCAGCGAGGGCGATACCGCCGACCAATACCATGCATAGCGCGCCCCGCTCGGCCCGGTCGGGGCCGCAGGCGCGACAACGGCGGCGGTCGCGACCGGCGCGGGCGCGGCATCGGGCGGCGGCGGGACAGCCGGATTGGCGCGCGGGGCCACCTGAACGGTGATGCGCCGCTGTCCGGGTTTGGGCGGTTTGACCCGCTTGGCCGAGAAATCGGCAAAAGGCCGCGGGCTCGTGGCGCCATCCTGTGCGGCGGCGGGTGGAACGGATGTCACGCTGATCGACAGCGCAAGGCCCAGCACGCCCAGAGGGACGGCAAGGCGCCTGACGGGATATCTCATGGTTTCTCTGCTCACTCTGCCTCTGGCCGGCTCGCGCGGCCTTGCCCTGAGTGTCGCACAATCGCGCTTTTCAGGCCAGTTTTGTTGCCGTGGTCGCAACAGCCGCGCCAATTTTACCACTCCTTAACGGCAAAACTCTGACGCGAGAAACGCCAAGCTATTGATATAAAACAATACTTACCAACTTGGCCGCTCCCGAATAAGTCCCAGAGTTACTGCAAAATCAAACCATTCAAGACACACTCTCGCCCCAAACCGAGTGCCATATAGCGTCATACCGCAACGGGCAGCAGGCCTTGTGAGAGAGCAACCTGCACCACGCCCGACACGGTCCAGAGAACCAGAACTACGCCTTTATGGAGAGAGACCATGATGAACTTCCTCAAGACCTTCCGCCGCGACGAAGATGGTGCCGTGACCGTTGACTGGGTCGTCCTGACCGCTGCTGTCGTCGGCCTGGCCATCGCCGCCTACTCCACGATTGAAACCAACGCCAACGGCCTGATCACCGCAGCAGGCGGCGCCGTGGCAGCGGAAAACGACTTCGGCGCGGCAGGCGGCGGCGAATAAGCCTCCTCCCCCGATATCCTGACGTCCGGCGCGTCTTTGCGGCGCTCCGGACAGCCCCCTACCCAAGTTAGTTAGAAAGCCTGAATCATGATGAACTTCCTCAAGACCTTCCGCCGCGACGAAGATGGTGCCGTGACCGTTGACTGGGTCGTCCTGACCGCTGCTGTCGTTGGCCTGGCCATCGCCGCCTACTCCACGATCGAAACCAACGCCAACGGCCTGATCACCGCAGCAGGCGGCGCCGTGGCAGCGGAAAACGACTTCGGCGCGGCAGGCGGCGGCGAATAAGCCTCCCTCTTTCCTAGCCTGAAGACCGTTGGTGCGCGGGGCCCCAATCCCCGCGCATCAACATAGAAAGACCCACCCAAGCCCCCCTACCCTTAATGAAAGACAATACAATGATGAACTTCCTCAAGACTTTCCGCCGTGACGAAGATGGTGCCGTGACTGTTGACTGGGTTGTGCTGACCGCAGCCGTCGTCGGCCTCGCAATTGCCTCCTACACCGCGATCGAAACCAACGCCAACGGCCTGATCACCGCAGCAGGCGGCGCCGTGGCAGCAGAGAACGACTTCGGCGCAGCAGGCGGCGGCGAATAAGCCTCGCGTCTACGCATAAAATCGGGACGGTGCGCCATTTGCGCGCCGTCCCCCCTCGAAAACCAACGCCTGACAGACGGACCTTTTGCCATGATGGACTTTATCAAGACATTTCGTGACGACGACTCCGGCGCCGTTACTGTGGACTGGGTGGTCATCACCGCCGCCGTCGTGGGTATGTCCGCGATCTCCTTCTTCGTGATCGAAGACAACGCTTTCGCCTTGATGGACGCCGCTGGCGGCGCCGTCGCAGCCGAGAACGATTTCGGAGCCGCTGGCGGAGGTGAATAAGCCCGCAGCCCGGACCGACACACACCCCTCCTATGCAAAGGCTCGCGCCAGAATGGCCGCGGGCCTTCCCGCGCGTGACGCGCGCACCGCCGCAAACCGCCAGGAGAACCGGCCTGCCCGCTCCGATCTGGGCGGCGCACCGCGCCGCGCGTCGCCGCAACAAACCCCCTCCCGCCCGACGCCTGCGGCGCACACGCCATGCGGTGCACCCTACCCCGTGAAAATGCAAACCCGGTAGCAGCACGCCACAGCGCCTGCGCCTGTTTTCTGCATAACCTGTGTATGAACGGTGCATTCCGTTTTCCGCTCCGGGCCCGCCCAGACAGCCACATGGGCGCCCACAGGAACCGCGCATTTTCCGCGCATATGACGGGCATTGTTTCGAAAAACCGCCCCCGTCGTTGAAGCACCGCGAATCTGGCCCGTTTTGGCCACATTCCACGGATAGCCAATAGGCCAGACCGCGTCCCAACCGTCGAGATCGGCGGGCGGCGCATGGACCCCGGTTTCAGGAGGTGACACATGAGACTATTGTTTGGATTGGTGCTGGTTGCAGGGCTCGGCCTCGCCGGTTTCGCCGTCTATATGGCCAAGAACTATATCGGCGCCTACGAAAACGCCCTCGCAGAAGAGCGCCAGCGCGTGGTGGAACAGATCAAGACGCAGGATATCTACGTCACCACACGCGCGATTGCCTTCGGCGAGCCGATCCTGCCCGAAGACGTGATGCTGGCGCCCTGGGCCGCATCCATCCTGCCGGACGAATACTTCGACGAGTCCACCCCGCTGATCGTGGACGGGGAAGAGCCGCGTCTCGCGCTGCGCCCGATCGAGAAGCACGAAGCGGTCATGCCGCTCAAGGTGTCCGAGCCTGGCGGTGATGCGGGCCTGACCTCCCGCCTCAGCCGTGGCGAACGCGCCTTCGCGATCAAGGTTGACGTGGCCACCGGCGTGTCGGGCTTCCTGCGCCCGGGCGACCGCGTCGATATCTACTGGACCGGACGGATCCAGAGCCGTGACCCCGACATGATGAACGGCGACGTCACCAAGCTGATCCAGACCGGCGTGCGTCTTGTTGCCATCGACCAGAGCGCCGTGACCGAAGGCCCCGAAGCCGCCATCGCCCGCACCGTGACCGTGGCCGCCACGCCGCAGCAGGTTGCAGCGCTCGCCCAGGCCCAGTCCACCGGCCGCCTGTCGCTCTCGCTGATCGCCAACAAGGACGACAGCGTGGCCGAAGTGATCGAGGTGGATCAGCGTTCCCTGCTCGGGATCGAGCGTCGCCAGCAAAAGGTCGAGAGCGTGGCGCAGGTGTGCACCATCCGCACCAATCGTGGCGGCGAGCGGATCGAAGTGCCGATTCCCTGTAGCTAAGCCTCTGCACACAAAGAGTTTCATGTCACCGGGGCGCCAGATCTGGCGCCCCGTTTCGCATGGTCTCCGCAAGACGATACCGTCGCAAAAATGCCGGTCTGTTGCGGGTTATCCACATAAACAGCAAAGCCGAACCCATTGATTCTTGCAAAAAAAGCGAAACTAACGCAGGGTTGGGTCTAATCGCAGGCACCAAGACCTGCATCCGAGGCGTGATCGAAAGGCAGGTCACATGAAAATCGACAAGTTTCTCAAGGCAGCCCTCCTGGGGCTGACCATGGCTGCGAGCCCAATCGCAATGACTGCGCAGGCCGAAAGCCTGCGTGTCGTGCGCACGGGAACGGAATCAGTGCTCAACGTGCCGATGAACCGCGCCGTTGTGGTGGAAAGCGTGCAGCCCTTCGCGGAGCTCAGCATCGCCAACCCCGCCATCGCGGATATTTCCTCGCTGTCGGATCGCACGATCTATGTGTTGGGCAAGGCGCCCGGCACCACGACCCTGACCATCCTCGACGCCGCTGGCCGGCTGATCACCAACGTGGATGTGCGGGTCGCGGCGGATGTGACCGAGTTCAAGGAGCGTCTTCGCCAGATCCTTCCCGACGAACGGATCGAAGTGCGCACCGCCAATGACGGCATCGTGCTCTCCGGCACCGTCTCTTCGGGCCAGCGTCTGCAGCGCGCGCTCGATCTGGCGCAACGCTACGCGCCGGACCGGGTGTCCAACCTGATGACCGTCGGCGGCATTCAGCAGGTCATGCTCAAGGTGCGCTTCGCAGAAATGTCGCGCTCCGTGGCCAAGACCCTGCGCGCCTCGCTCGCCACCGGTGGATCGGTGCTTGGCGGCGATCTCGGCCTTGAAATCGGCACCGGCAACTCGGCCTCCGCGGCAAATGTCGACGCCGTGCGTGACAAGCTTCTGCCCGGCGCGGGCGGGACCGCCGAGGGCGCGGCCCTTCTCGGTTTCAACGCCGGCGGGCTGGAAATCGGCATTCTGCTCGAAGCGCTGGAAAGCAAGGGTGTGGTGCGCACGCTCGCCGAACCGAACCTGACCGCGCTGTCAGGACAGGAGGCGACCTTCCTCGCAGGCGGTGAATTCCCCATTCCCGTCGCTCAGGACGAAGGCACGATCTCCATCGAATTCAAGCCGTTCGGTGTCGAGCTCAACTTCATCCCGCGGGTTGTGGACGGTGAGTTGATCAATCTCGAGCTCGCGACCGCCGTGTCGTCGCTCGATTTCACCCAAACCTTCCAGTTCGAGTCGATCTCGGTGCCGGCCTTCTCCAAGCGCGAGGCCAAGACCACGGTCGAGCTGCGCGACGGCGAGAGCTTTGCCATCGCCGGTTTGCTTCAGGACGATTTCCGCGATCTGAACGGTCAGGTGCCGTGGCTTGGCGACGTGCCGGTCCTCGGGGCATTGTTCCGATCCGCAGAATACGAACGCTCGCAATCCGAGCTTGTGATCATCATCACGCCGCATCTTGTGACGCCGACCCGTGGCGAGGCCCTCGCGCTTCCCACCGACCGGGTCCGCCCGCCCACCGAAAAGGAGCTTTTCCTCTACGGCCGGGTGTCGGGTGACACGCAGCGCCCCGTCAAGGGAGCGGCCGGCGAAGTGGCCAAACAGGATTTCCAGGGCTCCTACGGCTACGTGATGGACTAAGGGGCACGTGCGCCGCGGGACAGCGGCGCGCCGATGAAAGGACGAGAGGGCAGAACATGATCCGGGCAATCCTCACAGGCGCAAGCCTGACGGCCCTTCTGGCGGGGTGCAGTTACAGCAACAAAGACCCCGTATACACGGCCTTCCATCGCGAAGCGGGCGCTTTGGCCGATACCGGCCATTTTGGCAACGCGACGATGAACAACCACGTGGCGATGACCTCGACGGCGCACCACACCTACAACCTGGCGCAGCGCTTCGCCTCGGAGGTGATGACCACGGTCAACTTTGCCTTCAACTCGGCACAGCTCGACGCCGGCGCACAGGATACGCTGCGCGAACAGGCCCATTTCATCAAGCAATTCCCCGAAGTGCGCTTCAAGGTCTATGGCCACGCCGACAAGGTGGGGTCCGAGGCCTATAACAAGCGTCTGGGCATGGCGCGGGCGCGCGCGGTTGTCGATTTCCTCGTCGGACAGGGCATTTCCCGTTCGCGTCTCGAAGCGGTGGTCTCTTTTGGCGAAACGCAGCCGATCATCGTGACCGAGGGCCGCGAGCGCCGCAACCGGCGCACGGTCACGGAAGTGTCGGGCTTCGTAGAGGATCACCCCATGGTGCTCGACGGAAAATATGCGCAGGTGGTCTATCGCGAATACGTGCGCTCGGCCACGGCGCGCACGACGCTGAGCGGTCTGACCGGCGCCTTTGGCGCTGGCGGCGGCGGCGGCGACGAATAACCAGCACGCGAAGCCGGGGCGCAAACATGGCCCCCGACCAAGATCAAAAGCGCCCCACGGGGCGCTTTTTTTGCGGTTCCGGCCCCATATTCCGGACGGCACCGAGCAGCGCCCCCAGCCGGCGGGCTCAATTGCCCCGGCGCCAGCCGCCATCAAAACCGAATTGCCGCGCGGCGACCTCTTCGAACGCGGGATTGCTCCGCACAAGCTCTGCGACCGATCGGGTGATACTGCGGCGCACCGCGCCCGGCCCGCTCTTGTATTGCAGCGCAAGCGCCTCGAACAACCGCTCTGTCACCACGCTGTCCGACTGCGCGTTTCGGGTGATCCGTCCGATCACATGGGCCACCCCCGCCCGGCCCTCAAGCTCGATCAAGGCGGTGGCATAGGCGCCGAGATAGGGTGTTTCCCGCGCGATGGCCAAATCAAGCGCGCCCGCCAGGTATGGCGTATACCCCCGGTCGCCCGACAGGCCCGCCAGCAAGACCCGGATCGGGCGAAGCTCCGGGTCACCGGTCTGCACATCCTGCTGCAATCCCACGATCCGAGGCAGGCGCAGGGCACGCAGATCCGCATAAGGCATCCGGTCCATCTCCTGCAGCGCCAAGTGCCGCAGGGCCGGGTTGGGATCGTTGAGCCGTTTGGCAAAGATCCGCGAGCGATCGCGGTCGCGCCCGAGTTGCCACGCGGATTGCCGCGCGACCACCTGCTCTACGACTGCGCGATAGCCGGGATCGAGCACCGCGACGGGCATCCATGGGCCATAGGAGCCATCCCGCGCCAAAAGAACCGTCCCCGCCGGGTTCTGGGCCACCCGCGCCCGCGTCCGGGCATCGACCGCAATGGGGATCTCTGCCACGGGTGGGCCGAGCAGCGTCTCGACCGGAACGTAGCGCTGCCCGTCCGGACCGGAAAGCCGCGCAATCACCACCTGTTCCGTCGCCAGCAACCGATCCACAAGCGTTGGATCCGGCGTGTAGCCATGGAACGCACAGGCCGCCCCGCGGTCCGGTGCGGCGAGCGCCAGCATCGCTGCCAGCACGCAACCCAGCGTTCCCTTCGTCTTGCCCATGCCACTCCCCTTTGCATCGGGCCGGGGACCTGCCCGGCCATGTCCTCGCGGTGTTCTGCGACCCGACCGGCGCCGCGCCCTGACCGACATCGGCTCTTGATCACAGACTAGGCGCCGGGCCGATCCGATGTAAGCCCCGACCGCGCCGCATCCCGCCCGCCGGGCGATCCGACCCGCTTTTGTCCCGCGCTTTTTGCTGCCGCCAAACCACCCTGCATCATCGTTTTGGCCATTGATGCCCCACGGCGCAACAATCCGCGGGGCCCGCGCCGCATTTGCGCCACAATCCGACCCGCCCTGCAAAAAGTCGTCCCCTGCGCGAGGGAGAATCTCCCGAAAACTTTGGGAAAACATCGCTGTTCCGCCCTCCGCCCCCAACGGCGGACCATCGGCCGTCGCGGCGGTCGAACGTCCCATATCACCCAACAATTGAGGGAATTCGGCCCAAGTGTTGCCGCCTTTGCCTCCTAGCTTCGATCTCGAAGGACCAAAGCGTTCCGGGTTTTCCGGGGCGCACCGGCGCCGGATCATGGTGGGCATCGTACAACTCTTTTGCCCCGTGACCCGAGCCGCGCCAGTCAGTGCAAGGAACGGTAACCATGACGACACCCATCGCAGCCGAAGCAGAGGCGGCCCCGATTCAGGCCTGCACCATCAGCCGCGACGTGCAGGAATTCGATCTCCTTATTGAAGACATGGAAGCGATTCTCGGCGAGAAATGGGGCGATCTCGGATTTGACGAGGCCCTGCCCTTTCTCGCACAACCCGAAGCCGCCGATCTCGAATTTGTGGCCATGGCTATCGACGCCCAGGACGAAGAAGAGGTCGGGCGGCTCGGGGTCATCATCGCCGGCGCCAAGGAGCGCGGCGTCAAGGTCATCCTGATCGCCGAGGATGTGACACCGGCCTCGCTGCATCAGCTCTTGCGGCAAGGCGCCGACGAGTTTGTGCCCTACCCGCTGCCCGAAGGCGAGCTTCAGGCCGCCATCGACCGGCTGCGCCGGTCCGCCGTGGCCGCGCCCGCCGCCGTCAGTCAATCCGAAGCGGTGGCGCTTCAGGGGGATGGCGACGGCGTGCTCATCGCGCTGCAAGGGATCGCCGGTGGCGCCGGCGCCACCACCATGGCCGTCAACCTGGCCTATGAGCTGGCCCAGCCGGTTTCCAAGAATGCCAAGCCGCCGCGTGTGTGCCTGATGGATTTCGGGCTGCAATTCGGATCGGTCGCCACCTATCTCGACCTGCCCCGGCGCGAGTCGGTGCTTGAACTGCTCTCTGATATCGACGCCATGGACGGTGAAAGCTTCGCTCAGGCGCTCGTGAGCTTCGAGGACAAGATGCAGGTGCTGACCTCGCCCGCCGACATCCTACCGCTCGACATGGTCGGGCCCGTCGAGGTGCAAAAGCTGCTCGACGTGGCGCGCGAACACTTCGACTTCGTCGTGGTCGACATGCCCTCGACCATCGTGCAATGGACCGAGACGGTGCTGAACGAGGCACAGCTCTATTTCGCCGTGGTCGAGATGGACATGCGCTCCGCCCAGAACGTCCAGCGCCTCAAGCGCGCGCTGCTCGGCGAAGACCTGCCCTTCGACAAGCTGCGCTTCATGCTCAACCGCGCGCCGAAATTCACCGATCTGCAAGGCAAGAGCCGCGTGAAGCGTATGGCCGAGGGCCTCGGCATCGCGCTCGATCTGCAATTGCCTGACGGTGGCAAGGTTGTGCTGCAGGCCTGTGACCACGGGCTGCCGCTGGCCAGCCACGCGCCCAAGAACCCGCTCCGCAAAGAACTCACCAAACTGGCCGCCTCGCTGCACGCGATTGGCGCGTCCGACGCCGAAGCCGCCTGAAGGATCGTCCGCCATGTTCTCCCGATACAAGAAATCGCAGGTCGACAAGGCCATTCCGGCCGAGGCCGCAACCAATGCCACGGCCGCGGCCACCGCCGCCGCGCCCAAGGCCGAACGCGCCGCGCTCGCAGCCACCCCTGCCGCGCCAGAGAAACCGGCCTCGATGCGCAAGCCGAGCCCGAAGGCCCCGGCGCAGACCGCGCCGATGGACAAGGAAAAGAAACGCAAGGAGCGGCTTGGCGAGATCAAGCTCGAACTGCACCGCGCGCTGCTGGAAAACCTCAACCTCGCCGCCCTCGATCAGGCCTCCGAACGCGAGCTGCGCGAGGAAATCAACGAGATCGCAACCGAGGCCATGTCCGAAAAGGGCATCGTGCTCAATCGCGAGGAGCGCCGCGCGCTCAACAACGACCTCTATGACGAGGTCAAGGGGCTCGGCCCGCTCGAAACCCTGCTCAAGGACGAGACGGTCTCGGATATCCTGGTCAATGGCCCCCACCAGGTCTTTGTCGAACGCGAAGGCAAGCTCACGCTGTCCGACATCACGTTCAAGGACGAAAAGCACCTGATGCGGATCATCGACAAGATCGTCTCCGCAGTGGGACGCCGGGTCGATGAAAGCAATCCATATGTCGACGCCCGTCTTCAGGACGGCTCGCGCTTCAACGCGATGGTCCCGCCGATCGCCATCGACGGCAGCCTGGTCTCGATCCGGAAATTCAAGAAGGACAAGCTGGGGATCGACGATCTCGTGCGCTTTGGCGCCTTCACCGAAGAGATGGCCGTCTACCTTCAGGCCGCCGTGGCCACCCGCCTCAACATCATCGTCTCGGGCGGGACAGGCTCGGGCAAGACCACAACGCTCAACGCGCTGTCATCCTTCATCGACGATGCCGAGCGGATCCTCACCATCGAGGACACCGCCGAACTCCAGCTGCAGCAGACCCATGTGGGCCGGATGGAAAGCCGCCCGCCCAATGTCGAGGGCAAGGGCGCGGTCACCCCGCGCGACTGTCTCAAGAACGCGCTGCGGATGCGCCCGGACCGCATCATCGTCGGCGAGACGCGTGGCGAGGAAGTCATCGACATGCTGCAGGCCATGAACACCGGCCATGACGGCTCGATGACCACGATCCACGCCAACTCCGCCCGCGACGGCGTCGCACGTCTGGAAAACATGATCGCCATGGCCGGGATCGAAATGCCGCTCAAGGCGATGCGCTCGCAGATCTCCTCGGCCGTGAACCTCATCGTTCAGGCCAGCCGCCTGCAGGACGGCTCGCGCCGCATGACCTCGATCACCGAGATCACCGGCATGGAAGGCGAGGTCATCTCGATGCAGGAACTCTTCCGCTTCCAGCGCGTCGGCCTCACACCCGACAACAAGATCCTCGGCCATTTCACCGCAACCGGTGTGCGATCCGCCTTCTCGGAGCGCTTCCGCATGTGGGGCTACGACCTGCCACCATCCATCTATGAACCGTTCCGGGGGGACTGAGCCATGAGCGCAGAACCAATTGTCTACGCCTTGATCTTCTTGGGCGTCTTCGTGCTGGTGCAAGGCGTCTATCTCGTCGCCTTCGGCAAATCCATCAGCTTCAACTCAAAGGTCAACCGGCGGCTGGAGATGCTCGACAAGGGCACCCACCGCGAAGAAGTGCTCGCCAAGCTCCGCAAGGAGATGGACCAGCACATGAATTCGCGGTCCTTCCCGCTGTATTCAATCCTTGCCGACAAGGCGCAGAAAGCCGCCATCGCCTTCTCGCCGCAACAGCTCATCATGATGATGGGCCTCACAACCGCCTTTTCCTTCGTCGGGCTCAGCATCGGCACCGAAGCCAGCATGGCGGTCAAAGCGGTGATGGCCGTGGGCATGGGCGTCGGCGGCGTGTATATGTGGGTCAACCACAAGGCCAAGAAACGCCTCTCCATGATCGAGGAACAGCTCCCCGACGCGGTGGAGCTGATGGTCCGCAGCCTGCGCGTCGGCCACCCGTTCAGCTCGGCGATCTCGATTGTCTCCAAGGAAATCAAGGACCCGCTGGCCACGGAATTCGGCGTCATCGCGGATGAAAGCACCTATGGGCGCGACATCGGCGAAGCGCTCAAGCACATGGCCGAACGGCTCGACATGCAGGACATGCGCTTTCTCGCGGTCGCCGTCGCCATCCAGCAGCAGGCCGGCGGCAACCTTGCCGAAATCCTCGACGGTCTGGCCAAGGTGATCCGCGCCCGCTTCCGCCTGTTCCGACGCGTCAAGGCCATCACCGCCGAGGCACAATGGTCAGGCAAATTCCTCTCGGGCTTCCCGGTCGCCGCGCTGATCTTCATCCAGGTCGCCAAGCCGGACTATTACGACGAAGTGCTCGACCATCCGTGGTTCATCCCCGCCTGCTTTGTCGTCGCCATCATGCTGACGCTCAACATCTTCGTCATGCGCGCGCTGGTGAACATCAAGGTCTGACCGTCCGGCCTGCGCCGCGCCTGGCATCTTCTGTCCCGAAATACTCGGGGAGTTTGAGGGGCAACGCCCCTCATACCGGAACACTCAGCCGCGCCCCCACCGGGGCGCGCCCGCCCCGCACCGCCACAGTCCGCTCATCTGCGCCCCACCCAAGGAAACGCTGCCATGGAAGCCCTCAACACGATGCTCACCGACACGCTCGGCCCGGCCGGTCCGCTGATCGCCGTCGCAGGCCTTGCCGTGCTGCTGATCCTCGCCACCATCCCGATGATGATGGCGCAAAAACCCGACCCGATGGACAAGCTCAAGAAGTCCGGGCAGCAGCGCATGGATGCGGAAACCCGCGCCGTGCTGCGCGACAAGAAGCGCAACGAGAAGCTGAACAAATATGCCCAGTTCCTCGAACCGCAGGATGAAAAAGAGCTCTCCGACATCAAGATGAAGCTCTTGCAGGCGGGCTACCGTGGCAAGGACGCGGTGCAGCTCTACTACTTCGCGCAGTTTGCGCTCGCGCTGGGCCTGCTCGCCGCCGGCGTGACCTATTTCTTCCTGTTCGTCGATCAGGAAACCGCCACGATGAATTCCAAGCTGATGTATATCCTCGGCCCCGGCGTCGTCGGCTACATGTTCCCGAAATACTGGATCAACAAGCGGGTCGAGACCCGAAAGGAAGAGATCCAGTCCGGCTTTCCCGACGCGCTCGACATGATGCTGGTCTGCGTCGAGGCCGGCCAATCGATGGACCAGTCCATCGTCCGCGTCTCCAAGGAGCTGCGCGCCTCCTACCCCTCGCTCGCTGATGAGTTCGAGATCATCGCCCACGAGATGAAGGCCGGCAAGGACAAGACCCAGGTGCTCGGCGACATGTCCGAGCGCTGCGGCGTGCAGGACGTGTCGAGCTTCGTGACCGTGCTCAACCAGGCCCAGACCTTCGGCACGTCGATCTCCGACGCGCTGCGGGTCTACGCCTCCGAAATGCGTGACAAAAGGGTCATGCGCGCCGAAGAAAAAGCCAACCAGCTGCCGACAAAGATGACGCTGACGACTATGATGCTCACGGTGCCGCCGCTCCTCATCATCCTCGTGGGGCCTTCCGCGGTCGGCATCAGCGAGATGGGCAATATCGGAAAGTAATCCATGGCTTCACGCGCATGGCCCCTCCCCGGGGTGATCGCCGCCATAAGCATCGCCGCATTGGCCGCCTGTTCTCAGGGCGGCCTTTCGCGTGACGACGGCTCGCCTTTTGCGCCGGGCGTGGACCCGTCCGGCGACGCTGTGTCCGGGGTCGAGGTCGGCCACCGCCTGATGCAGTCGGGCCAGCATGAACTGGCACTCGAAGCCTTCTCCCGCGCGGCCTATGACGAAGGGCTCACCGCAGAGATCCTGGTCGGGCTGGGGTCGGCCAATCTTGGCCTCGGGCGGCTCGGCCAATCCGAGCGCCTGCTGCGCCGCGCGACCGAATTGCAGCCTGACTGGCCGGGCGCATGGAACAATCTCGGCGTGGTGGTCATGGAGCGCGGCCGCATCGAGGACGCCATCGCCATCTTTCGCCGCGCCTTTTCCATGCCCGGCGGGCAATCGGATGCGATCCGGGACAATCTGCGTCTCGCGCTCTCCAAGCGCGATGCGCGCGCCGGCGCTGCCGACGCGCAGGCGCAATACCGTCTCGTCCGGGAAGGCCGTGGCATCTACACGATCCGCCCCAACGACGGCTGACCGGCCGCTCCCGGATCCTCACCGGCCCATGGCGTACACCCACACCTCCGCGTCGGGCTCATGCGGAGGCCGCGTTCCATCCCGCACCGCGCCAAGCCGCTCGGCCACAGCTTGCGACCGGATGTTGGCGCCATCAATATAGCTGTGCAGCCGGTCCAGACCCAGATCCGTCTGCGCCCAGCGCTTGACCGCTATCCCCGCCTCGGTGGCAAAACCCCGACCTTCCGCCCCCTCGAAAAGATGCCAGGCCAGCTCGATATCCGGCCAATCGGAATGCCGGATCAGCCCGACCCGCCCCAAGGGCGCGCGGGACCGGGCACAAACCACCGTGAAAAAGCCAAAGCCGTGCCAGTGCCAATGGCCGATCCCGATCATGAACCCGAACCACGCCTGCTCCACCGTCACCGTCTCGCCCTGCGCCGCAAGCGATGGTGCGCTGGTCATGAACCGGGTGAACGCGGTCAAATCCTCCCGCTCCGGTCCGCGCAGGATCAACCGGTCGGTGGCAAGCCTCGGGGCCGCCGTCAAATCTGTCATCCGCCATCTCCGTGATCCGTCGGGCCGCAACCGCGCACCCCGCGCCGCGCGCACCATAGCCAACCGGCCTCCGCAACGAAACGCCACCCTTCGCGCGGACCAAACCCGGCGCGCCGCACCCGCCGCCGCAACGCGAACAACGCGGCTCTCGCAGCAGTCCTCTCCCGGCGCGCCGCCCCGCCGCGACGCACCAGACCAATCCCCTATCCCGCCAGCGTCAGCCCGGCCCAGCGCGCCCCGCGCAGGCCCACGCCCTCCCGTTCCCTAGATGCCCATTCGCAACACACCACAAGATCTGCCAAAATTCCGCGCCAGCGATGCCGCAAAACAACAGCGCCGCGCAACAATCGTCCGATCAGCCACCTTCACCCCCCGGAGGCCGGGAAACGGTGTAGTCTGTGAAACAAGCCCCGCCAAAAGGGGCAGGAACGCGCCACGGGATCAACCCGCGGCAAGAGGCAGAGCAGCAGAAGGACGCAGGCAAACCATGCGCCATTTCAAGACGTTTGCGCTTTGCGTGGCAGGGTTCGCCGCGCTTTCGGCATGTGAGAAAACAATCGACAAGGAAGCCGTCGACCGCGCCATGACCGGCGTCAACGCCATCGACGGTGCGGGGCTCAACGACGTCATGCTCAAGGCGGGCGACCCGAACGAGGCGGTGAGCTATTTCCAGCGCTCCGCGACCGCCGAGCCCGACAGGATCGACCTGCAACGCGGTCTTGCGCTCTCGCTGACCCGCGCCAAGCGCACCACCGAGGCCCGCTCCGCATGGGCGCGGGTGGTCGATCATCCCGACAGCACCAATGACGACCGCGTGCAACTCGCCGATGCGCTGATCCGCGCCGGCGACTGGGACCAGGCAGAGGTTGTGCTCAACGCCATCCCGCCCACATTTGAAACCTACAAGCGCTACCGCCTCGAAGCGATGATCGCCGATGGCAACAAGGAATGGGACAAGGCAGACAGCTTCTACGAGGTGGCGCTGGGGCTGACCACCGAACCGGCGTCAGTGATGAACAACTGGGGCTATTCCAAGCTGACCCGTGGCGACCACAAGGAAGCCGAGCGCCTTTTCGGCGAAGCGATCCAGCGTGACCCCTCGATGTTCACCGCCAAGAACAACCTCGTGCTCGCCCGCGGCAGCCAGGGCAACTACACCATTCCCGTCATCCCGATGACGCAAGTGGAGCGCGCGGAGCTGTTGCACACCATGGGCCTCACCGCGATCAAGCGCGGCGACGTTCAGATCGGCCAGGGCCTTCTGCGTGAAGCCATCGAAACCCACCCGCAGCATTTCGAGGCCGCCGCCCGGTCGCTGGACGCGCTCGAACAGGGCGACACATCCGCGGTCAACTGATCCCGTGCGCCGCCCCTGCCCCCTTCGCACCCGGCCAGCCCACCATGGTGGTCATGGCCTCTGGGCTCCGCGCGCCTTGCGCGTGCGGGCGCACCTGCCAACGGAGCGCGCCCCATGCTGATTTCCGCCAGCGCCGCCCTGTGGTTCCTGCCTTTCGTGTTGCCGATCTGTTTCTACATCTGCTTCACCGACATGCGCGGCATGAAAATCCCCAACCATGCGGTGGTCGCCCTGTTCTGCGTCTTTGTGCTTGTCGGACTGATCGCCTTGCCCTTCGACACCTATCTCTGGCGCTACCTGCATCTCGTCGTGGTTCTGGTCGCGGGGATCGCGCTGAACGCCGGTGGCGCCATGGGCGCGGGCGATGCCAAGTTCGCCGCCGCCGCGGCGCCCTTCATCGCCGTGGGCGACCTGCGGTTCCTCATGGCGCTCTTTGCCGCCAACCTGCTGGCCGCCTTTGTCTCGCACCGCGCCGTGCGGGCGACGAGACTGCGCAACCTCGCGCCGTCCTGGGTGAGCTGGACCGCCGGCAGCCGCTTCCCCATGGGGCTCGCCCTGGGTGGAACGCTCGGCATCTACCTGACACTCGGCGCGCTCTACGGTCGCTGACCCGGTCTGATCCGGGCGCGCGGATTGCGTTTTGGCGCGCGCCCGTTTCTTCTGTCCGAAAATACTCAAAAAAACCGCCCCTTGCCCCGCGCGCGCCAATGGCCAGCGGCGACCGCCCCGCAGCCAAAGGGCGCCCGTCGCGGCGCGCCTGTCCCGGACAGGCCGCATTCCTTCCCCCCGCCTTCCCCATTGCAACCACATTCCCCTGTCATGACTTCGGACAAACCGGCACCCTTCGAAAGGACCGAAGACCATGAACATGCAAACCGGCGCCGTTCTGGCACCACCGCCGCCCCGTCGCTTGTCGGAAGTCGGCCTGCCCGAAGTCATGATGCGCGATATCGTGCTCAAGACGATGTTCCGCAAGAACGCGAACCGCATCACCGAAATCGCCCATTCGGTGAGCCTGCCGGTGCCCATAACCCAGGAAATCATCGACCTGGCCCGCGGCCAGAACCTGATCGAGGCCATGGGCACGCTCGGCGCCGCCGGCGAGGTCAGCTCGGAAATGCCCTATCAGCTCACGGATGCCGGCAAGGCCCGCGCGCTCGACGCCCTCGCCCAGTCGGAATATTTCGGCCCGATGCCGGTGCCGCTCGATATCTACCGCGAGCAGGTCGAGCGCCAGTCGATCCGCAACATCCAGATCACCCGCGATCAGCTGACCGGCGCCATGGGGCATCTCGTTCTGCCCGACAGCCTGATCGGCGATCTCGGCCCGGCGGTAAGCGCAGGCCGGTCGATCCTGATGTATGGCCCGCCGGGCAATGGCAAAAGCTCCATTTCCAATGGCATCCGCGATGCCATGGGCGACAAGATCTATGTCCCGCGCGCCATCGAGTATTCCGGACAGGTCATCACCGTCTATGATCCCATCGTCCACTCTGCCGCCGAGGACGAACAGGACAACCCGAACCAGCTGCGCCGCAAGGCACGCTTCGACAGCCGCTACGTGCTCTGCCAGCGCCCCACCGTGATCACGGGCGGCGAACTCAGCCTCGACATGCTCGATCTGGTCTACAACCCCACGGCGCGCACCTATCAGGCTCCACTGCAGCTCAAGTCGACCGGCGGCATCTTCATCGTGGACGACCTTGGCCGCCAGGCAGAGCCGCCACAGAAGCTGGTGAACCGCTGGATCGTGCCGCTGGAGGAAAGCAAGGACATCCTCGCGCTGCAATCGGGCGAAAAGTTCGAAGTCCCCTTCGACACGTTGGTGATCTTCTCCACCAACTTCCACCCCAACGAGATCTTCGACCAGGCCGCGTTGCGGCGGATCTTCTTCAAGATCAAGATCGACGGCCCGAACCAGAAGGATTTCCTCAAGATCTTTGCCATGGTGGCCCGCAAGAAGAAGATGGAGCTTGACGAAGCCGCGCTCGTCCATCTGCTCAAGACCAAATATCCCACGATCAAGAACATCTATGCGAATTATCAGCCGGTTTTCCTGATCGACCAGATGATCGCCGTGTGTGATTTCGAAGGCATCCCCTACAAGATGACCCCCGAGCTTGTGGACCGGGCCTGGTCCAACATGTTCGTCAAGGACGAGATCATCGTCAAGTAACCGCCCCCAGTGCGCAGGGGCCGCCGCCTTGCCCGGGCGGCGGCGCCTCCGCGCGCGCGCACCACACGCACCTTACCCGAATGCAAAGTCGATGGAGGCCGCCAGCGCCGCAGCCTCGCTTTCATCAACCCCCAGCAAGGTCAGTGACGACGCTCCCCCTCCGAACACGGCATTGCCATCGGTGAAACTCACCAGCCCCACCAGATCCTCGGCGGTCTCCACACCCGCAAATTGGGCGCGCAGCAGGACAAGCGTATCGACCCCCGGCTCGAAGTCGACAATCACATCGTGGCCATCATCGATCCAGTTGAACACATCCGCGCCCGCGCCGCCCGTGGCGGTGGCATTGCCCTGACCGTCCACACCGAGGCTGATCGTGTCGGCCCCGTCGCCGCCATCAAACAGCGCATTGCCGCCCTCACCCGTCACGCCGGACGCAGAAAGCACGTCATTGCCCGCGCCGCCGATGATGGTGTCGGACCCCAGCCCGCCATGCAGCGTGTCATTGCCCAGACCGCCATCAAGGTAATCGTCGCCCGCACCGGACGGGTCATCGCCCTCAAGACTGTCGTTGCCCGCATTGCCGAACAGCCGGTCGTCACCCTCCCCGCCACGGATCAGGTCCCCGCCATTGCCGCCCGACACCACGTCATCGCCCGCGCCCGTCTCGATGGTATCGGCACCCAGACCGCCATTCGCCGTGTCATCCCCCGCCCCCGCATCGAGACTGTCATTGCCGAAATTGCCGTTCAGCAGGTCGTCTCCATCGCCACCAACCAGCGTGTCAAAACCGTTATTGCCATCCAGCGTATCGCTGTCGCCGCCCCCGTCGAGCCGGTCGAACCCGTTGCCGCCCGCAAGCAGGTCGCGCCCTTCACCACCGCTGAGACTGTCATTGCCCGCGTTGCCACTGAGCGTATCGCGGCCCGCACCGCCATCGAGGCTGTCGAACCCGTCGAGACCGCGCATATCGTCATCCCCGGCACCGCCCTCGGCGCTGTCAGCGCCCAAGCCCCCGTTGATCAGATCGTCGCCCGCACCGCCATTGAGACTGTCATTGCCGTTATTGCCAAAGATCTCGTCGGCGCCCGCACCACCTTCCAGCGTGTCGAACCCGTTCAGGCCAAGCAGCGTATCCGCGCCGGGCCCGCCGGTCAGAAGGTCAAACCCCTGATCCCCGCGCATGGTGTCGGCACCGGGCCCGCCATCCAGCGTGTCATTGCCAAACCGCCCGCTCAGAAGGTCATCGCCAAGCCCTCCGGTGAGGCTGTCATCGGTGGGCGAGCCGTCATCCGCCACCCCCGGCAGCAGATCGGAAAGCGCAAAGACACCGTCGCTGAACACCAGCGTCTCGATCCCGGTGATCACATCGTCTTCGTCCCCGCCGGTCACGCGCACACCGGTGCCGCCATCGCTGAACATCACATCCGCGCGCGCCGTGGCAAAGACCGCTCGATCCGCCCCCGCCCCGCCATCAAGCAGGTCGTCGCCCGTCCCGCCTTCCAGCGTGTCATCGCCCGAACCGCCCTCCAGCGTGTCGTTCCCCGCCTCGCCGCTCAGCGCATCATCGCCCGCATTGCCCGCGATCTGGTCATCGCCCGCCAGACCGGCAATCGTCTCGCCACCCGCGATGCCGCTGTAGCGATCACTACTCTCGGTCAGTGCAAAATCCAGAACGCCCGGCCGCGACAGCAGCGCGCCGTAATCATTGTCGCTGTCGGCATTGTCGAGAACCAGCTGATCGGTCGTCGCCAGCACAAGCTCGGTTGCCCCCTCCGGCACAATCAAGACCTCGCCATCATCCCCGATCTCCACATCTTCAGGCACGTCTACCGGCGCTTCCCCGCGCAGCGGCACATGCATGAAGCCCTCGGCACTTGTGCCCGCCGGTGCCAGAAAGCCATCCGCATTGCGGAACACGGCAATCATCCCGGAGGTGATGTCATTCGGTCCGAAATCAAACGAGTAGTCGCCCACATACTCGATGAAAAACGCATCCCCCGCCCCAAGGCCCAGATCCTCAAGCGACAGCGCCGTGGCCGGCTCCGGCCGGTCGCTGCTGATCGGCACAGTGTACATCCCGCGCTCGTTGACCGAGAAGAACTGCGGCACCTCCGTCAGGCTCAGATCGGGCGCTTCCCGAAACGAGATCAGGGCGCCGTAATCCATGTCCACATCGCTGTTGTCGCGCACAAGCTCGTCCGGTGTGGCCAGAACAAGATGTGTGGCCCCCGCCGGAACGGTCAGAAAACTGCCATCCGGATCGAGCCGGAAATCCTCGCTGATGTCGCCCGGCGTCTGGCCGCGCAAGGTGGCATGCGAAAATTCCTCTGCCGTGCTGAAGGCGGGCGCGATGAACCCGGCATTGCCCTGAAAGACCCCCGCCAGCCCGAAGAAAAGCTCGCCATTGCCATTGTCATAATCGCCGCTCGGCTCGACAAACAATGTATCCCCCGGCGACACACCTAACTCCGAAAGCGAAAGCCGCGTGGCGGGCCCTGCCATATCTTCCGGGATCGGCGTGACATACATGCCATTGGAAGAGACCTGATAGAACTGTGGTATGGCTGTGACCGGCATCGCGCTGCGCTCCCTTTGTGAATCAATCAATCAATGTCGGAATGCTAATGCGCATCCCAAATCCCGTGCAACGCTCTTGTCACCGCGCCCGCCGGTCCCCATCGCCCACAAAGTCCGGTGCCCAAATCTTGACCCGCAGCGGGGTCATCGCCGAAACCGCCCGCTCCGCAAAACCCTACAAACCGGACCACCGCCTTCCCGTGCAACCGGCGGGCAGTCCCGGCGACCGGCGTGTTTCTTTGGGCCTGAAATATCCCGGGGGAGTCTTCGCACAGGCGAAGACGGGGGCAGCGCCCCCTATCCGGGCGTGCCGCACAATCGTATGCATGGATTGTGCATGGATTGTGCATAAGATGTGCCCCTCGAATCCGGGCCGAATTTTGCCCTTGACGCTCCCCGCCCCCTTCCTTAGATCACGCGGGCACAGAGTGGCGCGGTAGCTCAGTTGGTTAGAGCGAACGACTCATAATCGTTAGGTCGGGAGTTCGAGTCTCCCCCACGCCACCAAATTCTCCTCTTTCCCGGATCAGCCCTCTGGCCTGCCTGCGGGGTGGCAATCGCCGTCGTGAAAACCGGTGGACGTTGCGGGCGTTGCGCGAAGGCGCAGGTTGGGACGTCTCGGCCCAACCTGTGTTTTGACCTGCGAGCTATGACCTGCGTGGTTTGACTTGCGTGGTTTGACGGGCGGGGGATGCTGCGGGGGATGAGGGGCCCCGCCCGGGAGGAATCCGGACGGGGCGGTCTGTGTCCTGCATCCGCGAAGG
>NZ_JAFMPQ010000090.1 GCF_020667845.1 Cognatishimia sp. F0-27
TCCTGACCCTTCTATATCTCTGATCTGTTATTGATACCCCATCACCGGGCTTGGCGAAGATCGGTGATGGGGTGGTGTTTGGCGTCTGACCCTTGTGGCTTGACCACGTTCCTTAGCGAGCCAGCACCGTCTCTCTTCATCATCTCGAACAGTTGCATGTGGCCGATCAGGACCACGGATCAGAAGGAAGAGAACATGGATACGGTAACACAGACTGCGATCATCGGCATAGATGTCAGCCGCGATTGGCTGGACATTCATTGCTTACCAGCAAACGAAAGGCTGCGACGACCCAATAGCGAGGAAGGACATGCGCAAGTGGGTGAACTGGCAAGTCTTCAGGATGCTCTTGTCTGTTTCGAGTCGACCGGTGGCCAGGAATGGAAGCTATGGGCTGCTTTGGATGCCGCAGGTGTCGCGACCCGGCAGTTGCCGCCTGCCCAGATCAAAGCTTTTGCGGCAAGCCGAGGTACGCGCGCTAAGACGGATAGGATTGATGCTGAGTTGATCGCACGCTTCATGGTGTTCAGACCCGAAGCCGGGCGTAACCTGCCGCATGAAAAGATACGCCTTCTCAGAGCGTTGGCGTCAAAGCGGGGTCAGCTCGTGGAAACGCGAAAGCGGCTTTTGGCGCAGATCAAGGCACATGGCAAGCAGGGTTCGGCTGACATGTTCGCAGCCCTAGACGGCGAATTGATAAGCCTACTGGATCATCAGATTGCAGAGCTGGAGGCCCAGATTGAACAGGTCATCACGACAGATGAGAGCCTTGCCACGACAGCTGGTATCCTGCGCTCCATTCCCGGGATTGGCCCGGTGGCCAGCACGATGTTGATCGCCGAAATGCCGGAGCTCGGCCAGATCACCGGCGCGCAGGCGGCCGCGCTCACAGGCCTCGCGCCCATCGCACACGACAGCGGAGCCATGCGCGGCAAGCGGGCTATTGGCGGTGGAAGGCGGCAGCTCCGGCATGTGATGTTCCAGGCTGCGCTCGTCGCAAGCCATCACAACCCAGCCCTGAAAACCTTCGCAGACCGTCTGCGCGCCGCCGGAAAACCGCATAAGGTCGTCATCACAGCCGTCGCTCGAAAACTCACCACAATCGCAAATGCCCTCGTCAAGTCAGGACAAAAATGGACTTCTCAGACTGTCTGAGAAATACAGTTGCTA
>NZ_JAFMPQ010000091.1 GCF_020667845.1 Cognatishimia sp. F0-27
CTCTTGGGACAATCGCTCTGGACATGGGCGCGGATCCGTCTTATCGCGACGCCTTCATGCGGGGTGACAGCCTTGGAGGCACCCTGCCCTTACAATCTGGAGATTTAACATGGCTGGTGAGATTCCTGATCTCAATGCCCAGGAACGCACGGGGACAGGCAAGGGCGCCGCTCGTCAGGCACGCCGCGACGGCATGGTTCCCGGGATCGTTTTTGGTGGTGACACGGACCCGCTTCCGATCAACCTGCCCTTCAACGAGCTGCTCAAGCGGTTGAAGGCCGGGCGCTTCAAGGCGACGCTTTTCAACCTCAAGGTCGATGGCCACGAGGACGTCCGCGTGATCTGCCGCGATGTGCAGCGCGATGTCGTCAAGGACCTGCCCACGCATGTGGATTTCATGCGCCTGCGCCGCACGTCCAAGATCAACCTCTACATCCCGGTCGAATTCCTCAACGAGGAGGCCGCGCCCGGCATCAAGAAGGGCGGCGTTCTGACCGTTGTGCGCCCCGAGGTCGAGCTGGTCGTGACCGCCGGGGACATCCCCGAGAAGCTGACCGTCGACCTGACCGGTCTGGAAATTGGCGATACGGTGACGATCTCGAACATCACCCTGCCCGAAGGCAGCAAGCCCACAATCGACCGCGATTTCGTGATCGCCAACGTCTCCGCCCCGTCCGGCCTGCGCGCCGCCGGTGACGACGAGGACGAGGAGCAGGCCGCGGACGAGGTTCCGGCAACCGAGCAGGCCGAGGACTGATCGCCTCCCGCCGGCGCGCCCGCGTGGCGCAGCAGCCGGGTGCACCAAGACAGGAAAGCCCCTCGCAGCGGTGCGGGGGGCTTTTGTCATGCCGGGCAACACGGGCAGTGCGCCCGCCCATCTGTGCCGCGTCAGCGTCCGCCCCCCACACCGCGAGCGCCCGCACCGCGCCAATCTTCGATCACCTATAAGACGGCAGCGTCCGACCACAGACACCGCGCCCG
>NZ_JAFMPQ010000092.1 GCF_020667845.1 Cognatishimia sp. F0-27
AACCCGCTACGACAAGACCGCTGAAAGTTTCCTCGGCTTCATAGACATCACGTCCATCCGCCTCTGGCTGCGTCTTTTGTCAACATGACCTAACACTCTTATTAACTTATATAACACTACTAGCGAACAGCTTTACGGCTTGGTTTCAGCTCAAGTGACATGCAAAAACTACAAAGAGCAGATCAAGTCGTAGACGCATACACAAACTCTGCTCTAACTCACCAAAAAACAGGGGAACCCCTGCCTAGACGAGCACTACCATCGCTTGATCTGAGAGCCAGCAGACGGGCAGAACCTATGCAAGGGATGGGTCCTCGCCATGCTCAAGGCCTACAGCCCCTGCGCGTGGCTCCGGTCCCGCTACGCGCCCTTGCATAGAACCATGTCCGCCAGCTTTTTTGGCTCTCAAGCGATGGCGGCTCCGAAAAACAGGGACGAAGCTCACCCCTGAAAAGCGTAAAAATTGCCACAGCGTCAATACTTACCAGAATTGATTTTAGAATCCGAATGAGGCGAAGCATGAGCCCATGGCGAGCTGTAGGCCTGTTTCACTGGCCTACTGACCGAAGTCGCTACGTTACCCTCTGAGGAAACGATTAAAATACGGGCGACTACCGCCGGAGATCAATTTTTGACCTCCCCCAAAATGCTATCGCTGCTCGAAGCCATTGACGCGCTAAGTCAATCCTCAACGATTGTTGCCAAACTGATTTGAATGAATGGCTATGCTCGATTTTTTTAATGAACATTTTGTTGTCGCCGCGTTATACGCGCCCTTTGTCCTGTATGTCTTCAGAAGGATCAGAGCTGAAAAGATTAGCCATTCAAGCGGTTTCCTCCTGACCTGAGACCCGACTTCCCTCCAGCTTTGCAGAGAATCCGTCGGTTGATTTCTGACCTCATGCGGCCTTGGTTTCCAGTCTCCATTTCATTGC
>NZ_JAFMPQ010000093.1 GCF_020667845.1 Cognatishimia sp. F0-27
TCATCGCGCTCTGGCTTATCGGCTCGGCGTCGCCGGTTTCGAGGTAAAGCTGGTATCTTCAGTCGCCTTGGCACGCACCCGCGAAGCCTTGAACAACAGCTGGGACAAGAACGATCCAAAAGACGCGCAGGTCATCCTGCACATGATGCAAATCGGGAACGAGCAGCTCTACTATGATCCATTGCTCTGCGGCACGAATGATCTTCAGGAGCGGTCCAAAACACACGACATCGTCTCGCGCTCGAAGACCGAGTTGTGGCACCGGATCCTGACCCACTATCTGCCACTGTATTGGCCTGAGGCTGACCGCTTTCATCGCAGTTCACGCAGTGACTGGTTCTTCGCCTTTCTGGAGCGCTATCCATCACCGCATTTTATATCAGCCATGAGCCAAGAGGCTTTCATTGCCGACGCATGGGAGGTTGTTGGCCGCAAAGTCTCCAAAGAGCGTTTGCTTGCGGATATTTATCAGACTGCTAGGTCATCTGTGGGTCTGCCTATCGCACCGGGTTCTGAGGCCGCCAGGATGTTCAAACTGGTTCTCGCCGAGGGGCGTAGCCTGATTGCGCAACGCAATGAGATCGAAGGTCGGGCCGTTGAACTACTCAAGAACAACGACGACTATCAGCTGCTAACGTCGATCCCGGGGATCGGGCCGATCAATGCGCTGACCATCCTGGCGGAGGCGGGCGATCTGCGACGCTTTCAGCATTACCGGCAATTCTTGAAGTTCTGCGGGATGGACCTCGCGACGATCCAATCGGGCACATTCCGCGGTCAGACCAAGCTCTCAAAATACGGCAACGCGCGCTTGCGCCGCACCCTATGGATGGCCGGACAGGTCGCCATCATGCAGCGCACCAACAGCTTCCGAGACAAGTTCGAGCGTTACATCGCCAAAGATCGGCAAAACACCCATTTACGCCGAAAG
>NZ_JAFMPQ010000094.1 GCF_020667845.1 Cognatishimia sp. F0-27
GGCAACGATAGTGTCAGCGGGGGAGACGGCGCTGATACACTTGTCCTAGAGGATGGGTTCGGCACCGATACCCTCACAGGAGGTGAAGGCGGCGCCGACAACGACCTGATCGACCTTAGCGTGGTGAGTGTCGGTGCTACTGTCACATTTACCGGTAACGAAGCGGGAACGATCACAGACGGCACCAGCACCGCCAGCTTTGCAGAAACCGAACGCCTAACCCTGACCGAACTGGCTGACTCATTTGATGCAACTGCCGACACTGCCGGAACGCAGGTTGCAGCAGGCGCGGGCGACGATACGCTGACCGGTGGCATCGGCGATGATCTTCTGGACGGCGGTGATGGGGCCGACACTTTCATCGTTCTGGACGGTTTTGCCAGCGACACCATCCTCGGCGGAGGGGCTCGCGACACCATCGATCTGAGCGCTCTAAGCGCGCCGGTCACAGTCACCTTCAACAGTGACGCCGCCGGGACCATTGATGACGGGACTAGCACGCTGAGTTTTGACGGGATCGAATACCTGATCCTCTCGGAAGGAGCGGATCTTGTCGACGCGACCGCAGACAGCCTCGGCACCGAAATCGACGCACTCGAAGGTGACGACTCGGTACTGGGCGGCAGCGGCGCGGACACTGTCCGGGCCGGAGACGGAAACGACACCCTCGACGGCGCGGCGGGCGACGATATCTTATCGGGCGATGCTGGTGACGACAGCCTGTCGGGTGGTGCCGGTGATGATGCCCTGGACGGCGGATCGGGCAGCGACACCCTTTTGGGCAGCACCGGCAGTGACAGCCTTGCGGGCGGCCTCGGCAACGATAGTGTCAGCGGGGGAGACGGCGCTGATACACTTGTCCTAGAGGATGGGTTCGGCACCGATACCCTCACAGGAGGTGAAGGCGGCG
>NZ_JAFMPQ010000095.1 GCF_020667845.1 Cognatishimia sp. F0-27
TAGGTCATGTTGACAAAAGACGCAGCCAGAGGCGGATGGACGTGATGTCTATGAAGCCGAGGAAACTTTCAGCGGTCTTGTCGTAGCGGGTTGCGACCCGGCGAGCGTTCTTCAGTTTGTTGAAGCACCGTTCGACCAAGTTGCGCAGCGAATACAGGGAATGATCTACGCCGACGCGTATCTTTCTTGATTTGCGCATTGGGATTTGGGTGAGCACGTCCCGCGCCTCCATCTTTTTCCGAATGCTGTCAGCATCATAGCCTCTATCGGCCAACAGGACGCTCGGCTCGGGAAGATTGTCAGCCATAACCAGATCAAAGCCCATGTAATCGGAAGTCTGGCCCGGCGTGTTTTCAGTTCTCATGGGCAGGCCTGCCGCGTTGACGCGGAGGTGGATCTTGGTCGTGAAGCCACCTCGCGAACGGCCAAAACCCTGTTGCGGAGTCCCCCTTTAGCGCCCGCTGCCTGGTGATGGGCGCGGATCACGGTGCTGTCGATCATTTGAAGGGCGTCCGGCACCGCCCCGCTTTGGTTCAGGGCATCCATGATGTCCTCCCACAGCCCAGCCAGAGTCCAGCGCCGGAACTGGCGGTATACACTCGACCACTTGCCAAACTCCTCGGGTAGGTCCCGCCACGGAGCGCCCGTGCGGGCAATCCAGAAAACTCCATCAAGAACAAGGCGGTGGTTGGTAGGTTTGCGTCCATTCGGGGCGCGGACAGTTAGAATGAACCGCTCAAAGAACGCCCATTCCTCGTCCGACATCAGGTCTCGTGCCAAGCTGATCTCCATCGCAGATACCAGCTTGAATCACGATCAGCGTGCCCTGTGAATCCCTTTTGTCAACACAGCCTAG
>NZ_JAFMPQ010000096.1 GCF_020667845.1 Cognatishimia sp. F0-27
ATTGCTTATCCTGCTCCGCAAACGCCTCAGACGCTGCCGGGCCCCTTACACGAAGCTCACCTCGTCGAGGATCGCGCCGGTATTGCTCACCCCCACGAAGGTCAGCGTGTTGCCGCCGCCGAAATCCAGCAGCAGGTTGCCATCCCCATCGAGCCGCGAATAGCCGCGCAGATCCTCCGGCACCGGCATCGCCTCGGCCAGCAGGCTGGCGGCGATCTCCACCGCGTCGATGTTGTTCTGGAAATCCACGATGACATCGGCGCCCGCGCTGAAGACGAAGGTATCGGCGCCCTGGCCGCCCTGAAGCCGGTCGTCGCCGCTGCCGCCATCGACGCGGTCATTGCCCGAATTGCCCAGCACCGTGTCGTTGCCCGCCCCGCCGGTCAGCGTGTCGAACCCGTTGGCGCCTTCCAGCCGGTCGTCGCCCGCGCCGCCCGCCATGACATCGGCCCCCAGACCGCCCTGAAGCTGGTCGTTGCCGGCCCCGCCATCGAGACTGTCATTGCCGAAATTGCCCGACAGCGTGTCATCGCCCGCGCCCCCTTCGAGCGTGTCGAACCCGTCGCGGCCCTGCAGGCTGTCATCGCCCGCATCCCCCATCAGGCTGTCAAAGCCAAGCCCGCCTTCCAGCGTGTCGTTGCCGGCCCCGCCCGCGGCGGTGTCATTGCCGAAATTGCCCACGAGGCTGTCATCGCCATCGCCGCCCGAAAGGCTGTCGAACCCGTTGGAGCCAATGACCGTATCGTTGCCAGCCCCCCCTTCCAGCGTGTCAAAGCCGAAGCCGCCCGTCACCTGGTCGTCGCCCGCGCCGCCATCGATCGAATCGCTGCCCGCACCGCCAGACAGCGTGTC
>NZ_JAFMPQ010000097.1 GCF_020667845.1 Cognatishimia sp. F0-27
GCTGGCCTTTGGCGAGGGCGCCGACACGATCGACAATTTCGAACACGCGGTCGGCTCCGATTTCGACGACGTGCTGCGCGGCACCGACGTGCATGACAACACGCTTGTCGGCAATGCCGGGGACGACCTGCTTCAGGGCCGCGACGGCGACGACACGCTGATCGGGGGCGCAGGCGAGGATACGCTGGAAGGCGGCGACGACAATGACAGCCTTGATGGCGGTTCGTTCATGGACACGCTGCGCGGCGGTCTGGGCGATGACACGATCGACGGCGGCAGCAATTTCGACACGGTCGATTACGCGATGTCCGCAGCGAGCATGATCATTGATCTTGGGGCCAGCGGGGTTTTGACCGACGGCGGTGTGCCTGTGTCCGCGGCCGTCGGCGAGGGCATTGACCGCCTGTTCAACATCGAACATGCCACCGGATCGGCGCAGGGCGACGTGATCATCGGCACGGCCGTGCACGGGAACATCCTGCAAGGGCTCGGCGGTAATGATATTCTGTTTGGCCTGGCCGGAGACGACACGCTTGATGGCGGCGCCGACAGCGACACGGCCGCGTTCGGCTTTTCGTCCGTCGGCGTCACGGTCGACCTTGGCGCGGGCACGGCAACCGGTGAAGGCTCCGATACGCTGATCTCCATCGAAGTGGTGTCCGGATCGGACTTCGAGGATCGCCTGACCGGGGCCAATGGCGCAAACGATTTGCTCCAGGGGGGGATCGGCAACGACACGCTGGCCGGGCGCAGCGGGGATGACACGCTGTCTGGTGGCGCGGGCGACGATCTTCTGCTCGCCGACAGCGGCACAGACAGC
>NZ_JAFMPQ010000098.1 GCF_020667845.1 Cognatishimia sp. F0-27
GCTGGCCTTTGGCGAGGGCGCCGACACGATCGACAATTTCGAACACGCGGTCGGCTCCGATTTCGACGACGTGCTGCGCGGCACCGACGTGCATGGCAACACGCTTGTCGGCAATGCCGGGGACGACCTGCTTCAGGGCCGCGACGGCGACGACACGCTGATCGGCGGCGCTGGCGAGGATACGCTGGAAGGCGGCGACGACAATGACAGCCTCGATGGCGGTTCGTTCATGGACACGCTGCGCGGCGGTCTGGGCGATGACACGATCGACGGCGGCAGCAATTTCGACACGGTCGATTACTCGATGTCCGCGACAGGCGTGATCATCGATCTTTTCGCCAGTGGGCTCATCAACCTTGCGGGCAGCCCGGTGAGTGGGGCGTTGGGTGAAGGCTTTGACCGCCTGTTCAACATCGAACATGCCACCGGATCGGAGCAGGCCGACGTTATCATCGGCACGGCCGTGCACGGGAACATCCTGCAGGGGCTCGGCGGCGATGATATTCTGTTTGGCCTGGCCGGAGACGACACGCTTGATGGCGGCGCCGATAGCGACACGGCCGCCTTTGGCTTTTCGTCCGTCGGCGTCACGGTCGACCTTGGCGCGGGCACCGCAACCGGAGAAGGCTCCGACACGCTGATCTCCATCGAAGTGGTGTCCGGATCGGACTTCGATGATCGCCTGACCGGGGCCAATGGCGCAAACGATTTGCTCGAGGGGGGGGTCGGCAACGACACGCTGGCCGGGCGCAGCGGGGATGACACGCTGTCTGGTGGCGCGGGCGACGATCTTCTGCTCGCCGACAGCGGCACAGACAGC
>NZ_JAFMPQ010000099.1 GCF_020667845.1 Cognatishimia sp. F0-27
GTGGTGACATGTTTGATCTTTTCTGGTTGAGCGATGCGCAGATGGCGCGTTTGAGGCCCTATTTTCCAAAGTCCCACGGCAAACCACGCGTCGATGATCGGCGCGTGCTTAGTGGGATGCTCTTCATCAATCGCAATGGTTTACGGTGGCGTGATGCGCCGAGGGAGTACGGTCCTTACAAGACGCTCTACAACCGTTGAAAGCGCTGGAGCGATAAAGGCATCTTTGCGCAGATGATGGTCGGTCTGGTGGCCAACCACGGCGAAGAGAAGACTGTGATGATCGACGCAACCTATCTCAAGGCCCACCGAACAGCGACCAGCATGGGCGTAAAAAGGGGGGCGTGGACGCCTGATCGGTCGGACCAAAGGCGGCATGAACACCAAGTTGCACGCCATCTGCGACAGTCAGGGGCGGCCACTCAACTTGTTCGTCACCGCCGGACAGGTCAGCGACTACATCGGGGCACGGGCCTTGCTGAGCAGCTTGCCCAAGGTCGAGTGGTTGCTTGGGGATCGAGGCTATGACGCCGACTGGTTCAGAGAAGCGTTGAAAGACAAAAGGATAAGATCCTGCATCCTAGGTCGGAAACAGCGCAAGAAAGCCGTAAAATACGACAAGCGCCGCTACAAACGCCGAAACCGCACCTCTCGTGACATTGCTGCGCAATGCACTGCCGGGCAGCAATCGAGATCATGTTTGGCAGGCTGAAGGATTGGCGGCGTGTGGCCACACGATACGACCGATGTCCCAAGGTCTTCCTATCAGCAATCGCACTCGCAACCATGGTCATCTATTGGCTATG
>NZ_JAFMPQ010000009.1 GCF_020667845.1 Cognatishimia sp. F0-27
GCACCGCACCGCACCGCACCGCACCGCACCGCACCGCACCGCACCGCACCGCACCGCACCGCACCGCACCGCACCGCACCGCACCGCACCGCACCAGGCTGCACGGCGACGGACCACGTCGCACCGCGGCGGACTACCTCGTACCGCGGCGGACCACCTCGCACCCTAGCGGACCACCTCGCACCGTGGTGGACCACCTCGCACCGTGGTGGACCACCTCGCACCGTGGCGGACCACGTCGTACCGCACCGCCCAAACGACACCGTAGCAGATCACCTCCTACTACACCGGATCCGCTCGGACCGGGCCGACCTCTGCGGCATTGCCCCGATACGCCCGATCTCAAACCCTTGCGGCCTTGCGATCCCGCTTGGCCTCGCGCTGCGCGCCACTCAGCCTTCCGTCGCCACCGCAATCGGGATCGCAGTCGCATCGCGCGCGGCCTGACCAGCGCCTTCAACCGGCCTCTCTGATCCCATCCCGCCGCCGGACCAAACCGAACCGCCTGCGATCGGGCCGGGGGCTGCTCGCGAAGCGCCCTGCCGTGTCGCCGCGCCGTGCCGCCCGCCCACGGGATTGCCCCGCACCCCCGATGATCGCACCGCGGCTGTCCTGCACTTGGCTCCATGGCGCATAATGGTCGGATGCGGCGCGCCCCCTGCCATCGTTGCGCGCCGCCGGAAGGACTGCCCCGACGTGCCGCATGGCCACGGGACCACCGCGCATGCGCCTCGGGTCATGCTGCGCATGCGATACACATGGATTGTGCATGGATTGTGCATACCCGCCCGGCGGCCCGATGCGTGCCACCGGGGGCTAGCGGATCATGGTCATCCGCAGCTTGACCCGCGCGCGCGATTCCTGCGGCAAATGACGGTTCAGCCGCTTGTTGATCGCTCCGAAAACGCCAATGACAACAAGCGTGAACAGGATGAAATAGCCCGCAAGGATCGGGTAGGGCACAAACGGGTTGAAGGTCTTGTCGGCAAAGTAATTGGCGTAATAAAGCGCATCCCCGCGCTGCTGCCATGCCGGAAACCCTGAGAAGAACACCAAGGTCGTGGCATGAAACAGAAAAATCGCCTCGTTGGTATAGGCCGGCCACGCCAGCCGAAGCATGGTTGGCCAGGTGATCTTGCGAAATTTCGGCCAGCCGGAAAACCCGTAGGCATCCGCCGCTTCCATGTCGCCCTTGGGGATGGATTGCAACGCGCCGTAAAAGATCTCGCCGGAATACGCCGCGGTGTTGAGGAACAACACGATCAACGCGCCCGCCCAGGCCGCTGTCAGCGGATCGAAGATCGGCGAGACCGATTTCAGGGACAGGAAACAGAAATAGGCAAAGAAGAACTGGATAAAGAGCGGTGACCCCCGGAAGACAAAGATGAACCATTCCGACAGCTTGCGCAGCACACGCACCCGCGACGCCTTGCCCACGGCCACCGCCGTGGCAAGGAAGAACCCGCTGACCAATGCCATCACGCCAAAATAGATATTCCAGATCATCCCCGAGCCAATCAGCACAAACTGTTGGCACAGCGTGAAATTATCCCGTGGCAGCAGGCGCTCGCCAATGCCAAGGGAGCGCAACCCGTAATCGGCCAGCGTTTCCCAGCAACTCATGACGCGGCCTCGTCAAACCGGGCCAGCGCGTGTTTCTTTGGGCCCGAAATATCCCGGGGGAGACGCGCCGTGGCGCGTCGGGGGCAGCGCCCCCGGATCATGCCCCGGCAGCGGTATGCAAGGCGGACGGACGGGCTCATGCCGCTTTCCTTGCGGCTTCACCCGCCACGGTGGCCTGACCATGGGTCAGACGTGCCATGATCCGGTCCAGCACAAGTTCCGACACGCGCGTGAAAGCCAGGTAAAACACCAGCAAGGCCAGGAAATACCACACCCGCCAGTCGCCATGCGGATAATCGGTGAAGCGCGGCGTCTTGGCGCCGCCCAGTTCGCGCGCCCAGAACACGATGTCTTCGACGCCAAGCAGGAACAGCAAAGGGGTCGCCTTGATCAGAACCATCCAGAGGTTTGACAGGCCCGGCAGCGCATAGACCCACATCTGCGGCACGAGGATGCGCCAGAAACACTGGCGCCGCGTCATGCCATAGGCCTCTGCGGTCTCGATTTGTGTCCGCGGGACCGCGCGCATCGCGCCGAACAACACATTGGCCGCGAAAGCCCCGAACACGATGGCAAAGGTGAGCACGGCCAGCAGGAACCCATAGGATTCATGCACCCATTGCGGTGCGTTGCCCAAGGGCAATTTGGCCAGATCGCAGACAACGAAATCGGACCCCTGCCGGATGGGCTGATCCCAGTCGGGACAGCGGACCTTGTGTCGGATCCACTCGAAAGCCTGGTCGAGCGCGATGACAAAGAACAGGAAAAACGCGATATCCGGCACGCCCCGCACGATGGCAATATAGCCTTTGCCGACCCAGCGCAGCGGGGCAAAAGCAGACCGTGCCGCGGCCGCACCGCCAAATCCGAACATGAGCGCCACCGGCGCGGTGATGGCCAGCAACAAGAGCACCGTGCCGAACGAGGCATAGAACGCCATGTGCTTGCCCGTGGTGAGGTAGCAACTCAGCCATGTCAGGCCGCTGAGCGTGTCCGGTTGTGCACAAAAGGAGAAGATGACTTTTGTCCTTTGCCCGTGATGGGGTCAGATCTTCATGGTTTGTCGCGTTTCTGGTGGCAGAGCGCAAGTCTGTCCGATCGCAGTGCCGGACCCGTCCTTTGGGAAAACGGGGCAGGGCGGGCCTGCCCCGTTGGGTATATGGAGCGCGACAGGGGGCGGGCCGCTCGCGCGGCCACAACCCGACTCAGAAGCGCGGGCTGTCCTCGCCAAGATGCTCGATGATCAGAGCATTGAGCGACCCGTCATCCTTCATCGACTGGATAGCGGCGTCGAATTTTGCGCGCATTTCCGGATCGCTCTCGCGGAAGGCCATGCCGATCCCGCCGCCAAGCGGCACATCTTCGCCGATGAACATCATCGCGCCGCCGGATTCCTCGACCACGGGGATGAGGAAGTCCTTGTCGGCGAGAACCGCATCGGCCTCGCCGGCTGCCACGGAGGCGATGGTCTCATCGGGGTTGGGGAATTCGACCAGCGTCGCGCCCGCCATTTCGGCGATATGCGCTGCCTGGATGGTGCCGGTCTGGGCCGCGATCACGGCGTTTTCGAGGTCGATATCCGCGGACATACCGACATAGGCGGAGGGTGAGGGCGGGGTGTAGTTCTGTGTGAAATCCACCACCTCTTCGCGCTCGGCGGTGATCGACATTCCCGCGATGATCGCGTCATAGTTGCCGCTTACAAGGTTGGGAATGATCGAATCCCAATCATTTGTGACCCATTCGCAGGTCAGCTCCGCGCGCTCGCAAAGCGCGTCACCCAGCTCGCGTTCGAAGCCGGCCACTTCGCCGTTGTCGTCGAGAAAGTTGTACGGAGGGTAGGCGCCTTCGGTGCCGAGGCGAACGACGGAATGCCCGTCTGCCATGGACATCGTGGCCGCAAAGGCCAGAACGGCGCTGCTCAGGAATAGCGATTTCATGGTGTGTCTCCCATAGGTGGCGCCGATCGGCGGCGCCGGTTTTCAGCCCACGTCATTGGCTGCGTGGAATATGGCGATGGAGGGTTATCGAGAAGCCCGGAGAGTGCAAGAGGGAAAGCGTGTCATGGCCGGTCGTGGCGGCGCGTTCCCTTGCGTCAGCGCGCAAGATGCCGGAGCAATGTGCACGCCGTCAAGACCGTGGCACCGCTTGGCTTCGGTGGAGGGGGCGCTGCCCCCGCCTTCGGCTCCCCCGGGATATTTGACGCCCAAAGAAGCGAAGCGTCGCGCGCTTCTGGCTGTCGGGTTTCCGTGCTGTGCCGGATCCTGACGCTCGGGGAGTAGCGGCAAGCGGGTCAGACGGGCCGGGGCCGGGGCCGGCAGGCGCAGGCAGGCGCAGGCGCGCGGGTCGTGCTGGGACGGCCGGCGGCATCCGCGTTTGGGTCAGGCGGAATGGCGGATGCAGGGCTCGCGGCCTTTGCGATTGGACAGCGGCCAGGGTGCATCAGGCTCCCGCGATGCAGCACATGCGGTCGCGGGCGGTCAGGCGGGCATGGTGGCGGAGAGAAACCCCTTGAGCCGGTCGGTCTTGGGCGCCCCGAACAGCGTCTCCGGCGCCCCTTCTTCAGCAACCAGCCCTTCGTGCAGAAAGATCACATGGTCGGACACGTCCGCGGCAAGGCGCATGTCATGGGTCACGATCAGCATGGTCCGGCCTTCCTCGGCCAGAGACTGGATGACCTTGACCACTTCCTGTTCGAGTTCCGGGTCCAGCGCGGAGGTGGGCTCGTCAAAGAGCAGCGCCTCGGGTTCCATGCACAGCGCGCGGGCGATGGCGGCACGCTGTTGCTGTCCACCGGAAAGCTGCGCGGGGTAGGCATCGCATTTGTCGCCGATCCCGACCTTGTCGAGGTAGCGCCGGGCGTCTGCCTCGGCCTCTGCGCGGTCGCGGCCCAGCACCGTGACCGGCGCCTCCATCACGTTCTGGAGGATCGTCATATGGGCCCAGAGATTGAACTGCTGGAACACCATCGACAGGTTTGTTCGGATGCGCAGCACCTGCGCGGGGTCTGCCGGCTTGCGATTGTGGCCGGTGCCGTGCCAGGTGACGGGTTCGCCCTTGAACAGGATTTCACCCTGCTGGCTGTCTTCCAGCAGGTTGCAACAGCGCAGAAGCGTCGATTTTCCGGATCCTGAAGAGCCGATCAAAGACACCACACATCCCTTGGGGGCGGTCACGTTGACGCCTTTGAGCACTTCGAGCGCGCCATAGGCCTTGTGCAGGTTGCGGATCTCGATGACGGGGGCGGTCTGGGTCACGGTGGCTGTCCAATGCTCGGGCGTCTGCTGTCAGATGCGGCCAGTCAATCCGTAATCGCGCGTGAAATGCAAGGGGTGAGCGGCGTGTCGCTTCGGGTTTATGATGGCTCGGCAGCAGGCGGGGGCGCGGGAACCGGCACGGCATGATAATCCTCCGGGTCCAGCACCGTGAAGCTCAGAGGGCCTCCCATCGCGTAGGGATCGTCGGGTTCAAACCGCAGGACCGCGTCGCGCAAGGCCCGGCGCAGCGGTTCGGGGTCGGTATGCCTTGCGGTGATCAGCGGCAGCGCCGGCGTGGTGACGGAGCGCCCGGCAAGCTGGATCTCGCGGCTGCGCGGGTCGGAGCGTTTCAGCAATTGCCATGTGACCGCGTCGATATAGGCGATGTCGGCGCGCCCCTCGGCCACGGCAGCCAGCGAGGCGGCATGGGCACCGGTGTGCAGGTAACCCGTGAACCGGAGTGGCGCAGAAAACGGCGTCGCGTGCTGGCTGACGGCCCAGCCGGATTGGCTGTCGGCTGCGTTGTAGGCGAGGGTGAGGGTGGGTCGCGCAGTCTTGTCGCGCCGCGCCTTCCATGTGGCCCGGTTCATGATGACGCGCGAATAATAGTGCCCCGGCGCGCAGTCGAGTCCGAAACCGAGCGTGCCCACATAGGTCACCTCCCCCTTGAGCGCGGTGCGGAAGGGCAGACCGCAAGTCATCGATAGCGCCAGATCCGGTGAGCGCCAATGCGCGCGCCAGTCGCGCGGCAGATCCTCCGGCGGGGTCAGATCGGGTAATGCGAGCCCATCACGCGCAGCGCAGGATTGCACCTCGGACCAGAACGCGCGCCACCGTGTTGCGGTGCCCGCGTTCCAGTACATCGGCAGGCTTGCGATCATCCGGCCTTGTCGACCCTCTGGCGGGCGAGGGCGCTGTCGCGGTCGTTCACGCCGAGCAGGTTGGCCACCAGCCGCAGCAGCGCGTCTTCTTCGGCTTCGCGCTTGCCATCGGCCAGCACCACTTGCCACAGGGCCTCGATCACGCCGATCCGGTCTTCGTAGGGCACCGCGTCCTTGATCGCGCGGGTGAAGCGGACGGTATCGGGGGCCTCGGCCTCCACCGCTTCGGCCTCGCCACGCAGCTTGGCAGCCTCGAAGGGCGAGAGCCCGTAGCGGGTGGCGGCGATGCGGTCGATCCGGGCGGCTTCGTCTGCGTCGAATTGACCGTCTGAGCGGGCAACGCGAACAAGCAACGCGGTCAACGCCAGACGGGCATCGCTGTCTTGCAGGGGCGCGGGATCGGGCTCTGTCAGCCGTCTTAGGAAATCACTGAACATGCCTGTGATATAAGCGCGGGGCAGGCTGGCGGAAAGTCCCGAACGGCAATTCGCGTCGACTCGCCTACCGGGGGCGACGATACGGCACCCTCCGCGACGCGCGGCCGTGCCGGCACCCGCCGTCTGACCGGGGAGCCAAACCGACCGGGCCCTGGGCCGGAAGCGCCTGTGCGAAGGCGGCTTGACGCCGCTTTGGACGCGCGCTTTCTATGGGCGAAACCGTGAGGAGTGGACCATGCAAGACCAGACCCCGGACAACCTGCCACCGGAACTGGACGTGGCCTTTGTGCGCGCGCAGTTTCCGGCCTTTTCCGAGCCGAGCCTGGAAGGGCAGGCCTTTTTCGAAAACGCTGGCGGGTCCTATACCTGTGGGCCGGTGGTTGACCGGCTGCACCGGTTCTACACACAGCGCAAGGTCCAGCCCTACGCGCCTTACGAGGCGTCCCGCCTTGCCGGCGCGGAGATGGATGAGGCGCGCAGCCGTCTTGCAGGCTTGCTCGGGGTCGAAACCGACGAGGTCAGCTTCGGGCCGTCCACAACGCAGAACACCTATGTTCTGGCTCAGGCCTTTCGGAGGTTCATGGCACCCGGCGAAGCCATCATCGTCACCAACCAGGACCACGAAGCCAATACCGGCCCTTGGCGGCGGTTGGCGGATGAGGGCATCGAGATCCGGGAATGGCGGGTGGACCCGACGACGGGCACCCTGAACCCCGATGATCTTGAAGCGATGCTCGATGACAAGGTGCGGCTGGTGTGTTTTCCGCATTGTTCCAACGTTGTCGGAGAGATCAACCCGGTGATCGAGATCACCGCGCTGGCCCATGCGGCCGGGGCGTTTGTCTGTGTCGACGGTGTCAGCTACGCGCCGCATGGCTTTGCCGATATCGGTGCGATGGGGGCCGATATCTACCTGTTTTCGGCGTACAAGACCTACGGGCCGCATCAGGGGATCATGGTGATCCGGCGCGCGCTTGGCATGGCCTTGCCGAACCAGGGACATGTGTTCAACGGCGACACGCTTTACAAGCGCTTCACGCCGGCCGGTCCGGATCATGCGCAGGTGGCTGCCAGTGCCGGGATGGTCGATTACATCGAGAGCCTTGCACGCCATCACGGGGTGGCTCCGCGGGCGGTCCATGACATGATGCGCGCCCATGAAAAGCGGCTGTTGCAGCCTCTTCTCGATGCGGTGAAGTCCCGCAATGCCGTGCGGCTCATTGGCCCGTCCGACGCGGCGCGCCGCGCGCCCACCGTGGCGCTTGCGCTGCGACGTGAGGGAGAAGCGGTCGCCGCCGAACTCGCAGCCCACGGCATCATGGCGGGGGGCGGGGATTTCTATGCAGGCCGTGTGCTGACGGCCATGGGTGTGGATCCCGCGCGAGGCGTGTTGCGCCTGTCCTTCACCCACTACACAACCGAAGACGAGGTGACGCGCCTGATCGAGGCGCTGGACGCGGTGCTCTGACCGGGCCGTCGGTGTTGAAGACGGGTTCAAGCCCTCTGCGGAGCGAGGCTCGGAAATCCGTCTTCAGCTCAGACAGGGCGCCAGAGGCAAACGCGCGCGCCCGGTGCCGTCAAACGCGGCGCTGTTGCCGGTTGCGTCATCGGAGACCCGTGCGCCGGTGATCTCTTCACCCGATACGGTGATTTCCCGCGCGCCCGCAGTGTCGTCGACGTCGATTGTAAACGCCACGGTCTGGCCCGGAGCCATCCCGGTGAGCGACAGCGTCACAGAGCGGTCGCCATCGCCCACATCCGGCGTGCCGGATACCAATTCCGCGCCCTCGACCAGACGGAACGGCTGAAACACCTGCACGCCCATGCCGCGCTCTGTGGTGTCGAAGATCAACCCCGCCGCGGAGCCACTGAGATCGATCTGCAGTTCCATCGGCCCGAGGGCACAACCGCTGGCATTGGTGATGCTGAAACGGTCCGTGGGGGCCCCTTCGACAAAGCGTACGTCGAGATCGGCCAGAGCCGCGGAGGCAAGGCAGGCGACGCCGAGGGCGGCAATCGGAATGAGGCGGGTCATGGCGCTGTCCTGTGATGAGTGCGGCAGCCGACAAGGTGGCGCAGGCGCGGTGTGGATCAAGGGCGCGTGCAACAAGCGCTTGCCTTGACGGCCCGCGCTCTAGGTTGCGCAGGAACGACAGAACTTAGGCAGGAGCATGTTTTGGCTGACCGCGCGCCCATCATCGTCTGGATTCGCAGGGACCTGCGGCTTTCCGATCATGCCGCCCTTTCGGAGGCGGCCAAATCCGGGCGGCCGGTGATCCCGGTCTTTATACGCGATGCGCTTGTGGACGGGTTGGGAACGGCGCCACAATGGCGGCTCGGTCTTGGCGTCAGCCATTTCGCACAGAGCCTGTCGGAGAAGGGCTCGCGGTTGATCTGTCGCAGCGGCGCGCCGAAGGCGGTGCTGTCAGAACTGGTGGCCGAGACCGGGGCCTCGGCGGTGTGGTGGATGCGCGCCTATGATCCGGACAGCGTGGCGCGCGACACGGAGGTGAAGGCCGCGCTGCGGGACGACGGGATCGAGGCCCGCAGTTTTGCCGGGCATCTGATGTTCGAACCCTGGACGGTCGAGACGAAGCAGGGCGCGTTTTACAAGGTGTATACTCCGTTCTGGAAGGCGGTGCGCGGCCGCGATGTGCCGGAGCCATTGCCCGCGCCCGGAACGCTTCCAACACCCGAACACTGGCCGGAGAGCGAGGATCCGGCGCGCTGGGACCTTGGGGCCGGAATGCGTCGCGGAGCCGCGGTGGTGCGCCCTTACGTCCGGCTTGGCGAAGCGGCGGCGCAGGGGCGGTTGGGTCATTTCATCGCCGCTATCGTTGCGGGCTACGATGACAGCCGCGACCAACCGGGCAGCGACGGCACCTCCAACCTGAGCGAAAACCTCAGCCTTGGCGAAATCAGCCCCGCGCAGTGCTGGCATGCGGGGCGGCGCGCGATGGAAGAGGGCAAGCCCGGCGCGGAGACCTTTCTCAAGGAGTTGGTCTGGCGCGAATTTGCCTATCACCTGATGTTTCATACACCGCGGCTGCTGACGGGAAACTGGCGCGAGGAATGGGACGCCTTCCCGTGGAACGAGGATGAACGCAAGGCGGAGGTCAAGGCCTGGAAACAAGCGCGCACGGGCATACGCTTCGTGGATGCCGGACTGCGCGAGATGTATGTGACGGGCCGGATGCACAACCGCGCGCGGATGATCGTGGCCAGCTATCTGACCAAACACCTGATGTGCCATTGGCGCATCGGTCAGAAATGGTTCGAGGACTGCCTGATCGACTGGGACCCGGCGTCCAACGCGATGGGCTGGCAATGGTCTGCGGGCTCCGGGCCGGACGCAACGCCGTATTTCCGGGTGTTCAACCCGGTCACGCAGCTCGACAAGTTCGACAAGAACCGCGCCTATGTGGGCCGCTGGATCGCGGAAGAGAAATCGAACCCTTCCGATGAGGCGCTGGCTTATTTCGATGCGATCCCTGAGCGATGGGGCATGACGCCTGAGGACGCTTACCCTGCGCCGATCGTGGCGGCGGATGTCGGGCGCAAGCGCGCGCTGAGCGCTTACGAATCGCGGGATTTCTAACCGGCTGACCGGATGACAGATGCCTCTTGGCCCCATTGGAATAAAGGGCGTTTTCGATGCCATCACGGGGCGTTACAGGAGGATCTTCAACCCGGCAGGGGCCGGTGTATTCTTGTTACCGCAGACCGAAAGGCCGGCGATCCGTTCGGACCCGTATGGGCACGGGGATGTGCGCGTCTGCCGCGCGCGAGGCGCGACGACGAAGCCGCGCCCGGATTTCGTCAGGGTGACGCGCACGAGTCCAAACGCGCGCGAGAAAGGGCTTTCCCGGCCTCAGTTCGCGACGCCGGAGAGCCGCGTGATTTCCACCCAGACGCTCTCGCCGGACCCCGTGGCAACCCGGCACACGGCGGCATCCTCGCGACAGGTTTCGACAAACCCGCCTTCGCCCCGGCCAAGCGACCCGGTGCGTTCTGACAGGTCGCTGTCGGAATAGGTGGGCACCGCGCCGCCGCCGAGGTTGAAGTAGGGGATATCGGGCGACACGCGCGCTTTCCAACCCGTCCCGCGCAGGCGCGCGGCCGGTTGCGGGCTGTCTTCCGGCGGGGCCGGTTCAGCGATGCTGAGCGATCCGGGCGCCGCTGCGGCGGCCTGTTGTTCACCGCTGCCAGCGTCGTCCTGAGCGGTCGCGTTGCCGCCGGACCCGGCGCCGGACGCCTGGTCCTGTGCGCTGTCCTGCGCTGCCGCGCCACCTCCCTGGCCGCCGAAATCGGGTATCATCTGTTCGACAGTCTCGCAGCCGGTCAGCGCCAGACAGAGCCCCAGCCCCAGAGCAAAAGGTGAAATTCGGATCATCTGCGCCTCCTTTGCGCGATTGTTATCCACATCAAACACCAATTCCTGCGATTAACCAAACGTTTACGCTTGTCAGCGGGGCCATCGGGTCTAATCTGTCACGCAATTCAGAAAACAGGCGCCCGATGATCCTTACCGATGTGAAAAACCAAGCGAATTTGCCACGTTACTTTTCCCGCGTCTTCGAGATGGCCCGGGGCATGAACAACGGGCGGCTCGATTTCGTGTTGCCGGATGGCCGCCGATTCCGGGCCGAGGGCAAGAACCCCGGACCTGTGGCCGAGCTTGATATCCACAACCCCGACATCTTTGCGCGGCTGATCCGCGAGGGCGATCTTGGGTTTTGTGAAGCGTATATGGACGGGTGGTGGTCGACGCCGGACCTGATGGCTTTCATGGACCTTGTGCATGCGGATAATGAAGACCTCTATGACGGATTTCCCGGCATGGGGCTGGTGCGTGCCTACGAGCAATTGCGGTTCTGGCTGCAATCCAATTCACGCAAGCAGGCGCGCAAGAACATCTCTTACCACTACGATCTGGGCAACGACTTCTACGGGCTGTGGCTGGACGACACCATGACCTACAGCTCCGCGCTGTTCGAAACCGGACAGGAGAGCACCGAGAAGGCGCAGATTGCCAAATACGCCTCCATGGTTGACCAGATGGGTGCCAAACCGGGCGACCATGTGCTTGAGATCGGCTGTGGTTGGGGCGGGTTCGCCGAATATGCCGCCAAGGAACGCGGCCTGCGGGTGACCGGGCTCACCATTTCCGAAGAGCAGTTCAAATACGCACAGGAGCGCATCGCGCGCGCAGGTCTTTCGGATCGTGTGACATTCAAGCTGCAGGACTACCGCGACGAGCGCGGCTCTTACGACGGTATTGCCTCGATCGAGATGTTCGAAGCCGTGGGGGAGAAATACTGGCCGGTGTATTTCGAAACCGTGCGGGATCGGCTCAAACCGGGCAAGAACGCGACGCTGCAAATCATCACGGTGCAGCACCGCCGGTGGGAGGTGTACAAACGGGGCGTTGATTTCATTCAGAAATATATCTTCCCCGGTGGCATGTTGCCCTCGCCCGTGGTGCTTCGGCAGGAAATCGAAAAGGCCGGTCTTGCCGTGGCGCGCTCCGTCGAGTTCGGCGAAAGTTACAGCCAGACCCTGCGCCGCTGGCACGACACGTTCAACGCGCGGTGGGATGACGTGGCCAAGCTGGGCTTTGACGACAGGTTCCGGCGGATGTGGAATTTTTATCTGACGTCTTGCGCGGCAACATTCCACAGCGGAAACTGTGATGTGACACAGATCACCATCACGAGACCGTCCTGACACATGCCCACCTTTCCGAAACTGGTTGCCGCACTGGGAATGGCCGTTCTGGCCCTTCTCGCTTCCCAGAGGATCATGACATTCCGTCCCGAAGGCACCGATTTCGGGAACTTCATCTGGGTCAACCTGGCACTCGGGTTGGTGATGGGCTGGGTGGTGATCGGGCGCAGGGCCGGACGCGGCATGGCGGCGGGGGTTTCCAACGGCTTCACCGGGGTTGTGGCGCTGGTGTTCTGGGGCCTGTTTGTGCAGGCGGTGGCGCAAATGGTCGAACTGGCCAACCGCAACCGTTACTCCGGTCCGTTCGAGGCCTTGTCGGACATTTTCCAGATCATGGCCGATTACGGTCTTGAACTGCTTGATGCCCCGTTGATCACGATGCTTCTGGTGGGGGCGATCGTCATTGGCCTTGTCACTGAAATCGCGGCGCTGCGCCGGGGATGAGCGCGCCTGATATGTTCTTTTACGGCACGCTGCGGCATGTGCCGTTGCTGGAACTTGTGCTGGGACGCCCGCGCGCGGAGATCGCGCTTACGGAAGTGGATCTTCCCGATCATGCGGTGCACTGGGTTGCCGAGCAGCCGTTCCCGATGATCCTCGAACGCCCGGGCGCGGTGGCAAAGGGCGTTGTCTTGCGTGACCCGACGCCAGAAGACGTCGCGCGGCTGAATTTCTATGAGGGCGGCTTCTGCTACGATCTGCGTCCGTTGACCGTGCATGCGCCGGATGGCGAAACGCTGTCGGCCGAGGTCTATTTTCCATATGACGGGGTCTGGGAGCCCGGCGCCCCATTCGATCTTGCGAACTGGGAAACGCTCTGGGGTGAGATTACTGTCGAGACGGCGCGCGAAGTCATGGCGCGTTTCGAGACGCAATCCGCCGGTGACGTGGCCGCGATCCTGCCGTTTATCCGGGCGCGGGCCTGGGGCCGCGTCATGGGCCGGCAGGGCGCCCCATGCAGCTTGCGCCGTGATCCGGGGCCGGGCTCGGTGGAAATCCTTGAGGAATTCACAGGGTATCAGGGCTTTTTCCGGTTGCGTGCGCTCGCGCTGCGGCATCGTCGCTTCGACGGGGAGTGGACGGACCCCATGTCGCGCGAGATCTTTGGCGCGTTCGATGCAAGCCTCGTTCTGCCTTACGATCCCGCGTCGGACCGTGTGCTGTTGATCGAACAGCTGCGCTTTGGTCCGATCCAGCGCGCCGACCCAATGCCCTGGGTCCTAGAACCGATCGCGGGACTTGTCGATGCGGGGGAAGATCCGGCAGAGACCGCGCGACGCGAAGCGCAGGAAGAGGCGCGGCTGAGCCTGTACGATCTGCGCTTCATGACCCGCGCCTATGCCTCGCCCGGGTATTCGAGCGAGTTCTTCCACTTCTATCTCGGGCTGGCGGATCTGGAGCAATACGAACCAGGCATTGCCGGTCTGAGCGATGAACACGAGGATATCCGCAGCCATGTGCTCAGTTTTGACGCGGCGATGGCGCTTGTCGACAGCGGCGAGATCAACGCCGCGCCGTTGGCCATGATGCTGCTCTGGCTTGCACGTCACCGTGAACAGCTGCGGCAGTCTGCTTGACCATACCCCGCCGCCACGCCTACACCCGTGCGAAATGTCCAATGTCCAAGCGTGAGAACGAAGGAACGTCGCGATGCATATTGCCCAGGACCTGGCCGAAGCCGTCGGGAACACGCCGCTCATCAAACTGCGCCGCGCCTCGGAAGAGACCGGCTGCACGATTCTGGGCAAGGCCGAGTTCATGAACCCGGGCCAGTCGGTCAAGGACCGGGCGGCGCTTTTCATCATCCGTGACGCGATTGCGCGCGGGGATCTCAAACCGGGGGGCACCATCGTGGAGGGCACTGCGGGCAATACCGGGATCGGCCTGGCGCTTGTGGGCGCCTCCATGGGGTTCAGGACCGTGATCGTCATCCCCGAGACCCAGTCCGAGGAAAAGAAAGAGATGCTGCGGCTGGCCGGAGCAGAACTGGTGCAGGTGCCGGCCGCGCCCTACAAGAACCCCAACAACTACGTGCGGTATTCCGGCCGTCTTGCGGCGGAGCTGGCCAAAACCGAGCCGAACGGCGCGATCTGGGCCAATCAGTTCGACAATACCGCCAACCGCCAGGCCCATATCGAGACCACGGGCCCCGAGATCTGGGAGCAGACCGGCGGCAAGGTGGACGGGTTCATCTGTGCCGTGGGTTCCGGCGGCACCGCGGCGGGCGTGGGGGCGGCGCTGCAACCCAAGGGGGTGAAATGTGGCATCGTCGATCCGATGGGGTCGGGGATCTACACGCTGTACACCGAGGGCGAAGCCAAGGCCGAGGGCAATTCGATTTCCGAGGGCATCGGACAGGGCCGGATCACCGCCAATCTCGAAGGGTTCAAACCCGATTACCTGTGCCAGGTTACGGATGAAGAGGCCTTGCCGATCGTGTTTGACCTTCTTGCGGACGAAGGGCTTTGCATGGGGGGGTCCACCGGGATCAACATCGGCGGTGCCATGGCGATGGCGCGCGAGATGGGACCGGGCCATACCATCGTCACGGTGCTGTGCGATTACGGCACGCGCTACCAGTCCAAGCTCTACAATCCGGATTTCCTGAAATCCAAGAACCTGCCTGTGCCGCCCTGGCTCAAAACCGGGCCATCCACGATACCCGGCGTTTTCGAAGAGGTTTGACGTGATGCTCAGGGTTATCACCTGGGGGCTCGTGGCCTTTTGGCTCACGGTGTCCGCAGCCTTTGCGCAGGACGATCTGGCGGACAGCTACAAGGAGTGGACCGATCTTGCGTCGCGCGCGGAAAGCGTGCTTGTCGACGGGGAGGCCTCTTCGGAGGCCCTAGAAGAGCTGCGCAGCAACATTGCCACCTTCCGTGACAAGTTTCTCGAAGCGCAGGAAATCAATGCGGATCGAATCGCGACCTTGCAGGCGCAGATCGATGCTCTCGGCCCGGTCCCGGAGGAGGGCGCCACCGAACCGGAAGAGATCGCGCAACGCCGCGCGGAGCTGAACGACCAGCTCGCGGCCCTTCGCGCGCCGGTGGTGCAGGCCGAAGAGGCGTTCACACGCGCCAACGGGCTGATCAACGAGATCGACACGACCATCCGCGAACGGCAAACGGACCAGCTTTTCCGGCTCGGCCCGAGCCCTCTCAATCCTGCGCACTGGGTCTCTGCGCTTGGCGATCTCGCAACGTCGCTTGAGGCCACGGGCGATGAAATCACGCGGAACCTGTCGTCTCCGACACGGCTGGCCGATCTGCGCGCGCAGTTGCCGGCCGTGATCCTGTTTGTGCTTATTGGCTTGGTGCTCATCATCCTGTCACAGCGATGGATGCGCCGGTTCGTCGAGTATATGCGGAACCATACGCGGGCGGGCACGGGCGTGTGGAGCTTCGTGCTCTCCCTCGGGCGCATCGTGATCGGCGTCGTGGGCTTTGCGCTCATCACCTATGGCTTGAGCCTGTCGCAAGTCGTCGGACCACGGCTTGAGTTGCTCTTGTTCGGCATGCCGGTCTGGGTCGGCATACTTCTGGCCATCCGCTGGCTGGCAGAGCAGTCTTTCCATCCACGCGACGATATCGCCACCTTGCCTCTGGACGCGAAGGACCGCCGCAGGGCGCGCCGGATCGCCAATACGCTTGCCGTGGTGCTGGTTCTGGAAAGCATCCTGGACACCTTGGTGTCATTCGACGATTTCAGCGAGGCGACCCGCGCCGTCATCGATTTCCCGATCCTGGTTCTGGCCGGACTGCTGCTGTACCGGCTTGGTCGCGTGCGCAACAGCGCGGCCGCCGGTGTCCTTCTTGACAATGAACACACCGAGGACGAAGGGCTGTTCCGGCTTCGCATCGCGCGGGTCTTCGGGCGCGTCGCGATGATCATCGGTGTGGCGGGTCCGGTGCTCGCTGCGATCGGCTTCAACGGCATCGGCGAGGCGATGACGTTCCCGGCCATCGAAACGCTTGCGGTCGTGGCACTGATCCTCGTTCTGCAGCGGTTGATCAACGACATCTACGAACTGGTCACGGGCAAGAACGCGGAAGAGGCCAACAGCCTTCTGACGGTCTTTGCCGGCTTCTTCATCATCCTCGGGGCGCTGCCGGTGATCGCGCTGATCTGGGGCGCGCGCGTGGCCGACCTGACCGAGCTGTGGAGCCGCTTTCAGAACGGCTTCATGATCGGCGATACGCGTTTCCAGCCCAGCGACCTTCTGGTCATCATCATTGTCTTTTTCCTCGGGTATATGCTCACCCGCCTGATGCAGGGCGGTCTGCGCACCGCGGTTCTGCCCAAGACCAAGATCGACCAAGGCGGGCAGAACGCCATTGTCGCGGGGCTTGGTTATGTGGGTGTTGCCCTGGCGGCGATCATTGCGATCACCGCTGCGGGGATCGACCTGACCTCGCTGGCCTTCATAGCCGGTGCGCTTTCGCTCGGCATCGGTTTCGGCCTCCAGAACATCGTGCAGAATTTTGTGTCCGGGATCATCCTGCTGATCGAACGCCCGATCGGGGAAGGGGACTGGATCGAGGTTGGAGGGCAGCACGGCACGGTGAAAAGCATTTCCGTTCGCTCCACCCGGATCGAAACCTTCGACAAGTTCGACGTGATCGTTCCGAATGCCGATCTGGTCTCCGGGCAGGTGCGCAACTACACCCGTGGCAACCTCTTGGGCCGGATCATCGTGCCGGTGGGTGTGGCCTATGGGACCGATACCCGGAAGGTCGAAAAAATCCTGCTCGATATCGCGCGGCACCACGACATGGTGCTGATGAACCCGGCGCCCTATGTCTATTTTGCCGGGTTCGGGGCGGACTCGCTGGATTTCGAAATCCGGGCGGTTCTGCGCGATGTGACGGCCGGTCTGGGGGTGCGCACGGAAATGCGCCACCAGATCGTCGAGAAATTCGCAGAGGAAGGCATCGAGATCCCGTTTGCACAGCGCGACATCTGGCTGCGCAATCCCGAAGCACTGCACGCCGCGCCATCCGCGCCCACGCCCCCACCGACGGAGACAGACTCGGAGCCAAGGGATCGCACGCCCAACGTGGCGAATATCCGCGCCCAGAGAGGGGGCGACGAAGAAGGCCAGGAGGACGTGGTTTGATGACAGGAACGCCGCTATACACCGCAGATGCCTATGCACGCGAAACGTCCGGTCGCGTCACGGCGCACACCCCGGAGGGGGGCTTCATCGTCGAACCGGCTCTGTTCTATCCCACCGGAGGCGGCCAGCCCGGCGACAGCGGATGGATCGATTTCGGCACAAGCAGCCTGTCGATCGCCACGGCCGTCAAGGACAAGACAGGCGCGCATCCCGGTGCGTCGATCCTTGTGCCAGCGGAACCGGCCGCCTTGCCGCCCGTGGGCACGGAGGTGATGCAGCGGCTCGACTGGGAGCGGCGGCACAAGCACATGCGGATTCACACGGCTCTGCACCTTCTGAGCGTCGTGATCCCGCTTCCGGTGACCGGCGGCCAGATCGGCGCGGGGACGGGACGGCTCGATTTCCTGATGCCCGATCCGCCACAGGATCGCGACGCGCTCGAAGCCGCGCTCAACGCTCTGGTGGATCAGGATCTTCCCGTCACGGAGCAGTGGATCAGCGAAGACGAGCTCGATGCCAACCCGGCGCTGGTCAAGACGATGTCGGTGCAGCCGCCGAGAGGTGCAGGCCGGATCCGTCTTGTGCGGATCGGGTCGAAGGCGGATCAGGTCGATTTGCAACCCTGCGGTGGCACGCATGTGGCGCGGACCGGCGAGATCGGCGCACTCAAGATCGATCAGGTCAAGAACAAGGGCAAACAGAACCGGCGCGTCTCCATCAGCTTCGACGACTGAGCCGATGTCGCTGAGGACCCCGCGCCTGTCGGCCGTGACACCATGAAAGAAGCCGGACGGTGTTCCGTCCGGCAAAAGGTTTTCCTCAATTCCGCGCCCAAGGCCCGAGCGGCGGGTCAGTCCGTGCCGGGTTGATACAGTGGCACGGTCGAAATCGACACTTTGGCCGATCCGTCCGTGAGCTCCGCAGCATGCGCGACATAGATCAACGTGCGGTTTGCTTCGTCGTAGATCCGCTTGACGCGCAGCGATTTCAGAACGATCGACCGTGACGTCCTGAAGACATTCTCACCGCTTGCGCTCCGCGAGATGTCCCCGAGTGCGATCGGGCCGGTCTGCCGGCAGGCGATGGAGGCGTTGGACGGATCTTCGAACCAGTTGCCCTTGCTCAGCCGGTCAAACAGACCCCGTTCGAAATATGCGATATGACAGGTCACACCCTGCACATCGGGATCCGCGATGGCTTCAATGATGATGTCGTTGCCGACCCAGTCAACGCCAACCTCGCCGACCTGTTCGGCAGAAGCGGGCAAAACGGTGCCAACCGCCACAAGCGCAGCGGTCAGCAGGCCAAGCGGGCGGCGCGCACCGGTCCGACCCATCAGGCGGCCGCCCGGAAATTGACCACGCCATGTGTGCCCATGTCGGGCTGCGTATCGGCGATCTTGGCCTTTGCGATCTCGAACACGAAACCGGCGGCGCCGTCCGTCGCCCAGATTTCCGCCGTGGTCGGGGTCAGCTTGACGAGCCGGATATCCGGGTCGTCCCGGCCTTCCTCGAACCAGGCCGACGCTGCCATGGACCACAGCTCGGACAGCTTTTCGGGATTGTCCACGATATGCATCCGCCCCTCGAGATCGGCGTAGAGATTGGCACTCGCGTCTGCGATCATCATCTTGCCGATGCCACCCGATGCAGCCGTCTTGGCCACGTCGGTGCCGTCGGCGGTGATGAACCAGATCGCGCCGGCTTCGGCATCCGCGTAAGGTGCCATCGGCACGAAGCGCCCACCGCCAGCATCCAGCATCGCCGCCTGCACGGAATCGAGGCGGTCCCAGAATGTTTCGGTCAATGCATTGGTCATGACGTTCTCCTTGTCTGTGGGCATGATGCCGTTCCGGCTTGAAAGGGCAACCGCTGCGCCGTGCTTTTGGTTCCACCCGGGCGGGCGCGCGAACGGCGCCGCAATCAGGGCAGTGGCCTGGTCACAGGAGTTGACCGGCCTGGCGTCTTCGCCTACAATTGAACAGTTGTTCAATAATTGTCCTGCGCGATCGCGCAAGGCTTGGTCCGCAAGGGGAGGCGGTCGCGATGTTTATGGCCAGCATGTCATTCGATCTTGGCGAGGACGTGAATGCGCTGCGCGAGATGGTGCACAAATGGGCGCAGGAGCGCGTCAAACCCATGGCCGCGGAGATTGACAGTTCCAATGAGTTCCCGGCGCCGCTTTGGCGCGAAATGGGCGATCTGGGCTTGCTGGGGATCACGGTTGACGAGGCTTATGGCGGCGCGGGCATGAGCTATCTAGCCCATACCGTTGCCATCGAAGAGATCGCGCGCGCGTCAGCCTCCGTCTCTTTGAGCTATGGCGCCCACTCCAACCTCTGCGTCAACCAGATCAAGCTCAATGGCAGCGAGGCGCAGAAAAGCAAGTATCTGCCCGGTCTGATTTCCGGAGAGCATGTGGGCGCGCTGGCCATGTCCGAGCCCTCCGCGGGATCAGATGTCGTGTCGATGAAGCTGCGGGCCGAGAAGCGCAACGACCACTTTCGCCTGAATGGCAACAAATACTGGATCACCAATGGTCCCGATGCGGATACGCTGGTTGTCTATGCCAAGACCGACCCGGATGCCGGATCCAAGGGAATCACGGCCTTCCTGATCGAGAAATCCATGACCGGCTTCTCCACCTCGCGGCATTTCGACAAGCTTGGCATGCGCGGCTCCAACACCGCCGAGCTTGTCTTCGACGACGTGGAAGTGCCGTTTGACAACATCCTCGGCGAAGAGGGCAAGGGTGTGCGCGTTCTGATGTCGGGGCTCGACTATGAGCGCGTCGTGCTGGCCGGGATCGGACTTGGCATCATGGCGGCCTGCATGGACGAGATCATGCCCTATATGGCCGAGCGCAAGCAATTTGGCCAACCCATCGGGTCCTTCCAGCTCATGCAGGGCAAGATCGCCGATATGTACACGGCGATGAACTCCGCGCGCGCCTATGTCTACGAGGTCGCAAAGGCCTGCGACCGGGGCGATGTGACCCGGCAGGACGCGGCGGCCTGCTGTCTTTACGCCTCCGAAGAGGCAATGAAGCAGGCGCATCAGGCGGTGCAGGCCATGGGCGGGGCGGGTTTCCTGAGCGACGCGCCCGTGGCGCGGCTGTTCCGCGATGCCAAACTGATGGAGATTGGTGCGGGAACGTCCGAGATCCGCCGCATGCTGGTCGGTCGCGAGCTTCTGGCGTCGATGGGCTGATGCCACGCTGGGTCTGGTGGACCCCGGTGGCGCTGCTGGTCGTGGCGACCGCGCTGCTCGGCTTCCGCTGGGGCTGGATCGCGGCAACAATAACGGAGACGGATGTGATCAACGCCTACGCACAGCGCTACCTTGAAGACCGGGCCCGCGATGGCACCGGCGCAGGGGCGTCGGTGGGTGATTGCGTGGCCTATCCGGGCGAGGAGCGTGGGGTCTGGCTGGTGGTGTCCTGTGGGCCAACGCCGCGCGATCTTTCGCGTCACTACGCGTACTATGTCAACGGCATTGGGCAGATGGTCAAAGGCTGGGGGCCCCACTCCGAAGGCATGGTGCCGGGCTCAGGTGGACGCGAGCCGCAAACATGAACATGGCCGCGCAAATCCTTGAAAAGCCCCGCGATCAGCTTGCGATCATTGATCTCAGTGACGGGCCGCGCCGCGACGTGAGCATCGGCGAACTGACGCAGAGGACCGACGGTCTCGCGCGCGCGCTCCGCATACGGATTGCGGCGGGTGACCGGGTTGGCGTGCTGCTGAGCCAGAGCCCGTGGTGCGCGGCGGCCCATCTGGCGATCTGGAAGCTCGGCGCGATTTCCGTGCCGCTTTTCAAGCTGTTCGCGCGCGGCGCGCTTCAAAGCCGTCTGGAGGATGCCGGCTGCGCGCTGGTTCTGACGGACCCTGAAGGCCGCGCGTTGCTGGGTGATCTGGCGGAGCCTTGGATCGCATCGGAGGCTGGCGTTTCCGGACCGCCCGTTCCCTATGCGGACGCGGGCCCCGAGACACCGGCTGTTTTGATTTACACGTCCGGCACCACCGGCGCGCCCAAAGGCGCGTTGCACGGGCACAGCGTGCTCGACGGGCATATTCCCGGGGTCGTCATCAGCCATGATGACCTTGGCCAGCCCGGAGACTGTCTGTGGACCCCGGCGGACTGGGCGTGGATCGGGGGATTGTTCGATGTGGCCATGCCCGGTCTCGCGCTTGGCGTGCCGGTGGTCGCCGCGCGGATGGAGAAATTCAGCTCCGGGGAATGCATGAGAATTATCTCGGAAGCATCTGTTCGCAATGCTTTTTTCCCGCCAACTGCCTTGCGTCTTCTGAAGGCTGACGGCGCGCGGATCGCCGGGTTGCGCAGCGTCGCGTCCGGCGGTGAACCCCTGGGAGCCGAAATGCTCGCCTGGGGTCGCGAGGCGCTTGGGGTGACGATCAACGAATTCTACGGGCAAACCGAATGCAACATGGTGGTCTCGTCCTGCGCAAGCCGTTTTGCCCCGGAACCCGGCGCCATGGGTCGCCCCGTGCCGGGTTTCGATGTCGAGGTCATCGACGATAACGGTCAGCCGACGGACGGCGAAGGCGACATTGCCGTGCGGCGCGGCGCGCCCTCGATGTTTCTGGGCTATTGGAACCGCCCGGACGCAACCGCCGAGAAGTTTCGTGGGGACTGGATGCTCACCGGCGATCGCGGGATCCGCTCCGGCGCGGGGCTGCGTTTTGTGGGGCGCGAGGACGATGTGATCACGTCCGGCGGCTACCGCATCGGCCCGGCCGAGATCGAAGATTGCCTGCTGACCCACCCGTCAGTGGCCACGGTTGGGGTCGTGGGCAAACCCGACGCGCTTCGTGGCGAGATCGTCAAGGCCTATGTGGTGCTCCGGAAGGGCGCAAGCGTCGACGCGGAAACCTTACAGGGCTGGGTTCGGGATCGGCTTGCAAGATACTCGTATCCAAGAGAAATTGCCTTTCTTGACTCGCTGCCGATGACCGTGACCGGCAAGGTGATCCGCAAGGCCTTGAAAGAGCGCGCCATCGCTGAGGCGACCCAAACCGCAAGGACGCATCAATGAGCCGCGCAACCACACGCCCACCGCGCCGCGTTGCGCGGGCGCTGGCTTCGCCCGTCATCCGAAAGGGACAACCATGAAACTGCAAAGCGCCGTGATCCCGGGATCAGACCAGTTCCGGGCCAACCGGGAGGCCCATCTCGCCGCACTTGAAGAGATCGCGCAGGCCGCTGCGCTGGCCGCTTCGGGCGGTGGCGAAAAGGCCCGCGCGCGGCATCTGTCGCGTGGCAAGATGCTTCCGCGTCACCGTGTTGCGGCGCTGCTCGATCCGGGCTCGCCTTTCCTGGAGATCGGTGCCACGGCGGCGCACGGGCTCTACGATGGCGCGGCGCCCTGCGCAGGCGTTATCGCGGGCATCGGGCTGGTCGAGGGGCGGCAGGTCATGGTGCTGTGCAACGATGCGACCGTCAAAGGGGGAACCTATTACCCGATGACGGTCAAGAAACACCTTCGGGCCCAGGAAATCGCCGAGGAAAACCACCTTCCATGCGTCTATCTCGTGGACAGCGGTGGTGCCAACCTGCCCAACCAGGACGAGGTATTCCCGGACCGGGATCATTTCGGGCGCATCTTCTACAACCAGGCGCGGATGTCAGCGAAGGGCATCGCGCAAATCGCCGTTGTGATGGGCTCATGCACGGCAGGCGGAGCCTATGTGCCGGCCATGTCCGATGTCACGATCATCGTGAAGGAGCAGGGCACGATCTTCCTTGCGGGGCCGCCGCTGGTGAAAGCGGCCACCGGCGAAGTTGTCAGCGCCGAGGACCTTGGCGGCGGCGACGTGCACACACGCCTGTCCGGCGTGGCGGACATGCTGGCGGAGGACGATGCCCATGCGCTCGCGCTTGCCCGTCAGGCCGTGTCGAGCCTGCCGCACCAATCCTCTCCAGACAGCCTGCCGCCGGAGGATCCGGCGTATGACCCGGAGGAGCTCTTCGGCGTTGTGCCGGCGGATCTGCGCACGCCCTACGACATCCGTGAGGTGATCGCGCGGATTGTCGACGGGTCGCGGTTCGACGAATTCAAGCCGCGCTTCGGCGAAACTCTGGTCACCGGCTTTGCCCATGTCGATGGCCTGCCGGTGGGCATCATCGCCAATAACGGGGTGCTCTTCTCCGAGGCCGCAGCGAAAGGCGCGCATTTCGTGGAGCTCTGCTCGCAGCGCCGCATCCCATTGGTTTTCCTTCAGAACATCACCGGCTTCATGGTCGGTCGCAAATATGAAAACGAAGGGATCGCGCGCCATGGCGCCAAGATGGTGACCGCCGTGGCCACCACATCCGTGCCCAAGATCACCATGCTGGTCGGCGGCTCGTTCGGTGCGGGCAATTACGGCATGGCCGGGCGCGCCTACCAGCCGCGCTTCCTGTGGACTTGGCCCAACAGCCGCATTTCCGTCATGGGTGGCGCACAGGCTGCGGGCGTGCTGGCCACGGTCAAACGCGATGCGCTGGAGCGTGCGGGCCAAAGCTGGTCCGACGACGAAGAGGCCGCTTTCAAGAAACCGACGATGGACATGTTCGAACGCCAGTCCCACCCGCTCTACGCCTCCGCGCGGCTTTGGGATGACGGCATCATCGACCCGCGCAAATCCCGCGCCGTGCTGGCGCTGTCGCTGCGCGCCGCCCTCAACGCGCCCATCGGGGAGACACGCTTCGGCGTGTTCCGCATGTGAGGAAAACCGCGATGCACAACCCATGCACAGGTCATGCACATCCCATGCGCATGACCGCCACCAGCCACCCTGGGGCGGCGCGTGCGTTTCTTCTGTCCATAAATACTCAAAATCAAAACCAAAAAGAGGGCGCCGCAGGCGCGCCTTTCGACGGCGCGGCGCTTGCCGACGCGCCCATCGCCGGGGTGAGGCCATGATGTTTGACACGATCCTGATAGCCAACCGGGGCGAGATCGCCCTGCGTGTGATCCGCACGGCCCGGGCCATGGGACTGCGCACGGTGGCGGTCTATTCCGATGCCGACACTGAGGCAGCCCATGTATCCGAGGCGGATCTTGCCGTGCCGATCGGCGGCGCAGCACCGTCGGAGAGCTACCTGCGCGGGGACGCGATCATCGCGGCGGCGCAGGCGACTGGCGCGCAGGCGATCCATCCCGGCTACGGGTTTCTCAGCGAGAACCCCGATTTCGTCGATGCGGTCGAGGCGGCCGGGCTGACCTTCATCGGACCCTCCGCAAAGGCGATCCGCGCCATGGGGCTGAAAGATGCCGCCAAGGCGCTGATGGAGAAGGCCGGGGTGCCGGTTGTGCCGGGCTATCACGGGGCCGATCAGGCGCCCGCGCATCTGGCAGCCGAAGCCGCGCGGATTGGTTACCCGGTCCTGATCAAGGCGGTCGCCGGCGGCGGCGGCAAGGGCATGCGCCTGGTGGACCGGCCCGAGGATTTCGCGGATGCGCTGACCCGGGCACAGGCGGAGGCGCGCACCGCGTTCGGCAATGAGGCGGTGCTGATCGAGAAATTCGTGACCCAGCCGCGCCATATCGAACTTCAGGTCTTCGGTGACGGGACGCGTGCGGTGCATCTTTTCGAGCGCGACTGTTCGCTCCAGCGGCGGCACCAGAAAGTGATCGAGGAAGCGCCCGCGCCGGGCATGACCGAGGAAATGCGTGCCGCCATGGGGGCCGCCGCAGTGCGCGCGGCCGAAGCCATCGGCTACAAGGGCGCAGGCACGGTGGAATTCATCGTCGACGGGTCGGACGGCCTGCGTCCGGACGGGTTCTGGTTCATGGAGATGAACACCCGCTTGCAGGTCGAGCACCCCGTGACCGAGGCGATCACCGGCATCGATCTGGTGGAATGGCAGATCCGGGTTGCGGCGGGCGAGCCGCTGCCCGCGCAACAGGCGGATCTCGCCATTACGGGGCACGCGTTCGAAGCGCGGCTTTACGCGGAGGACGTGCCGGCGGGCTTCCTTCCGGCCACGGGGCGGCTGGCGCATCTGCGCTTCCCGGACGGCCTGCGCGCCGACAGCGGCGTGCGCTCGGGCGACCGTATCTCTCCGCATTATGACCCGATGATCGCCAAGTTGGTGGTGCATGGCCCCACGCGGGCGGTGGCGTTGCGGCAGCTCGCGCGTGGCTTGCGCGAAACACAGGTCGCCGGAACGGTGACCAATCTCGCCTTTCTCGGAGCGCTTGCCGAACATGCAGGTTTTGCCGCGGGCGCGGTGGATACCGGGCTGATCGGGCGGGATCTCGATGCGCTCACGGCCCGCGCGGCGGTCTCGCCCGCCATCATGGCGGAGGCGGCGCTGATCGCGACCGGACTGGATGCACCGGGTGACTGGTCGCGGGGATTCGCGCTTTGGGCACCGCTCGCGCGGCCGGTGGCGCTGGCCCGCGAGGGCGCGGTGATCGAGATCGTGCTGCGGGTGGCGTCGCCGTCGCGGATCGCCTGCACCATTGGCGAGGCGACGGTTCAGGCAGAGCATCGCGGCGGGCGCTGGTGGTTTGACGATGCGCCGGGTCACGGCGGGTTTGCCGATGCGGATCGGGTCACGGTCTTCGCGGATTACGGCGTTGCCTTCGAGCGGGTCGACCTTCTGGCGCGCGACACCGCGGCGGGCGGCGATGCCGGGCTGACACTGGCGCCGATGCCGGGACGGGTGGTTGCGGTGATGGTCGAGGCGGGGCAGGCGGTTGCCGCGGGCGCGCGCCTTGCGGTGCTTGAAGCGATGAAGATGGAGCACACGCTCACCGCCGCCCGGGACGGGACGGTGGCGGAAGTGCTGGTGGCCGAAGGCGATCAGGTCGAGGCCGGGGCGCCGCTGATCCGGCTTGAGGAAGACGCGGCATGATGCGGCCCGGACCGACGGGACAGGGGTTGCGCGCCTCGGGGCGCAGGGTGACTGCGTATGGCCCGATTGGCCCCGGGGTCCGACGTGACGGGGCAAGCAAGGAGACAAGCGCATGATCACGCTGCACCACGTACAATACGGGCGGTCCTTCCGCGTCCTCTGGCTGATCGAGGAGATCGGGCCGGACCGGTTCGGCGGGCTGGAGATTGTCGAACACCGGATCGGCACGCGTGAAATGGCCGAAAGCGATCTGCCGCGCCTGTCACCGGCGGTGCGCATCCCGGCCATCGCCTATGACGGGATCGAGATGAGCGAAAGCGGCGCCATCGTGCAATATTTATGCGAGACCATGGCGCCCGCGCTGGACCGCGCGCCGGGCGATGCCGAGCGGGCGGCCTATCTGCAATGGATCGGTTTTGCCGAGACCCAGGCCAGCCTGATCGAGAATCTGAACCTGCAGATGGTGTTCCTGCGCCCGCCGGCCAAGCCGTCGCCGGTTGTGGTCAAGCTGACCGTGGCCCGGCTGCGCCAGACGCTGCGCGGGCTGGAGGAGCGGTTGGCCGACCGCGATTGGCTGTTGCCCTCCGGGTTTTCGGGTGCGGATATCATGATGGGGTTCAATCTGTTTGCCGCGCCGTTCTACGTGGAGATGGACGCGTTTCCGCGGATCATGGCATATCGCGAGCGCTGCGCGGCCCGGCCTGCCTATCGGCGCGCGGTGGAGCGTGAAGGGCCGCAGCGCTTTTACACGCAGGATTTCTACCCGGTGCCGGAGGCGTGAGGACTGTGACGGAAACGGTTGAAATCTTTGAGGTCGGTCCGCGTGACGGGCTCCAGAACGAGCCTGCGGCAATCGCCACCGCGGACAAGGTCGCCTTGGTCGATTGCCTCTCGGGTGCCGGGTTCCGGCGGATCGAATGCGCGTCTTTCGTCAGCCCGAAATGGGTGCCGCAAATGGCCGATTCCGCCGCCGTGCTGGCCGGTATCACGCGCGCGCCCGGCGTGTCCTATGCGGCGCTGACACCCAATGCGACAGGGTTGGAGCGTGCGCTCGCCGCCCGCGCCGACGAGGTGGCGGTGTTCGGCTCGGCTTCCGAGGGATTTTCGCGGGCCAATATCAATGCCAGCGTCGAGGATAGCCTGGCGCGTTTCGGTCCCGTGGCACAGGCGGCGCAGGAGGCGGGATTGCCGGTGCGCGGCTATGTGTCCTGTGTGGTCGAGTGCCCCTATGACGGGGCGGTGGCGCCGGAGGCGGTGGTGCGCGTGGTCGAGGCGCTGCGCGCCATGGGCTGCTATGAGGTGAGCCTTGGCGATACGATCGGGCGTGGCACGCCGGAGGCGGTGGACGCGATGCTGGCGGCGGTGCTGGATGTCTGTCCGGCCGACGCTCTTGCGGGGCATTTCCACGACACGGCCGGGCGGGCGCTCGACAATGTGGCCGTGGCGTTGGAGCGGGGGCTGCGCGTTTTCGATGCGGCGGTGGGGGGCTTGGGCGGCTGCCCCTATGCGCCGGGGGCCGCCGGCAATGTTGCCACGGAGGCGGTGCATGATGCGCTCGTCGCGCGCGGTTTCGAGACCGGGCTGGACCGCGATGTGATCCTGCGGGCCGCAGAGATGGCCCGTGGCCTGCGCGAGGCGGGCACGGGCACAGGCACAGGCACAGGAGCAAACCGATGACGGATCCGATCCGGGTAACGCGCGACGACCGCGGGGTGGCCACGATCTGGCTGGCCCGCGCCGAGAAACACAATGCGCTGTCGGCGCCGATGCTGAGCGCGCTTGAGGCCGAGGCGCGCACGCTCGGGCGCGATGAGGCGGTGCGGGTTGTGGTGCTGGCTGCGGAAGGCAAGAGCTTCTGCGCCGGGGGCGACCTCGCCTGGATGCGCGAACAGTTCGACATGGACCCGGAAACGCGCCGCCGCGAATCGGCGCGGATCGCAACGGCGCTCGGGGCGCTTTACGCCTTGCCGCAGCCGCTGATCGGACGGGTGCAGGGCAATGCGTTCGGGGGCGGCGTGGGGCTGGCCTGCGTCTGTGACGTGACGATTGGCGCCGATACGATCCGCATGGGCCTCACCGAGACGCGGCTTGGGTTGATTCCGGCCAATATCGGTCCCTACGTGCTCGCGCGCATGGGGGCGGTGCGGGCGCGGGAGGTGTTCATGAATGCCCGGCTCTTCGGCGCGCAGGAGGCGGTGCGGCTTGGGCTGCTGACCCGCGCGGTGCCGTCCGATGCGCTCGACGCGGCGGTGGAGGCGGAGGTCGCGCCCTATCTCGCCTGCGCGCCGGGGGCGGTGCGTGACGCCAAGGCGTTGCTGATGGATCTGGCGGGCCGGGTCGATCCGTCTGCGGTCGATCATGCCATTGACGCGCTGGCCGCCCGCTGGGAGAGCGATGAGGCGCGCGCGGGCATTGCGGCCTTCTTTGACAAGCGCCCGCCGCCATGGGGCTCCTGACCGCGGCGGCCGCACTCTATGCGGTGATCGCCATCGGCAATCTGTGCTTTCAGGTGGCGCTTGTGGCAGGCGCGCCCTGGGGCCGGCTGACGCAGGGCGGGCAGGTCGCGGGCCGCCTGCCAAAAACCGGACGGGTCCTTGCGGCGGTGTCTTTTGTCGTGGTGGCGCTTCAGGCCGCGGCCATCCTGTCGGTTGCGGAACTCGTCGCGCTGGATTGGCCACGTTGGGCAGGGTGGGTCTCTGTCGGTGTGACCGCGCTCAGCACCGTTGCAAACGCGCTTACGCCATCGCGGGCGGAGCGTCGGCTCTGGTTTCCGCTTCTTCTGCTGCAGTTTTGTGCAGCGCTTGTGGTGATGGCTGCAAGCGGGTGAGACAGCGGCCCCGCGACGCATCGGCGCGGTCTTGCTCCCTTGTGGGTGGGTGTTTATGCAAAAGTCTCTGAAACAAAACAATAAATTTCCCGCCTTGTGACGCTGTGAGCGCTCACATTTGCGCAGAATTGCGGCGCGGCCTGTGTTGACCCTTCCCCCTAGCCCCGATAGATCAAGGCTCAGCCAACGCGCGCGTGATGCGCGCACTCATGCCATGCCCGGGCGCCTCCCGGATGCAGGGCCGATCTAGGGAGCGGAAACGTGGACGATCTTCTCCGGGAATATCTGCCCATACTTGTCTTTCTTGGCATTGCCATCGCATTGGGGCTCGTTCTGATCCTTGCGGCGGTGATTGTTGCCGTGCGCAACCCGGACCCCGAAAAGGTCAGCGCCTATGAATGCGGGTTCAACGCCTTCGACGATGCGCGGATGAAATTCGACGTGCGCTTCTACCTCGTGGCGATCCTGTTCATCATCTTCGATCTGGAAATCGCGTTCCTGTTCCCTTGGGCGGTCTCGTTCCAGGACATCTCGATGACGGGGTTCTGGTCGATGATGGTGTTCCTGGGCGTGCTCACCATCGGCTTTGCCTATGAATGGAAAAAGGGAGCACTCGAATGGGAGTGATGACCGATACCGGCTCGGGGATCACCGGGGTTGGTGGCGATCGCGAAGTTGCCACGCAGACCCTGAACCGCGAATTGCAGGACAAGGGGTTCTTGCTGACCTCGACCGAGGATATCATCAACTGGGCCCGCACCGGCTCGCTGCACTGGATGACGTTTGGGCTTGCCTGCTGCGCGGTGGAGATGATGCACACCGCGATGCCGCGCTATGACATGGAGCGCTTCGGCACGGCGCCGCGCGCCAGCCCGCGCCAGTCCGACCTGATGATCGTCGCCGGCACGCTGACCAACAAGATGGCGCCGGCGCTGCGCAAGGTCTATGACCAGATGCCGGAGCCGCGTTACGTAATCTCGATGGGCTCCTGTGCCAATGGCGGCGGCTACTACCAATACAGCTATTCGGTAGTGCGGGGCTGTGACCGGATCGTGCCGGTGGACGTTTATGTGCCGGGCTGCCCGCCGACGGCCGAAGCGTTGCTCTACGGGATCATGGCGCTGCAGAAAAAGATTCGCCGCACCGGCACGCTTGTGCGATGACAGGGGCCGTTGTGCGCAAATGGGAGGCCCGTGTGGGCAGAGACGACGTGGAGGCGTGGGTCGAAACCTACCGCGCACGCGTGCTCGACCAGGTGCGCGCCATCGACGGCTTCCGGGCGGTAGAATTTCTCGTTGCGCGGGAGGGTGATCCTGCTGCGGTGACCGTGTTGACCACGTGGGACGACATGGGCTCGGTCCGGGCTTTTGCCGGGGACGACCCCGCACGGACGGTGCTGCCGGATTTCATGGTGCGGTTCTTTACAAGCCATGATGCGCGCGCAACCTTTTACGATCAGGTGCTTCTGGAGACGACACCATGACTGAAGCTCTCAAGGAACTCGGTACCCATATCGAGACCAAGCGCCCCGATTGCGTGCTTGGCTGGGATGTGAGCCATGGCGAGTTGAATATCGACGTGGCCCCGGCGAACATCCGCGGGTTCGTGGATTTCCTCAAGACCGATGCGACCTGCCGGTTCTCGTCGCTGGTGGATCTGACGGCGGTGGATTACCCCGCGCGCCCCAAGAAGCGGTTCGACGTGGTGTATCATTTCCTGTCGATGTATCAGAACCACCGCATCCGGCTGCGCGTGTCGATCCGCGAAGAAGACATGGTGCCGTCCATCGTCGATGTGCACCCGTCGGCCAACTGGTTCGAGCGCGAGGTGTTCGACATGTTCGGCATCCTGTTTTCGGGCCATCCGGACCTGCGGCGCATCCTGACCGATTACGGCTTCCGCGGGCATCCGCTGCGCAAGGATTTTCCGACGACGGGCTATACCGAAGTGCGCTATGATGAAGAGCAGAAGCGCGTGGTTTACGAGCCGGTCAGCCTTGTGCAGGAATATCGCCAGTTCGACTTCATGAGCCCGTGGGAAGGGGCGCAATATGTGCTCCCGGGTGACGAGAAGACGGAGGAAAAGGCATCTTGACCCCGTTCGAGCGCGCGTTCTGGATTGTCCTTTTGGGCCCGTTCCTTTTCCTGGTGCCGGGCCTGCGTCGACGGTTTTTCAAGCGCGCGCACAGCGCTGGGGGAGGGATCTGATGGAGTTTCTTGTCTGGCTTGTGGTTTCGGCCCTGACGGTCATCCCGTTGCTGAAGCTGCTGCCGCATTTTGGTGTCAACAAGAACTGGGCCTTTGCCGCCCTGATCCCGATTGCGCCTCTGGTGTTGCTTTGGGTCATGGCGATGAAATTGCAAGAGATGGAGCGCCGCTGATGGAAAAGCTGATCGAGATGCTCAAGGAGCTGTTGGGCGCGGGCGGTGATGCGCAGCCCGAGCGGGATGCGATTGCGGTCGAGGCCGACAAGCGGCGTGATCCGTTGCGCCCCGGCCAGAGACGGTAGGGCAGCGCGATGACCACGGCCGACGCCCCTCTGAGCAGCCTGTATGATGCGGCGACCGCCTATTGCGATGCGGTCTGGGCCGCAGATGCGGCCGTGTTCGAGACCCTGTGTCACGAGCGCTTTGCGATGACGATGATCGAGAACGGTTCCCTGACCTTCTGGGACAAGGCGGCCTATCTCGAACGGGTGCGCGGGCGTGTGGGGCAGTCCGGCCCGGCGGTTTGCGAGATCCTCAGCGTTGACGCGGCGGGGGGCGAGATCGGTCGGGTGCATCTGACCGTCGCCGTGCCGCCGGTGCGCTATGAGGATCACTTGGGTTTTGTCCGCGTCGATGGGACGTGGCAACTTTTGACGAAGGTGTTTCGCACTTGCGAGCGCCTCGATGACGGGGAACAGGCGTGATGGACGGCGATCTACCGAACAAGCGTGGCTTCGAAGATGCCCTGACGGGCGAGCAGAAGATCCGCAATTTCAACATCAATTTCGGCCCACAGCACCCTGCGGCGCATGGCGTTTTGCGGCTTGTGCTTGAGCTTGACGGGGAGATCGTCGAGCGTTGCGATCCGCATATCGGGCTGCTGCATCGTGGCACCGAGAAGCTCATGGAGAGCCGGACCTATCTCCAGAACCTGCCGTATTTCGACCGGCTCGACTACGTGGCGCCGATGAACCAGGAACACGCCTGGTGTCTGGCGATCGAGAAGCTCACCGGGACCGAGGTGCCGCGGCGCGCGTCGCTGATCCGGGTGTTGTATTCCGAGATCGGGCGCATTCTGTCGCATCTTCTCAACGTCACCACGCAGGCCATGGATGTGGGCGCGCTCACGCCGCCGCTCTGGGGTTTCGAGGAGCGCGAAAAGCTCATGGTGTTCTACGAGCGGGCCTGCGGTGCGCGTCTGCATGCGGCCTATTTCCGGCCCGGTGGCGTGCATCAGGACCTGCCGCCAGACCTCATCGACGACATCGAGCAATGGATCAAGGAATTCCCTGCCGTGCTCGACGATATCGACGGGCTGCTGACGGAGAACCGCATCTTCAAGCAGCGCAACGTGGACATCGGCGTTGTCAGCGAAGAGGAGATCCAGGATTGGGGGTTCTCGGGCGTGATGGTGCGCGGGTCGGGCTTTGCGTGGGATCTGCGCCGCGCGCAGCCCTATGAATGCTATGACGAGTTCGACTTCCAGATCCCCGTCGGCAAGAACGGCGATTGCTTCGATCGCTACCTCGTGCGGATGCAGGAAATGCGCGAGAGCCTCAAGATCATGCAGCAGGCCATCGAGAAGCTGCGCGCGCCTGAAGGGCAGGGCGATGTGCTGGCCCGAGGCAAACTGACCCCGCCGGCGCGCGGCGACATGAAGACCTCGATGGAAAGCCTGATCCACCATTTCAAACTCTACACCGAAGGGTTCCACGTGCCCGCGGGCGAGGTTTATGCCGCGGTCGAGGCGCCGAAGGGTGAATTCGGGGTCTATCTCGTGGCGGACGGGTCCAACAAACCCTACCGGGCCAAGCTGCGCGCGCCGGGCTACCTGCATTTGCAGGCGATGGACCATATCGCCTCGGGGCACCAGCTTGCCGATGTGGCGGCGATCATCGGAACGCTCGACGTGGTGTTTGGAGAAATCGATAGATGATCCGGGCCTGTCTCGTCGGGGTGGCCGTTCTGGCCCATTGCGCGCATGCGGAGACGCTGCCGCGCTTTGACGAGACCTTGGGCTATACGGTGATCGGACCCTCGGGCGGTTTTGGCGGCTACGACCTTCTGGTGCGCAATGGCAGCGCCGATTTCCTGTGTGAAAGCCGTGTAGGGCGCGCCGAAACGCTGGAAGGCGGGCTTGAGCCAATCGGCGTGGCGCTGGTCAACTGCGTTCCGGTCGTGAGCGCCGAAACGCTGGACGCGGCGATGGCGGAGCGCAAGGCGTCGCTGGCGGCCGAGCGGCGCGCTGCGGGCATCAAGGTAGACCCGGCGCCGGAGGACGTGCTGGCGGCCACGCGCAAGACGGTGATCGAGACCCTGCGGGAGCGCGATTGCCAATACACCTGGGCTGCCGACGCTGACAACGCGCCCTTTGTGCAGATGCGTGAAGCGCGACAGGCCGCCTATCTTGCGGAGGGCGGCTTCAACGTGCCGCAACGCCGCGTTCTGGACGATGCGTTCTCGCGGGTTTATGAGGCTTTGGAACGCGACGGGATCGTGACCTACGACCCCGATACCCAGGTTGAACAGCTTGTCGAAGGCTGCAATTGAGGGCTGACCGGTCGGATGATCGGCGGCCGGGGCAACGGCTCCAAGGAGGGACGAGATGACGAAACGGATTGCGCTGCTGGCCGCAGGGTTGATGACAGCGGCGGGCTGTGTCCTGCCGCCGGAAGACGTGACGCAGGAAGACCTGGCTTTGTTTGACGCGGCGCTGGCCTCGATCGGCTGCGACCTTGTGGGCGAAAGCGATTACCTGCCTGTCGAACTGCAGAGCGGTCTGCCGCGCGCCAAGGTGATCGAGGTCGCCCAATACCGCGTTGCGCGCGAAGAGGCCGTGATGCTGAGCAATGGCGGTGTGCGGCTTGTGACGGGAGCCTGCGCCCCCGATGCGGACGTTCAGGTGGCCGAGGCGACCTGAACCCGATCGCGAATCGCGTTCCGCGCGTGACCGACCCCGGCGCATGCCGGTTTGCCACAGGGCTGGCGAGCCGGTCGCGCAACCCTTGCGGCGCAAGACGCCGCGCGTATGACCCGAGATGCCGCAAGCGGGGACCGACCCGGCGCTGCGCATCTGACAAGAAGACACCCTGCCACCGGCGCTGTCCGCCGCAACGACAGTGCCGATCGTGAGAAAGAGAGCCGACCGATGCTGCGCCGTTTGCACCCCGAGCAACCCGACAGTTTTGCGTTTACCGCCGACAACCAGACCTGGGCGGAAGCGCAGATCCGGAAATACCCCGAAGGCCGTCAGGCCAGCGCCATCATCCCGCTTTTGTGGCGCGCGCAGGAACAGGAAGGCTGGCTGTCGCGCCCGGCGATCGAGCACGTGGCCGAAATGCTTGATATGGCCTATATGCGCGCGCTCGAAGTGGCCACGTTCTACTTCATGTTCCAGCTGCAACCCGTTGGCTCTGTTGCGCATATCCAGATCTGCGGAACCACGTCCTGCATGATTTGCGGGGCGGAGGATCTGGTGGCGGTCTGTCAGGACAAGATTGCAAAGGCGCCCCATGCGCTGTCGGCTGACGGCAAGTTCAGCTGGGAAGAGGTCGAGTGCCTCGGGGCATGCGCCAACGCGCCGATGGCACAGATCGGCAAGGATTACTACGAAGACCTGACCGCCGAAAAACTCGGGGCGCTGATTGATGCGCTGGCCAAGGGCGAGGTGCCGCAGGTTGGCCCGCAGAACGGCCGTTTTGCAGCGGAGCCGGCCTCGGGCCTGAGCAGCCTGACGGAATTCCGCAACGCGGGCATCACGCTGAACGCCTCCGCGCAGCTGGCCCATGACATCGGTGACACGGTCAAGCGGATCGACGGAAGCGAAGTGCCGTTCCGCGCCCCGTGGACCGACCCTGCCACGGGTGAGCCGGCGGAAGCGGCCAATTCCGGGCGGGCACCGTCTTCCGCGGCTCGCGACGACATGATGCCGCCCGCTGGGCCGGACGGGGCGCAGGGAGGCCGGACCAAAGGCGAAGAGCCGGCGCCACGCAATGTCGGGGCGGCCTCTGACGGACGTGCGGAAGCGCCCGGAGAGGCGCCTGAAGCCGAGCCGAAGGCGAAGCCTGCGACAGACGCGACAGACGCGGCCCCCGAGACGGGCCGGAAACCCGAGACGCTGGATGCTCCCAAGGGTGGCAAGGCGGATGATCTCAAGAAGATCAGTGGGGTCGGGCCGAAGATGGAAGCGCTGTTGCACAGCCTCGGATTCTATCATTTCGAGCAGATCGCGGCCTGGGGTCCGGAGGAGGTCGCATGGGTCGATGACCACCTCGAAGGCTTCAAGGGCCGCGTTTCGCGCGATAATTGGGTGGAACAGGCGAAAAGTCTTATGTCCTGAGACAAGACGGGTTGACCCATTCGTGTTAAGAGAAACACTGTCAAGCAAGAGTGACACTGCTCGACAGGAATAGGGAGAGACCGATGAGTGACAAGAATGGCGGCATGAGCTGCGCATTGGGCAGCTGGGCCATGGCCGCGGGAGCAGGGCTCCTCGCGATTGTGTTGCTGCTCGTATTGGGGGGCTGGAGTTTCATCGGGGCGGTGTTCATCGGAGGCATCGCAACCGTGGTTCTGGGTCTTTTGTTCAGTTTCCTGTTCTGTCGGTCCTTGCCCGCGCCGGGCACGGTGGTGCCGGGGCAGGATACCGGGATGCGCGCCGTGCCGCCGGGCGAGTCAGAGGCGGGTCATCATGCCCCGACTGCGGCGGCTCCGGCTGCGGCGGCTCCGGTTGCGGCGGCTGAGCCAGACGCGGCTCCGGCCCCTGCGGCGGCTCCGGCTCCGGCGGCAGAAGCGGCTCCCGCCGCTCCGGCGGATGAGTCGCTCGTCAAACCCTCCAAGCCCTTGGCTGGACAGGCCGAGCTTGCCGAACGCAAGGGCAGCTGGAAATATGAGGCCGAAGGTGCAAGCGCTGCGCCGGCCCCCGCGGCCGATACTGGTGCCGCGGCCGATACCGACGCCGCAGCGGATGTCGGCCAGCGACCGGTGGCGCTGGATGCGCCGCGTGAAGGCGGCGCGGACGATCTCAAGCGGATCAAGGGAATCGGGCCCAAGCTCGAACAGCTGTGCCATTCGCTCGGATTCTATCATTTCGATCAGATTGCCGCCTGGACCGCGGATGAGGTGGCTTGGGTTGATGCCAATCTCGAAGGGTTCAAGGGCCGAGTGACCCGCGACAACTGGGTGGAGCAGGCGGCCACGCTGGCGTCGGGCGAAGAGACGGCGTTCTCCAAGAAGGTCGATCAGGGCAACATGTATTGAACCAGGTGTGCGCTTGATCGGCGCGACCTTGGGAGGCCGCATTTGGAAGGGGCGTCGGGCACAAGACCGGCGCCCCCCGTTTTTTCAATTGGATGGTGCCACCTTTGCCTTGCGGGTGATGCCACTTTTGCCTTGCGGGTGGTGCCACTTTTTCCATTCCGGTGGTGCCACTTTTTCCATTCCGGTGGCCTCACCTTTGCCATGCGGGTGGCGCCGGGTGGCGCGGCATTGGGCAGGCCGGTGGCGGTTTGTCGCGCGCCCGGCAAAACGGCGCGGATGCGACGTTGACGAGCCTTGCGGATCGCGGGGGATCATGTCAGGCCAAAACCTGTGGGACTTGCGGGGAGGGCAGGGCCTGCCGCGCCGTCCGGTCGACCGGACATGGACGCGATCAAAGCACTAGCAGGAGCGAGCGACGTGAAATCCCCGATGACGACATTTTCCCCCCTTCCCGGTATGACCCCGATGATCGAGCTCTGGACCCAGCAGGTCCGGATCGGCATGGAATTCAACCAACAAATGATGAAGGTGGCCTTTGCACCGTGGCAGATGGCGATGGCCTTTGCGCCGCGTTTGCCCGGCGATGCGCCGGTCGCACCCAAGGCGGCCAAGACCACACCGGCTGCAAAACCCGCGAAAAAGGCAACGCCGTCCACGGCGCCGGTGAAAGCACCGGTCGCGGCGTCCAAAGGCCCGGTTCTGGCAAGCGACAGCGCCTCCATCTCGACGCTTGTGCCGGCGTCCGAACCTTCGGCCAAGGCAAAACCCGCCAAGTCGGAACCTGCGAAAGCCGCGCCGACGAAAGCCGCCGCCAAGGTGGATGCGCCGGCACCCGAAGCAAAGACAGCAGCGAAACCTGCGGCGCCCAAAGCGCCCGAACCGGCTCCGGTCAAGGCCCGTGCCGCGACAGTGGCAGTCAAACCCGCGGACAGCGTGAGCAAGCCCGCCACGGCCGCGTCCGCCACGGCGACAGCCGCTCCGGTCAAGGCCGCGTCGGTGCAGGCTCGTGACGGGCAGACTCCCAACAGCAAACCAGTTGAGACGAAGCCCGCCGAGACCAAGGCAGCAGGGAACGCGCCGGCCATGCTCAAGGCGCCGCGCGCCGGCAAAGCGGATGACCTGACGGTGATCAAGGGCATCGGGCCGAAGCTGGCCAAGGAATTGAACGATCTCGGCATCTGGCATCTCGATCAGGTCATGGGCTGGACCAAGGCACAGGCGCAATATATCGATGACGTGTTGCCGACGACGCGGGGCGGTGCAGTGCGCTCTGACTGGGCGGGACAGGCAAAGCGTCTGCTTGCCGCAGCCCAACCGCTGGAAAAGACCGACAAGTCCTGATAGCGCTGATCAGGAAAAGCCGACGGAGGAACGATGGCGCAGAATGACGCGCACGACAAACGGGGGCGCCGGATCGCGCTCGTCATTGCCGGCGTCGCTGTTTCTTGGCTCATCGTCACCACCGCTGGCGCCGCCATGGGGTGGGGCCCTCGGGCCCTGGCCTTTTTTGATCTCGCGGCACTTGCGGGGTTTGGCGTTGCACTTTGGATGGTATACGGGCTCTGGCGCGACAGCCGGGGCGACGGGAACGGATAACGGGGTTTATCGGGTATGCTCGACGACAAGGATCGCATCTTTACCAACATCTACGGGATGCATGACCGGACGCTGGACGGCGCCAAGAAGCGTGGCCATTGGGATGGCACGGCGGGCATCATCCAGAAGGGACGCGACTGGATCATCGACCAGATGAAGCAATCCGGTCTGCGCGGGCGCGGCGGCGCGGGCTTCCCGACCGGTCTCAAGTGGTCTTTCATGCCCAAGGAAAGCGACGGTCGCCCGAGTTATCTCGTGGTCAATGCCGACGAATCCGAGCCCGGCACCTGCAAGGATCGTGAGATCATGCGCCACGATCCGCATACGCTGATCGAAGGCTGTCTGATCGCGAGTTTCGCAATGCAGGCGCATGCGTGCTACATCTACATCCGTGGCGAGTATATCCGCGAACGCGAAGCGCTTCAGGCGGCGATCGACGAAGCCTATGACGCGGGGCTTCTGGGCAAGAATGCTGCTGGCTCCGACTGGGATTTTGACCTGTATCTGCATCACGGGGCGGGCGCCTATATCTGTGGCGAGGAAACGGCGCTGCTGGAGAGCCTTGAAGGCAAGAAGGGCATGCCGCGCATGAAGCCGCCGTTCCCCGCGGGAGCCGGGCTCTACGGCTGCCCGACCACGGTGAACAATGTCGAATCCATCGCCGTTGTGCCGACGATTCTGCGCCGGGGGCCTGATTGGTTCGCGGGCTTTGGCCGTCAGAACAACGCGGGCACCAAGCTGTTCGCGATCTCGGGCCATGTGAACAACCCGTGCGTCGTCGAAGAAGCGATGAGCATCTCCTTCGAAGAGCTGATCGACAAGCATTGTGGCGGAATCCGCGGCGGCTGGGGCAACCTCAAGGCCGTGATCCCGGGCGGGTCGTCTGTGCCCTGTGTGCGCGGCGAGCACATGCGCGACGCGATCATGGATTTCGATTACCTGCGCGGTGAGCTGGGCTCCGGCCTCGGCACGGCGGCGGTGATCGTGATGGATGAGAGCACGGACATCATCAAGGCGATCTGGCGGCTGTCGAAATTCTACAAGCACGAGAGCTGCGGCCAGTGCACGCCCTGCCGCGAAGGCACCGGGTGGATGATGCGGGTCATGGACCGTCTGGTGCAGGGCAAGGCCGAGGTCGAGGAAATCGACATGCTGTTCGATGTGACAAAACAGGTCGAAGGCCACACCATCTGTGCGCTTGGCGACGCGGCGGCGTGGCCGATCCAGGGTCTGATCAAGAATTTCCGTGACGAGATCGAGGATCGCATCAAGGCACAGAAGACCGGCCGTCTTTCGGCGGTCGCGGCCGAGTAAGCGACGCGACTGCGCACGCGGAAAGGGGGGCGGCCGGAGACGGGCGCCCTTTTTGCATCGGCCCTGAACGCTTGACGGGCGGGGGCCGGATGCGTCAAGCTACCAAGGATCGCTGCCGCATACCGACGATCTGCGTGTCATACGCGGCGGGTATTTTTCTGGTCGGTCTTTGGCCGTTCTTCGCAAGGGGGTTCATTATGATCCGTTCACTTATCCTCGTTTCGCTCGTGGCATCCGTTTCCGGATGCGGTTGGCTCGGCATCGGTCGCGGCGGCGACGTCGCCTTCGACGGGCAGTATTACCGGGGCAATGCCTCTTCGGAGCAACGGCTGGAGAAGCAGTATTTCATGGCAACGGTGGGCCCGGTGTCCAACAGCTTCGAAGGGGCGCGCGCGGCGGCCCAATACGAAGCGATCAAGCATTGCATCAAGTATTTCGGCACCTCCAACATTGATTGGGAAGTGGGACCGAACACGCCGGATTCCGCCATCATGGTGGACGGTGACGAGATCACGTATATGGGCGTCTGCGAAGACCGCTGAGCCGGTGGGCGGGGCGGCCACGACGGGCCGCGACCGTCATGCCTGCCGCGGAGGCCTCTTGCGCAGATCAGCGGCAAAACGCTGATCCAGAACGGAAAAAACTGACTGCTATTGCATAGCATGATCCGCCCTCCCTATCTGTGGGGCGGATTTCTCGTATCAGGAGGTCGCATCCCATGCGCCTTGTTTCCCTCATGACATTGGGGGCGTTTCTTGCCCTTCCGGCGCTTGCAAAGCCTCCGCTGAGCAGCGTGTCGAGCATCGATAACGGTTTGATGGCCGTGGCCATCGCGGACGAGATCCGCAAGACCTGCGACGGGATAGACGCCCGGATGCTGCGCGCTCTGTCGACCCTGAATGCGCTCAAGGCCGAGGCGCGGTCGCTCGGCTATTCGGACGATGAAATCGAGGATTACGTGACCTCGAAAAACGAAAAGCGCCGCATGCGCGCAAAGGCGGAGGCCTATCTTGCGTCGCAGGGCGTCGATAGCGGCGACAGCGCCGCGCTGTGCCGGTTCGGCGCAGCGGAGATCGCGCGGGCATCGGCGATCGGGGTGTTGTTGCGCTGAGTCGGCAATTGGCGCGGCACACGCGCCCGGCGAGTCACGCCGACTCGGCCGGATGACGGGCATGGGGTCGGCCCATCCCGGCGCGGTTGCCCCGTCCGAGGCACCGACTCACCGGCAGGAGCCCCCGGACGGGCGGGCGAAGCGGGCCTTTTTGCCGTCATTTTAAAGGTCGCTTTGTTCGCGCTAACAGTCTCGGCGATATTAGAGGGCGGTGAAGCGCTGTGCGAATCCCGCAATATTGCCACGTGAATGACCGTGTTTCGGTAATGCGCCGGGGTTGCGGCGATTTTTCCCGGTCGGTGCGACGCTTATCGGGTGGTATCGTCCCCAAGAGCGCGCTAGAAGGCGCGGGACCGCGGCCCATCTGCGGATGGGTCCCGCCAGCCACGGGAACCGAAGGGCCACCGCATGTCCGATACGCGCAAAATCATCATCGACGGGAATGAGGTCGAGGTGGACGGGGCAATGACCCTGATCCAGGCCTGTGAAGTGGCCGGGATCGAAGTCCCGCGCTTTTGCTATCACGAACGTCTCTCCATCGCGGGCAATTGCCGCATGTGCCTTGTGGAGGTGGTCGGTGGGCCGCCGAAACCGGCCGCGAGCTGCGCGATGCAGGTGCGTGACCTGCGCCCTGGCAAGGATGGCGCGCCGCCGGTGGTGAAGACCAACTCGCCCATGGTCAAGAAGGCCCGCGAAGGGGTGATGGAGTTCCTGCTCATCAACCATCCGCTGGACTGTCCGATCTGCGATCAGGGGGGCGAGTGCGACCTTCAGGACCAGGCGATGGCCTACGGGGTCGACTTCAGCCGCTTCCGCGAGCCCAAGCGTGCAACCGAGGATCTCGACCTCGGGCCGCTGGTCGAGACCCACATGACGCGCTGCATCTCCTGCACGCGCTGCGTGCGCTTCACCACAGAGGTCGCGGGCATCACGCAGATGGGTCAGACGGGCCGGGGCGAGGATGCGGAGATCACCTCCTATCTCGGGCAGACGCTCAACTCCAACATGCAGGGCAACATCATCGACCTGTGCCCGGTCGGGGCGCTGGTGTCGAAGCCGTATGCGTTCACGGCCCGTCCGTGGGAACTGACCAAGACCGAATCCATCGATGTGATGGATGCGCTTGGCTCCAATATCCGGGTCGATACGAAGGGGCGCGAGGTCATGCGCTTCCTGCCGCGCAACCATGACGGCGTGAACGAAGAGTGGATTTCGGACAAGACCCGCTTCGTCTGGGACGGGCTTCGCCGTCAGCGGCTCGACCGCCCTTACGTGCGCGAAAATGGCAAGCTGCGCCCGGCGGGCTGGGGCGAGGCGCTCGCGAAGGCCGCCGAGGCGGTCAAGGGAGCGAAGAGCCTTGCCGGTCTCGTGGGCGATCTTGCGCCGGTTGAGGCCGCCTATTCGCTGAAAGCCCTGATCGAGGGACAGGGCGGCGTTGTCGAATGCCGCACCGACGGGGCGAAGCTGCCAGCCGGAAACCGGTCCGCCTATGTGGGCAACGCGGCCATCGAGGATATCGACAGCGCCGAGATGATCCTGCTCATCGGCACCAACCCGCGCGAGGAAGCGCCCGTGCTGAACGCGCGCATCCGCAAGGCCTGGGCCGCGGGCGCCACGGTTGCGCGGATCGGTCCGCCGGTCGATCTGAGCTATGACGTGACCGAGCTTGGCGAGGGGCGCGACGCGTTGGCGAAGCTGCGCGACATGGACCATTCCGACAAGCGCGGCACGCCCGGCGTGATGATCGTCGGGCAGGGTGCGCTGACCGAGGCCGACGGCGCGGCGGTGCTTGGCACGGCAATGCAAATGGCCGAGGCTGCGGGGTCGAAATTCATGGTCTTGCACACGGCTGCGGGTCGTGTCGGTGCGCTCGATGTCGGCGCGGTCAACGATCGCGGCATGGACGCCATCCAGGAAGCAGACGTGATCTACAATCTTGGCGCGGACGAGGTCGAGATCGGCGGCGGCGAAGCGGTTGGCGATCAGAAGCGCGCCTTCGTGATCTACCAGGGCAGTCATGGTGACCGTGGCGCGCATCGTGCGGATGTGATCCTGCCGGCCGCCGCCTATACCGAGGAACAGGGGCTTTTCGTCAACACCGAAGGCCGCCCGCAGCTCGCGCTGCGCGCCGGTTTCGCGCCGGGCGAGGCCAAGGAAAACTGGGCGATCCTGCGCGCGTTGTCGGCGGAGGTCGGAGCGCAGCTTCCGTGGGACAGCCTTGCGCAATTGCGCAAGGCCCTGGTGGCGGATGTTCCGCATCTTCAACAGATCGACACGGTGCCGGAAAACGACTGGCAGGCCGAGCCAGCGGGCAGTCTCGGGGATGCGAGCTTCCGCTACGCGATCCGCGATTTCTGGCTGACCAACCCGATCGCGCGGTCGTCGGAGCTTATGGCGGAGCTGTCGCGGCGGGCGCGGGAGCGGTCCGAAGCGCCCATGGCGGCGGAGTAAGAGCCATGCGGGGGGCGGTCTTCGTCTCTGCATTGGCTCTGACGGGATGTATGCAAACCGGGGGAACCGGCGGGGTCGCAACCGTCGAGCCGGTCTATGCGGGGATCGAAACGCGGCTTCTTGACGGGGATCTGGTGAATTTCCTCGTGGTGATGCCACAGGTGCGCAGCGCCGCGGATGTAGAGGATTATGCGGAATGCGCCGCGGCGCAATATGCGCTGATCCGGGGGTATGGGTTTGCGCGGCATTTGCGCACGACTGTCAAGGAAGAGGGTGGCCTCTGGCGTGGAGATGCGGTTTACACCATCTCGGCGGCACTGCCCCCGGGGCTCAGGACAATAGACGCGGAAGTCACCGCGCTCGCCTGTGCGGAAAACGGGATACCGATGGTATGAGGGACGAATGGCTGATTTTCTGAGCACCCCGCTGGGTCTGCTGGTCATCATTGCGGCACAATGTCTGGCCGTGGTGGGTTTCGTGATGGTTTCACTGCTCTTTCTCGTCTACGGCGACCGCAAGATCTGGGCCGCGGTCCAGATGCGGCGCGGCCCGAACGTTGTGGGCGTCTTCGGCTTGCTCCAGACCGTTGCGGATGCGCTGAAATACGTGGTCAAGGAAGTTGTGATCCCGGCCGGTGCGGACCGCCCGGTCTTCATGCTTGCCCCGATGACCAGCTTTGTGCTCGCGCTGCTGGCTTGGGCGGTGATCCCGTTCAATGACACATGGGTGCTGTCGGACATCAACGTGGCGATCCTGTTCGTGTTCGCGGTGTCCTCGCTCGAAGTCTATGGCGTGATCATGGGGGGGTGGGCGTCCAACTCCAAATACCCGTTCCTTGGCTCATTGCGCTCCGCCGCGCAGATGATTTCCTACGAAGTCTCGCTTGGCCTGATCATCATCGGCATCATCATCTCGACCGGCTCGATGAATTTCGGCGCCATCGTCGCGGCGCAGGACACGGCTTACGGTTTCTTCGGCTGGTACTGGCTGCCGCATCTGCCGATGGTGTTCCTGTTCTTCATCTCCGCGCTTGCGGAAACCAACCGACCGCCCTTTGACCTTCCGGAAGCGGAATCGGAGCTCGTGGCGGGCTATCAGGTCGAATACTCCTCCACGCCGTTCCTGCTCTTCATGGCCGGGGAATACATCGCGATCTTCCTGATGTGTGCGCTGACCTCGCTGCTGTTTTTCGGCGGCTGGCTGTCGCCCATCCCGTTCCTGCCGGACAGCCCGCTGTGGATGGTGGCGAAGATGGCGTTCTTCTTCTTCCTCTTCGCCATGGTGAAGGCGATCACGCCGCGCTACCGCTATGACCAGCTCATGCGGCTCGGATGGAAAGTGTTCCTGCCGTTCAGCCTGATCTGGGTGGTATTCACCGCCTTCGCGGCCAAGTTCGAGTGGTTCTGGGGCATCTACGCGCGCTGGGGCATGGGGGGCTGATCCGCGATGAGTGATGCTGAGAGCAAGACCAACAACACGCTCGGGGTGCAGATCCTCGAAAACCTGCGCGACATCCGGGCCGAGTTGAACGCCATCAAGGGCCGGCTCGACCTGCTGGAGGCGCGCGCCAAGAACGCCGAGGGCATGAGCGTCGCGATGGCCGGGTATGTGCGCGGCGTTGAGGAACATGTCGTGCATATCGAGCAAATGCTGGGGATCGACGAATGACACAGATCGATTACGGACGCGCTGCGAAGTATTGGCTTCTGGCGGATTTCTACGAGGGCATGAAGCTGGGACTGAAGTATTTCTTCCGGCCGAAGGCGACGTTGAACTACCCACACGAGAAAGGGCCGCTGAGCCCGCGTTTCCGCGGCGAACATGCGCTGCGCCGCTATCCCAATGGCGAGGAACGCTGCATTGCCTGCAAGCTGTGCGAAGCGATCTGCCCGGCGCAGGCGATCACGATCGACGCGGAGCCGCGCGAGGACGGATCCCGCCGCACCACGCGCTATGACATCGACATGACCAAGTGCATCTACTGCGGCTTCTGCCAGGAAGCCTGCCCGGTGGATGCGATTGTCGAAGGGCCGAACTTCGAGTTTTCCACCGAGACCCGAGAAGAGCTGTTCTATGACAAGAACAAGCTGCTCGCGAATGGCGACCGTTGGGAAGCGGAGATCGCGCATAACCTCGAACTGGACGCGCCCTACCGATGAGTGATGGCAAAACCCCCTTCGAGCTGATGATGGCGCAGGCGCAGGAGATGGCGAAGGCCTTCAATCCGGCGCTGTCTTCCTTTGATCCCAAGGGGTTCGAGAAGCTCTGGCCGACCATGACCAAGGACTCCATGGAGATGTGGTTTGGCAAGGGGGTCTCCAAGGAGGGGCTCGACGCCAAGACCCGTCTGTTGCTGACGCTGGCGGGCCTCACGATGCAGGGCGCGCAGGCGGAGACGCCGTTTCGCATGACGGTGCGCCACGCGATCGAAGCGGGTGCGACGCCCGAAGAAGTGGCCGAGACCATCGCGCAGATGTCGATGTTCGCCGGCATTCCCGCCATGACGCGCGCCATGGATCTTGCGCGCGAAGTGATGGAAGAGAAAAAGGACGACACGCCATGATGGTATTCGCCTTCTACCTGTTTGCCCTCGGGGTGGTCGCAGGGGGCCTGTTCACGGTGATCAGCCGCAACCCGGTGCATTCGGTGCTCTGGCTGATCCTTGCCTTCCTGAGCTCGGCGGGGCTGTTTGTGATGATGGGCGCGGAATTTGTCGCGATGCTGCTGATCATTGTCTATGTGGGCGCGGTCGCGGTGCTGTTCCTCTTCGTCGTCATGATGCTCGACGTCGACTTCGCGGAGCTCAAGGCGGAGATGGCGCGCTACATGCCGCTGGCGCTGTTGATCGGGCTTGTGATCCTGATGCAGCTCGCGCTGGCCTTCGGCGCATGGCAGTCGAGCGAGATGGCCGCCGGGCAACTGGCGCAACCGACCCCGGTTGACCGCCATAACACCGAAGCGCTCGGGTTGATCCTCTACGACCAGTATTTCCTGCTGTTCCAGCTTGCCGGTCTGATCCTGTTGGTGGCGATGATCGGGGCCATCGTGCTCACGCTGCGCCACCGCGCGGACGTCAAACGCCAGAACGTGATCGCGCAGATGATGCGCGACCCGGCCAAGGCGATGGAACTCAAGGATGTCAAGCCGGGGCAGGGGCTCTGATCCGGTGCTGCGCGCCGCTGTCATAAGCGCGCTGGCGGCAACGCCGGCCCTGTCCGATGAGGCTTTGTGCGAGACCCGCGATTGGGCCGCGCATGAGCATGGCCATCGCGACCTTGGGCACGGGCGCGTGGCGTGGATGTGGTCCTGGAGCGCCGAGGGCGTGGCGGACGACATCCTCGTGATGGATTGCGCGACGGGACAGGGGTTGCGCGCGCGGGCGCGTGCCGAGCGCATGACCGCGCCCTTGCCCTATGACCGGCGGGCGCGCGCCGCGCGGGTGCTGCAACGCGCCGCCGACGCGCCACATTTCTTTCGCTTCGACCGTCTGGCCGAAGCGTTCGACACGATCCATGTGCCCAGCGAGCCGCTGGCACGGGACACAGAACCCTGCGCATGCGCGGCCCTCTATCCGGGCCGGTTCGACGCGGGGCAGAGCATGACGAGGGACCAATGATCGGATTGGAACATTACCTGACAGTGGCGGCGGTGCTGTTCGTCATTGGAATTTTCGGGCTATTCCTGAACCGCAAGAACGTGATCATCCTGCTTATGAGCATCGAATTGATGTTGCTGGCGGTGAATATCAACCTTGTGGCCTTCTCCTGGTATCACGGCGATCTCACGGGGCAGGTCTTCACGCTGTTTGTGCTGACCGTTGCGGCCGCAGAGGCCGCGATCGGCCTTGCCATCCTCGTGTGCTTCTTCCGCAACCGGGGCACCATCGACGTCGAAGACGTCAACGTGATGAAGGGGTAAGGACATGGAAAGCATCATCCTTTTCGCGCCTTTGCTGGGCGCGCTCATCGCGGGGTTCGGCTGGAAGATCACCGGCATCAGAGGTGCACAGTGGATCACCACGGGGCTTTTGTTTCTGGCCTGCGCGTTCTCGTGGATCGTGTTCTTCACACATTCACCCGAGACACAGCACATCCAGGTGTTGCGCTGGATCGAGAGCGGCACGCTCAGCACGGATTGGTCGATCCGTCTCGACCGACTGACCTCGATCATGTTGATCGTTGTCACCACGGTCTCGGCGCTCGTGCATCTCTATTCCTTCGGCTACATGGCCCATGACGAGAACTTCAAGGAAGGCGAAGAGAGCTACAAGCCGCGCTTCTTTGCATATCTGTCCTTCTTTACCTTCTCGATGCTGATGCTGGTGACGTCTGACAACCTCGTTCAGATGTTCTTTGGCTGGGAAGGCGTGGGCGTCGCGTCCTACCTGCTGATCGGGTTCTATTATCGCAAGCCGTCTGCCAACGCGGCGGCAATCAAGGCTTTCGTGGTCAACCGGGTGGGCGATTTCGGCTTTGCGCTGGGGATCTTCGCAATCTTCTTCCTCGTGGACTCGGTGAAGTTTGACGACATCTTTGCCGCCGCGCCGACGCTGGCAGAAACGCAGCTGACCTTCCTGTGGACCACGTGGAATGCCGCTGAACTGATTGCCTTCCTGTTGTTCGTCGGGGCGATGGGCAAATCCGCGCAGCTGTTTCTGCACACATGGTTGCCGGACGCGATGGAAGGCCCGACACCGGTTTCGGCATTGATCCATGCCGCAACGATGGTGACGGCGGGCGTGTTCCTTGTCTGCCGCATGTCGCCGGTGATGGAATTTGCGCCCTCTGCCATGGCCTTTGTCACCTTCCTCGGCGCAACCACGGCATTCTTTGCCGCGACGGTGGGTCTCGTGCAGACCGACATCAAGCGCGTGATCGCCTACTCGACCTGTTCGCAGCTCGGCTACATGTTCGTGGCCGCCGGTGTGGGCGCCTACTCGGTGGCGATGTTCCACCTGTTCACGCATGCCTTCTTCAAGGCGATGCTCTTCCTCGGCGCGGGCTCCGTGATCCACGGGATGCATCACGAGCAGGACATGCGGAACTATGGCGGATTGCGCCACAAGATGCCCAAGACCTACTGGGCGATGATGATCGGCACGCTGGCCATCACCGGGGTGGGCATTCCGCTGACCGGCTGGATCGGTTTTGCGGGCTTTGCGTCCAAGGATGCGGTCATCGAATCCGCCTTTGTCGGCTCGCAGGGGGGCTATGCCTTCTGGATGCTGGTGATCGCGGCGCTGATGACGAGCTTCTACAGCTGGCGTCTGATGTTCCTGACATTCTTTGGCAAGCCGCGCGGCGACAAGCACACGCATGAGCATGCGCATGAGAGCCCCACCGTGATGCTGGTGCCCTTGGGCGTGCTGGCGGTGGGTGCCGTCTTTGCGGGCGCGATCTGGTATTCGAGCTTTTTCGGCAAGACCAACGAGGTCATCAAGTTCTTTGGCGGTCACTATGAAGAGCCGAGCGATGCGCTCAAGGCCGCCGTGGCGGAGCGCAGCCCGAAGGCGTCGGAGCTGAAATACGTGATGGAAGATCCGCCCGGCGATGCGGCGATCTATATCCGGCCGGAGAACACGGTTCTGCATGAGGCGCATTACGTGCCGACATGGGTCAAGCTTTCGCCCTTCGTGGCCATGCTGATCGGCCTGTTCACCGCGATCTGGTTCTACATCCTCAACCCGTCGCTGCCCAAGCGGCTCGCGGAAAACCAGCGCCCGCTTTACCTGTTCCTGCTGAACAAGTGGTATTTCGACGAGGTCTACGACTTCCTGTTCGTGCGGCCGGCCAAGGGCCTTGGCCGTTTGCTCTGGAAGCGCGGTGACGGCAACGTCATCGACGGGTCGATCAACGGTCTTGCGATGGGGATCATCCCTTTCTTCACCCGGCTCGCAGGACGCGCGCAGTCCGGCTACATCTTTACCTACGCCTTCGCCATGGTGATCGGGATCGCGATCTTCATCACCTGGATGACGCTCTTCGGAGGGGCACACTGATATGGAAAACTCCCTTCTTTCCATGGTCACATTCGGCCCGTTGATCGGGGCCATCATCATGATGGTGCTGCTGCGGGGTGGTGACGAGGCGGCGGACCGCAATGCAAAGTGGTTTGCGCTGATCACGACGACGATCACCTTCCTGATCTCGCTCTTCATCCTGTTCCAGTTCGACCCGGCCGACACCGGTTTCCAGATGGTCGAGGAGGCCGAATGGCTGCTCGGGCTGCAATACAAGATGGGCGTGGACGGGATCAGCGTTCTGTTCGTGCTGCTGACGACCTTCATCATGCCGCTGGTCATTGCCGCGTCGTGGGACGTGACGACCCGCGTGAAGGAATACATGATCGCGTTTCTGGTGCTGGAAACGCTCATGCTGGGCGTGTTCATGGCGCTGGACCTGGTGCTGTTCTACCTGTTCTTCGAGGCGTCGCTGATCCCGATGTTCCTGATCATCGGGATCTGGGGCGGGGCGAACCGGATCTATGCGAGCTTCAAGTTCTTCCTCTACACCTTCCTTGGCTCGGTGCTGATGCTGGTGGCGATGGTGGCGATGTTCTCGGACGCGGGCACCACCGATATCGAGGCGCTGTTGCAGCATAATTTTGGCTCCGAGGATTTCTCGCTTCTGGGTGTGCAGATCGTCGGCGGCTTCCAGACGCTGCTGTTCCTCGCCTTCTTTGCCAGCTTCGCGGTCAAGATGCCGATGTGGCCTGTCCACACATGGTTGCCGGATGCGCACGTGCAGGCCCCGACGGCAGGCTCGGTCGTGCTGGCGGCGATCCTGTTGAAGATGGGGGGCTACGGGTTCTTGCGCTTCTCGCTGCCGATGTTCCCGGTTGGCTCCGAGGTGATGGCGCCGCTGGTTTTCACGCTGTCGGTGATCGCGATCATCTACACCTCGCTGGTGGCACTGGTGCAGGAGGACATGAAGAAGCTGATCGCCTATTCCTCGGTCGCGCATATGGGCTTTGTGACCATGGGGATTTTCGCCGCGAACCAGCAGGGCATCGACGGCGCGATTTTTCAGATGATCAGCCACGGGTTCATTTCCGGAGCGCTCTTCCTGTGTGTCGGTGTGATCTATGACCGGATGCACACGCGCGAGATCGATGCCTATGGCGGTCTGGTCAACCGGATGCCGGCCTATGCGCTGATCTTCATGCTCTTCACCATGGCGAATGTCGGCTTGCCGGGGACCTCGGGCTTTGTGGGTGAATTCCTCACGCTCATGGGCGTGTTCCAGGTCAACACCTGGGTGGCGGCGGGTGCGGCGACGGGGGTTATCCTGTCGGCTGGCTATGCGCTCTGGCTCTATCGCCGGGTGGTGATGGGGGACCTGATCAAGGAAAGCCTCAAGACCATCACCGACATGACCCGGCGCGAGAAGGCGATCTTTGCCCCGCTGGTCGTGATGACGATCTGGATGGGCGTGTATCCCGCGCCGATCCTCGACCGGATCGGGCCGTCCGTCACGGCGCTGGTCTCGCAATATGACACCCGTGTCGCGCAAGCGGCGCTGGAGCGTAAAAACCAGGTGGCCGAAATGGCCCCGACAGAAGGAACGGACCATTGATCGAGGCTGATCTCACCATCATCATGCCAGAGATCCTGCTGGCGGTTTTCGCGATGGGCGCGCTCTTGTTGGGCGTTTACACGACCAAGGACAAGATGGCGCCGGTGTTGGTCTGGGTGACCTCCGCGCTGTTCCTGGCGCTGGCCTTCTGGATCGGAACCACCGGCAGCGGCAGCAACGCGGCATTCTCCGGGATGTTCATCGACGATGCGTTCTCGCGCTTTGCGAAGGTGGCAATCCTCTTGTCGGCGGCCGCGATCCTCGTGATGTCGGAAGGCTACATGGCGCGGCGCGATCTGCTGCGGTTCGAATTCCCCATCCTGATTGCGCTGGCGGTCATCGGCATGATGATGATGGTCTCCGCCGGTGATCTAATGGCGCTTTACATGGGGCTCGAGCTGCAATCACTGGCGCTCTACGTGGTGGCGTCCCTGCGTCGCGACTCGGCAAAATCCACCGAGGCCGGCCTGAAATATTTCGTGCTCGGCGCGCTGAGTTCCGGTCTGCTCCTCTACGGGGCGTCGTTGGTTTATGGCTATTCCGGCACGACGCTGTTTTCGGGCATCATCGAGGCGGCGAACAACGAGGACGGGATCTCCATCGGCTTGCTCATCGGCCTTGTGCTGGTGATCTCCGGTCTGGCCTTCAAGGTGTCGGCCGTGCCGTTCCATATGTGGACGCCGGACGTCTATGAGGGCTCGCCGACCCCGGTGACCGCCTTCTTTGCCACCGCGCCGAAGGTTGCGGCGATGGGGTTGTTCGCGCGCGTGCTGCATGATGCGTTCGGCGGGGTGGTCTCGGATTGGAGCCAGGTCATCGCTTTCATCTCGCTGCTGTCGATGTTCCTCGGGGCGGTCGCCGCGATGGGGCAGCGCGACATCAAGCGCCTGATGGCCTATTCGTCGATTGCGCATATGGGCTACGCGCTCATGGGGCTGGCCGCTGGCACGGTGCTGGGTGTGCAGGCGATGCTGATCTACATGGCGATTTACGTGACGATGAATATCGGCACTTTCGCCTTCATCCTGTCGATGGAGCGCGATGGTCAGCCGGTCACGGATATCGAGAGCCTTGGTATGTATTCCAAGCGCGCGCCGGGCAAGGCGCTGGCGGTCTTGGTGTTGATGTTCAGCCTCGCGGGCGTGCCGCCGCTGGTCGGGTTCTTCGGCAAGCTTTATGTTCTGCGCGCGGCCTATGATGCCGGGCTGGCATGGCTGGCCGTTGCCGGGGTCATCGCGTCGGTGATTGGCGCGTTCTACTACCTGCGGATTGTCTACTTCATGTATTTCGGCGAGGATCGCGAGGATGCGCTGGATACGGGCACGCCGCCGGTGCTCTACGGCTTCCTGATGGCGTCGGCGATCATCATGGTTGTCGGCGTGGTCAACCTCTTCGGTATCGAAGGGGCGGCACAGGCCGCCGCGGCGGTTCTGGTCGAGTGACGGCAACACGCAGGACAGAGGCTTCCGGCAATCCAGAGGTGACGCGCCACGGGCGCGTCGCTTTTGTTTTGGCATGGGGGTGCTACCCCCAAACCCCCGGAGTATTTCCGGACAGAAGAAGCGTGGGGTGGGCATGACCTGGCCCGTTGGCTATGGGCGGGTGGTGCTCGCTTCGGTGGACAGCACACAGGCGGAGGCGGCGCGGCGGTTTGCGCGGTTTGCCGGGCCGGAATGGATCCTTGCGCGCAGCCAGACCGCGGCACGGGGACGGCGGGGACGGCCCTGGCTGGCGCCGGCGGGTAATTTTGCGGCCTCGCTGGTGTTGCGGCCTGACGGCGAGGCACCGGAGCGCGTGGCGCTGCGGTCCTTCGTGGCGGCGCTTGCGCTTCATGAGGCGTTTGAGCATGTTGGCGTGCCGCGCTCCGCGCTGGCGCTGAAATGGCCCAATGACGTGCTGCTGAACGAGGGCAAGGTGGCGGGGATCCTTCTGGAGGCCATGCAGGGCGCGGGCGGGGGGCTGGCCATCGGTGTGGGCGTGAACCTGATCGCTGCGCCGGACCCGGAAGCGGTGGAGACCGGCGCGGTGCAGCCGGTTTCGCTGCTGGAGGAGACAGGCATCCGTGTGGCGCCCGAACCGTTTCTCGACGCGCTGGCGGCGGCCTATGCGGCGTGGGAGGCGCGGTTCGTGACCTATGGTTTTGAACCGGTGCGGGCGGCCTGGCTCGACCGGGCGGCGCGGATCGGCGCGCCGGTCACCGCCCGGATGGGCCATCAGACCCTGAGCGGCATTTTCGAGACGGTGGACCCGCAGGGTGCCCTTGTTCTACAGACGGATGCGGGGCGGCGGGCGGTCACCGCAGCGGATATCTTCTTCTAACCCGATAGACATGAGACTGGAGCCCCCATGCTTCTTGCGATTGATTGCGGCAACACGAATACGGTCTTTTCCATCTGGGACGGGGCGCGCTTCATTGCGACATGGCGCACGGCGACGGAGCATCAGCGCACGGCGGATCAGTATTTCGTCTGGCTTTCGACCTTGATGGGAATTCAGAAGATCGATGCGGAGATCACCGACGTGATCATCTCCTCGACCGTTCCGCGCGTGGTGTTCAACCTGCGGGTTCTTGCGGATCGGTATTTCGACACGCGGCCTTTCGTGGTGGGCAAGCCCGATTGTCTTTTACCGGTGGATATCCGGGTGGACACGGGCACGCAGGTTGGTCCGGACCGGCTCGTCAACACGGTTGCAGGCTATGATCTTTATGGGGGCGACCTGATCGTCGTGGATTTCGGGACCGCGACCACCTTTGACGTTGTCGACACCGATGGCGCCTATATCGGCGGGGTCATTGCACCGGGTGTCAATCTGAGCCTCGAGGCGCTGCACCAGGCGGCGGCGGCCTTGCCGCATGTGGACATTTCGCGCCCGCAGCGGGTGGTGGGCACCAACACGGTAGCCTGTATGCAATCGGGTGTGTTCTGGGGCTACGTGGGGCTTGTCCGGGAGATCTGCGCGCGGATCAAGGAGGAGCGCGCGCGACCGATGAAGGTGATCTCGACCGGCGGGCTGGCGCCGTTGTTTCAGCAATCCGCAGACCTATTTGACGCATTTCAAGACGATCTGACGATGCACGGACTGACCGTGATACACAAACATAACAAGACCGAGGTTAGAGCATGAGCACGTCCCGACTGATTTACCTGCCGCTTGGCGGCGCCGGCGAGATCGGCATGAACTGCTATGTTTACGGCTATGGGCAGCCGGGAGAGGAGCGGCTGATCGTTGTCGATCTGGGCGTCACCTTTCCGGACATGGATGGCAGCCCGGGGGTCGATCTCATCCTGCCGGATATCGGCTGGCTCAAGCAGAACAAGGCGCGGATCGAGGCGGTGTTCATCACCCATGCGCATGAGGATCACGTGGGCGCGGTGGGCCACACCTATGCGGATCTCGGCGCGCCGATCTATGCGCGGGCCTTCACCGCCAATATCGCGCGCGGCAAGCTGAGCGAATATGGGATCGAACCGGGCGCGGTACAGACCTGCTCCGCGTATCCCGAGACGGTAACCGCAGGGCCGTTCACGGTCTCGTTCCTGCCGATTTCGCATTCAATCCCGGAAAGCTCTGCCTTGGTGATCGACAGTCCCGATGGGCGGGTCATCCATACCGGCGACTTCAAGCTTGATACGTCGCCGCTGGTTGGCGAGCCGTGGGATCCGGAGCTTTGGGCGGAGGTATCGAAGGGCGGCGTGAAGGCTTTGGTCTGCGATTCGACCAATGTCTTTTCGCACACCCCCGGACGCTCGGAAGCCAGTGTCGGCCCGGCGGTGGAAAAGCTGGTGGCCGAGGCGAAGCAGATGGTGGTTGCCACCACCTTTGCGTCCAACGTCGCCCGGGTGAAGACCCTGGCAGAGGCGGGCGAGCGGGCGGGACGCTCGATCTGCCTGATGGGGCGGGCGATGCGGCGTATGATCGAGGCTTCGGTGGAGACCGGCGTGCTCAAGGGGTTTCCGAAGGTGATCGGGCCGGAAGATGCGAGCCAGATCCCGCGTGAAAACCTGATGCTGCTGGTGACCGGAAGCCAGGGCGAGCGACGCGCTGCGAGCGCGCAGCTGGCGCGCGGCAAGTATCACGGGATCGAGATGCAGGAGGGTGACCTCTTCCTGTTTTCCTCGAAAACCATCCCCGGCAACGAGCGTGGCGTGATCCGGATCATCAACCAGTTCTCCGAGCAGGGCGTCGACGTGGTGGACGATTCCAGCGGGGAGTATCATGTCTCGGGCCACGCCAACCGGCCCGATCTTGTCACCATGCAGGAGGTTGTGAACCCGCAGATCGTCGTGCCGATGCATGGCGAGCACCGGCACCTGCGCGAGCATGTGAAACTCGCTGGCGAGAAGGGGCGCAAGGGGGTTCTGGCGGTCAACGGCATGATGGTGTCGCTGTCGGGAAATGCTCCGGAGGTGGTGGATTACATCGAGACCGGGCGGACCTATCTTGATGGATCCGTACAGATCGGTGCGCTTGACGGGATTGTGCGGGACCGCATTCGCATGGCCCTGAACGGGCATGTGACGGTCACCGTGATCCTCGATGAAGAGGATGAGCCATTGGGCGATCCGTGGTGCGATATCAAGGGCTTGCCGGAAACAGGGCGGAGCCGCGCCGGGTTGGTCGAGGTGCTTGAAGCGGATCTGGGGCAATTCCTCGGCCGGGCCAAGGCAAAGACGATGCGCGACGATGCCAAGCTCGAGGACGAGCTGACGCGCATCGTGCGGCAGACATCGCAGAACGAGATCGGCAAGAAGCCCGAAGTGACGGTTGTTGTCTCGCGGCTGACCTGAGCCCAGCTCAGCCGCGTGCTTTCATCTCGCGGGCCATGTCGGTTGTCAGGACCTGCCCGGCGTAGCACCAGCTTCCGCTTCTGATTTCATGGATGCGGACCGAGGTGCCGGCAGCGATGGTTTGGCCCGCAACGGAGCCGAAGGCCTCGGTGATCCGTGTGAGGATCTGTGCTTTCTCCGCATCGGTGAAAACACCGTCCAGAACCTGAATGTCGATGGATGGCATGATGCCCCCTTTCCCGTTTTGTATCGGCGCGGGCAGCGTAAGGCGTGGGGAGCCACGTTTCAAATCACCGGACGTCCGGCCGGCTTTCCACCATGGCGCGGTCTGTCTCAGGGGACGGACGGGTGGGGGAAGTGACGCCCGGTGGCACGACCTGTCTCACGCGCTAGGTCATTCCCAACATGCATGAGCATGGCAATAGGGAGACCGGAGTATGAAAACCAACAAGGGATCAGCCAACTGGAAGGGTGGATTGAAAGACGGCACGGGCACGATTTCCACCCCGTCCGGCGTGCTTGAGCAAGTGAACTACGGGTTCAACAAGCGCTTCGGAGATGAGCCGGGAACCAATCCGGAGGAGCTCATTGCGGCGGCCCATGCGTCGTGTTTCTCAATGGCGCTGTCCATGGTGCTCGGTGAAGCCGGATTTACCGCGGACGATATTTCGACCGAGGCGAAAGTGACGCTGGAAGAGAAGGATGGCGGGTTTGCGGTGACAAAGAGCCACCTGACCGTGACGGCGCAGGTGCCCGGCGCGGGGGCAGAGGATTTTCACAAAGCTGCAACCGTGGCCAAGGAAAACTGTCCGATCTCCAAATTGCTGAACGCGGAAATCACGATGGACGCCTCCTTGAACTGAGGCAGGATGTTACGAGGCGCAGGCGCGCGCGGCCCGTCCGACGCGCCTTGCGCCGCTTGAAACGCCCTCGCTGAGGCGACTCGTTTGAGCCGACCCATCCTGCGCCGACCCATCTGAAAAGAAAAAGGCCGCCAATGTCTGGCGGCCTTTCGCGTGTGAGGCGCGTTGGCGGGGATCAGCCCGCGCGGCGCTCGTCAAAGCTCAGAGCGATGAATTCCGGCATGTGGTCGCCCATCCCGACAACCGTGTTGTCGGATCCGCGTGCGCCGCGCTGATGCCCACGGCGCGGCTTGTCCTCGCGGCGCGGGGTCTCTTCGCGCGGCTTCTCGGCCGGGGTGGCGGCAGCTGCGGGTGCGTCCGGAGCGGCCTGCGCGGTCTCTGCCGGAGCGGCGTCGGTGCTGCGCTTTTCGGTGCGACGGCTGCGGGTGCGACGCGGTTTTTCTTCCGCCGGGCTGTCCTCGGCTGTCGACGCGGGTATCTCAGTCTTGCTCTGAGCCGGGTTGTCGACGCGGGGGATCTCTTTCTGGATCAATTTTTCAACCGCGTCGAAGTTCTTTTCGTCTTTCGGAACGACGATCGTGAACGCCTTGCCATCGCGCCCCGCGCGTCCGGTGCGGCCGATGCGGTGCACGTAGTCCTCTGCATGGGAGGGCACGTCAAAATTGAACACATGGCTCACCGCGGGCACGTCAAGGCCGCGCGCGGCCACATCCGAGGCGATGAGGAACCGCAGCTCGCCGTTGCGGAACCCTTCGAGCGTGCGGGTGCGCTGAGACTGGTCGAGATCGCCATGGATCGGCGCGGCATCATAGCCGTATTTCTTGAGCGATTTCGCAACGATATCCACATCGACCTTGCGGTTGCAGAAGATGATCGCGTTCGAACAGGCCTCGCCCTCGGCGTCGATGATCGCGCGTAGCGCCTTGCGCTTCTCGCTGGCTTCCCGGTCTCTGCGCGAGGGTTTGACGAAGACGGCGGCCTGTTCGATGGTCTCCGATGCGGTCGCCTGCCGCGCCACCTCGACCCGTGCGGGGGCAGAGAGGAAGGTGTTGGTGATCCGTTCGATTTCCGGCGCCATGGTGGCGGAGAAAAACAGCGTCTGCCGCGTGAAGGGCGTAAGCGAAAAGATCCGTTCGATATCGGGGATAAAGCCCATGTCGAGCATGCGGTCGGCTTCGTCCACGACCATGATCTGCACACCGGTCAAGAGCAGCTTGCCGCGCTCGAAATGGTCAAGCAGGCGACCGGGGGTGGCGATGAGCACGTCCACGCCCTTGTCGATCAGGGATTCCTGTTCCTTGAAGGACACGCCACCGATGAGCAGCGCCTTGGTCAGTTTTACGTATTGCGAGTAGGTGTCGAAGTTCTCGGCCACCTGTGCCGCCAGTTCGCGCGTGGGGCACAGCACAAGGCTGCGCGGCATCCGGGCGCGGGCGCGGCCGCGGGCCAGCGCGGTGATCATGGGCAGTGTGAAGCTCGCCGTCTTGCCCGTGCCGGTCTGGGCGATGCCAAGCACATCGCGGCCTTCGAGCGCTGGCGGGATCGCGCCGGCCTGGATCGGCGTCGGCGTTTCGTAGCCGGCCTCTTCGATGGCCTTGAGCACCTTTGGATTGAGGTTCAGTTCTGAAAATTTAATCATGTTTGTCCGTTTATTGCGGACGCTGACTTGGCCCGCACGTCTAGTCTTCGGATCGGGCCCGTGCAGCCTGGCGCGGTATGCGCATCTCAATCCCTTGCGTTGCCTTAAGGAAATCGGGCTGAAAGGTCAATTGCGGCCCTTTTGCATATGCGGTTTCCTGCGTCTATTCGGACATCCTGCGCTCTTGGGAGGGGGGAGTGCCTGCTATGGGGGGGCTCAGCCGATATGGGCGCTCCGAAATAGCGGTTTCTCAGCGTCTTGAGCCCCAATCGGCGCCGCCGCAGCAGCCCCTCGGCCTCAAGCCGGGCGCAAAGCGGCGTATGGGCGGCGCAAACCGCGTCGTAGAAGCGGCAGAGCCCGGCATGCCCTTCGCGCGATTCGATCCCTGCGAAGAGATCATGCAGCGACAGCGCGCCGGGACGTTTGGCGGTGGACGAAAGCTCCGCCCGGTAGGAGCCGTGGCTTGCGCGAAAGCGGTAAGCCGCCAGAAAGCTGTCGAGATCGGGGGCGTGGAAATGGCCCAGATCGACGGTTTCAAGGATCCGTTCGCCGGGGTTGGCGACACCGTCACGGTAAGCGTTGTGAATGCGGATCTGCATGCCTTGCAACCCGGTGCGCACGAAGAGTTTCCCGGCGATGTGACCGATGAACCCGCCGGCAAGGTGGTCCGCCCAACCGGGAAAGACCCGTTCCGTGACCTGATGCCGTGTGGCCGGGTCGCGCGGCAATGCCTTGAAAAGGGTTTCACCCGGTTGCAGAGCATCGCCGGGACCGAGGGCCTCGATCGGGCGCATCCGCGCGGTGAGGCAATCGGGCGGCAACGCGGCAAGCGCGCTCTGCACGCTGTCTTGCGGCAGGAGCAGCTCGTCTGCGTCGATATGCGCGAGCCAGTCCACATGCGCGCCCGCAACCCGATAGGCGTGGCGCAGGTTACGCACCTGCCGTATCTGGTGTCGGTCGGGCCGCCCGCCGCGTGCCGCCCACCAAGCCTCAGAGGTGTGACGGACCCGGATTGCGCGGATCTTTGAGAGCGCGTGCTGCGCTTCGGGGCAGGGGCTGTCGAGATATATCCAGAGCGCATGCGCGCCTTGATCGAGGTGCCAGGCCGCGAAATCGAGGATGCGATCGGCAGGCCCGTGGACCGTCGCGGCGATGCCCCATCGAGGCGCTTGGGCGGCTCTGGCGGGGCGCGGTGCCGGATCGGGCTGTTTCTCGGGACGGCGGGCCCGCTTGGCGCGCCTGATCGCCTTCAAGCGTTGGAACACGGTGCCGGGATCATCAATGAGCCGCTCCAGAAGATGACGCGCGAGCGGTCGGATCACCGGGTCGTCACCGGCTTCTGTCCACAGACGCGCGATCAGATTGACGTCGAGCCCGCCCTTCATGACCGCAAAGCCATCCATGCCCAGCGGAAGCCGGGCCTTGCGCCAGCGCCCGAGGGGAAAGGGCTGTTCGGGGGCGTGGCCGGAATAGAGCCGTTCGCTCTCGTGGAGCTTGATGCTGCCGAACAGGGTTGCGAGGGCGAGCCCGGTGGCCCGTTGCGCGGGGGTGACGCCATGGTCGCCAAATGTCGTGACCGAGGAAATGAGCCAGCGTGGGTCGAGCCTGTCGATCAGATGCGCCGCTTCCTCCCGCCACAGCCTTTGAAACAGCACAGGCGCGTGCTCCGGCCAAGCACGTTTGCGCAAGTGGGCGATCAGCAGTGCATTGAGAAAACAAAGCTCCGATGCGCCGGTCAGCTCCTTGCGCAACGCGTGCCGCTTGCGGTGATGGCCCGAGCGGAAGGGCGGCGCTTCTTGCGGATCGTGATCCGGATCATCCACGATGCGGTCGCGCAGCGGGGAAAGCGCGATATCGGCGGCCGGAACCGTCTCGCCCGGTGCAAAATCAAGCGGTGCGCGTCGGGACTCGTATTGCTCGAGAAGGGCCGGCACCCCACCGGGGTAGGCGGTTTTCCGATGCGTCATGACCCGGGGGTGCCCGAGGCGGCATGGATGACAAGGGAGCGGAGAAAGAGTGGGCGCGAGTGATCGGACATGACGGGTCTGTGCCACAAAAACCAAAACAATTCGTTTCGATCTGGGCGGGCTTTGCACCCGTTCGGCACCTCCTGCGCCGCTCCATATGGGCAAGTTCAGGCTTTTCATTGCGCGCCGCATTGGGCAAAGGGGGAGCCTCGAACGGCATGACAAGAGCGGCAGGGCGACAGCACATGGCAAGCACCGGATTCACCCGCCTCGCGCAGGACGGCAAGGCGCGGCTTGGCGAGATCACAACCACCCGCGGCACGATCCGGACCCCGGCCTTCATGCCGGTCGGAACGGCGGCAACGGTCAAGGGCATGATGCCCGAAAGCGTTGCGGCGACGGGCGCGGACGTGCTGCTTGGCAACACCTATCACCTCATGCTGCGCCCTGGCGCGGAGCGCATAGACCGGCTCGGCGGGCTGCACCGGTTCATGAATTGGGAGAGGCCGATCCTCACGGATTCGGGCGGATTTCAGGTCATGAGCCTTGCAGGGCTGCGCAAGCTGACCGAGGACGGTGTCACCTTCAAGAGCCATATCGACGGCTCGCGGCACATGCTCAGCCCGGAACGGTCGATGGAGATCCAGAAGCTTCTGGGGTCCGACATCGTGATGGCTTTTGACGAATGCCCCGCCTTGCCCGCGGACCGCGACCGGATCGCGGAGAGCATGGCGCTGTCGATGCGGTGGGCCGCACGATCACGAGAGGCGTTCGGCGATCGGCCCGGCCACATGCTTTTCGGCATTCAGCAAGGCGGGTTGGAAGAGGATCTGCGTGGACAAAGCGCCGAAGCGCTCCGGTCAATCGGGTTCGACGGCTACGCGGTGGGCGGTCTGGCGGTTGGCGAGGGTCAGGAGGCGATGTTCGGGTGTCTTGATTACGCACCTGACATGCTGCCCGAGGACAAGCCGCGCTATCTCATGGGGGTGGGCAAGCCGGACGATATCGTCGGCGCGGTCAAGCGCGGCATCGACATGATGGATTGCGTTTTGCCGTCGCGCTCCGGGCGCACGGGGCAGGCGTTTACCCGGCGCGGGGTCGTGAACCTGCGCAACGCGCGGCACGCCGACGATCCGCGTCCGCTTGACGAGTCCTGTGGTTGCCCGGCCTGCGAAGGCTACAGCCGCGCCTACCTGCATCACGTGATCCGCGCCAAGGAAATGATCGCGGGCATGTTGCTGACCTGGCACAATCTCCACTATTATCAGGTGCTGATGGGCGAGATGCGCGCGGCCATCGGCGCCGGTGCGTTCGAGCAATGGGAACGCGGTTTTCATGCCGACCGGGCGCAGGGCGACATTGCGCCGCTGTGAGGCCCAAATCCCGCGTCACGGCAGCACTCTGGTAACCATCTGATCTGGAATTTGTTTTTCCGGACGCGGAAAATCCATGGAAAACGGCGCTTGCACCCGCCGCGTTGCAGCGACATGCTGAGGGTGGGATCCGTGAGGTGCGGGTTGATTTCGAACAATTCGACCCCACGTTTACCCTCCAGAAACGGAGATGGCCCAAGCTGCCGAAAGTCGGGGCAGAGCTGTCTTGCCAAGAACAGGAAACGAGCATGCAACATCCCCTCAATGCCTCTTATCCGGTGCTGCCTTTGCGGGACATCGTGGTGTTCCCGCACATGATCGTGCCGCTCTTCGTCGGACGCGAGAAATCCGTGCGCGCGCTGGAAGAGGTGATGAATGACGACAAGCAGATCCTGCTTGCCAGCCAGGTTGACCCGGCCGATGACGACCCAGCCACCGATGGCATCTACAAGGCGGGCGTTCTGGCCAATGTGCTCCAGTTGCTCAAGCTGCCCGACGGCACTGTCAAGGTCCTCGTCGAGGGCCAGAGCCGGGTGCGCATCGTCGAATACACGGACAATGAGAAATTCTTTGAGGCCAAGGCCGAGTATCTCACGGAGATGCCCGGTGATCCGGCTGTGATCGAGGCGTTGACCCCAACCGTCGCGACGGAGTTCGAGCGCTACGCCAAGGTCAAGAAGAACATCCCCGAGGAAGCGCTGTCTGCCGCTGGTGAAGCGACCGAAGCGGACAAGCTTGCCGATCTGGTGGCGGGCCATCTTGGTGTCGAGGTTCCGCAAAAGCAGGACCTTCTCGAAACCCTCGCCGTGTCCGAGCGGCTCGAGAAGGTCTATGGCCTGATGCAGGGCGAGCTTTCGGTGCTGCAGGTCGAGAAGAAGATCAAGACGCGCGTCAAATCCCAAATGGAGAAAACGCAGCGCGAGTATTATCTCAACGAGCAGATGAAGGCGATCCAGAAGGAGCTTGGTGACGGGGAGGACGGCCAGAACGAGGTCGCCGAACTCGAAGCGAAGATTGCCGAGACGAAGCTCTCCAAGGAGGCCCGCGAGAAAGCCGAGACGGAGCTGAAAAAGCTCAAGAACATGTCTCCGATGTCTGCGGAAGCCACGGTTGTGCGCAATTACCTTGACTGGATGCTGTCCATCCCGTGGGGCACGAAGTCGCGCGTGAAAAAGGATCTCAACCGGGCTCAGGACATTCTGGACGCGGATCATTACAGCCTCGACAAGGTCAAGGAACGCATCGTCGAGTATCTCGCGGTGCAGGCGCGCTCCAAGAAGCTGCGCGGGCCGATCATGTGTCTCGTTGGCCCTCCGGGTGTCGGCAAGACGTCTCTGGGCAAATCGATGGCGAAGGCCACGGGGCGCGAGTTCATTCGCATCTCGCTCGGTGGCGTGCGCGATGAATCCGAGATCCGCGGTCACCGCAGGACTTATATCGGCTCCATGCCGGGCAAGATCATCCAGGCGCTCAAGAAGGCCAAGACGACCAACCCGCTTATCCTGCTCGACGAGATCGACAAGATGGGTCAGGATTTCCGGGGTGATCCGGCATCGGCGATGCTTGAAGTGCTCGATCCCGAACAGAACTCGACCTTCGTCGATCACTATCTTGAGGTCGAGTATGACCTGTCCAATGTCATGTTTGTGACCACGTCGAACAGTTACAACATGCCCGGGCCCTTGCTTGACCGGATGGAGATCATCCCGTTGTCGGGCTACACCGAGGACGAGAAGATCGAGATCGCCAAGCGGCATCTGCTTTCCAAGCAGGTGAAAAGCCATGGGCTCAAGAAAGTGGAATTCGAGGTCGCGGATGCGGCGTTGACCGATATCGTGCGCTACTACACGCGCGAGGCCGGCGTGCGGAACCTTGAGCGGGAATTGGCGAAGCTGGCGCGCAAGGCGGTCACAAAGATCGTCAAGAAGGAAGAGACCCAGGTGCAGGTCACGTCCGATAATCTTGATGAATTCCTTGGCGTTCGGAAATTCCGCTACGGTCTGGCCGAAGACGAGAACCAGATCGGGGTCGTGACCGGTTTGGCCTATACCTCGGTGGGCGGCGATCTGCTTCAGATCGAGGCGCTCCGGCTGCCCGGCAAGGGGCGCATGAAGACGACCGGCAAGCTTGGTGATGTCATGAAAGAGTCAATCGATGCGGCGTCGAGCTACGTGCGCTCCATCGCTCCGCAAATCGGGGTCAAGCCTCCGCGGTTCGACAAATGGGACATCCACGTGCACGTGCCCGATGGCGCGACACCGAAAGATGGCCCATCGGCGGGGCTTGCCATGGTGACCGGGATCGTCTCGGTGCTGACGGGTATCCCTGTGCGCAAGGACATCGCCATGACTGGCGAGGTGACCTTGCGCGGCAACGCGACGGCCATCGGCGGTCTGAAGGAGAAGCTGCTTGCGGCCCTGAGGGGCGGGATCAAGACGGTGCTCATTCCCGAGGAAAACGAGAAGGACCTTGCGGAACTGCCCGACAACGTGAAGGACGGTTTGGAGATCATTCCCGTCAGCCACGTGTCCGAGGTGCTCAAACTGGCCCTTGTGTCCGAGCCTGAACCGATCGAGTGGGACGAGGCCGCCGAAGAGGCCGCTGCCGCGGCGGCGGCTGCCAAAAATGACGGGTCTACCACCGCTGTCGCCCATTGAAGCGACACGGACGTGACCTGAACGAGAAAAGCCCCGCTTGCGCGGGGCTTTTTTTTGTTTGCCGGAAACCACCGGAGCGCAAAGATGGATACGCACAACAAAGCCGCGCAGCGGGAACTCTGCGCCAGCGGGGCGGAGCGGGTGTCAAACGGCCCGTGCGCCGGAAGCCTCTGATGTCCGGTCGCTTTATCCGAAGTTCAGTCGGACGCGGCGGCCGCCGCGGCAAGCAGAACCAGCAGTATCAACGGAAGTGCAACGCCAGTGGAAGACCCGCTTGCTTGCTGTTCCGAGACGGTCACAGATTGATCTTCTTCGGCGAGGGTCTGTGTGGGAAGCGCCAAAAACGCGGCGACACTCAATGCTCTTGTAAGGCTTGTCATCAAATATACTCCTTTCGTAAGGAATGATTACACTATCGCAAATTTTGGCGTTTTCGTCAATCAACCGGCTTGTTCGGGCATGACGGGCCGGCACTTTGCCACGTGGCTCATGACCGTGTGACGCTTGCCGAAAACCGACACCACCCTTGGCAAAAACGCTCTTCCGCGCCGGTTCCGAAAACCTTCGCGAACCCTCTTGCGTTCGGCCTCAGACGACGCTAATTCACCGCCCAGCGGGTGATTAGCTCAGTGGTAGAGCGCTTCGTTCACATCGAAGATGTCGGGAGTTCAAATCTCTCATCACCCACCACGCCTTCCTTGGTCTGAACGCTGCCTCTGCAAGCTCTGGACGCGGTCGCGTTGTCTTCAATGAGTGGACATGGTGCTCTGCGCCCGGCGCCGGACCGCCGACCCGCATCAGGCGAGATCCCTCTTTGTGTCGCGCGCCGCGCTCAGAAAGCCTTCGCGTCGTTGACGCAAAGCCGAGGTGCCGTGCAAAACACTCACCGATATCGCACGAAAGCCGTGATCCGCGCCCCAAATCGACCGCGCATTTGGTCAATCCGGGGGCACCGGGCGCGCTTGTTCGAGCGAGTCACATTTGCGGAGAGAGCCGAAGTGTCGCTGAGTGCGGCAAGCCCCCTCGGGGCAGGGGGCGCCTTTATGCAGAAAGCGCCCTACCTTGCGGATCGCGGTGGGTGTGATGGTGAAGCGCCTCCGGTTCTGGCCCAACCAATCCGCCAAGCGATGAGACCGGAGCCTATCGAGGCAAGGAGACGCCGCAATGGCTCTGGACGACACGGATCGGAAAGCACTGTCATCGGCAGAACTTCTGATTGCCCGCTACTAACGAAACCGGTCGGTGCGCGCCAATCCGGCGCCCTCAAGGTTCGCATCTCGCTGGATCATGTCCGGGCTCCAACAAGCGTCACGAGGAGATGTGCCACGAAGAAGGCGAAATCGATGGTGTCGAAGCACCTTTTTCAAGTGGTGGGGATATAAAAACGCCGAGTGATCAACCCTGTCATGCGCTCGGTGACGGACGATGCACGTCCAAATCGATAATTGTTTCTGCCTCGGCGCGTTTCTTTCCATTTGATAAAGAATCAATAGCCAATTTAGTTAAAAAGTATTAACACTTGCTGTGGTGTTTTGCTTTTGTGGGGCGGTTCTGCTTTGTCCCCAAAGGGGAGGCCTCCTTCAGGATCTGAATAGGATCTTGGTAAAGGTTTGATTGTATGGAGGATTCAATGCGTATCCGGACGCTTATTATTTCATCGACAGCGTTGACACTGTCCCTGTCTGCGGCTTGGGCCGACGACAACGCAGCATATCTTGAACAGGTTGCCGACGGGGCGGGCAACACCGCTCTGATCGAGCAGGACGGCACGGGCAACCAGGTTGGCCGCAGCGCCACGCAGCAGGCCAAGCAACGCAGTCGCGCTGGTAGTGACGGCAACAATCTCGACGTGTTGCAGGTTGGCGACGGCAACAAGGTGGGCTCTGTTCTGTTCTCGCAAGACGGTCGCGACGGGGTGGCAAACCTCGCGGATATCGAACAACAGGGCGACGACAACGTGGTTGGTGGTGTCGACCAACGCACGGGCGGCACGTCTGGCGCGGGCGGCAACACGCTTCTGGTCTTGCAAGGCAGTGCCACGGACAGCGACAACAAGCTCAGCGGCGTCAGCCAGCGGTCAAATGCCGGTCACAGCAACCTCGCGGATGTGTCGCAGACCGGAACCGGCAACGACATCAGGCGCGTGCGGCAATTTGCCGAGGTCGGCGACAACACCATCACGGTGGACATTACCGGCGACCGCAATGGTGAGTTCAAGTTCGGACAGTCTTTCGCAGAATTCACGCCGGGTGGATTTGCGGCGCTTTCCGGGGCAACGGCCAGCGAATTGCTTCAGGGCGCGCTTGGGGCGTCACCCGATGATGGCGGCAACCTCATCAACCTCGTGATCACCGGCGACGACAATGATTTCGGTGTGACACAACTGGGCATCAACAACACCGTCGGCACGCTGAGCATTTCCGGCAACAGCAATGAGCTTGGCATCTATCAGGACGGCGCCGGCAATGGCGTGGATCTCGCGGTGTTGTCAGGCGATTTCAACAATGTCGGAATCAATCAGAATGGCACCAATTTCTCGGATGTCGAAATTGACGGATCGTCCAATGCCTTGTCCATTTCACAAGACGGCGCAAATGGCGACGGCATCGATGGCTTCGGCGTCTTGCTGACCATCACCGGTGATTTCAACGGGACCGGTGTCTTTGGAATTGGCACGGATGCAGCGTCGATCGGCCTCGACAATGGCACCATAAGCCAGATTGGCAACGGTAACCTGATGGACACGATGATTGTGGGTGACTTCAACAAATTCGCGACATCGCAAGCCGGCGACTTCAACTCGGTAAACGGCATGGTGGCGGGCAGTTCGAATGAATTCGCCGTGTTGCAGAACGGAAATTCCAACATGGTTGGGTTTACCCAGACGGGGGCGGCCAACAATCTTGGCGTGACCCAGTAACGGACGCCGGAACCGTTCAAGACAAGAGCCAGCCACACCGCGCGTGTGGCTGGTTTTTTTGTGTCGCGTAGGCTGCGCGTGGTGGCCCGCCAAGCGCTCGAATTCATGGGTGCAAGGCGCGACCCAGTGCGAAACCGATCGCGGTGAGGCGGCGGGCTTTCGGCAAGTGTCGTTGGCAAGCGGCGCTCTTTGCCAGCCGTTGAGCCGCATCGGCGGCCGGTGTGCAACCGCCCGGGCAGAGTGCCAAGACGATCCCGCAGTGAGAGGCCCGGTGACAGGCGCATCGGAGGCGGCTCGGGTCGTGGGTGTGAAAACGCTCTTGATACGGCGCGAGAGCTTGCGTAAACGGCTGCTGTCGGGTGATTAGCTCAGTTGGTAGAGCGCTTCGTTTACACCGAAGATGTCGGGAGTTCGAGTCTCTCATCACCCACCATCCACCACCAATGGCCGCCCCAAGACTATCGGCTGAGATCTGCGGCCTGCGCCTTCGAGTGACAATGCAGTGCCAAGCATCGGGTCGAACTTGGCCCGCGCCGTCGTCATTCGAACGCCTCTGTGCCAGCATCACAGGTTTTGGTCTGTCCCGGGCCTTCTGCGCCCGGAATGCGGCTCGCAGGCCTGCGGTTTCAAGGCGGTGGCGTCAGGACGCCTGGGTTCGCACCACTCCAAGCCGGGTTTGCGCGGCGCGCGCCCGGTTCCGCGGATCAAGAAGGGACGTCATCCATCCAGTGCGCGAAAGTCTGCGGCTGGAAGGCGCGTTTCCGGACATCGGCGCAGACTGGCACTGACTGACCCGGCCGGAGACAAATATCAGATTCGGTTTGCATCTTTTACGTGACGGAAGGTGCACGGTGTGCCATCCTCGGCTCGCAGATTTTGAGGATTATATTTTGCCGACAGTCACCTATTCCCGCACAGCCGACGTGACCTTTGCGCCGGGCTACAGAACACTTTCTTTCAACGTGCCGAATGATCCGCCGGGGGCAGAGGTGGATGGGGACGTTCGTTACGACCTCTACATCAACGCGGCCGATGGTGGCGACGTGGATCTCGGCAAGGTCGAGGTCTACCTCATATCGCCGGATGGCGAGCGGCAGAAGATCTTCGATGCCACTGATTTTTTCAACGATACCGACAATGACAACGACAGCGACAACGCCGATGATCACGACATCAGCTTTAGCGGCAACGACCCGGCTTCGACGGAAGGTGGGTTCAACAACGACCCCGTGAACGGCACCTGGCAGATCGCCATCAACAACCGCACGGACGAAAGCGTTGTCCTGCGCGATTTCGCTCTGGAAGTCGATTACGACATTCCGCCGGCGCCGGACGTGATTGTGACCGACCTGCAGTTCACCGGCAATCCGACGGTCGGCGAGTTCATGACCGTGGTGGCCGACATCGCCAATGTCGGGGAGCGCTATGCCGATCCCTTCACGGCAAGCCTCTATATCAACGGCGAATTCATCGAGAATTCGGTCCTCACGGCCGGGTTGTTCGCCAACACATACTGGACCGAGCGATTCAGCTTCGAGCTGACTGAATCCGGAACCGTCAGCGCCGAAGTCCGGTTGACCGGGGTCAGTGCCGAGATCAACACGTCGAACAACTCCCGCACGGAGACGTTCACGCCGGCGATTGGCGATCTGACCGTTTCGGATATTTCCTTCTCCGGCAATCCCTCACTCGGCGAATTGATGACGGTCCTGGCCGAGATCGAGAACATCGGGACGGGCGATTACAGCGAATTCACCACCGTTCATCTCTATGTGAATGGCGCCACGGAACCGGATGCGGTTTCTGTCCTGTCCTTCGGTCTGGGGCAGGGCGACACATGGACGGAACGCTTCACCTATCGGGTCGAGCAAGGCGGCACAAATGATGTCGAAGTGCGGATCGTTGACACGATCGCTGGCGAGGACCGCTCGAACAACAGTGGGTTCGCGAGTTTTGTGCCGTCGCAACACGATCTGACCGTCACCGATATCCGGTTATCTGACGTGCCGGTGGCCGGTGAAGAACTCGAGATCGAGGCAACGGTTACCAATATCGGCGACGACTCCACGCTCGATGCGTTCGATATCGTGTTTGAGGTAGAGGGGGCCGAGATCGGGCGGGAGACCTATGATCTGGGTCTGCTCGAAGGGCTGTCATGGCCGCAGACCATCGATTACCGCGTGCCGGATGATTATGACGGAACCCTGCGCGTCACGGCACGGATCGAAGGCATCGCGCAAGATGCGCGCTATGGCAACAACTCCCGCACCGAGGTTTTCGGCGGAAACCTCTCGCAGCTTGGACCGGAGCTCGAACTGGCCGCTCACGCGCTGCGCAGCGTCTATGGTGACCAGCTTGTGCCCGTGGTGCGCGACGCGCAGGGCGCGGTGACCGGCTATCGCGGGGCGGATGATGACGACAATGGCCTCGATGACCAATATGACGATTACTATGCCGCGCTCGGTTTCACGGTGCTCAAGGAAAACGATCTGACGATTTCCGCGGGCAACTTGCTCTCGGGCTATCGCTTCACCGACGGCGGGCTGTATGAGGGGCGGGCGGCGTCGAGCCTCTTCTACGAGGCGCAGGCGATCCTGTTCGAGGGGGTTGACGAGCAGGGAGACCAGACCGTGGTGCTCGCGTTCCGGGGCACGGACAACACTCTTCAATCGCTCGACGGCCAGGCCTTTTCCGGCAATGGCCAGTATGAGTATTACGAAGGGCTTCGTCCGCTTGTGCGCGCGGCAATCGACTATGTGAACGACGATTCCAATGGGGTCGACAAGTTCATCGTCACCGGCCACAGCCTCGGCGGCGCCATGGTGGACCTGTTTGCCGCCGTGGATGGACAGAATGTGGACGGGGATGTCGAACTGCACGCCATCGCCGTTGCGCCGGCCGGACTGGACCCGGACACGCTGACCGACCCGTTGGTCAATCAGGGCTATCTGGAACAATACGACCGCAGCATCGTGACGCCGACGGTCTTTGCCGTCGAGTTGGAGGCGCCGTCCTGGTATACGGGGTTGGCCCACAGTCAGGACAGGGTCACCTTTGCCTGGGAAAACCCCATTGCGCTGAATATACCGCTGTTTTTCAACATCAATTTCGAAGACAGGCTGTTTGCGCTCGATATACCGGGTCTTGAAAACGATGCGAAGCCCGGCGGATTTGGTGCCGAACATGACGAGGGGCTGTACTGGTCGACCCTGAGCGGGCTTGCCAACGATCCGCTTTTGCAATTCCACCGCGGTCAGCAGATCAGTTTCGGGATCGACACCTATCGCAGCGTAGAGGATCTCGACGGGACCCGGATCGACCTGTTTGACGAATACACCGGCTATGGTCCGGGATACGCCGATGATGGCTCGGAGCTCGATGGCTCCGCGCGGGCGGATTACATCCTCGGGTTGGGCGGCGATGATCGGTTCTCCGGCGGCGGCGGCGACGATCTTCTGTCCGGCGGGGAGGGCAGCGACAGCATTCATGGCGGCGGGGGTGACGACCGTCTTCACGGGGGCTCCGGCTTTGACACGTTGGTGGGCGACGGCGGCAATGACACGCTGCAGGGCCGGTCCGGTTTCGACAGCCTGTCCGGTGGCGCCGGTGCTGACCGGCTCGATGGGAATTTCGGCAATGACACCCTGAATGGCGGTGCGGATGATGACGCGCTCAATGGCGGGCTGGGCTCTGACCAGATGAATGGTGGTCTTGGCAATGACACGCTCCTTGCGCTGGAAGGGTTCGACAACCTGCTTGGCGGAAGCGGGGCCGACGATTTGCGCGGGAATTTCGGCAATGACACGCTCGACGGTCAGACCGGGGACGACGCGCTTTACGGCGGGCTTGGCTTTGACAGCATGATGGGGGGCGATGGCTCCGACAGTCTTTACGGTGCCAATGGCTTTGACACGCTGATGGGTGGCCCCGGCGATGATGTGCTCGAAGGCAATGCGGGGAATGACCGGCTGGACGGGGGCCCCGGCAATGACACGATCACGGGCGGCATCGGTGCCGATACGATCGTGTTCTCCGCCGGGTCGGGAGCGGACCGGATCATCCGTTTCCAGAACAACATCGACCGGCTCGAACTCGACGCGGCCTTGTTTGATGAGGCACAGCCGCAGCGCGCGGATATCGCCAACTACCAGGGGTTCGACGCGGATGGCAATGTGGTGCTCGATTTTGGCGGTGGGGATGTTCTGACCTTCGCGGAGCGAAGCAACCCCAACACGCTCTATGATGACATGGTCATCGTCTGAACCCGGGGCGCGGTCCTTCCACGATTATTGGGTTTCGAAGCGGGGAGGCCGCGGCGCGTCCGGCCTCCTGCGGGGACCGTGCGGGCGGCCTTGAGCCGGGTGTCCGGCGACATCGGGCCTCGTGCGCGCCGGGCGCCTCGTCCGCGCCGGGTTGAGCGCACCGTGATCAGGAGCGGGGCGGACGCGGGATACGCCCCGCGCTCGTCCGCTCCCTTGACGCAGGTCAGCGCGTGAGCAAGCGCATGCCCTTGTCAATCCCGTCCAGCGTCATCGGAACCATGCGCTCTTCGAAGATCTCGCGGATCATCCCGATGGATTGCGTATAGCGCCAGTGTTTCTCGGGCACCGGGTTGATCCAGAGATTGCTTGCCCATTGGTCTCGCGCGCGTTGAAGCCAAACCTGACCGGCCTCGGCATTCCAGTGTTCGTTGGCGCCACCGGGATACGCGATCTCGTAAGGGGACATGGATGCGTCACCGACAAAGATGCATTTGTAGTCCGGGCCGTAGGTGTTGAACACGTCCCATGTCGGCGTCTGCGCATCCCAACGGCGGCGGTTGTCGCGCCATACCCCTTCATAGAGGCAATTGTGAAAGTAGTAGTGTTCGAGATGCTTGAACTCGGCGCGCGCGGCCGAGAACAGCTCCTCGACGACCTGGACAAACGGGTCCATCGAGCCGCCCGCGTCGAGAAAGAGCAGGACTTTTACCGCGTTGCGCCGTTCGGGCCGCGTGACAACATCGAGATAGCCATGATCGGCGGTGGCGCGGATCGTGCCATCGAGGTCCAGCTCTTCGGCAGCCCCGTCGCGCGCCCAGCGACGCAGACGCTTGAGCGCAACCTTGATGTTGCGGGTGCCAAGCTCGACGTCGCCGTCCAGGTTGCGGAACTCGCGCCGGTCCCAGACCTTGACCGCCCGCTTGTGGCGGCTTTCGTCCTGACCGATGCGCACGCCTTCGGGATTGTAGCCATAGGCGCCGAACGGGGACGTGCCGGCGGTTCCGATCCATTTGTTTCCGCCCTGATGACGGCCCTGTTGTTCCTTGAGCCGCTCCTTGAGGGTTTCCATGAGTTTTTCGAAGCCGCCAAGCGCGTCGATCTCGGCCTTTTCCGCCTCGGTCAGGGTCTTTTCGGCAAGCTTGCGCAGCCAGTCTTCGGGCAGGTTGACCGCCTCCATCATCTCCGCCGGAGAGATCGCCTCAAGGCCCTTGAAGGTTGCGGCAAAAGCGCGGTCGAACCGGTCGATATGGCGCTCATCCTTTACCATGGCGCTGCGCGCGAGGTAGTAGAAGGCTTCTGCGTCATAGGTTGCCAACCCCGCGCCCATGGCTTCGAGAAAGGTCAGGTATTCCCGCAGGCTGACGGGGAGGGCGGCTTTGCGCAGGTTCTCGAAGAAGGGCACGAACATGCGCTCAGAGGTAGGCCGGATCGTGGTGGCCTGCAAGCTTGCCGATGTCGCCACGGTTGGTTTGTGCAGGAAAATGGGGGGCCTTGCCCCCCCGGCCTTCGGCCTCCCCCCAGAGTATTTCGAGACAGAAGAAACCCTGTCCGGCTCTCAAGCAGCGCGGCACGCGGGATGCGAGCGGGCGCCACCGTGGTGCCGGCGCAAGGGGGCGCGGCGAGGCCCACATGCGGGAGACAAGCACGCAAGGCAGGGCTGGAGCTGTGTGACATGTGGTGCCGCGCAAGGCGGCAGCGGGTCCTGAGCGTGCCCGGAGGTGGGCTTCAGGTGATCGCTTTTTCGATGATGATGGTCACGATGAAACCGAGCAGCCCATAGGCAAGGGCATAGACCACGGCATATTGCGCAATATCGGCCTTGTTGCCCTTGCGCTTGCGCGCCAGCATACCGCCCCAGACCGCGCCAAAGAGCGCTGCTGCGATGACAATCATAGAGTGCCTGCTCCTCGCTTGGCCGGGTTCAGCGCGCTTATCTCGCGCAGCTTGGCCCGCACCGCCCAATCCGAGCCGAACCCGTATCGCGCCCAGCCCATGGAGTCCAGACGCACGGCCTGCGCCTCGGCGACACGCCCGGAGAGGTCAAGCGCCTCGGCACGCAGCATCATCAACATGGACAGCAGCGCGGCGTTCTCGTGGCGGGCGGCGATGTCCAGATGGGGGGTCACGAGGCGCAGCACATCCTCGGCGCGGCCCTGGGTCAGCGCAAAGGCGGCCAGCTGCGAGGCAACATAGGCGCGGTGCAGGGCGGTGTCCGGGCTGCTGCCAAAATAGCGTTGCGAGAGGCGGAACTGCGCTTCGGCGGCGGTGGGATCGGTGGTTTGCAGGATGCGGCCCATGGCGTAGTGCGAAAACGCGCGGCGGTGATCCGTCCAGCCAAGCGCCATGGCCATGCGCAGTGCGGCTTCGGCAGCCACGCGGCGCTCGGCCGCGCCGGAGACCGGCCCCAAGGCGGTCTGGACGGCGATGATCCAGGGGCGTGGTGTGCGCGAAAGCCGGCTCGGTGCGATGGTTGCGCCGGCGGGGTTGATGCGCGCGAGAATGGCCGGCAAACGGTCTGCAACCTCGGAACGGCTCATCCCGTTGGACAGGCTGCTGTCATAGGTGATCCGCAAGATCATCATGTCATATCCGGTCAGCACCGTGTGGACGTTGTCGTCGTTGAACACACTGTCGGGCAGCCGGTAGAGGTCATTGAGCGGCCCGAGGGCCTGGGCCAGTTCTTCGTGCAGGCAATCGCGGATTTCCTGCGGGCTGGCATCATTCGGCAGGATGATCGCCACTTTCTCCCGCGCGGTCAGGCGCGACCAGTTCAGGGACCCGTTCCGGCGCGCGGCCTGATACTCGGCCAGCGACGAGACATTGGGCACGACAAAGCAGGCGGCTTGCGGCATCGCCTTGCGGATCGCCGAGCGTGGCACGGCCTGAATGGTGATATTGGCGTGCGGACCGGGCGTGAGTGCGATGCGGATCCCCGCTTCGGACCGCAGACGGTGCAGCAGCCGTGTGAGATCGGCCCCGAGCGAGGCGGGCGGCGCGCCGGTCACACGCACCGAGATCGGCCCTTCGAAGCGGGTCATCATGCGCAGCGTGCGACCCGATTCAAGCATGAAGCTGAGGTCGAGGAAATCCCGCGCGATGTCGGCGTTGGAGGCGATGGGGCGCACGGGGCGGGGCACGGAAAACATCTTCATGGCCGGCAGGCCGTTGCCCGCGCTCGTGTCAAAGGCCGCGCGCGTCGCGGTTTCGGACTGCGCGACGGGCATGCAGGCGCCCAGCATGAGATAAAGCGGCAGGACAAGGCGACGGACAGATCTGTGCATCACGACCTCTGATACTTGATGAAGGGAGTGACGGATCCGATCCGATCGTAAAGCTGACGGGCGGTGGCGTTGAAATCCTGTGTCAACCAGTAAACGGTTGGCGCACCGGCCGCGTCGGCGCGGTCATACACCGCTTCGATCAGCGCGCGTCCGACCCCTGTGCCGCGGCTTTCGGGCGTGGCGTAGAGGTCCTGCAAGTAGCAGACCTCCTCGATTCTCCACGCATGGCGATGAAACAGGTAATGGGTCAGGCCGACCGCGGTGCCATCCGCGGTTTCAGCGAGCAGGCCGTTGAAATCCCGTGGATCGTCGCCGAGCAACCGCGCAAAGGTCGACCGGTAGACCGCGTCGGGCACGGTCGTTTCGTAAAAGGCGAGATACGCCGTCCACAGCGCGCGCCACACGGGTTCATCGTCCATGCGCACGGGGCGCACGGTCACGGGTTTGGTCTGGGACACCTTTGAAGCCTGCCTGCTCGTTTTTTGTCACTCGGATGGACACATCATCCGCGTGCTATTTGTCCTCTATGAGGGGACTATAGGGCAAAACCGAGGAAACTGATCATCAATGGGAAACCCTGTTGATAATTTTTTGCCACCTGAGTCGAGAAAGTGACACAGACTTATATATCAAGGGTTTAGGGGTGGGTCTCTTGGCAACAGTCGGCCCGAAACGGGCCGGATGCCGGTGATATATACCGATTGAAATGCCGCGGATCCGGGCCGTCGCACCCGTTTTGCGGGGTCAGCGACCGGAGCGCGCCATGAAGGCCAGCCGCTCGAAAAGATGCACATCCTGCTCGTTCTTGAGAAGCGCGCCATGCAGTTTTGGCAGCGCATTGACCCCGTCGCGCTTCAGGTCGTCCGCATCGAGATCTTCGGCCAGGAGCAGCTTCAGCCAGTCGAGCACCTCGGATGTCGATGGCTTCTTCTTGAGGCCGGGCTGCTCGCGCAGCTCGTAGAACTGTGTGAGAGCGGTGTTCAGAAGGCTCTCCTTTAGGCCGGGATGATGCACCTTGACGATCGCGCGGAGCGTATCGGGATCGGGAAAGCGGATGTAGTGGAAAAAGCAGCGCCGCAGAAACGCGTCCGGCAGCTCCTTTTCGTTATTCGAGGTGATGATGACGATGGGGCGGTGGCGCGCGCGGATGGTCTCGCCGGTCTCGTAGACATGGAACTCCATGCGATCCAGTTCCTGCAGGAGGTCATTGGGAAACTCGATATCGGCCTTGTCCACCTCGTCGATCAGCAGCACCACCTTGCCGTCCGCTTCGAACGCCTGCCAGAGCTTTCCCTTGCGGATGTAGTTGGAGACATCGTTCACCCGTTCGTCGCCCAACTGGCTGTCACGCAGCCGGCTGACCGCGTCATATTCATACAGGCCCTGCTGCGCCTTGGTGGTCGACTTGATCGACCATTCAATCATCGGAACACCGAGCGCGTCGGCGACCTGTCGTGCAAGCTCGGTCTTGCCGGTTCCGGGTTCGCCCTTCACAAGCAAGGGGCGCTCCAGCGTCACGGCCGCATTGACCGCCATTGTCAGATCGTCGGTGGCCACATAGGTGTCTGTGCCTTCAAAGCGCATGGTTTTTCTCCGCTCAAAGCTCGGTAGGTCCGCCCTCAAATAGCCGAATTGGGGTGCTATTGTGTAGTGACAAGGGAGGGTGCTTCGGTTAATTGCTGGCCCAAGGGGTGCCAGATATCTAGAGGGAACACCATGACGGATATTGGCGTAGATAAGGGGAAACCTATGAAAGCCGAATCCTTTTTGCCAGAGGACTATCGACCGGCGGAAGACGAGCCGTTCATGAATGAGCGGCAATTGGAATATTTCCGCCGTAAACTCATCAACTGGAAACAGGAATTGCTTTCGGACAGCCGCGACACGATCGAGGATCTGCAGCGCCACACGCGCAATATCCCCGACGTGACCGACCGGGCCAGCGAAGAGACCGACCGGGCGCTGGAACTGCGCACCCGGGATCGGCAGCGCAAGCTTGTTGCCAAGATCGACAGCGCGTTGCGCCGGATTGATGAAGGGGAATACGGCTACTGCGAAGTGACCGGCGATCCGATCAGCCTCAAGCGGCTCGATGCCCGGCCGATTGCAACCATGAGCCTTGAGGCGCAGGAGCGTCACGAACGTCGCGAAAAGGTGCATCGCGACGATTGAGCCATTAAGGACTGATCCGAAGTCGTCCGGAGGGAGGAGCCGGGCGATTTCGTAGCGACCCACCGCATTGCGCGGGCGCGCGGTCGCGTTCAGCAGCGCCGGGGCTCAGGCCTCGGCGCTTTTTTCATGTCGGCGCTTCCGATGGACCGGGCCAAGCGCGCCATTCCCGGACATGGGATTTGCCACGAAGCGCTGTTTGGCGTGAGGAGGGGACATCATGGCAGTGTCGGGCATGCAGGTGGTGGTGCTTGGAGGCGGCATCGGCGGATTGGCCACGGCTCTTGCTGCCGCGCGGCGTGGTGCGTGGGTCACCGTCTTTGAGCAGGCGCCGGAAATTGCGGAAGTGGGCGCCGGGCTTCAGATCAGCCCCAACGGCGCACGGGTGTTGCAGGCGCTGGGGGTTGCGCAGGCCGTTGCGGACCGCGCGGTGCGTGGTGCCGGCGTGTCGCTGCGCGACTATCGGGAAGGGCGGGAGGTCGTGCGGCTCGACCTGATGCAGCTTGGCGCCGATCAGGCCTATCATTTCGTGCATCGCGCCGATCTGATTGCGGCCTTGGAAGCCGCCTGCCGCGAAGCAGGCGTCGAGATTCGATTGGGGCAATGCGCCACATCGGTCGCGCCCGGCATCCGGCCGGCCTTCACGCTGGATACCCAGCGCCACCAGGACTGCGATCTGATTGTCGGTGCCGATGGTCTTCATTCCGTCGTGCGCCCCGCGCTCAACGGCGCGGCGGCCCCGTTCTTTACCGGTCAGGTTGCGTGGCGCGCGCTTGCCCCGAACAGCGTCGTCCATCCGCCCGAGGCGCGGGTGACCATGGCGCCGGGTCGCCATGTGGTCAGCTATCCGCTGCGCGATAAGGAAGTGGTCAATCTTGTGGCGGTCGAAGAGCGCGAGGACTGGGTCGAGGAGGGCTGGCACCATGCGGGCGACCCCGATGTGCTGCGGCAGCGCTTCGGTGATTTTGGGGGCGATGTGGCGCGGCTGTTTCAGGACGTGGACTCGGTTGGGGTCTGGGGGCTGTTCCGACACCCGGTGGCCGAGCGCTGGTTCGCGCCGGGTGCGGCACTTGTGGGAGACGCCGCGCATCCGACCCTGCCGTTTCTGGCGCAAGGCGCTGTGATGGCGCTGGAAGATGCGTGGGCACTGATGGCAATGCTTGACGCGCATGATGCGCGTGAAGACGGACTTGCGCGGTATCAGGCGCTGCGCCGGGATCGCGTATCGCGGGTGATCAAGGCCGCAAATGGCAACGCTTGGAAATACCACCTGCGCAACCCGCTTTTGCGCAAGGCCGCGCATTTGGGGCTTGCGGTTGCGGGGCGTGTTGCGCCGCGCGGGATGATGGCGCAATTCGACTGGATCTATCGCTACGACGTGACGCAAGAGCGGGTCTGATCCACACAGACAGCGCGGGTGGCGTGGGTGACGGCGGCGTCGGTAGCGGCGGCGTTGGTCGCGGCGGCGCTGGTGGCATGCGCGGGCCACATAGGCGGGACCGGATCGCACGATTCGGCACGATAGGAGGGGGAGACAGGCGGATGCTGGCCCCCTACATAGGAAAGGCCAAAGGGAGGGCGATCCATGGACAGGTTTGACAACATTCCCGAAACTGCACTGGCTTGGCATGACGCGGGCGAAGGCGCGGTGCTTGCCACGGTGATCGAGACCTGGGGTTCCGCACCGCGCCGCATCGGCAGCCAATTGGCAATCTCCGGCGCTGGCGAGATCGCGGGATCGGTCTCCGGCGGCTGCGTGGAAGGGGCCGTGATTGTCGAGGCGCTGGAAGCGCTGGAGGACGGGGCCGCGCGGGAACTTGAATTCGGGGTGTCGGATGGGGATGCCTTTGCCGTCGGGCTCGCATGCGGCGGCACCATCCGTGTTCTGGTGGAGCCGGTCGGGTCCGTTTTGCCGGACAGCCTGCTGCGCGAATTATGCGTGGCGCGGGCGGCGCGTGAGCCTGTGGCCTATGTCGTCGATCTCGATGCCGGGGTGCGGCACCTTGCCCGTGATGGCTTCAAAGCGCGGTTTCGGATGGACCGGTCCGGGTTCGAGGAAGAAACCCGCACCTTCGTGGCAATCCACAATCCGCCGCTGCGGCTTGTGGTGGTGGGTGCCGTGCATATCGCGCAGGCGCTTGTGCCGATGGCGCGGATCGCCGGCTACGATCCGGCGGTGATCGACCCGCGCGAGACCTTTGCATCCGAGGCCCGCTTTCCCGGCACACGGCTTTTGCATGACTGGCCCGATGAGGCGGTGGACGCGCTTGGCCTCGATCAACGCACCGCACTGGTGCTGTTGACCCACGACCCGAAGCTCGATGATCCAGCCCTTCAGCGCGGGCTTGCGGCGGAGTGCTTTTACATCGGGGCGCTCGGGTCCACGCGCACTCACTCGAAACGCGTCGACCGCTTGCGGGAGGCCGGGTTCGATGATGCCGCCATTGCCCGGATCCATGGCCCCATCGGGCTTGATATCGGAGCGTCGGGACCCCCGGAAATCGCGGTCGCGATCCTTGCCGAAATGACCTTGCGGCTGAGGAAAGGCGCGTGAAGTTCGGCCCCGTTCCAACCCGCTCCGCTCTCGGGGCGATCCTCGCGCATTCCGTGGCCCTGCCGGACGGGCGTCTGCGCAAGGGCAGTGCGCTTTTGCAGGAAGACATCGACCGCCTGCTGCGCCATGGCGCAGAGTCAGTCACCGTGGCGCGGCTGGAGCCGGGTGATCTGGGCGAAGATGATGCCGCCATGCGGCTGGCCCGTGCGCTTGTGCCCGATCCCGACCGCGCCGGTTTGCGCATCGGCGCGGCGACGACCGGCCGGGTCAACCTGCATGCGGATGCGCCCGGCGTGGTCGAGGTTCTCGCGGACCGCATCCATGCGCTGAACGCGCTGCATCCGTCGATCACGGTCGCCACGGTCGCGCCTTGGCAGCGGCTGGAAGCGGGCGGGCTTGCCGCCACGGTCAAGATCATCGCCTACGCGGTGCCGGAGGCGGCTCTTGAGGCGGCGTGCCTTGCGGGGCAGGGCGGCTTGCGATTGCGCCGGGTGACGGTGTCCGATGCCACTTTGATCCAGACGCGCGTGGACCAGAGGGACAGCGGCGACAAAGGCCATCGCGTCACCGCTGCGCGGCTGGCGCGTTTGGGGGTGTCGCTGGCGCCGCCCGTGCTCGTCGATCACGCCATCGCGCCGCTTGCCGACGCGATCCGCGCCGCGTCGACACAGGCCGTTCTTATCCTGACAGGGTCGGCCACGTCCGATGTGCACGACGTGGCACCGCAAGCCGTCCGCGAGGCCGGTGGCCGGGTGGCCCATTACGGCATGCCGGTCGATCCCGGAAACCTGTTGTTCTACGGCGATCTCGATGGGCGGCCGGTGATCGGTCTTCCGGGCTGCGCCCGGTCTCCCGCTCTCAACGGCGCGGATTGGGTGATCGAGCGATTGTTTTGCGGTGTCGCGCTCAGCCCGGGCGATATCGCGATGATGGGGGTCGGTGGCCTGCTCAAGGAGATCCCGCAGCGCGGACGTCCCCGCGAAGCCTAGGCGGTTGAAGAAGCAGAAGGCTCGCGCGCCGACACGAAGGGCACACGGCGCGCCCTTGGGCGCGGTTTGACATGCCACCCGTATGGAGCGGGTCTGTGCCATGCCCCCCATGGGGGCAACCGGTCAGAGCGTTCCGTGGCATCCAAAAAACAAACCCCGCCAAGGAACTCGGCAGGGTTCGGAATTGGGGGCGTCAAGCGCCGCAGAGAAACCAAGATGGCCCTTACTTCGGGGCTGGGCCAATCATCATGACCATCTGGCGGCCTTCCATCTTCGGCATATTCTCAACCTTGCCGATTTCCTTGACGTCTTCGGCAACCCTGTGAAGCAGGTCACGACCGAGATCCTGGTGCGCCATCTCACGGCCACGGAACCGCAGAGTGACCTTCACCTTGTCGCCGTTCTCGAGGAACTTGAAGACATTGCGCATCTTCACCTCGTAATCGTGCACATCCGTACCGGGCCGGAACTTGACCTCTTTGACTTCGATGGTTTTCTGCTTCTTGCGGGCCTCGGATTCTCGCTTTTGCTGTTCGTACTTGAACTTTCCGTAATCCATGATCTTGCAGACCGGTGGATTGGCATTGGGCGAGATTTCCACGAGGTCCAAACCGGCTTCCTCCGCAAGATCCATCGCGCGGGCCGGGGAAACAACACCGACATTTTCGCCTTCGGCGCCAATAAGTCGGATTTCGGGAGCCCTGATGCGATCATTGACGCGGGGGCCGGTATCGCGCTGTGGAGGCGCGTTGTGGGGTCTGCGGGCTATGGGTTCACTCCGTTTGTTGCCGTCTAAACAAGGTAGCAAGGTAAACTTGGCAGCGCGCCGGTTCAAGCGGCAAAACACTGCCGAATGGCGCTTTTTTCAACCGTTTCCCCTTGCGTTGGCCTAGGGTCGGGGTCACGTCAGGCGGTATCACTCACTAGGACTCTCGGGTCGCACAAGATGCAAGCGAGCCCGAAAAGGAGAACGAGATGAAGAAACTGATTCCTGCCATTGCCGCGATCGTCATCGCGGTGGGCGGCTACCTTTGGTATTCCGGTCAACAGGCGGCCAAAGCCGAAGCCGAGGCTGCTGCGGCGCAAGCCGAGGCGGCGGCAACGGCTGCGGCGGAGGCTGCCGAAGCGGCGGCTGCCGAAGCGGCTGCAAAAGCGCAAGCCGAAGCCGCCGCTGCGGAAGAAGCGGCCGCCGCCGCAGCAGAAGCCGCGGCCGCCGAGGCGGAAGCCGCTGCGAATGCTGTCGAACAGGCCGCCGAAGAGGCGGCACAGGCCGCAGCCGAGGCCGTTGAAGACGCGCAGGCCGCCGTTGACGAAGCCGTCGAAGACGCGGTGAACGCGGCGGAAAGCGTCGCCGAAGGCGCGGGCGCTCTCGTCGAAGAGGCCGTCGAAGGCGCGCAGACAGCCGCGGACAGTGCTGCCGAAGAGGTCGGCAACGCGGTAACCACCCTGACAGAAGAGGTCGAAGGCGCGGTTTCCGATGCCCTTGGTCTGACCGAGAATGCGCAGGACGCAGCTTCCGAAGCCGTTGAGGGCGCCGCAGAGGAGGCAGCCGAAGCCGCCGAGGGCGCCGCAGACGTGGCCGACGAGGCCGCTCAGACGGCTGCGGAGGGGGCCGACGAGGCCGCTGACGCGGTGGCCGGTGCGGCGGATGAGGCTGCTCAGACCGTCGAAGAGGCCGCCGACGATGCCGCCGGCGCAGTGGAGGGCGCGGCGGATGCCGTGGCAGAGGAGGCCGCTGCGGAGACGGCTGCCGAGGCCGCTCCGGCCGTGGACGAAACTGCAGCCGAGGACGCCGCTCCGGCAGACAGCGCGGCGGACGCGTCCGAGGCGCTTTCCATCGATCAACTGCTGACGGCGGATGGGTTCAATTACGACGCCGTGGCCGATTACATCGACAGTGCGGAGTTGAACGCGATCCAGAAAGCCGCCGCACAAACCATGTTGCAACAGGTGCGCGACAATCCCGAAGCGCTCTCCGGTGTGCTCGACAGCCTGCGCGAGATGCTGAGCGTCAGCGAATAAGGGATCTGCCGGGTGGGCCGGGAGATCCGGTCCAGCCCATCAAACGAAAAAACGCCGCGGGCCCACGGCGCGCGGCGTTTTTTCGTGTCATGCCAGAATTTTCGATGGGGCGACATGCCCCACGGTTCAGAGCGCGGCGATCAATCGAGGAAGGCTTTCTCGACGACGTAATGCTTGGGGTCCGAGTTGGCGCCTTCCTCAAGCCCGTAGTTCTCGAACAACTCCTTGAGCTCAAGGTTGAACGCGAGATTGCCGCAGATCATCGCGCGGTCGGTCTCCGGGGTCAGGGGCGGCACTCCCAGATCCTCGAAAACCGTGCCGGACCGCATCAGGTCTGTGATCCGCCCCATCTTGGGGCTCTCCTCACGCGTGGTGGTCGGATAGTAGCGCAGCTTTTCATGGAAGCCCTCGCCCATGAGCTCGGCCAGCATCTCGTCTGAGCGGATCTCGTCAATCAGCTCCTTGCCATAGGTCAGTTCGCCCACTTCCCGGCAGGTGTGGGTGAGGATGACCTCATCATAGTCTTCGTAGGTCTGCGGGTCCCGCAGCAACGACGCAAAGGGGGCGATCCCGGTGCCTGTAGCAAAGAACCAGATCCGCTTTCCGGGCAGCAAGGCGTCATGCACCAATGTGCCGACTGGCTTGGGGCGCAGGATGATCTCGTCGCCGGGCTGGATATGCTGAAGCCGCGATGTGAGCGGACCGTCCTGCACCTTGATCGAATAGAATTCGAGTTCTTCGTCCCAGCTTGGCGACGCAATGGAATAGGCGCGCAACAGCGGCTTTTCGCGTCCGGTCTTGGGATCGGTCTGCATCAGCCCGATCATCACGAATTCACCGGAGCGGAAGCGCAGGCTCGCGGGCCGCGTGACGCGAAAGGAGAAAAGCCGGTCTGTCCAGTGGGTCACGGCGGTGACGGTCTGTGTATCGGGTTGGGCCAGTTTCCTGGCGGATTTCGTAGCTGTGGCGTCGGTCACGGCGGGCATCTCTGTCAACATGGGTTTACACTCCGGACCCTCGCATGTCGGGCGGGTGTTGAAAAGGCGCGCGCCGCCGGTTTCCCGGCGGCAAAACGCCCCGCCACCCTAGCGAGGAATTGTTTGTATACAAGTGAATTATGGGTGGGTGTCGTCCGGCGGCTATCGTCTTTGGCCGGACGTGGCCCGGCGCTCAGGCGCGCAGCCGCGCCTGGTAATCGTGGGCGCGCCAATCGGCGCGCGCCTGCCAATCCGGTTCCGGCTGGCGGGCGGCGAGTGCCGCGTCGATCTCCACCTCGTCAAACCCGGCGCGGCGCGCCATGGCATATTGGTCGGCGATCACGTGCCCGCGGGCCCGCAACCGGCCGCGAAATCCCTGCGCCCGCAACAGCCGCGCCAGCGTGAAGCCTCGCCCGTCGGCAAAGCTCGGAAAGTCGATGCGGATCAGCGCCGGCGTGCCGGGGTCGAGCGTGGCGGGATCCGTATCCGACGCGAGATCAAGGATCGGGCCGGTCCAGTCCTCCGGTGCAAAACCGGCGTCGGTGACGAGAATCGTGGTCTGCGACTTGGTCATGGTCTGTCCTTACTGTTCGTTGCGGCGCAGGCGACCGCTGGCGTCGAGATGAATGCCGCATTCGGTTTTCTTCTGCCCGGCCCACCGCCCGGCACGCGGGTCTTCGCCCGGCTGCACGGCGCGGGTGCAGGGCGCGCAGCCGATCGACGCAAATCCCTCGCGCACCAGCGGGTGCAGCGGCAGGCGGTTTTCTTCGCGGTAGGTCCGGAGGTCTCCCGGCGACCAGCGCGCCAGCGGGTTGACCTTGATCCGCAGACCGTCGCGCTCGAAGAACGCAAGCTTGGCGCGCATCCCGCCCTGATACCGTTTGCGCCCCGTGATCCATGCGTCAAACGGGCCAAGCGCGGCCTCGAGCGGCGCTGTTTTGCGCAAGGCGCAGCAGGCATCGGGATCGCGCGCATGCAACGTGCCGTCCGGGTCCACATGGGCGAGGCGCGCCGCATCCGGTTCAACCTGGCGCACGTTCCAAAGCTTGAGCCGCTCGCTGAGGTCCTGCACATAGACCAACGTCTCTGCGAAATGCTGTCCGGTGTCGAGAAACAGCACCGGCACGCCGGGGTCGATGAGCGCGGCGAGATGCAGCAGCACCACCGATTCCGCGCCGTAAGACGACACCAAAGCGGTGTCGCCTGTCAGACGGTCCCGTAGCACGGCCTCAAGCACCGCCGTGGCCCCGTGTCGGTGAAACCGGGCGTTGAGCGTGGCAACCTTTGCATCGAGGGCGGCGATCGCTTCGGCGTCGCTGTCCACGGTCGGAGAATACGATACGGTCATGGGATCACGCCGCCCGTGAGCGCCGGGCTTCGGGCCCGTAAAGCGCTTCCTTGAACGGGGCCATGCCGACGCGGCGATAGGTGTCGATAAACGGCTCCTCCGGGCCGGTTCTCTGGGCGAGATAGGTCTCCACCAGCCGTTCGATCGCGGGCAAGATGGCCTCCGCAGAGAACCCCGGTCCGGTCCTTTCGCCGACGGCGGCCTGTTCCGTGTGATCGCCGCCCAGGGTGATCTGGTAATTCTCCACGCCGGCGCGATCCAGCCCGAGTATGCCGATATGGCCGAGATGGTGATGCCCGCACGCGTTGATGCAGCCGGAAATCTTGATCTTGAGATCGCCGATGTCGTGTTCGAGCTTGAGCGCATCGAAACGGGTGGCGATGTCTTGTGCGATCGGGATCGAGCGCGCCGTGGCCAGCGCGCAGTAATCCATGCCGGGGCAGGCGATGATGTCCGAGATCTTGCCGATATTGGCGGTGGCCAGCCCGCGTGCCTTGAGCCGGGCGTGGATCTCTGGCAGGTCGGCGCGGTGCACATGCGGCAGGACGATGTTCTGTTCGTGGCTGATCCGGATTTCGTCATGCCCGAATTGCTCCGCAATATCGGCGATCACGCGCATCTGGTCGGCACTGGCGTCGCCGGGTGTGGCGCCATGCGCCTTCAGGCTGATCTGGGCAATGGCATAGCCGGGCGCGCGATGAGCGCTGAGATTGGTATCGGCCCAGGCGCGGAACACCGGGTCGCTGTCATAGGCCCGTGTGTAGGCATCCACCGGGCGCGTGACAAAGGCAGGAGGCGCGAAATCCTCGCGGATCCGCGCGAGATGCGCTTGATCGACGCCTGTGAAGCTTGGTTTCAGGATCGCGAAGCGGTCCTCAACAAGTCGGGAAATCTCTTCAATTCCATGCTCATGCACAGTGATCTTGATGCGGGACTTGTATTTGTTGTCGCGCCGTCCCAACAGGTTCCAGACCGAAACGGTCGCTTCGAGATAGGGCAACAGATCCGCTTCCGGCAGGAAGCTTCGCAGCACCTTGCCGATCATCGGCGTGCGACCGAGGCCGCCACCCACGATGATCTCGTAGCCTGTTTCGCCGTCACGCTGCACCGTTCGAATGCCGATATCATGGGCGCGTGTCACGGCACGGTCCGCCTCGGCGCCGGTGACGGCGATCTTGAACTTCCGGGGCAGGAACTGGAACTCGGGATGGTCGGTGGACCATTGCCGGATCAGTTCGGCAACCGGGCGCGGGTCGGCGATCTCATCGGCGGCAGCCCCGGCGAAGTGATCTGCGGTGACGTTCCGGATCGTGTTGCCGGAAGTCTGGATCGCGTGCATCCCGACCTCGGCCAGAGCATCGAGCATATCCGGGACATCGCGCAGCGCGGGCCAGTTATACTGGATATTCTGACGGGTCGTGAAATGGCCATAACCCTTGTCCCAGCGCTCCGCGATCATGGCGAGCTGGCGCATCTGGGCGCTGTTGAGCGTGCCATACGGGATTGCGACGCGCAGCATGTAGGCGTGCAGTTGCAGGTAGAGCCCGTTCATCAGGCGCAGCGGTTTGAACTCGTCCTCGGTCAAGCTGCCATCGATGCGGCGGTTGACCTGCGCGCGAAACTGGCGGTTGCGCTCGGCCACAAAGGCGGCGTCGAACTCGGTGTAGCGATACATGGCTCTCTCCTCGGCGTCTAACGCCTTGGTATTGGGATCAATGGGTTAGCGCGTGTCGGCCTGTTTGCCATGCGCGTAATTGGAGGGTCCGCGCATGCGGAATGCCTCGCGGAAATGCGCGGGTTCGGGGCCGGCGGCACCGGGCTTCACATCGGCCAGATAGGCGCCCACGATCTCGTTCTGACGGGCCTGCGCGTCGAGAAGGCGCAGCTGTGCATGGGCCTCGTCATCGAGCACCTCCGCAGCAGCGAGATCCCGGGTCCATTGGTCATCTACGGTCAAATAGACCACATCCCCTTCGAGCAGCGCATTGCCGGTGACAACTTTGGGTGTGAAACGACGGGTCATTGGACGAGCTCCATGATGGGTTTGGGGGCAGGGGCGTGCGTGTCCTGTGGCAGAGCTGGCGCAGTGGTGCCGTGCAGGGCGGGGTGCGGGGCCAGCCCGAGCAACAGGACGGCGGGGCCGCTGAGACGGGCGGTGTCGAGACGCTGCGGCAGGTCCGCAAGCGTGCAGGCGAGCACGCGCTGATCGGCGCGCGAGGCGTTCTCGATCACGCTGACCGGGGTGTCCGGGGCGGCACCATGCATCAGCAGGCGGCCCTGGATGAAGCGTGCGGCGCGTTTGCCCATGTAGACCGCCGCAACCTCTCCGGGTTGTGCGAGACTGGCCCAATCGCGATCGGCAAAGCCCTTCATGTCGTGGCCCGTGACGAAGCGGGTCTCGTCATTGCGCCCGCGACTGGTCAGCGATTGCCCGACCGCGGCGGCGGCGGCAGAGGCGGCGGTGATGCCGGGCACCACGTGCCAGTCGATGCCGGCATCTGAGACGGCCTCGGTTTCTTCGTCGAGCCGCCCGAAGATGGTGGCATCGCCGCCCTTGAGCCGGACTACCTGCGCGCCGGCGCGGGCATGTTCGATGATCGTTGCGGTGATCTGCGCCTGTGGCATGGACGGGCCGAACCCTTCCTTGCCCGCATTGACCATGATGGCTTCGCGCCGGGCTAATTCGAGCACGCCTTTGCCGACGAGCCGGTCGTAGATCACCACATCGGCCTCGTCGAGCGCGCGGCGGGCCTTCAGCGTCAGCAGTTCGGGATCGCCGGGACCCGCGCCGACGAAGGCCACATGGCCTTTGCGCGATTGGCGATCAAGATGTTCGGCCAGAAGGCCGTCGAGCGCGCCCTCGACCGTGCTGTCGGGGGCGTCGGCCATGCGGGGGCCGGTCCGGAAGTAATAGTCGCGCCAGAAATCGCGGCGCGCGCGGCCCATGGGCAGGGCCTCTGCCATCTTGCGGAAGGCTTTCCCGATCCGCGCCAGACGGCCCAGCGTGGCAGGCAGGCGCGCTTCGAGATCGGCCTTGATCGCGCGCGCGAGCACCGGGGCTGCGCCTTCGGTTCCAATGGCGACGGTGACCGGATCGCGATCCACGATGGCGGGGGTGATGAACTGGGACTGCGCGAGATTGTCGACGATGTTGGTCAGCGCGCCATCGGCCCGCGCCAGCGCCGTGGTCCGCGCGTCCTGCGCGGCATCCTCGTCGGCTGCGTAAAACAGCACCGCACAAAGCGCGTCGCCCGGTTGCATGGCGCGGCGATGCAGGGTCAGCTTGCCCGCCTCGGCCAGAGCGGCGAGATCGGGATGGGGATCCGCCGCGAAGACGGTGACACGGGCTTCGGTCTTGAGCAGCAGCCGAAGCTTTGCCAGGGCGGCTTCACCACCGCCGGAGACGACGACACGGCGACCCGCAAGGGCGACAAAGATGGGAAAATGCTGCATCGGGCGGCTCCGTGGGTCGTGGAAGTGATGGGTTAGATATAGAATTTTGTTCTGTTGTCTGGCTAGTATCAGCGGCGAATAAGGAATATTGTTCTGATTGAGCCCAATCGGGAAACCAGCGTTTGCGATCCCTCAGGAAAGAGGAACAGAAATGAAGATCGACGAGACAGACCGGAAAATCCTTTCCCAGCTGCAAAGCGATGCCTCACAATCCCTTGATGAGATTGCGAAATCCGTGGGCAGTTCGAAGACCCCCGTGTGGAACCGGATTCGCAAGATGCGCGAAGCCGGCATCATCGGGGCGCAAACCGTGAGCCTGGATGCGGAGGCGCTGGGGTTCGAGGCGTGTTTCTTCGTGCTGATCCGGACGTCGGAGCACGAGGCGGCGTGGCAGCGCCGGTTCTTGACGGCTCTCAAGGAGCGGCCGGAGGTGCAGGAAGCGCATCGGCTGGCAGGGGATATCGACTATATCCTGAAGGTGCGGGTGCGCAATGCCCGTGCCTATGATGCGTTCTATCAGGCGTTGATTTCCGAGGTGAAGGTGCACACCGTCACCGCGCTTCTGTCGATGGAAGAGATCAAGTCGACCAACGCGCTGCCGCTCTGAGGCGGCGCGGCGGAGGGAGCAGATCCGCGAGGCAAAACCCCGATGCACAACCGATGCACACTCCATGCACATCGCATGCGCATGCTGTGCGCAGCGTGCCGGGGGCGCTGCCCCCGGACCCCCGGGATATTTGAGGCCCAAAGAAGCAGGGGCGCGCTGTGGCGGCTGCGGGCGTTGGGGCGGTCCGGATGGCTGGCTGATCGGACCGCTCGGGTGGCGCGCGTCGGGGGCCGGGTCAGCGGGTCACCATGAGGGCGTCCAGCCCGTGGAAGTGATAGAGGTCGGCGTAACGCGGCGGCGCCGCGAGCCGCAGATCGGGGCAGCGTGCGAACAGAACCGGCAGCGCGGCGCTGAGCTCGAGCCGCGCCAGCGGCGCTCCGACGCAGAAATGCAGCCCGCCGCCAAAGGCAATATGCGCGGGCCTCAGAGGGCGGGTTACATCGAACCGGTCCGGATCGGGCCAGACCGACGCATCGCGCCCGGCGGATCCGAGCAGCAGCGCCACCTGATCGCCGCGTTTGAAGACATGCCCGGCGATCTCGGCCTCCTCATAGGCATAGCGCGTGAACATGTGCAGCGGCGGGTCGATGCGGAGGATTTCCTCGACACTCGCTTCGGCATTGGCGGGCGTGACGGTGTGCGATGCGTCGAGCAGTCGCGCAATGCCGTTGCCCATGCTGTGCACGGTGGCCTCGTGCCCGGCATTGAGCAGCAGGATGCAGGTGGTGATGAGCTCATCCGCGCTGAGCCGGTCGCCCGCATCCCGCGCGGCGATGAGATGGGAGATCAGGTCGTCGCGCGGGTCGGTTTCGCGTTTGGCGATGTAGTCGCGCAGAAAGTCGGAAAACGCGGTTGCGGCCCGGGCGGCGGCCTCTTCGATGGCGCGGTCGCGGCGGGCCTGATACATCGCGACCATGTCCGCGGACCACGCCAGAAGCTGGTCGCCCATGCTTTCGGGCACGCCAAGCAGACGGCAGATCACGATGACCGGGATGGGGCGGCAGAACGCGTCGAGCAGATCAAACGGGGTGCCTGGCGCGGGAAAGCGGTCGATCCGATCATGGGCGAGGGCGGTGATTTCGGGGCCGAGCGCCTTGATCCGGCGGCTGGTGAAGGCGCGCAGCACAAGGCCGCGCAACCGGGTGTGTCGCGGGGGTTCCAGCTCCAGCATGGAATGAGCCTCGACCGCGTAAAAAGGCGCGAGGTGCGCGGCGGGCGCTGTGACCTGCTCGGGCGGGATCTCGCGCCCGAACCGGCGGTCGCGCAGCAGGCTGTGCACAGTGTCGTGGCGCGTGGCACAGACCATCGCGTAGTCCTCCCACCAGACAAGCGGTCCGGCTTCCCGCATCGCGGCGTAGACCGGGTAGGGGTTCTGCACGAAGGTGGGGTCGGTGGGAGATTGGGAGAAACGCTGCATCGTGAGCGCAGAGTGGCCGGGCTTGATCGGGCGCGCAAGGGGGCTGGCTTCGGGAGGGGCGCAGAAAAGCGGGCGCATCGGCGCCGCAACCGGGCGCGGCAGGATGAGACGGGGGCTGGTGCTGTGCAGCCTGGCCGGTGGCGCGGGTGTGGGTCGGTGGTGTCGAGGTGGGCCAGTGGCGCGGGGCGCGGTGGCGCGGGGACGGGCGGTGCGCCAAAGGAGCGTTTCCGCGCCCGTTGAAACAGGCCGTGCGGCGGTGAAGCAGGCCGCGCAGCGGTGCCTGCCCGATGGTGGCTGTGCGTCTTCTGGCGGATAGGCGGCGAGGGGCGGGCAGGGCGCGTGAGGCGGCGTTTTCGGTCACGTGCCCTGTCGGCTTGGTCGGTGAAGCCCGTGCCGAAGGGGTCGGTGCTCAAAGGATCGCCGTTGGGCTCTGCGCGGCGAGCGGACCCGCACCACGCCTTGCGCCGCAGAGGTGGCGCAGGATGCGCGGGTTTTGCGGCCGGTGCCGACCGGGTTGCGTGGATCAGCTGGCGTTGAGCGCGTCGATGATCGGACCGAAATCCGCGGCCTTGAGCGATGCGCCGCCCACCAGCGCGCCGTCGACATTGGAGGTGGCAAAGATCTCATCCGCGTTGCTGGCCTTGACCGAGCCGCCATAGAGCAGCCGCATCCCATCGCCCTCCGCGCCGAACCGACCCACGAGCCGGGCACGCAGATCGTCATGCACCTCGGCGATCTGCTCCGTGGTGGGCACCTTGCCGGTGCCAATGGCCCAGACCGGTTCATAGGCGATCACGGTGTTGGCCGCGCTTGCGCCATCGGGTACGGAGCCAGAGAGCTGCGTGCCAACCACGTCGAGCGTGCGGCCCGCCTCGCGGTCATCGAGGGTTTCGCCGACACAGATCACCGCAACGAGACCGGCTTCCCAGGCGGCAATCGCCTTCGTGGCGACGGTGTAATCGTCCTCGCCATGATCGGCGCGGCGTTCGGAATGTCCAAGGATGACATGCGATGCCCCGGCATCGGCAAGCATGGACGCGGCGATATCGCCGGTATGCGCGCCGCTTTGCGCGGCATGACAGTCCTGCCCGCCGATGGCGATGCCCGATACGCGGGAGGCGGCGGCGGCGATCAGCGTTGCGGGCGGGCAGATCAGCACCTCGGCGGCGCTGGCGCTCTGATCGCCAAGCGCGTCAAGCTCGGCCAATGCGGCGGAGAGCCCGTTCATCTTCCAGTTTCCGGCGGCAAGTTTGCGGCGCATATGCTGTTCCTTCGTTGTTTGGCCCATCATCGCCAGACGGGGCGCAAGGTCAACCGGACCCGCGGGGTCAAGCCGCCGCGCATCGGGTCAGGACCCGTTGATGTGCAACGCGAGCGGTGCCGGGTTTTGTTCCGGACAAAGCGCATACCCGCGGGACCCGTTTTCTATTGGGGCGGCCTGTAGCGCAGGATGGGCAATATCCTGCAGACCGGTCTGGGCGCGGCGAAAGCCAGGCTGGCAGCCGCGTGGTGCCTTGGCAAAGGGATCCAGCATTATCCGCGACATCCCGGCGACGGAGCACAGGCCGTTTTCCGTGCCGCGTGCTTGCTCAAGACGGCCGGTCCCTAGAGATGGGCGAACGCCTCGCGCGCCAAAGCCACGGCGGCATCGGGGTCGTCGAGGCAGTCGTCTGGCAGGGTCCAGTAGGGCATCACCCCGGCCTTGCCGGTCTTGCGTGTGTAGACCCACCGCGTGCCGCCGCGCGCTTCGAGCGTTGCGCCGAAGCCGTCGCCGCCCTTGATCAGGATCTGCCCGTCGGATCGCAGGATGGCGAAGATCGTATCGCGGTGATAGAGGCACAGCCCGCCCATCATGCGGCGGGTGCGAAGCTCTCCCAGAGGGGCGAAGAGTTCGAGCGTCGCGTCGATATCGGATTGCGCGACGCCCATGGCGGGTCAGCCGTTGCGTTCGGCTTCGAGCTCGGCAACATCCTTGAACTTGATCGACTCACCGCATCCACAGGCATCGGTGACGTTGGGATTGCGGAACTTGAAGCCGCTTTCCAGCAGGGAGGTTTCGTAGTCGATTTCCGTGCCGAAGAGGAACATCTGGGCCATGGGCGCAATCAGGATGCGGGCGCCGTCCTGCTCGACGACCTCATCGCTGGGCTCTGCAGCATCCACATAGTCCATGGTGTATTCCATGCCTGCGCAGCCGCCCTTCTTGATGCCGATCTTGAGGCCGTGGCGGCCATCACGCTCCATGAGCCTGGTGATCTGGCGGACTGCCGCCGGGGTCATGGTCACGGCCTGTTTGCCTGGAATGCCGAACATCGGGGATCTCCTTTGTCCTGAAGTTAGGGTGCCGTCGGTGATTTCGCAAGCGGGCGCGCGGGATTGCCACCCACGGTCGTGCCGGGTGCGACATCGCGCGTCACCACCGCACCGGCGCCGATCACCGCGTCGTCGCCGACGGTGACGCCGGGCAGGATGATCGCACCGCCGCCAATCCAGACATTGCGCCCGATATGCACCGGCTGGCCAAATTCGAGCCCGGCATCGCGGCCAGCGGGGTCGCGCGGGTGGTCGGCGGTGAGGATCTGCACATAGGGGCCGATCTGGGTCTTGTCGCCGATCGAGATCGGGCAGACATCGAGCAGCACGCATCCATAATTGCAGAACACCTCTGCGCCGAGGGTGATGTTGCTACCGTAATCCACGTAGAGTGGCGTGCGCAGCGCGCAATCCGGGCCCGCGCTTCCGATCAGTTCGGACAGGATCGCGTCGCGGGTCTCCGTGTCGCCATAGACGGTGGCATTGTAGTCGCGCATCAGGCTCTGGGCGCGGCGGCGCGCGGCCACCAGATCCGGGTCGCCGGGACGGTAGAACGCCCCGGAGATCATCTTCTCGTATTCGGAGCGGTCCGGCGGTGCGGGATTGGCCGATGTGGTCCCGGCGCCGGGGGCGTCCGGCTCCACGCGCTCTGCGTCGTCGGGACGACGCGGGCGGCTCTGGCTCACATGAAACCCAGTTCGAGCCGCGCCTCGTCAGACATCATGTCCATGCCCCAGGGCGGATCCCAGGTGATCTCCACATCGACCTGTTTGACGCCGGGGATCGGCTCGATGGCTTCCGCCAGCCAGCCGGGCATCTCGCCGGCCACCGGGCAGCCCGGCGCTGTTAGGGTCATGATCACGCGCACCTCTGCGGCGTCGTTGATCTCGATGGTGTAGACGAGCCCAAGATCGTAGATGTTTACAGGAATTTCAGGGTCGTAGACGCTGCGGCATGCCTCGACGATCTGGTCGTAAAGCGGATGCTCCGTGCTCGAGGGGGCGATCAGCGGGGCGCCTTCGAGCGGGGGGCTGGCATCGTTCATGGGCGGGTCCCTTTCAGGCGAATGTGTCAGGTCGGGACCGACGGCGTATCACGGCCGTCGGATAGTCGACAAAAGATATAGGAAAAAGCCGGGGCAGGGTAAAGGGCCACGAGGGGGGTGGATTGGTGCGCGGGGCACTCTAGCTCGACGGTGCGGGCGCGATGCGGCCGCGTGGAGCGGGCTTTGCGGGCCGCGTCGGAACGAGCAGGGTCAGAAAGGGGCGCAGGCATGGCGACACCGCCAGAGGATCATTTCGAACGGCTGGGCCGGTTGCTTGGTGGCGCGTTGCGCCCGGCGGCGGGGCGGGCGCGGATGGGCGCGGCGCTGCTGGTCGGTCTTGTGACCCATGCGGTGTTTGGCGTGGCGGTGATCGCGATGATCTGGGCCATGTTCTACGGCATGAGCCAGAGCTTCGGCACCGTGCCACCCCCTTGGGCGTGGTTCGCGAACGCGCTGCTGGTGCTGCAATTCCCTCTGCTGCACACGCTATTGCTCAACGGGCGGGGCGCAAGGCTCGTGGCGCGGGTGGTGCCGGGGCCGTGGGGGCCGGTGCTGGCCACGTCGAGCTTTGCGGTGATCGCCAGTCTGCAACTCGCCGCGCTGTTCTTGCTGTGGACACCCTCTGGCGTGGTCTGGTGGCGCGCGGAAGGCGCGGTGTTCTGGTTGCTCTGCGCGGCATACGCGGCGGCGTGGCTGTTGCTCATCAAGGCGAGCTGGGATGCGGGCGCGGAAGTGCAGTCGGGCGCGCTGGGATGGTTGACGATGCTGTCGGGACGGCGGCGGCCCGAATACCCGCCGATGCCGCGCCGGGGGCTGTTCCGGGTGATCCGGCAGCCGATCTATCTCAGCTTTGCGTTGACGCTCTGGACGGTGCCGATCTGGACGCCGGACCAGCTGGTTCTGGCGCTTGTGCTGACCGCCTATTGCCTTGCCGCACCGGTGCTCAAGGAACGCCGCTTCGCCCGGCGTTATGGCAGCGATTGGCACAGATACAAGGCGCACACGCCCTATATGGTGCCGGGCGCGGGACAAAAGGATGTGGTGGATGGCTGACAGAACACGCAATGACCTTGCGATCTACGACAAGGTGGCGGCGCAATGGTGGTCCGACGAGATCCGCTGGGTGCGGACGCTGAAGAACCTCGTGCCGGGGCGGTTCCGGCACTTCGACAAGCAGATCAATTGGAGCGGCAAGCGGGTGCTCGATCTGGGCTGCGCGGGTGGCTTCATGGCCGAGGCGCTGGCGGCGCGCGGCGCGCAGGTGACCGGGATCGACCCGGCGGCTGAGGCGCTGGAGGCGGCGCGGGCGCATGCCGCCTCTGAAGGGCTGGACATCCGCTATGACAAAGGTGTGGGCGAGGCCTTGCCTTATGAGGATGGGGTGTTTGACGCGGTGGTTTGCGTCGATGTGCTCGAACATGTGGCCGATCTCGACCAGACGTTGGCGGAGGTGGCGCGGGTTCTCAAGCCGGGGGGGCGGTTTTTCTATGACACGATCAACCGCAACGCGCTGGCGTCCTTTGTGGCGGTGACCATGGCGGAGGACGTGGTGGGCATCCTGCCCAAGGGCACGCATGATCCGGCGATGTTCATAAAGCCGCGCGATCTGCGCGATGCCATGGCGCGCGTGGGCCTAGCGGAAGAGACGCTTACCGGGCTGGGGCCGCGCGGGATCACCCGGCGTGGCGACCTGACCTTCGGGCCGGTGCCGGTGACGTGGATCCAGTATATGGGCACGGCGAAAAAGGCGGCATAGGCCGGAACTGTGCCTGACGCGCGGGCCAGCCGGGGGCGCTGCCCCCGGACCCCCGGGATATTTGGAGCCCAAAGAAACGTGGGCGTGGGCACGGTGGGGCTGGCGGCACCTTGTGGGGCTGGCAGCACCTTGGGGCGCGCGGGGCGCAGAGGGCGCGCGCGGCGGCGGGGTGCGAGCGGGTTACTCCGAGCCTTTGTCGAGCAGTTTGCGCGAGCGTGTGGGCATCGGGCGGACCTGGGTTTCGATGGCCTCAAACACCTTGCCTGCGATGTTCTTTTTTGTTGCGGTTTCAATGCCTTCAAGGCCGGGGCTCGAGTTGACCTCAAGCACTTTCGGACCCGATTCCGAGCGCAGCAGATCGACGCCTGCAAGGCTCAGCTTGAAGGCCTTGGCGGCGCGCACGGCGACGTCGCGCTCTTCCTTGGAGATGCGCACAACCTTGGCTGATCCGCCGCGATGCAGGTTGGAGCGGAAATCGCCCTCCGCGCCGGTGCGCTTCATCGCCGCCACAACCTTGCCGCCGACAACAAGGCAGCGGATGTCTTCACCGGCGGCTTCCTTGACAAAATCCTGCACGAGGAAATTGGCCTTGAGACCGCGGAACGCGTCGATCACCGATTGCGCGGCTTTTTTGGTCTCGGCCAGCACAACGCCCTTTCCTTGCGTCGATTCGAGCAGTTTGACGATCAGCGGCGCGGTGCCGACGAGGCGCATCAGGCTGTCAGTGTCCTTGGGCGAGGCCGCAAAGGCGGTGTTGGGCATGCCGATCTTGTGGCGCGCCATCAGCTGGTGCGCGTAGAGCTTGTCGCGGCTCGACGAGATGCCGTCGGAGCCGTTCAGGCAGAAGGTGCCGATGGTTTCGAACTGGCGGATGACGGCGGTGCCGTAGCTGGTGATCGAGGCGCCGATGCGCGGGATCACGGCGTCGTAGCGGGGCAGGCGCTTGCCGTCGTAATGCACTTCCGGAGAGAGCGCGTTGATCGCCATGTAGCAGCGCGTGGTGTCGATCACCTCGACCGTGTGGCCGCGCGCCTCGCCTTCCTCGACAAGGCGGCGGGTGGAGTAATTGTCCTCGCGGCTGAGCACGGCGATGCGCAGGCTGCGGTTGGGCGCGGCGGAGCGGACCCGGGAGCTTGTATAGACGTCGTAGCTCAGCTTGGGTTGCTGGAAGCGCTCGGTGGCGACGATGGTGATGTGGTCCTTCAGCGCCTCGCGGCCCAGCAGCATGCGCGAGGCCATGGACGAGCGGTCGGTCAGCGTCATCTCGATGCGCCAGCTCTCCTCGCCGACGCGGATCGAGGAGGCGATCACGTAGCGCTGTTCGCTCTCGCCATTCGACGAGGTCACGGTGCGCCTATCGATGATCCGCGCCGAACAGGGGATGATCAGATCGTCGCGCCCGGGCACGGGGTGCACGGTAAAGCGCACCTTGGGTGCGGAGGCCGGCCCGAAGGTTTCGATGTCGGAGGCATGCAGGGCGGAGGTGCGCGCGCCGGTATCGACCTTGGCGCGCAGCGCCGGCAGGCCGAGATCGGGCAGGGAGATCCACTCCTCCCAGCCAAATTCCAGCATCGCGGGCGTGTCCTCCGTGGCGGACGGGCCCTCGTCGGTGAGGGGCGGTTCGTCCCGCTTGGGTTCGTTTTCGTCTGACATCGTGTCGCTCCCGTTGTTGACCCAAGGGGTATCAAGCGTGTCGCTCCGGCACAACAGATCATGGGACCGCTGTAATCTGTGCGTTATCGCACATGATTTATCATATATTGAGGGTTTCTGTGAGCGTGCGCATGGGTATGTTGGGGCAACACCGTATTTTTGGGAGGCCAAGAGCATGAGTTGGAACCCGGCACTTGATCCGCATTGTCCTACGGGGGACGAGGTGGATGCCATTGACACCGTGATCGTCCCGCGCGCCCGTGATCTTGGCGCGCTGGAGGTCCGCCGGGCCTTGCCCGCGCCGAAGCGCCAGATGGTCGGGCCGTTCATCTTCTTCGACCAGATGGGGCCTGCGGAGTTTCTGCCCACACGGGGGCTTGATGTGCGGCCGCATCCCCATATCGGGCTGGCGACGATCAGCTATCTTTACCGTGGGCGGATGCACCATCGCGACAGCCTTGGCACGGATCAATGGATCGAGCCGGGGGCCGTGAACTGGATGGTGGCGGGGCATGGCATCACGCATTCCGAGCGCACGGATGACGTGACGCAGACCGATCCGATGCCTTTTTTCGGAATCCAGACCTGGGTGGCGCTGCCGAAGGATCACGAGGACCGTCCGGCGGAGTTCATCCATGCGGGGGCAGGGGAGCTGCCGGTGATCGAGGGCGAGGGCAAAGAATTACGGTTGATTCTCGGGAACGCATACGGCGCGCGCGCGCCGGTGGAGACCGCGTCGGAGATGTTCTATGCCGATGTGGTGTTGCAGGCCGGCGCGGCGATCCCGCTGCCTGACAACCACGAGGACCGCGGCGTTTATGTGGTCGAAGGGTCCGTTGTGGTGGCCGGAGACCGGTTTGACGCGGGGCAGATGATGGTGTTCCGGCCCGGCGACAAGGTGTCTCTCAAGGCCGGGGCGCAGGGCGCACGATTGATGCTGCTCGGTGGCGAGACGCTGGAAGGACCGCGTTACATCTGGTGGAACTTCGTCGCGTCGTCGAAGGAGCGTATCGAGGAGGCCAAGGAGGCCTGGCGCCGGGAAGACTGGACCCATGGTCGGTTCACCCTGCCTGCGGGGGATGACAAGGAATTTATCCCGCTGCCCGAGCGTTGACCCGGCCTGTGCCAAGCGGATGCGGGGAGCCGGGAGCGAGCCTCGGCGGGTGACCTGGTTCGTCGGGGCGCGCGGGGCGGAGAGCGCTATGCGCGCCTTCCCGTGTCGTCCGGACGTGGCGAGACTCGCGCGGGGCCAGCCCGCGCGGGGTGAGCGTGTGGCACGCCGGGTTGGGTGTGGCGAGACTCGCGCGAGGCCAGCTCGCGCGGGGTGAGCGTGTGGCACGCCGGTTTGGGTGTGGCGAGACTCGGGCGGGGCCACCCCTCGCGGGGTGAGCATTCGGCCTGCGGGACCGGATTCGGTGGAGCCCGCGCCTTGCTGGAGACAGGCGAAGCCGGGAGTGCCGGTCAGCCCGCGGACACGCGGCGGAACCGCCGGGACTGCCAGAGCGGCCATCCCATCATCTGGCTCATGGTGCCGAATTTCAGCCCGCGCGCGGCCAGCCCGTCCAGCGTTCGGGGCATGGCGTTGACCGTGCCTGACTGGATGTCGTGGCTGAGGATGATGGCGCCCGGGCGCGACCCTTTCAGGATCCGGCTTGCCACCACCGAGGCGCCCGGTCTGCGCCAATCCTGTGGATCGACGGACCACAGGATTGTCGGCAGGTTCCGCTGTTCATAGAGCATAAGGCGCTGGCGGCGGCTGAAGGCGCCGTAAGGCGGGCGGAAGGTCACGGGTGGGCGGCCGGTGACCCGGAAGATCGCATCGCTGGTGCGGTCAATCTCCTGAATGACCCGAGACTCGGATTGGCGTGAAAGATCCGGGTGCGACCAGCTGTGGTTGCCGATTTCGTGACCTTCATCGGCGATACGGCGCACGATATCGGGCCATTTCACCACGCGATTGCCAATCAGGTAGAAGGTCGCGCGCATGTTGCGTGCTCTCAGCATGTCGAGCAGGATCGGCGTCAGCTTGGGGTGCGGGCCATCGTCGAATGTCATGGCGACCACGGGAGAGCGCGTGCGGATCGCGGTGACGGTGGCGGCATCGCGTTGGGCGACATCGGATGGCAGGGCGATCCGCGGCGCGGCATGCGCCTGGTCGGGGCGTGTGAGCACGATGGCAGCCGTGCTCGCGGAAAGAAAACTCCGCCGGGTGAGGGCAGTCATACAGGCAGTATCCTTGAAACCAAGGCCGGAAATGGCAAGCAAACATGAGCAGACCGACACATAAAATCCGGCATCTGGTTGTGAAGCAAGCATTTTCTGGCTCGGTGTTGCGCATGGGTCTGTCCGCGTGGCGCGGTGGCCATGCGTGGCTTGCAGCGTGGCCTCGGGCGCAGTGCCGCCAAACGCGCTTTGTGGGGTGGTATGCCGAGGGTCGCAACCGGGGTGTGATCCGGCGGCAAACCGGGGCGATCGGGCGGTGTGTTTCGGGTCGGGGCGGCGAAGTTGAAATTTCCCTGCTTTTGGCGTGGGAAAGCGCTTGACGGGGATAAGGTCGCGCCATAAACACCCCACACGCCGAGGCCGACTGGTCCCGACGGCAGTGAGCGGTTGTAGCTCAGTTGGTTAGAGTACCGGCCTGTCACGCCGGGGGTCGCGGGTTCGAGCCCCGTCAACCGCGCCACCACTGCCTTGGGACGATCGGACCGGATGAAAAGCGCGGTTGTAGCTCAGTTGGTTAGAGTACCGGCCTGTCACGCCGGGGGTCGCGGGTTCGAGCCCCGTCAACCGCGCCACTTTTCTTCTTTCATGATTGATCGATGAAGTGCGTTAGGCAGGTGTTGCCTGTGGCCGTCTTGATCGTGGAGGCCGTGGGTCTTGGGGCTTCGGGCCATGGCCAAGCTTGATCCTTGCCTCGTGGAAAACCGTTTGCGCACCAAGCGGTTTCCGGCTGTGCCTTACATCTGGATGGTTTTGACGGTGGCAACGGAGCCGCGGCTGTGGAGCAGCGTCCGGAGAGACGCGCGGCCCCTTGATTGTTGATACCAACCCATGTCCCGCGCAATGACAGGCTGCACAGCGCAACAAAAAAGGCGCGTTGCGAAACGCGCCTTATGCTCGGTCATGGGACGTGACCGGGCTTGGGTTCAAAGGGGGCCATCCACCGCGGCACCGCTCTTCTGTCCGTCGTAAAACGGGCAGGGTGCGGCGGTGATGCGGGGCAGGGCCGTGCCGTTTCTAGCGACCCCAACTGCGCACCGGGCCGCAGTCCATATGGACAAAATTGCTCTTGGAATAGCGGCCCACGCCGCCCGCTTTGCAGGCAGACGCGGCGCGCGCGATCTGGCTTACGGAGCGCGACGACAACCGCAGATCGGCGGCTTCACCGCGCAGATGGCGCGAATTCTTGGCCACGCCGCTGGAGCGGGCGCGCAACATCGCGTTGGTCTTCGGGCTGCGATAGCCGGAAATCAGGAGATAGGGTTCGGTCGCATCGAGCAGGTTGTGCGCGGCGGCCATGAGGTCGACGGTGCGCAGATCGATGGATTTGACATCGTTGGTGCGCCAGTCGCGCATGAAGAAGTTCACCTCTTTCACCGCTTCGGCAATATACTGCCCCTCGACCCAGTAGATCATGTCGATCCGCTCGCCGGTCCGGCCCGATTGCATGCGGATGCGGCGAATGTCGCCACCACCACGCAGGAAGCCGGCCGCGTTGGAATAGGTTGGAGCTGCTACGATTGCTGTTGCGGCGAATGCACCGAGAAGGCCACGCCGCGTAATGCTGCCTGAATTCATGTCTGCCATGTCTGAAGCGCCTGTCCCGTGGTCGCTGTTACCTGTTTCACGCATCGTTGTGCGCGCCTGCCATCTTCCCCAGATGCCATATCTACATTGCACAATTTGAGATTTTCTTAAAGCGTCGTTTTGGAGAAATTGTCACGATCAAGAGTCGATGCGCGGGTTCTCGCCGAATTGGAAAAGCTGTGGCGAAAAAGCCGCTTTTCCGGTCAAATCCGAAATTGCAACCCGATCGCGGCCGTTCTGGCGGTTTTGTGAATGGACAGAGCGGTTTGCGATCCTTCAGAACGGTTGTAGAATTCGATGACTTGATTGCGAGGAAGATTATGATGCGCCGCTTGGTTCAACCGTCTCTTTCCAGAGGTTCTGCATCCGTTCTGCGGTCGCTCGTGGCTGCGGGGTGCACGGCGCTGCTCATGTCGTCCTGGACGGCGACGCCGGTTGCCGCGCAGAACGCGGACCCGGACTTCTCATTCGCGTTCAGCACCTTCAAGCAGACCATCGCGGAATCGATCGGCGTGGACGAAACCCTTGCCGCGTTTTACCGCGCACGGGATTTCGAGCCGGTCTGGACGGGCCCGGACGATATCCATCGCGCCCGCCGTGCGGCCTTGCTGGAAGCGATCCGCATGGCTGACGACCACGGTCTTCCGGTCACGCGGTATGATGCGGCCGGGCTGATGGCGCAGATGCGCGGCGCACGCAGTGGCCGCGCGCGTGCGGAGGCGGAAATGGCGCTGACGCAGGCCTATCTGCGGTTTGCGCATGACCTGCAGTCCGGTATCCTCGATCCCGGCAAGATAGACAGTGACATCAAGCGCGTTTTGCCGCGGCGCGATGCGCAGACGCTGCTCACGACGCTGATCTCTGGCGATCCGCAGGCCGCGATGCGGGCGCTGATCCCGTCCAGCCCGGAATATTCGCGGCTCATGCGCGCCAAGCTGATGCTGGAACACCGGATCGCGCATGGCGGGTGGGGCCCCGCCGTGCCGGAACGCAAGCTGGAGCCGGGGCAGGCGGGCAACGCCGTTGTCGCGCTGCGCAACCGGCTGACGGCGATGGGCTATCTGCGACCCCATCTTGGCGCCACCTACGATGCGCGCATGACAGAAGCGGTGCGCAGTTTCCAGGCGGACCATGGGTTGGAGCAGGACGGAGTCGCGGGAGCGTCCACGATCCGGGAGATCAACGTCGCGCCCGAGGAACGGCTCAAATCGGTGATCGTGGCGATGGAGCGGGAGCGCTGGATCAACCTGCCCGACGGGCTCGGCGAACGCCACATCAAGGTGAACCTGACCGATTTCCATGCCGAGATCATTGACGACAACAAGCTGACCTTCCAGACGCGCTCCGTGATCGGGCATCAGGATTACGACCGCCGCACGCCGGAGTTTTCCGACGAGATGACCCATATGGTCATCAACCCCTACTGGTTCGTGCCGCGTTCGATCATCGTCGGGGAATACCTGCCGAAGCTGCGGGCCAATCCGGGTGCGGTGGGGCATCTGCAACTCATCGACAGCCGTGGGCGCGTCGTGGGACGGGGCCAGAGCTTTGCCGGATACTCCGCACGCAGCTTCCCGTATTCGATGCGCCAGCCTCCGGGGCCGCGCAATGCGCTCGGCACGGTGAAGTTCATGTTCCCGAACAAATACAACATTTACCTGCACGACACGCCGGCCAAGAGCCTGTTCTCGCGCGAGGTGCGCACCTACAGCCATGGCTGCGTCCGGCTCAATGACCCGCATGACTTTGCCTATGCCTTGCTCGCCAAGCAGCAGGACGATCCCGAGGGCTATTTCAACCGCATCCTGCGGTCGGGTCAGAACACGCGCGTCAACCTCGATACCCCGATCCCGGTGCATCTGATTTATCGGACCGCCTTCACACGCGCGAAGGGCCAGGTGAATTTCCGGCGCGACATGTATGGCAGAGATGCCAAGATCTGGAACGCTCTGGCGAATACCGGGGTGGCCCTGCGCACGGGACAAGGCTAAGTCTGTCCCGGCGAAAGCCTGAAGCCGGGAGAGTTCATGTCGCATACGATTGGTGAGATTGCGCGCGCGCTTGGTCTGCCCGTTCAGGGGCAGGCCGATTTGCCCATAGTGCGGGTGGCCGAACCGGCCATGGCCGGACCGGAAGACATCGCGCTGGCGATGCGCCCGAAATACGCCGAAGCGCTGGCCAGCGGACAGGCTCGGGCGGCGATGCTCTGGGAGGGGGCCGATTGGCAGAGCTACGGCCTTGCGGCGGCGATCCTTGCCCCGCGTCCGCGCTTCACCATGGCCGCCCTGACGGAGATGATGGATCCCGGCCAGGGCTACGGCACCGGCGCGATCCACCCCTCCGCCGTGATTGACGAGAGCGCGGAGATTGGCGCCGGGGTCTCCATCGGGCCGCTCTGCGTCATCGGTCCGGGCGCGCAGATCGGCGCGCACAGCGTGGTGGGGCCGCAATGCCATATCGGCTTGGAGGCGCGGATCGGGTGCAACGCATTGCTGCACAGCGGTGTGCGGATCGGCGCCCGCGTGCGGATCGGGGAGCGGGTGATTGCGCATCCCGGTGCCACGATCGGCGCAGACGGGTTTTCCTTTGTCACGGCCGAGCCGTCCGGCGTCGAGCGTGCGCGGGCGACGCTTGGCGGGGCGGGCACCGACGCGGCACAGCCATGGTCGCGGATCCATTCGTTGGGCGGCGTGGATATCGGCGACGACGTGGAGATCGGCGCCAACAGCTGCATCGACCGCGGCACCGTGCGCGACACGGTGATCGGTGCCGGCTGCAAGTTCGACAACCTCGTGCAGATCGGACACAATGTTCAGATCGGCCGTGATTGCCTGATCTGTGCGCAGGTGGGGGTTGCGGGATCGACCGTGATTGGAAACAACGTGGTGCTTGGCGGACAGTCGGGCGTCTCCGACAACCTGATCGTCGGTGATCGCGCGATCCTTGGCGGGGCGACGGTGGTGCTGTCGAACGTGCCCGAGGGGCGGGTCATGCTAGGCTATCCGGCGGTCAAGATGGAAACGCATATCGAGACCTACAAGGGTCTGCGTCGTCTGCCGCGGCTTTTCCGTGACGTCGGCGACCTCAAGAAAGCGGTTTCAAAGCTCACGGGGAATGACTAAATCACCGGCAAATCCGAAGACAGGAGGCCGGAGCGATGAATACGCAGGACGTCAAGCAGACCGTCATCGGGATCATTGCCGATCAGGCGATGCTTGAGCCGGGCGATATCGCCATGGACAGCACACCGGAGTCGCTTGGCATCGACAGCATGGGGCTGGTGGAAGCGATCTTTGCAATCGAGGAGGCCTTCGATATTTCCGTGCCGTTCAATGCCAACGAGCCGCAGGGCTCGGAGTTCGATATTTCGACGGTGGCGCATATCGTGACCGGGGTCGAAGCCCTGATCGCCGAGCAGCGCGCATGACGCGCGTCGTCATCACCGGGGCGGGCACGATCAACGCCTTGGGCCATGACGTTCCGACGACGCTGGCGGCGATGCGCGAAGGGCGCTGTGGCATTTCCGAGCTTGAGTTCCGCGATGTGGAGCGGCTGGCGATCCGGATTGGCGGGCAGGTCAAGGGATACGACGCAGAAGCGGTGTTCAACCGCCAGCAATTGTCACTCTATGACCGGTTCACGCAGTTCACGCTGATCGCCGCGCGCCAGGCGATGGCGCAGGCGGGGCTGCAGTTCTCCGGGGCCCTGGCGGATCGCTCGGGGGTGGTTCTTGGCACCTCTGGCGGCGGGTTGACGACACAGGACGAAAATTACAGGGCGGTTTATGAAGAGGGCAAGAACAGGGTGCATCCCTTTGTTGTGCCCAAGCTCATGAACAACGCGGCGGCCAGCCATGTCTCGATGGAATTCAACCTGCGCGGACCCAGCTTTACCGTCGCCACGGCCTGCGCGTCATCGAACCATGCGATGGGTCAGGCGTTCCAGATGGTGCGGTCTGGGCTCTGCACCGCCATGATCACCGGTGGATCGGAATCCATGCTCTGTTTTGGCGGCGTAAAGGCATGGGAGGGGCTGCGCGTGATGTCCAAGGATGCCTGCCGACCGTTTTCTGCGACGCGCAACGGCATGGTGCAGGGCGAGGGGGCTGGCGTGTTTGTTTTTGAAGACTACGAGCATGCACGCGCCCGCGGGGCCGAGATCCTTTGTGAGGTGATCGGGTTTGCCATGTCGTCGGATGCTGCCGATATCGTTATGCCATCCAAGCAGGGTGCGGCCCGCGCGATCCTGGGGGCCCTCCAGGATGGGGGTATCGCGCCCTCGCGCGTGGGCTATATCAATGCGCACGGGACCGGAACCGCAGCCAATGACAAAACCGAATGTGCCGCCGTCGCGGATGTGTTCGGACCGCATGCGGATCACCTGATGATGTCTTCCACGAAATCCATGCATGGACATCTGATCGGGGGCACCGGCGCGGTGGAGCTTCTGGCGTGTATCATGGCGCTTCGGGACGGTGTGATTGCGCCGACCATCGGTTATGAAGAGCCTGACCCCGAATGCGCGCTTGATGTGGTGCCAAACGAAGCCCGCGATGCAGAGGTGGAGGTCGCGTTGTCCAATGCGTTTGCGTTTGGTGGACTGAACGCGGTTCTGGCCTTGGGGCAGGTGTAGCAGGGGGCGCTGCCCCCTCGGCCTTTGGCCTCACCCCCGGGATATTTCTGGCCCAAAGAAACACAGGCCGGTTTTGCTCGGCCCACGAGACCGAAAAGAAAAGACCCGCATCGCCAAAGCGATACGGGCCGGAAGCGCTTGGCTTCTTCGGGCGCGGTCATCGGCGTCCCCGCCTGTTCCGCACGCCCATTGTGGTGCATTAAGGTTAACGCAGAGTTATCGCCTCAGCTCATATCGCGTTACCACCAAGGACTGGCGGGTGTGCTTCTTTGGGCTCAAAATATCCCGGGGGAGGCGCGGCTTGCCGCGACGGGGGCAGCGCCCCCAATCCGTCCTGACAGTCAGCGCAGGATCGACCGGCCGGCATATTGCGCTGTCTCTCCCAACATCTCCTCAATCCGGATCAGTTGGTTGTATTTTGCCAACCGGTCCGATCGTGCCAGCGAACCGGTTTTGATCTGGCCACAATTGGTGGCGACAGCAAGATCGGCGATGGTCGCATCTTCGGTCTCGCCAGACCGGTGCGACATGACATTGGTCATGCGTGCCCGGTGAGCCATATCGACGGCCTTGAGCGTTTCGGTGAGTGACCCGATCTGGTTGACCTTGACGAGCATGGAGTTTGCGCACCCTTTCTCGATCCCCATGGCGAGCCGTGCAGGATTGGTCACGAAGAGGTCGTCACCCACCAGTTGAACCTTGTCGCCGAGTCGTTCGGTCAGAAGTTTCCAACCATCCCAGTCGTCCTCGTCACAGCCGTCCTCGATGGAGATGATCGGATAGTCTGCACAAAGCGCCGCGAGGTAGTCGACGTTTTCCGCAGAACTGAGCGAGGCGCCTTCACCCTTCATCTCGTATTTGCCGTCCTTGAAATATTCGGTCGCGGCGCAGTCGAGCGCGAGGCAGATGTCGTCGCCGGGCGTGTAGCCGGCTTTTTCGATGCTCTTGAGAATGAAGTCGAGCGCATCCCGTGTCGAGCCAAGCTCGGGTGCGAAGCCACCCTCGTCGCCGAGGCCCGTGGACATGCCAGCGGAGGACAGTTCTTTCTTCAGGGTGTGAAAGACTTCCGAGCCCATGCGGACCGCTTCGCGGATATTCGCTGCCGCGACCGGCATGATCATGAATTCCTGAATATCGATCGGGTTGTCCGCATGTTCGCCCCCATTGATGATGTTCATCATGGGAACAGGCAAAACACGCGCAGAGGTGCCACCAACATAGCGGAACAGCGGTTGGCCCGTGAAGTCGGCCGCCGCTTTCGCCGTGGCGAGAGAGACACCAAGGATGGCGTTGGCGCCAAGCCGACCCTTGTTGTCGGTCCCGTCGAGTTCGATCATGCTCATGTCGAGCCCGACCTGGTCGAGCGCATCCGCGCCCAGCAGGGCTTCTGCAATCTCGCCGTTGACGGCGGCCACGGCGTCGAGCACGCCCTTGCCCATGTAACGGGTCTTGTCGCCATCCCGGCGTTCCACGGCTTCATAGGCGCCGGTAGAGGCGCCAGACGGCACGGCGGCGCGGCCCATGGTGCCGTCTTCGAGCGTTACGTCCACTTCGACCGTTGGATTGCCGCGGCTGTCGAGGATTTCGCGGGCGTGGATGTCGATGATGGTGCTCATGTATCTGGTCCCTTCATGTCGGATTGTTCCGTGTTGGCTGCTCAATAGCGAGGGTGGTCGGATAAGTAAACTGTGACTGGTAGCGCTAACGAGTGTTTCTATCATGCATCTTGGACAGATCGTGCCGCCGCAGGTTTTACGAAGGAGCGCATGCGCCTGTCTTGGCCCCTGGGCTGCGGGGATCAGCGGTCCGGCCTTGCGCCGTTATGCGCGTCCCGCACATGCCCGGCGCCTATCCGCGCGCAGAGGCCCGGGCGATCTGGGCCTCGCGGGCAAAGACATACAGCCCCGATCCGAGGATGAGGCCCGCTCCGAGGATTGTCCACAGATCGAGGTTCTCGCCAAACACCGCTATGCCGAGGCCCGTGTTGAAAACGAGCCGCGAATAGCGAAACGGTGCAACGCTGGAAGCCGGAGCCATGCGCATGGCCGCCGTGACGGAAAGGTAGCCGATGGGCGTCAGCACGATGGCCCCGAGGATGGGCCAGAGTGCGGCGGCGTGCGTAACCATTGGCGTGCCGGAGATCAGCAGCATGAAGCCTCCGGGGATTGCGATGGACAACACGCCCCAGAGCGACAGGAAGAGCGAGGGCACGGTGGCGGGGGCAAGCCGGGTGACCACGTCGCGCGCGGCAAGACCGGTCACGCCCATGACCGCGAAGAGCTCCCATCCGGTAAAGCTGGCGCCGAACGGCCGGATCACCATGAGCATCCCGATCAGCCCGGCGATCACGGCGGCCCAGCGGCGCGGACCGACCTTTTCGCGCAACACCACAGCCGCGCCCAGCGTCACGATGAGCGGAGCGCTTTGCAGGATGGCGGCCATGATCGAAAGCGGGATCATGGCCAGACCGATGACCATGCCGATCGCCCCGACCACTTCGAGCGCGTTGCGCAGCATCACCATGGGATGCCAGAGTTCCGGGCGGTAGATGGCTGCGCCGCGCAGACGCGAGACCGCGACGAAGATGAGCCAGCCCCCCACGCCGAGCATGAGCAGGATCTGTCCAAGGGGCATATGCCGGCTTGCGAGTTTGACGAACATGTCGCCGACCGCCAGCACGGCCATGGCAAAGACCATCAGGCCGATGGCGCGCAGCGTCTGCATCAGAGCCTCCCGCGTTGGCGCGCCTGCACGGCTAGGTGGCCGGGGTCACAGGGAGCCGGGAAATGCCGAGGCGGCCCGGTGTCCGGGCCGAAGAGGGCACGGGAGTCCGGGCGGGGGGATGCGCGATGGTTTGCACCGCATCTGGCCGGGTTTGGGGAGGCCGCAAGACCGACCGGGCCGCAATGGCTATCGCGACGGCCACAGATCCTGCCGCGCCGCGGCGCTGGCAGGCACACAGGGGGATGAACCCGTTGCCCATGCGTCTCGGGGCTGCGGTGCATGGTTTTGCCGCTTGGGGAGCCGAGAAACATGGGGCCGCGAGGCCAGCCGCCGCGCTGGACCGCCCCGTGGTCCATGCCAAACTTGGCCCACCCGGCCGGTTTGGTGAGCGCGTTGCGCCAGCCCGCGCCAAGCGCCTCGCGCAGCGGGTCGCTCACGCGTCTTGCGCTGTTTCCAGCTCCGCCAGATGGGCCGCGCAGCCCGACAACGCAGCGTAATCATCCGTCACGAGGCTGACCGCAAATTGCTCCATGAACGGGCCGAAGCGTCCCTTGTCGCGAAACGCTTCGGCAAAGCCCTGCGCGCAGAGCATGGGGCCGAAATGCCGCGCGACGCCGCCGCAGAAATAGATCCCGCCGAAGGGCAGGGCAATCAGCGCCAGATTGCCGGCATAGCGGCCCAGCAGGCGCACGAAAAGCGCGACGGCGCGCGCGGCCTGTGGATCGCCCGCGTGAAAGGCCTGCATCAGGGCATCCGGTGCGAGCGGCGTGCCAGACCCGTCTTCGAGACAGATCCAGGCGTGCAGATTGGCAAAACCGCGCCCGGACAGCACCTCTTCGACACCGGGTGTGCCATGTTTGCGGGCCAGCCAGGCGAGCAATCGCAATTCTTCTTCGGATTGCACGGGCAGGGACACATGGCCCGCCTCTGCCGGCGGCACCAGCGTCCGGTCGCCAAGCCTGTAAACGAGCGCGGCGTTCAGCCCGGTGCCCACGCCGATGACCAGCTTGGCCGCATGGGCGCCGCCCTGGGTGCCGCCGTGCGTGCCGGGCAGGATCTCTTCGAAACTGTCAGCGGATGCAAAGGGCAGGGCGTGTCCTTGTGCCTGCAAATCGTTGAGGATGGCCACGGTCGCAGCACCGGTAGCCGCGCCGATGCTGTCGCGCGACATCTCCCAGTCAAGGTTGGTCAACCGTCCCACCCCGTCGCGCACGGGTCCGGCGATGGCCACGCAGGCGGCTTCGGGCCGGGCATCGACCTCATCGAGATAGCGCGACAGAACCGCTTCGAGCGAGGCATTGTCCGCATTGCGGTAGCGCTTGATCGAGCCGGGCTCGACCGCGGTGCCGCGGCTCAGGGCGACGCGCGTGTTGGTGCCGCCCACATCGGCCACCACGGCAAGGCTGCGTTCCGCGAGGGGCCGGGCACGGGTGGTCTCTTGGGACATGACTCAGGTTTCCGATCCGGACGTAAGGGCATCTTTGAGCGCGTGGTAAGACGCTTTGGGCGTGCGTTCAAGCGTGTCAAAATCCACATGCACCAGGCCAAAGCGCTTCTCGTAGCCGAGCGCCCATTCGTAATTGTCGAGCAGCGACCACAGGAAGTAGCCCTTGACCGGCACGCCTTCGGCAATGGCCCGGAGCACCATGTCCATATGCGCCTCGATATAGGCGATGCGATCCGCATCCGGCACCGCGCCGTCCTGGAGCGGATCGGGCGCGGCCATGCCGTTCTCGGTGATGAAGAGCGGCAGGCTGCCGGTGTATTCCTTGGCGGTGCGGGTCAGGAAATTGTAGAGCCCCTGCGGGAAGATTTCCCAATCCATGAAGGTCTTGGGCAGCGGGCCCTCGACCTCTTCGAGGCCCGGCCATGGCCCGGGCACCGGCGCAATGACCTTGCGGGTGTAATAATTGATGCCGCACCAGTCCACGGGGCTTCCGATCACGTCGAAATCCTCGTCCCAGCGGTCGGGCAGATGCGCTTCGATGCCGTCGAGCACGATCTGCGGGTAGGATTTCTTGAACACCCCTGACATGTACCAGTGGTTGTAGAGCCCGTCATAGCGAGCGGCGGCGGCGCGGGCGGCGTCGCTGTCATCGGAGGGGCTGGCCCATTCCATGTTGAACACGCCGCCGAGGTTGTCCATGCCGAGCGCGCGCATCGCCTGAATGGCGCGGCCATGCGCCAGCAGCACATGATGCATGGCCCGCGCGGTGGCCCGCACATCGCGCAGCCCCGGCGCGTGGTGGCCCATGAAATGGCTCAAAAAGGCGACGCACCACGGCTCGTTGATCGGCGCGACGGAATGCATCCGGTCGCCGATGCGGCCCATGATCGTCGTGGTGAAATCCGCAAACCACTCGGCAACATCGCGGTTGCGCCAGCCGCCCTTGTCCGCCAGCGCCGAGGGCATTTCCCAATGGTAGAGCGTGGCGCAGGGTTTCAGCCCGCGTTCCAGCATCGCATCGGTCAGCCGGTCGTAGAAATCGAGACCGTCGGGGTTCACCGTCACGCCATCGGGCATCACCCGCGCCCAGCTCGTGGAGAAGCGGTAACAGTCGAAGCCCGCTGCGGCGATCAGGTCGAGGTCTTCGGCGTAGCGGTGGTAGTGATCGCAGGCGCGGTCGCCGTTTTCGGCGCGCACCACGTTGCCGGGCGTGGCCGCGAAATCATCCCAATGGGTGCGGCCCGCGCCGCCGAAGGCGTGGCCCTCGATCTGGTAGCTGGACGTGGCAACGCCAAACTGGAAGCCTTTGGGGAAGTCGGAGCGCACATGTTTCATGGCCGGGGTCCTTTTCAGGCAGGGTCAGAAGAGGGCAGGCGTGTCTTGCGGTCGGGAAGGCGACAGGGTGCGAACCGAAAAGCGCGGCGCTGCGCGGTCGCAGCAGAATCAAACCCGGACGCCGTTAGGGCTAACACTGGATAAGCCGATCGGGGGTTCGGGTTCAAGCGGCGCGGCGCGGAAAGCTCACCGCGGGGCCGGACCGGTGGACGCGCCGATCACGAGTTCGGCCGGGATGAGTTCGGTCATCGGCGCGCTGTCGGGGCAGCGGATCAGCGTCAGGAGCATCTCGGCGGCGCGCTTGCCCGCCTCGCGCACGGACGAGCGTGTTGCGGTAAAGATCGGTGTCTCCGTGCCGTTTTGCAGGTAGCTCAGATCGTCGTCATGGGTGATCACCGACACATCGCGCCCCATGGTGAGGCCGCGCGCCTCGATCGCGCGCCGCACACCCAGCGCGCTGATGAGCGACGCCACGAGAATCGCCGTCGGAGGGTTGGCCGCGTCGAGCATGTCGGAGGCGGCCTCGAAGCCGTAGCTCTCGGTCATCTCCGCCGAGCGCATGAGCGCCGGGTCCGGGCGCTCGCCGGCGGCGCGCAACGCGGCGAGATAGCCTTCACGCCGACGGTGGGCAAAATCCTGCGTCTCGATGCCGTTGACCAGCGCGATCCGGCGGTGGCCCAGCGATTGCAGGTATTCCGTGGCCCGCCGAAAGGCGCGCAGGTTGTCGGTGTCGAGCCAGCAATAGGGGGTGGTCACATCCGAGGCCCGCCCATGGACCACAAAAGGCATGCCGAGATCCTGCAGAATCGGGATGCGGGTGTCGGTCATCTTGGGCGCATGCAGCAAGATCCCGTCAACGCTGCCACGGGCATGCAGCGACCGGTAAAGCGCCTCTTCCGAGCCTTCTTCGACGAGGCTCAGCAACATCTCGTAGCCTGCAGCGGCATAGGTCTCCGAGGCGCCGGCGATGAAATCGCCAAAGATGGGGTTGACCATTTCGAGCCGCGTCTTGACCGGCAGGACATGCCCGATGGCCTGAGCGCGGCCCGTCGCAAGCCCTTTTGCTCGCGCGTTCGGGCTGTAGTGCAGCGCATGCGCGGCTTCCTGCACACGTTTGCGGGTGGCCTCGCTGACCTCCGGGTAGCCGTTGAGCGCGCGGCTGACGGTGGTCTGGCTGAGGTTGAGATGGTGGGACAGTTCCTTCAGGTTCATCAGGCGGGATCACTCATCGGACAGGGCGCGGGATCGTGTCAGGGTTACATCTTTTGCAAGCGTCGAAAAGAGGGCGCGCAAATCCCGCAACATGCCGCGCCGCAGCATAAATTTTCATTGGCAAAACCCGTCCGACTCATTGACAGTGTTAGCGACATCAGAAAATGTCGCGCCGTTCAAAGCGCTTTGAAATAGCGCATGCGGAAACACGCAAGACATTCACATGATCGGGAGGATCACCCCTATGAAGAGAACGTACATCCTTGGTGCGGCGACCGTCGCGGCGCTCGCCGGTCAGGCAGCAAACGCAGAGCAGCTGACCGTCTTCGGCACCTGGCTCGGAGAAGAGCAAGCCACGGTCGAGCGCATCCTGGCCGTGTTTGCAGAGCAGTCCGGCCACGATGTGAGCTATGTCGGCTCCGACAGTTTCGAACAACAGATTGTCGTGGATGCCGAAGCGGGCTCCGCGCCCAACATCGCCGTGTTCCCGCAGCCGGGTCTGGCCTCCGACATGGCCGCACGCGGTTTCCTGACGCCGCTGCGTGACGGCACGGCCGACTGGATCCGCGAGAACTACGCCGCCGGTCAGTCCTGGGTGGATCTTGCGACCTATGCCGGCCCGGATGGCGAAGAAGATCTTTACGGCATGTTCTTCCGCGTCGATGTGAAATCGCTGGTCTGGTATGTGCCCGAGAACTTCGAGGATTTCGGTTATGAGATCCCCGAAACCATGGAAGAGCTCAAGGCGCTGACCGACCAGATGGTTGCCGATGGCGAGACGCCTTGGTGCATCGGTCTGGGATCGGGGGCGGCGACCGGCTGGCCTGCGACAGACTGGGTCGAGGACATGATGCTGCGCACGCAGCCGCCGGCGGTCTATGACGAGTGGGTGAGCAACGAGCGCCCGTTCAATGACCCCGCCATCATCAACGCGATCGAGGAATTCGGGTATTTCGCCCGCAACGACGATTACGTGGCCGGTGGTGCCGGTGCGGTCGCAACGACCGATTTCCGCGACAGCCCAAAGGGGCTTTTCGACACGCCCGCACAGTGCTTGATGCACAAGCAGGCATCGTTCATCCCGGCGTTCTTCCCCGAAGGCACGGAAATCGGCCTCGATGCGGATTTCTTCTACTTCCCGGCCTATGAGGGCCAGGACCTTGGCGCGCCGGTCCTGGGTGCGGGCACGCTCTGGGCGATCACCAACGAGAACGAGGCAGCGCATGAGCTGATCGAGTTCATCCAGTCACCCGTGGCGCACGAGATGTGGATGGAGGCCGGTGGCTTCCTGACGCCGCACAAGGGCGTGGACACCTCCAAGTTCTCCTCCGATGCGGCCCGTAAGATGAACGACATCCTTCTGGGTGCGACCACGTTCCGGTTTGACGGCTCCGACCTGATGCCCGGCGGCGTGGGCGCGGGGTCTTTCTGGACCGGCATGGTTGACTACACCGGCGGTGCGGATGCCGAGGCCGTGGCCACCAGCATCCAGGAAAGCTGGGACGCGCTGAAGTAATCACGCGCGACGGTTCCAAAGCCAAGATGCTCTCCGGGCAACGACCCGGGGAGCGTCTGAATACAGAAGACCTTCAATAGACATCTGTATCACCGCCAAACCGGGGGGAGGGAATAGAATGCATCCAGCGTTCGCAGGTCTTGTGACCATTGTCATCGGAGTGGGTGGCTGTCTTGCCTATTTCTGGTTGTCGAACCAGTTTCTCGACAAAGTGCTCTTTCCCGCAAGGGGGCCCAATGCCGGGCGCAACATCAACCGCGCCAACCAGATCCGGCCGTGGCTCTTTCTTTTCCCGGCCCTGTTCGCGCTGTCGCTCTACCTCGCCTATCCGGTGATCGAGACGATCCGGCTCTCCCTGACAGAGCGCGTGACCCAATCGGACGGGTCGACCATCTATCAATTCGTGGGGCTGGCGAACTACGCCCAGATGGCGGATGACCCGAAATTCTGGGAAGCGATGTTCAACAACATGATGTGGCTCATCGTGGTGCCTGCCTTGTCCACCGCCTTCGGTCTTTTGGCAGCGCAGCTCACCGACCGCATCAAATGGGGCAACATCGCCAAGTCGCTGATCTTCATGCCGATGGCGATTTCCTTTGTGGGTGCTGCCGTGATCTGGAAGCTGATCTATGACGCGCGCCCCCCGGATGCGAGCCAGATTGGCGTTGTCAACGCGATCTATGTTGGGCTGACGGGCAACGACCCGGTGCAGCTTCTGACCGTGCCCTTCTGGAACAACTTCTTCCTGATGATCGTGCTGGTCTGGATTCAGACGGGATTTGCCATGGTGATCCTGTCCGCCGCCTTGCGCGGCATCCCGGAAGAAACCATCGAGGCGGCCATCGTCGATGGCGCCAACCCGTTCCAGATCTTCTTCAAGATCAAGATGCCCCAGATCATGGGCACCATCGTCGTCGTCTGGACCACGATCACGCTGGTTGTGCTCAAGGTCTTCGACATCGTGTTTGCCATGACCAACGGCCAGTGGGGCACGCAGGTTCTGGCCAATTACATGTATAACCAGCTTTTCGTGACCCGCGATTGGGGTGTGGGATCGGCTTCGGCGATGATCATCATGCTGCTGGTCACGCCGATCCTGATCTGGAACGTGCGCAACGCCAGAGCGGAGATGCGCGGATGACCCGGATCATGATGACAGCATTCTCGCCCGACGCCCCTATCGCCATCCAAACGGGAGACAAGGCCGATGGATAACATCGCAGGCAGCAAATCCTCCCTCACATGGGCGGTCCATATCTCGGTCGTGTTTCTTGTGGCGGCGTGGCTCTTTCCGACACTTGGTCTGTTTGTGTCGTCCTTCCGCACCGCCGACCAGATCGCAAGTTCGGGCTGGTGGTCCTCGCTGACCTCCTCGGAGCAGAACCTCACGCTGCGCGCCGGCGCGCCGGATACCGCCGTGCAGGAAGGCGACCTCTTCGTGATCGAGGGCAACCTCTTTGCGCTCGAAGGTGTGCCGGAAGCCACCGTGGCCAACTGGGGGATATCGGCGCGCGAGCTCGGGGCGTTCGAACCCGGCGATACGGCTGAGATGCGCAACGGGTCCCTGATGACAGTCGAGGCCAATGGCGATTTCCGCCAGACCAGCGAAACGGCTTTCGAAGGCAGACGGGGTGACAGGATCTTTCTGACCGCGGCCGTGCCACCGGATTTCACCCTGGCGAACTACGAGCAGGTGCTGCTCTCAGGAGACAGCACCGACAGCATGGCCAAGGCGTTTTTCAACACGCTGACCGTCACCATCCCCGCTACGATCATTCCCATCGTGATCGCGGCCTTTGCCGCCTATGCGCTGGCCTGGATGGATTTTCCGGGGCGGGCGCTGCTCATCGCCTTTGTCGTTGGCCTGCTCGTGGTGCCGTTGCAACTTGCGCTCATTCCGCTTCTGAAACTGCATCTGGGGATCGGGATCGGAAAAGGCTATCTCGGGACGTGGCTGGCGCATACCGGCTTCGGGTTGCCGCTCGCGATCTATCTCTTGCGCAATTATATGGTCGGATTGCCGCGCGACATCATCGAGAACGCGCGCGTCGATGGCGCAACCGATTTCCAGATCTTTACCAAGATCATCCTGCCGCTTTCGTTCCCGGCGCTGGCCAGCTTTGCGATCTTCCAGTTCCTTTGGACGTGGAACGACCTGCTGGTGGCCAAGGTGTTCCTGATCGACGCCACCGGGCAGACAACGGTGATGACCAACCAGATCGTGGAGCTTCTCGGCACGCGCGGCGGCAACTGGGAGATCCTCGCAACGGCGGCCTTCGTCTCTATCTCGGTGCCGCTCGTCGTGTTCTTCGCGATGCAGAAATACCTCGTCCGCGGCCTGCTGGCCGGGTCGGTAAAGTAAACCGATGCCACCCTGCGGGCGGATGGCCCGGGGGGTGGTGCCGTTCAATGAGACCAAGACATGAATGTTAAGGCAGAAATCGACATGGCCGCCCAAATGACAGCCGACAAGGATTGGTGGCGTGGGGCCGTGATCTACCAGATTTATCCCCGCAGCTACCAGGACAGCAATGGCGACGGGATCGGCGACCTTCTCGGCATCGCCAACCGCTTGCCGCATATCGCATCGCTCGGGGTGGATGCGATCTGGATATCGCCGTTCTTCACCTCGCCGATGAAGGATTTCGGATATGACGTGAGCGATTACTGCGATGTCGATCCGATGTTCGGCAGCCTTGCCGATTTCGACGCGCTGGTGACACAGGCGCATGGGCATGGCGTGCGGATCATGATCGACCTCGTTCTGTCCCACACCTCCGACCAGCACCCGTGGTTTGTGGAAAGCCGCTCCAGCCGCGACAACCCCAAGGCGGATTGGTATGTGTGGTCCGACCCCAAGCCCGATGGCACGCCACCGAACAACTGGCTTTCGATCTTTGGTGGATCGGCCTGGCAGTGGGACAGCCGTCGTGAGCAATACTACCTGCACAATTTCCTGACGTCACAGCCCGATCTGAACTTCCACTGCCCGCAAGTGCAGGACGCGCTGCTCGATGTGGTGCGGTTCTGGCTCGATCGCGGGGTGGACGGCTTCCGGCTCGACACGATCAATTTCTACATTCACGACAAGGAGCTGCGCTCGAACCCGCCGCTGCCGCCCGAGCTTCGCGATGACAGTATCGCGCCGCGCGTGAACCCCTATAACCACCAGGAGCACATCTATTCCAAGAACCAGCCGGAGAACCTCGAATTTCTTGAGCGGTTCCGCGCGGTGCTTGATGAATACCCGGCCGCCGCTGCGGTGGGCGAGGTCGGCGATGCGCAGCGCGGGCTCGAGATCATGGGCGAATACACCCAGGGCGATAACCGGGTGCACATGTGCTACAGCTTCGAGCTTCTGTCCGGCACCTATCCGGATGCGGCCCGTATCGCCAAGGTGCTTGGCGACGTGGATGAAAAGGCGCCCGATGGCTGGGCCTGCTGGGCGTTTTCCAACCATGACGTGCCGCGGCATGGCTCGCGCTGGGATCTGACGCCAGCCGCCCTGCGGACGCTGACGACACTGATGATGTGCCTGCGCGGGTCCGTGTGTATCTATCAGGGCGAGGAGCTTGGTCTGCCGGAGGCGGAACTGGCTTTGGAAGACCTGCAAGACCCGTATGGCATCGAGTTCTGGCCGGAATACAAGGGCCGTGACGGATGTCGCACGCCGATGGTCTGGGACAGCGAAATGGTCAATGGTGGCTTCTCCACGGGGGTGCCGTGGTTGCCCGTCTCGGGGGAGCATCTGCATCGCGCGGTGGATGTTCAGGAAAAGGATCCGAGCGCGATCCTGCATCATTACCGCAAGGCCATTTCGTTCCGCAGGGCGCATAAGGCGCTGACCAAGGGGGCGCATGGCGGGGTGCGGAATGACGGGTCGATCGTGCATTTCACCCGCACACAGGATCGCGAAACGGTCTTTTGTGCGTTCAACCTGTCGGGAGACCCGGCGGTGATGGACATGCCGGAGGGCGCTTGGTTCCAGATCGGGCTCGAGCTGGGCTCGGCCGCGGCACAACCGGATGGCAAGCTGCATCTCGGACCGTGGCAACCGGCCCTCGCGGTCCGGATCGCACCGGAATAATCGGCAAGACAAAGAACAGGCGTCCGGGGGAGGGACCAGACTATGGCGAATATCAAGCTGACCGATGTGGCCAAGACCTACGGCGGCACGGTCGATGTTCTGAAGAATATCAACCTCGATATCGAGCAGGGGGAACTGATCGTCTTTGTGGGGCCGTCGGGCTGTGGCAAGTCCACGCTGCTGCGGATGATTGCAGGGCTCGAAAAGATCACCGGCGGCACGCTCGAGATCGACGGCACGGTGGTCAATGACGTGCCGCCGTCAGAACGCGGCATTGCGATGGTGTTCCAGTCCTATGCGCTTTATCCGCATATGACGGTGCGGGAGAACATGAGCTTTGCGCTGCGGCTGGCCAAGAAGAGCCAGGCCGAAATCGACGAAGCGGTCGAGCGTGCGGCCAAGTCGTTGCAGCTTGGCGAGTATCTCGACCGCCTGCCGAAGGCGCTTTCGGGCGGGCAGCGTCAGCGTGTGGCGATCGGCCGGTCGCTGGTGCGCGATCCGAAGGTCTACCTGTTCGACGAGCCGCTGTCGAACCTCGACGCGGCCTTGCGTGTCGCCACCCGGATCGAGATTGCCCAGCTCAAGGAGCAGATGCCGGATCGCACGATGATCTATGTGACACATGATCAGGTCGAGGCGATGACGCTGGCCACCCGGATCGTGGTTCTGGCCAACAAGGGGATTGCGCAAGTGGGCTCGCCGCTGGAGCTTTATGAGCGGCCCAACTCGGAGTTTGTGGCCCAGTTCATCGGCTCGCCGGCCATGAACCTGATGCCGGGGGAGGTGACCGGTGTGGGGGAGCGCACCACGATCAAGCTCGATGGCGGCGGAGTGGCCCTGTCGGACTACCCGACGCAGCCGGGCGACATGGGGATCAAGGTCAATGTCGGGGTGCGCCCGGAGGATTTTGTCGAAGCGGCCAGTGGCGCTGATTACATCTACGAGGGCACGGTGAACATCACCGAGGCGCTTGGCGAGGTGACATTGCTGTATTTCGAGGTCGCAGCGGATGGCGAACCGTCGATGATTGGCAAGCTGCCGGGGATCCACCGGGAGATGCGCGGAAAGACGGTCAGACTGACGGCGTCGCCGGACAAGGTCCACCTGTTTCACAAGGGCACGTCGCTGCTCTATCGCTGAGCCTTGCCGGGCGCGTGTGTGCGTCCGGGGCGGGTCGGCCGCGTCCGCGCGTGAGACCGCCCGAGGACGGACTCGTGATGCGCGCAGCAGATCCGGCATCGTGCACTGGCGTCATCGGCGTCGCTCTGGTCGCGCCGTGTATGCTGGCCATGGAGGCGGTCGGAGCGCATGACGCCGGGCTTGTCCGGTCGCTGAACCTTACGGGCAGTCACTCCGCGCAGCCCCACCTTGGGAAAGGGGAGAGCACAAACGGATCGCGCTCCACGCGAGGGTGATAGGCGGAATGCCGTCACCCGGAAATCACCGGAAACCCTGTGAATCCCGCGACAGAATCGACGCTCCGGCAAGTTGCACGGGTCAGGGCACGGGCGAGACGCAGCCACGGGCGCGCGCGAAGCGTGTTGTCGCCGATCGGGGGAGCAATCCTCTGCGCAAGGTTTTCCGTTCGTTTTGGCTGGTTTGCGGCGTGCCCTCACGCGGGATTGTCATATCGGCGCTCGCGTTCCTTTTTCGTTCTCATTTTTGGATTGGCGAAACGCCGGGTTTCGCCTAAATGTTTGGTTTACGCTGTCCCTGGGAGTGGCCATGCCAGAGCTAAAGCAGATCGAGGTGCGCGGCGCGCGCGAGCACAACCTCAAAAGCATTGATGTCGATATACCGCGCGACCAGCTTGTCGTGATCACCGGCCTGTCCGGGTCGGGCAAGTCGTCGCTGGCCTTCGACACGATCTATGCCGAGGGGCAGCGTCGGTATGTGGAAAGCCTGTCTGCCTATGCGCGGCAGTTTCTCGACATGATGGAAAAGCCTGATGTGGACCACATCACGGGTCTGTCGCCCGCGATTTCCATCGAGCAGAAAACCACCTCCAAGAACCCGCGCTCGACGGTCGGCACGGTGACCGAGATCTATGACTACATGCGCCTGCTGTTTGCGCGGGTTGGCACGCCCTACAGCCCGGCAACGGGCCTGCCCATCGAGGCGCAGCAGGTCCAGGACATGGTGGACCGGGTCATGACCATGGAAGAAGGGACGCGCGCCTATCTTCTGGCGCCCATCGTGCGTGACCGAAAGGGGGAATACCGCAAGGAATTCCTTGAACTGCGCAAGCAGGGCTTTCAACGGGTCAAGGTGGATGGAGAGTTCTACGAGCTTGATGAGCCGCCGACGCTGGACAAGAAGTTCCGCCACGATATCGATGTGGTGGTCGACAGGATCGTGGTGCGCGAAGGGCTTGAGACTCGGTTGGCGGACAGTTTCCGCACCGCGCTCGATCTTGCGGACGGGATTGCCATCCTCGAAACCGCCGTCAAGGACGGCGACCCGGAGCGCTTCACCTTCTCCGAGAACTTCGCCTGTCCGGTGAGCGGTTTCACGATCCCCGAGATCGAGCCACGGCTGTTCTCATTCAACGCACCTTTCGGGGCCTGTCCGGATTGTGACGGGCTCGGGGTCGAGCTGTTCTTTGACGAGCGGCTCGTGGTGCCGGATCAGACCTTGAAGATCTCCGACGGGGCGCTGGCGCCCTGGCGCAAGGGAAAATCGCCGTATTTCCTTCAAACCATCGAAGCCATTGCGAAACACTACGAGTTTGACAAGAAGGCGCGGTGGAAGGACCTGCCGGCGCATGTCAAGCAGGTGTTCCTGTATGGTTCCGGCGATGAGGAGATCCCATTCCGGTACGACGAAGGCGGGCGGGTCTACCAGGTGACACGTGCCTTTGAGGGGGTGATCCCCAACATGGAGCGCCGCTACCGCGAGACGGACAGCAACTGGATCCGCGAAGAATTCGAGCGCTATCAGAACAACCGGCCCTGTGGCACCTGTGACGGCTACCGTCTGCGGGCCGAGGCTTTGGCGGTGAAGATCGCAGGGCTGCATGTGGGCCAGGTGGTGCAGATGTCGATCCGCGATGCCTTCAACTGGTGCGAGACGGTGCCTGCGTCCCTGACCAACCAGAAAAACGAGATCGCGGGAGCCATTCTCAAGGAAATCCGCGAACGCCTTGGTTTCCTGAACAATGTTGGGCTGGATTACCTGACGCTGAGCCGCAATGCCGGGACTCTCAGCGGCGGCGAGAGCCAGCGGATCCGGTTGGCAAGCCAGATCGGGTCCGGCCTCACCGGCGTGCTTTATGTGCTCGATGAACCGAGCATCGGTCTGCATCAGCGCGACAACACGCGGCTTCTGGATACGCTGAAGAACCTCCGCGATCAGGGCAATACGGTCATCGTGGTGGAACATGATGAAGAGGCGATCCGCGAGGCAGATTACGTCTTTGATATCGGGCCGGGCGCGGGTGTGCATGGCGGGCGCGTGGTCGCGCATGGCACCCCCGACGCGGTTGCCGCAGACCCGAACAGCCTAACCGGCCAATACCTGACCGGCACGCGGGAAGTGCCGGTTCCCGCGGTGCGCCGCAAGGGAAACCGCAAGAAAATCAAGGTGGTGAAGGCCACGGGCAACAACCTCAAGGCGGTCACGGCCGAGTTTCCTCTCGGCAAGTTCGTTTGCGTGACGGGTGTATCCGGGGGCGGCAAGTCCACCTTGACCATCGAGACCTTGTTCAAGACGGCATCCATGACCCTGAACGGCGCCCGCCAGACCCCGGCTCCCTGCGAAACCATCAAGGGGCTGGAGCATCTCGACAAGGTGATCGACATTGATCAGCGTCCGATCGGTCGGACACCGCGGTCAAACCCGGCAACCTATACCGGGGCGTTCACGCCGATCCGGGACTGGTTCGCGGGTCTGCCCGAAGCCAAGGCGCGCGGGTACAAGCCCGGCCGGTTTTCCTTCAACGTCAAGGGCGGACGCTGCGAGGCCTGTCAGGGTGACGGGGTCATCAAGATCGAGATGCATTTCCTGCCTGATGTCTATGTCACCTGCGAAACCTGCAAGGGCGCGCGCTACAATCGCGAGACTCTGGAAATTCTCTTCAAAGGCAAGAGCATAGCCGACGTTCTTGACATGACAGTTGAAGATGCGCAGGAGTTTTTCAAGGCGGTGCCGTCGATCCGCGAAAAGATGGACGCGCTGTGTCGCGTGGGGCTGGGCTATATCCGGGTCGGACAGCAGGCCACGACCCTGTCGGGCGGGGAAGCGCAGCGCGTCAAGCTGTCCAAGGAATTGGCGAAACGCTCGACCGGCCGGACGCTCTATATTCTGGACGAGCCGACGACGGGCCTGCATTTCGAGGACGTCCGCAAGCTTCTCGAGGTGCTGCACGAACTTGTGGATCAGGGCAACACCGTTGTCGTGATCGAGCACAATCTCGACGTCGTGAAAACCGCCGACTGGATCATCGATATCGGTCCGGAAGGCGGCGATGGCGGCGGGGAGATCGTGGCATGCGGCACGCCGGAAACGGTGGCCGACGTGGCGGCCTCGCATACCGGCCGCTATCTCAAACCGATGCTCGCCCCGAAGAAAGTTGCCGCGGAATAGCGCACCCTGCGGTGTTGGCGGGATGCCGCCAACGCCCGAGCCGCCTTTCTGCCGGTATCAGCTTTTGGTCTTGCAGGTGTTGATGCCGAGCAGGGCATAGGGCGGGCAGGATCCGATCAAGCCGGTGGCCAGCGGCACGACCCCAAGCAGATACAGCCAGCGATAGGCTGCGTCTGCGTTCAGGAAGAACCCGGCCAGAAGCGCAAGTCCGATGATGATGCGCAGCGCGCGGTCGATTGTTCCGACATTTTTCTTGAGCATTTCTCAACCCTCCTGGGAGATACCATCTGCAAGACCTTACCCCGTTCTCGCCTTTTGACCATGATCCACGTCAAGATGGTCCAAGGGGTGACACGTCAAGACCGGTCAAGTCACTGACGTCAGGACCGTCCGCGGGTTTCGAACCGGGGCAGCATGGCGGAGAAATCGCGACCGGCGCCGTCTTCTTCTTCGACAAAGCGACGGTACAGCTCGGTTGCGGCCTCGCCGATCGGGGTATCCGCATCCACCGACTCCGCTGCCTGCTGTGCAAGACGGAGGTCCTTCAGCATCAGATCGGCCGCGAATCCGGGCGTGTAGCCGTTGTCCGCGGGTGAAGTGGGTCCGACACCGGGCGCCGGGCAATAGGCGTTCATCGACCAGGAATAGCCGGAAGAGGTGGACACCACGTCAAACATAGCTTCCCGCGACAGGCCCAGCTTGTCCGCGAGGCTGAACGCTTCGCAGGTGACGATCATGGTCGCGCCGAGGATCATGTTGTTGCAGATCTTGGCGGCCTGGCCATTGCCGGAGGGGCCGCAATGGACCGCTTTCTGTCCCATGATGTCAAAGAGCGGGCGGGCCTTTTCAAACGCGTCCGGTGACCCGCCGACCATGAAGGTCAGCGTGCCGGCCTGTGCGCCGCCTATGCCGCCCGACACCGGCGCATCCAGCGCACCGAGCCCGGCCTGCGCGGCCTGATCGGCCACCGCGCGGGCTGACGCCACATCCACGGTCGAGCAATCCAGAAGCACCGCGCCCGCGGCCATGGCAGGGATAATGTCGTCGGCGACGGCGCGCAAAATGCCGCCATTGGGCAGCATGGTGATCACCACATCCGCGTCCTTCACCGCTTCCTTGGCGCTTGCGGCCATGGTGACCCCGTCGGCGGATGTCCCGGCGGTGTCGAACCCCGTCACATCATGTCCGGCGGCGGCGAGATTGGCCGCCATGGGCGCGCCCATGTTGCCCAGTCCGATAAAGGCGATCTGCATGCTGTCCTCCCTGAAATCCAGTGTGTCACGACCAAGCGGCCGAAGAAGCGCGGAAACCGCCACGGCAGGCACCGCGCTGTCTGCAAAACGCCATTTTGGATCGCGGTCCTTGTCGATGATGGCGGCGCGGATCCCTTCGAGAAAGTCCCCTTGTTCCATGATCCTGTGCGCGACGCGATATTCAAGTTCGAGGGCGCGGCGGATCGTCAGTGACGGGCCGCGCAGCCGCTGGATCATTTCGATCGTGGTGGCCGCGGAGAGGGGGGCTGCGCGGGCGAGGGCCGTTTCGACGTCGCGGGCAAAGGCGCTGTCATCTGCGGCCAGCGCGTTGCGCAGCGAGGTCAGATCCTGTGCCGAGAACAGCGCGTCGATCCGGGGCTGGAGATCGGCCAGTTCCGAGGCGGGAGGGGTCTTTGCCGCTTGCAGCACACCATCCGGCGAACCGCTGTCGCACAATTGGCCGATCAGCCCGGGCCACTGGGATTCCGGGATGAAATGATCGGCAAATCCCGCGTGGATCGCGTCTGCGCCCAGCATCCGCGCCGCTGTCAGCCCGAGATACTCGCCGAGGCGACCCGGCGCCCGCGCGAGAAGGAAGCTCCCGCCGACGTCGGGCACAAAGCCGATGGTGCATTCGGGCATGGAGACCTTGGAGCTGTCGCCCACGATGCGGTGGGACACATGGCCGGCCAGACCGACCCCGCCGCCCATGGTGAAGCCCTGCATGAACGCGAGGACGGGTTTCGGGTATTCGGCAAGCCGGGCGTTCATGCGGTATTCGTCGCGCCAGAATCGGCGGCCGTAGTCGAAATCGCCCGCTTTGCCCGTGGCGTACATCTCGGCGATGTCTCCGCCGGCGCAAAACGCCTTGTCCCCCGCGGCATCGATGATCACAAGCGCCACAGTGGGATCCCCGGCCCAGGATTTCAGCGCGCGATCAATGGCGCGGCACATCTCGTAGGTGAGCGCATTGAGCGCTTTGGGCCGCGTGAGCGTGATGCGGCCTGCCTTGCCCTCGATGCGGATGTCGATGTCTGTGTGTGCTGTCATGGCGCTGTCTTTTCGTTGCGGGGGCGAGGGGCCAGCCCCTCCCGCTCCCCGGGATATTTGAGGCCCAAAGAAGCACGCGACGGGGCCGTTTGGCGTCGGTCGTTGGTCTTGATGCCTTTCAGGCGGTGTCACCGGTTTCGCGTCACCTTAACTGGCCGCGTGGCGCGCGCTGGTCAGCGGGCCAGCATCTGGCGCGCGACGATCAGGCGCATGATCTCGTTTGTGCCTTCGAGGATCTGGTGCACGCGCAGGTCGCGGACCAGCTTCTCGATGCCATAGTCGGCGAGATAACCATAGCCGCCATGCAGTTGCAGGCATTGATCGACCACGCGGGAGCCGGCTTCGGTCACGAATTTCTTGGCCATGGCGCAGAATTTCGTGGCATCCGGTGCGCCGGTGTCGAGTTTCCATGCGGCCTGCCGCAAGAAGGTGCGGGCGGCCTGCAACTCGATTTCCATATCGGCGAGGCGGAACTGGAGCGCCTGGAACTGGTCGATGGATTTGCCGAAAGCCTGACGTTCCGCCATGTAGCGCAACGTTGCGTCGAGCCCGGATTGCGCGGCGCCGAGCGAGCAGGCCGCGATATTGAGGCGACCGCCATCGAGCCCGGCCATCGCATATTTGAATCCAGCGCCCTCGTCACCGATGCGGTTTTCCAGCGCGGTCAGGCAATTGTCGAACTGCACCTGAGCGGTGGGCTGGGAACGCCAGCCCATCTTGTCTTCCAGCCCGCCAAAGCTCAGCCCGTCCGCGCCGTCCTCGACGATCACGGTCGAGATACCGCGCGGCCCGTCCTCGCCAGTGCGGCACATCACGACATAAGCATCCGAATAGCCGCCACCGGAGATGAACGCCTTGGTTCCGGTGAGGCGGTATCCTTCATTGGTTTTTTGTGCACGGGTTTTCAATGCGGCGGCGTCGGAACCGGAGCCGGGCTCGGTCAGGCAATAGCTCAGCACCGTTTCCATTGTCAGCACCCGGGGCAGCCACGCCGATTTGAGCGCGTCAGAGCCGAAGCTGTCGATCATCTTGGCACACATGTTGTGGATCGACAGGAAGGCGGCCACAGAAGGGCAAGCCATGGAGAGCGCCTCGAAGACCAATGTCGCGTCCAGGCGTGACAAGCCCGAGCCGCCCGATTCCTCGGACACGTAGAGCCCGCCGAAGCCAAGCGCGGCCAATTCCGGCCAGAGTGCCTTGGGGATTGTGCCATCCGCTTCCCATTGCCGGGCATGCGGTGCGATATGCTCCTGCCCGAAGGCGTGGGCCATATCGAAAATGGCGGTTTGTTCCTCACTGAGGGCGAAATCCATGGGCGGCCTCCCGAACACTTCGAATTGAACGCTTGTTCAGATTGTAGCAAAGCGCGCGCGGATGCAAGGGCGCAGCTGCGCAGGCCCTCGCGAGGCCAGCCCGTTTGGCGGGGTGGATGAGCAGGCCCGACTATCCGCGCATGCGCGTGCCTTTCGGATCGAAGAGCGGCCCATCCAGCCGTCTCGCTCGTCGCATCGCTCCGAGGATCTCGATCTCGACCTCCAGCCCGCTTTGATCCAGAGAGCGGGGGATCAGGGCGAGCGCCACGGAGGTCTTGCTGTGATGGGCGTATCCGCCGGACGTGCAGAACCCTTGCACCCGACCGTCTATCCAGACCGGCTCGTAGCCATGCACGTCGGCATCCGGTGAGTCGACCGCAAAAACCGCAAGACTGCGAGCCGGTGGCGCGAGCCGTTCGGTCTCGGCTGCGTTGCGGCCAACGAAATCGGTCGGCTTTTGCCACGCAATGAAGCGATCGAGCCCGGTTTCTGCGGCGGTATAATCGGGCGAATACTCGCTGCCCCAGGATCCGAACCCCTTGTCCAGCCGGAGTGACATCATCGCGCGCATGCCAAACGGGGTCAGTCCGTGACCTGCACCGGCCTCCATCAGCGCCTGCCAGAGTTGGCGCTGTCCCATAGGATCACAGAAAATCTCGAAGCCCAGATCGCCGGTATAGCTCACCCGTTGCACGACGCAGTCCGTCATGCCGACGATCACACGGCGCACATCCATGAAACGCATGTCGGTGACCGTCTCGCGGGTCGCCGCCGCGAGCACTTCCCGGGCACGGGGCCCGGCAATCTGGAACCCGGTCAGGCGATCGGAGATATTCTCTACCCGAATACCGGGCTCGGCAAAGCTGTCGAACCAGCGCATGTGCATGGCTTGCGCGCCATAGCTTGCGGTGAGGTGGAAGGTGGTCTCGTCGAGACAGGAAACAGTGAAATCCCCCATGATCCGCCCCGACGGCGCCAGCATCGGGTTCAGCGCGAGCCGTCCGGGCAAGGGAATGCGCCCGGCCATGATCCGGTCGAGCCAGTCGCGCGCGCCAGGGCCTGTCACCCGGTATTTCCCGAAATTGTGCACCTCGTTGATGCCGACGCCGTCGCGCACGGCGGCCACTTCCCGGGCGGTTGCGGCAAAGGCATCGGAGCGGCGAAAGGACGGGGTTTCGTAGGTCGGCTCATCGCCGGTCGCAAAGTAATTTGGCACTTCCAGCCCGTATTGCTGACCAAAGACCGCGCCGAGCCCGGCGAAGATATCATACATCGGCGTGGTGCGATGCGGGCGCGCGGCGGGCAGTTCCTCGTTGGGGTAGGCCACGGAGAACCGCGTCTGGTAGTTCTCGATGACCTTGGGCAGCGTGTAGCCGGGCGTCGCCCAATCGCCGTAGCGGGCGACGTCCATCGCAGCCGGGTCGCGCTCCGTCTCGCCCGTGGTCATCCATTGCGCGAGCATCAGCCCCACGCCGCCGCCTTGGCTGAACCCGGCCATCACACCACAAGCGGACCAATAGTTGCGCAAACCCGGGATCGGTCCAACCAGCGGGTTGCCGTCGGGGGCAAATGTGAAGGGGCCGTGGATCACCGATTTGACGCCGGCGCGCTCGAGCACGGGGAAGCGGCGATAGGCAAAGGCGATGCTGTCCTCGATCTTGTCGAAATCATCCGGCAAGAGTTCGTGACCAAAACTCCAGGGCGTGCCGTCGACGGCCCATGGGCGGCAGGGTTGTTCGTAGAACCCGATGCAGAGCCCGCGTCCTTCCTGACGCAGGTAGCTTTCGCCCGCCGGATCCATCACATGGGGGTGTTCGGTATCTCTCTCGTAGATTTCCGCGATCTCGTCGGTGACGATATACTGGTGCTCCATCGGGTGCAGGGGCAGGGACAGGCCGGCCATCGCGCCCACTTCGCGCGCCCAGAGCCCACCCGCATTGACGATGTGTTCGGCGTGGATTGGCCCCTTGTCGGTCTCGATGTCCCAGCTGCCGTCGGGGCGTTGGGTGGTGGCGGTCACCATCGTATGGGTCTGGATCGTGGCGCCGCCCATGCGCGCGGCCTTGGCATAGGCGTGGGTGGTGCCGGACGGGTCGAGATGGCCGTCGAGCGGATCATAGAGCGCGCCGAGGATGCCGTCGGTGTTCACGATGGGGGCAAGTTGGCGGATCTCGTCCGGCGTGACGATCTCGGTCTCCAGGCCCATGTAGCGATGCTTGGCGCGCTCTGCGAGCAGCATGTCGAAACGGTCCGCGTTGTCGGCCAGCGTGATGCCGCCCACATGGTGCAGCCCGCAAGACAGGCCCGTGAGCGCTTCGAGTTCGCGGTAGAGCCGGATCGTATAGCCTTGCAGCGCGGCCATGTTGGTGTCGCCGTTGAGTGTGTGAAACCCGCCCGCCGCGTGCCAGGTGCTGCCCGACGTGAGTTCGGAGCGCTCGACGAGCAGCACGTCGGACCAGCCGAGCTTTGTCAGATGATACAGAACGGAGGCGCCGACAACGCCGCCGCCGATCACGCACACGCGGGTGTGTTGCGTCATGAGTTGGACCTTTCCGATTCCTGAGGCGCCCAGCGGGTCGCGGTCTTTGAGCGTATTTGGAAAGAGTTCCCGCCCAGGCACTTGCATAGAAGCGACAGATGGTGTCGCGTTCGGGAGCCGGGAGCCGGGAGCCGGGAGCCGGGAGCCGGGAGCCGGGAGCCGGGAGCCGGGAGCCGGGAGCCGGGAGCCGGGAGCCGGGAGCCGGG